>JBMOOQ010000028.1:0-225796 GCA_049324435.1 Pseudomonadota bacterium
TCCATGGTCGTCCCTCGATGATGCTTGGAGCGGACGTGTCCGACTCCGTTGAATTGACACCATCAGTTTGAGGGACGACCACCTACCGCCGCCACAATCTCGGCGGCAGGCCCGTTACACCATCTACAAATCACAGCTTCTCCGCCACCATGATGCGGCCGGTGGCGGCGACGGCGAGTTCACCCCGCCCGTTCGTCACGCGGCCCTTCAGATCGACCACGTCGCGGCCGGCGGCGGTCGGCTTCACCTCGACCACCTCCCAGCTCAACGTGATGGTCTCGTCGGCATAAACCGGCTTGTGGAAGCGGAGCGAAAAATCCAGCCCCACCGCTTCGCCGCGCTTGGTGAAATACGTTGCGGTCAACGCCATCAGATGCGCGGCCATCTGGGTGCCGCTGACGATCAGCTTGCCGTAGCGGCTCGCCGCGGCCGCCGCCTCGTCATGGTGCAGCGGATTGAAATCGCGGGCGGCGCGGGCGAAAGCTCTGGCCTCATCCGGCGTCATGGTCAGCGTTTCGGAGAATGTCTCGCCGACCTGCACACGCATCGCATCACGCCGCGATCAAGTGGCGGCCGTCATGCCCGGAAATGCTGACATCGAGAATGCGTCCCGCCGTTGCCTGCGCCTTAAACCGCACCGGCGTGAATTGCGCGGTGCGTCCGATATTTTCGGACTCGACCAGCACGCTGCGGACCTGCCCGACCTCACTGTCGAGATGACGCCACAGCGCCGCCTCGCCCTTCTCGCGCAGCCGCTTCGCCCGGTCCTTGACCACCTCGCGCGCGACCTGCGGCATGCGCGCTGCAGGGGTGCCCGGCCGGGGCGAGAACGGAAACACATGAAGATGCGTGAGCCCGCACTCGTCCACGATATCGAGCGACCGCGCGAACATCGCCTCGGTCTCGGTCGGGAAGCCTGCGATTATGTCGGCGCCGAATACGACGTCCGGCCGCAGCCGCCGCACCTGATCGCAGAACGCGATCGCGTCGGCGCGCAGATGCCGGCGCTTCATCCGCTTCAGGATCATGTCGTCGCCAGCCTGCAGCGACAGATGCAGATGCGGCATCAGCCGCGCTTCGGAGGCAAGGGCATCGAGCAGATCGGCATCCGCCTCGACGGAATCGATCGATGACAGCCGCAGGCGCTCCAGTTCCGGCACGTGTTTCAAAATCTGCTTCACCAGAGCGCCGAGCTTCGGCGTGCCGGGCAGATTCTGGCCATAGCTCGTGATGTCGACGCCGGTCAGCACGATCTCGCGATAGCCGTTCTCAACCAGCCTACGGACCTGCATCACAATCTCGCCCATCGGCACCGAGCGCGAATTGCCGCGGCCATACGGGATGATGCAGAAAGTGCAGCGATGGTCGCAGCCGTTCTGGATCTGCACCGTCGCCCGCGCACGGCCCTCGATCCCGTCGATCAGATGCAGCGCAGTCTCGCGCGCCGCCATGATGTCGTTGACGACGATCTTCTCCTCGGCGTCGATCCCGAATGCGCCGCGCGCGAAAGCCGCGCGGGTCTCACTCCAGGCCGCGACATCGAACTTCTCGGCATTGCCGACCACCCGATCGACTTCCGGCATTGCGGCGAAGGTCGCGGGCTCGGTCTGCGCCGCGCAGCCGGTCACGACGATCCGCGCATACGGCTTTTCGCGGCGAAGCCTGCGGATGGTCTGGCGCGCCTGCCGGACCGCTTCGGCGGTCACCGCGCAGGTATTGACCACCACCGCATCTTTGAGCCCGGCCTCATGCGCCTTGCGCCGCATGACCTCGGATTCATGCGTGTTGAGCCGGCAGCCAAAGGTGACGATCTCGACGCTCATGCCGGCGCCTTCTGCGTGAACAAGGCGGGATCGAACCGGCCCTCGAATTCGAATTCCACGCCGCCCGTCATCAGCACATGATCGTCGCGCTCGCGCCATTCGATGACGAGATCGCCGCCAGGGAGCGACATGCGCACTTTGCGATCCGTACGATTGAGGCGCGCCGCCGCAACGGCGGTCGCGCAGGCCGCCGAGCCGCAGGCCTTGGTGAGACCGGCGCCGCGTTCCCAGGTGCGCATCACGATATGATCGCGCGATTTGACCGCCGCGAGTGTGATGTTGGCGCGTTCGGGAAACACCGGATGATGTTCGAGCAGCGGACCGAATTTCTCCAGATCGTAGGCATAAGGATCCTCGACCCAGAAGATCGCGTGAGGATTGCCCATGCTGACCACCGAGGGCGTGTGGAGAATCGGCGCATCGATCGGCCCGATCTGCAGTTCGATGCCACGGGTATCCCGGAACTCCTCGGCGAGCGGAATGTCCTTCCAGCCGAAACGCGGCTTGCCCATGTCGACCGTGAACGTGCCGGGCTCCGGGCCCCGCCAGCAATTGATCAGCCCGGCCCGGGTCTCGAAGGTCAGCGTATCCTTGCCGGTCTGCTCGAACACGAGCGAGGCGACGCAGCGCATGCCGTTACCGCAGGCGCCCGCCTCCGAGCCGTCATTGTTGTAGATGCGCACGAAGCTTTCGGTTCCACCGGCCCGCGGGGGATACAGCACCATCAGCTGATCGTAGGGCGCTCCCTGCGGCGCCGCGACCGCCCGCGCATCGTCGGGCGTGACCGGCGTGCCGCCCGCGCGCATGTCGACCACGACAATCTCGTTGCCGATGCCGTTCATCTTCACGAAGGCGTGGTTGGCGAGTGCGCTCATGACGGGTGCTGCGGGATGTTCCAATCGCGTCTATATGGGCCAAGTGTCGCTTCTTGGCCAGCGGCGGTCTTGTCCCGCCGCGACGCGAGTTTAGGCAGCAGCAATCGGCGTCGGACGGGTTCGACATGAAAAGGTCGGCATCTGACCGCAAAGGTGACGGTTCTTCACGGAGACCCCGCATGCTGTCGCGCCGCTCGCTGGTTGCCGCCGGTCTGGCCCTGGCGATCCTTCCCTTTGGCCTGCGCAAAGCTCACGCAGCAGACGACGTATTCGGCGCGGAGATCGTGCTGCCGGAGAAGACCATCGTTTACCTGCAGGGGACCGGCACCTGGGACAGCGCCTACGAGACGCTGGTCGAGGCCATCAGGACCGTCCACGACTATATCGACCGCCGCGGTCTCAAGCCCGATGGCGACGCCATGATGATCTATACCGGTGCCGACGACACCGGCTTCGACTACCGCGCGGCCGTCCCGGTGATGGGTCCGTTCGACAACCCGCCCAAAGGCGATATCGCGGTCGGAACCTCGCCATCCGGCAAGGCCTATAAGTTCGTCCATCGCGGCCCCTATGACGGGATGGAGAACCTGTACGAGGCGATCACCAATTTCTTCGACGAGAAGAACCTCGAACCGGGCGACCTGTTCATCGAGCGCTATGTGACCGACCCGCGGACCACGCCGGAGGACGAGCTGGTGATCGAGGTGATTTTCCCGGTCCGGGAGACGGCTCCCGAAGCGCCGGAGAGGCCCAAGCCGCCGGAGACGCAACCGGAACCATCCGAAACCGCACCGAAACCGCAATAAATCCAGCCTGTTGGTGAGGTTTCCTTGACTCCGCGGCCCCCCGCCCCTAGTTTCCGCCCGTTCTCGCAAGAGATGTAACGTTTGAACCGCCGACCGGTCCATGAGACCGGAGGTCCCCGCCCGACAGCGCTGTGCGCCCTCGGGCGTGTTCTTGTTTGGAAAAGCGCATGTTCGACAATCTGTCGGATCGGCTGAGCGGCATTCTCGATACCCTGACGCGGCGCGGCGCGCTGCGGCCGGAGGATGTCGACGCCGCCATGCGCGAGGTGCGCCGCGCGCTGCTCGAAGCCGACGTGTCGCTCGATGTCGCCCGCGCCTTCATCGAGCGGGTCCGCGAGAAGGCGGTCGGCGAGATCGTCATCAAGTCGGTCACGCCCGGCCAGATGGTGGTTAAGATCGTCCATGACGAGCTGGTCAACACGCTCGGCTCGGATGCGGACCCGATCGACCTGAATGCCGCACCTCCCGTGGCCATCATGATGGTCGGCCTGCAGGGCTCCGGCAAAACCACCACCACCGCGAAGATCGCCAAGCGCATCACCGAGCTTGCGAAGCGCAAGGTGCTGATGGCCTCGCTCGACACCCGCCGTCCTGCGGCGATGGAGCAGCTCGCCGTGCTCGGCAAGCAGGTCAGCGTCGATACGCTGCCGATCGTTCAGGGTCAGACTCCGCCGCAGATCGCCAAGCGCGCGATCGAAGCCGCAAAGCTCGGCGGCTACGACGTCGTCATCCTCGATACCGCCGGCCGTATCACCCTCGACGAAGCGATGATGGCCGAAGCCGCCGAGGTGAAGCGCGCCGCCGATCCGCACGAAGTGCTGCTGGTCGCCGATGCCTTGACCGGTCAGGACGCCGTCAATCTCGCAAAATCCTTCGATGAGCGCGTCGGGCTGACCGGCATCGTGATGACGCGCGTCGACGGCGACGGCCGCGGCGGTGCGGCCCTTTCCATGCGCGCGGTGACCGGCAAGCCGATCAAGCTGATCGGCACCGGTGAGAAGATGGACGCGCTCGAGACCTTCGATCCGCAGCGCATCGCCGGCCGCATTCTCGGCATGGGCGACATCGTCTCGCTGGTCGAAAAAGCCGCCGCCAATATCGACGCCGAGAAGGCCGCGCGCACCGCCGAGCGGATGCGCAAGGGCGCGTTCGATCTTTCCGATCTGCGCGAGCAGCTTCAACAGATGCAGAAGCTCGGCGGCCTTGGCGGCCTGATGGGCATGATGCCCGGCGTTGCCAAGATGAAGAATCAGCTCGCCGCGGCCAATCTCGACGACAAGCTGCTCAAGCGCCAATGCGCCATCATCGATTCGATGACCCCGCAGGAGCGGCGCAATCCCGAAATCCTGAAGGCCAGCCGCAAGAAGCGCATCGCGGCGGGCTCCGGCACCACACCGGAGCAGATCAACAAGCTTCTGAAGATGCATCGCGGCATGGCCGACATGATGAAGGCCATGGGCGGAGCGAAGCGCGGCCCGCTGGCGCAACTCGCCGGCGCGCTCGGTTTCGGCGGCGGCATGCCGTCGCCGGAAGAGATCCAGAAGATGGCCGAGAAGATGCAGCAGCAGGGCGGCGGCAGCTTGCCGCCCGGCATGCCGGGCCTGCCGCAAAACATGCCGGGACTACCGGGCGGATTGCCCGGCCTCGGCGGCGGCAAGTTGCCGGGCCAATTACCGAAACTTGGCGGCGGCTACCATGGCATCGGCAAGAAGAAATGAGCGGTCTTGCTCAACCCTCGTGTCCCGGGCGCAGCGCAACACTGAGTGGTGCGCTGCAGAACCGGGACCAGTCAACGTGTGGGTCCCGGATCAGCAATGCACCGCTTTGCGATGCATTGCGTCCGGGACGCGAAACCTAGCGAAAGGAAAAACTTAAAATGCCTGTCGTACTCCGCATGGCCCGCGCCGGCACCAAAAAGCGCCCGGTCTATCACATTGTCGTCGCCGACTCGCGCGCGCCGCGCGACGGCCGCTTCATCGAGCGGCTCGGCTATTACAATCCGCTGATGCCGAAGGACAACAAGGACCGGCTGAAGTTCGACATCGAGAAGGCCAAGGCCTGGATCGCGAAAGGCGCGCAGCCGTCGGACCGTGTGGCCCGTTTCCTCGATGCGGCCGGCGTGCTGAAGCGCGAGAAGCGCAACAATCCGATCAAGGCGGTGCCGCGCAAGGAGCGCAAGGCTGCCGAAGCCGCGAAGGCCGCCGGCGGCGCCGCTCCGGCCGCGAGCTAATCGCGCATGTCGCGTCCCGCGAGCGGGCGCGAGACACGAGTCTGCGTGGCGCAGATCGGCGCCGCGCATGGACTGCGGGGCGGCGTGCATCTGCGTTCCTTCACGCAGGATCCCGAAGCCTTCGCGCAATATGGCCCGCTCGAAACCGAAGACGGCACCCGCCGGCTCGAAATCGATTCGGTAAAGCCGTCCAAGGACGGCTTTACCGTGCGCTTCGTCGGCATCACCCGCCGCGAACAGGCTGAAGCGTTGCGTAACGTCAATCTGTATGTCGATCGCGACCGCCTGCCTGAAACCGGCGACGACGAGTTCTACTACGCCGATCTGATCGGACTCGCCGCGGTCACCCCGCAGGGCGATGCGCTCGGCACCGTGATCGCGCTGCATAATTTCGGCGCGGGCGACATCATCGAGCTGAAGCGTTCGGATAGCGGCCAATCGGCGATGCTCGCCTTTGACAAGGCAACGGTGCCCGACATCGATATCGCCGGCGGCAGGATCGTGGTCGTCATGCCGGAGGAGATTGTGGTGCAGGATCCCACTCCCAAGAAAGGAGAGGCGGCCGAGCCATGACTTTCCGCGCCACCGTGCTCACGATTTTCCCGGACATGTTTCCGGGACCGCTGGGCCTGAGCCTCGCCGGCAAGGCGCTGGCGGCCGGCGCCTGGTCGCTGGAGACGGTCGATATCCGCAATTTCGGCGTCGGGGTGCATCGGCAGGTGGACGACACCCCGGCCGGAGGCGGCCCGGGCATGGTGATGAAGGCCGATGTGCTGGCCCGCGCCATCGACTCGATCGGGGCCGATAACCGCCCCCGCCTGCTGATGAGCCCGCGCGGTCGGCCATTGACCCAGCAGCGGGTCATCGACCTCGCGCGCGGGCCGGGCGCAGTCATCCTGTGCGGGCGGTTCGAGGGGGTAGACGAGCGGCTGATCGAAGCCCGCGGCCTCGAGGAGGTCTCGATTGGCGACTATGTGCTGTCCGGCGGCGAAATCGCCGCTCTGGTGCTGCTGGATGCCTGTATCCGGCTTCTTCCCGGAGTCATGGGCAAGGCAGCCTCCGCCGAGGAAGAAAGCTTCGCCCAGGATCTGCTGGAATACCCCCAATACACCCGGCCGCAGGATTTCGAGGGCCGCGCCATACCGGAAATTCTTACCTCCGGCGACCACGCCAAAGTCGCGGCCTGGCGTCGGTCAGAGGCCGAGCGCCTGACCAAAGAGCGCCGGCCCGACCTCTGGGCCCGGCGATCTGCCGCAACTGGCCCCGAATTTCCTCGAAAAAAGGGCCCATCGGACGGGTGACAAGTCTGTGTCTTTCGACTAGAACCGCGCCCGAAACCGGACGAAACGTCCCCTTTTTGCGCCCCATTTTGCCGTGCCGCGCATGTCGGTGATGCGAGACCTCTCGCGCACCGAGACCCGGCGCCGCCGACCGATACGGAGAGATCGCCATGAACATCATCGAGCAGCTTGAACAGGAACAGGTGGCGAAACTTTCGGCCGGCCGCGACATTCCTGATTTCGAGCCGGGCGACACCGTGATCGTCAACGTCAAGGTGAAGGAAGGCGAGCGCACCCGTGTGCAGGCTTATGAAGGCGTGTGCATCGCGCGTTCGGGCGGCGGCCTGAACGAGAACTTCACCGTGCGCAAGATTTCGTACGGCGAGGGTGTCGAGCGCGTGTTCCCGCTCTACGCGCCGCTGATCGACTCGATCAAGGTCGTGCGCCGCGGCAAGGTGCGCCGCGCGAAGCTGTATTATCTGCGCGGTCTGCGCGGCAAGTCGGCGCGCATCGCCGAGGCTCAGGGCCGTCACGGCGGCAACAACGCCGCAGACACCGCAAAGGAAGCTGCGGAGTAATTCGCAGGCCAAGCGATCGAGACATCATGGCCGGGCCCGTCCCGGCCATTTTCGTTTCCGGCACCGCATTGCGCTATGCGTTCGCGGCGGACGCTGCGGCACCTGTTTCATTGCGGCGCCAGACTGGAATTGTTATATCGCGGCCATGAGCTTGAGCGGTTTCATAGGGCCCTTCGCCTTCGTCCTGCGGGATCATGACCGCCTGCCCGGCCGTTTTTTCGGCCGCATGACCGCCTCGATCCAGGCCGGCCTTTGAGCGTGCGAGCGCTTGCGCCCAGGCGCGCGGCTGCACCCTTCGCCTGCATTCGCTGCAAAGACACATCGAAACACGCCGAGATTCAAAACCATGAAGCCCCGCACCCTCTACGACAAGATCTGGGACGACCACGTCATCGACGAACAGCCGGACGGCACCTGCCTGCTCTATATCGACCGCCATCTCGTGCATGAGGTGACCTCGCCGCAAGCCTTCGAAAGTCTGCGGCTGTCCGGCCGCAAGGTGCGCGCACCGAAAAAGACCTTGCTGGTCGTCGATCACAACGTGCCGACCACCGATCGCACAAAGCCCAATCCCGATCCGGAGAGCGCTGCACAGATCGCCTATCTCGCCGAGAACGCCAAGTTCTTCGGCCTCGAATACTACAACGAGTTCGACAAGCGTCAGGGCATCGTCCACATCATTGGGCCGGAGCAGGGCTTCACTCTGCCGGGCACCACGATCGTGTGCGGCGACAGTCACACCGCGACACATGGCGCATTCGGCGCGCTGGCCTATGGCATCGGCACCTCCGAGGTCGAGCATGTGCTTGCGACCCAGACGCTGATCCAGAAGAAATCGAAGAACATGCGCGCGATCGTCGATGGCAAGCTGCCGGACGGCGTCACTGCAAAGGATATCATCCTGGCCATCATCGGCGAGATCGGCACCGCAGGCGGCACCGGTTATACGCTCGAATATGCCGGCGAGGCGATCCGTTCGATCTCGATGGAAGGCCGCATGACGATCTGCAATATGTCGATCGAAGGCGGCGCGCGGGCCGGCATGGTGGCGCCGGACGAAAAGACTTTCGCCTATCTGAAGGACCGTCCGAAAGCCCCGAAGGGCGCCGACTGGGATCGCGCGATGCGATACTGGGAGACCCTGCATTCGGACGACGGCGCGCATTTCGACCATGAGATCCGGCTCGACGCCGCGAACCTGCCGCCGCTCGTCACCTGGGGCACGAGCCCCGAAGACGTGGTTTCGGTCACAGGACGGGTGCCGAATCCGGACGACATCGCCGACGAAGCCAAGCGGCTCTCCAAGAAGCGCGCGCTGGAATATATCGGGCTGCAGCCGGGCACGAAGATCACCGACATCAAGCTCGACCGCGTGTTTATCGGATCCTGCACCAACGGCCGCATCGAGGATCTGCGCGAAGTCGCGCGCATCGTGAAAGACAAGCGTGTCAACGCCAATGTCAACGCGATGATCGTGCCGGGCTCGGGCCTCGTGAAGGAACAGGCCGAAGCCGAAGGGCTGGACAAGATTTTCCTGAAAGCGGGTTTCGAATGGCGCGAGCCGGGCTGCTCCATGTGTCTTGCGATGAATCCGGACAAGCTGAAGCCGGAGGAGCGCTGCGCCTCGACCTCGAACCGCAACTTCGAGGGCCGTCAGGGCTTCAAGGGCCGCACGCATCTGGTTTCGCCGGCAATGGCCGCCGCAGCCGCGGTCGCCGGTCACTTCGTCGACGTGCGCGAGTGGAGATGATCGGCACGCAACGCTGTGTTTGCTGCAAAAGGCCCGCCGTCGCATGGCGGGCCTATTTTCATTTTTATGCGACGATTTTGCCGTCGCTGCGGTCAAAACATCCCGGTGTTGCCGTTATGAATCGACGCACATGAAGGAGCTGATCTGGCGGACCCAGGCCGGATCGAGCCGATCGTATTTGCCCGGTCCGAGCCGCATCATGTCTCCGCCGAAATTCTCCTCGGTGAAGAATTCCCAAGTTCCGGATACAATCTCGATGGACGCAATTTCCTTGGCCCAGCCGGCTTCGGATAATTGCGCTTCCTCATCCTCGACCTCGGCCGACAGCCCCGTAAGACCTGGCTCGGCGAAGATCGTCATCCGGCATTTTGCCGGAGCGTCCGGCGCGGGCGGAGGTGGTGAAACCACCGCGACCGGCGGTTGCGGGGGAGGCGTCACCTGCGGCGGCGGCGCGACGACGACAGCCGGTGGCGGGAGATCGCCTCGCGGACAGTACTGGACACATTGATACTCGACGAAGCCATCGGCGGTCGTGATCGGCCGCCACTCGAGCCGGCAGCCATCATCCGTAAAGCCCGAACAACGCGGCCGCGCGACCGCGACATAACCGTCGGGATCGTAATAGCGGCTGCCGATGTAGATCGCGCCGAGCGCCGTCACGGGCACAAGCGTACGCCAGCCGGAGCCGATCCAGATCCGCCGCGGACCGCGCCACACCGTGACCCGCCGGTCTCCAATCACCGCGATGCCGGGGCCACGCACGCCGCCCGGACCGCGCACAACATCACGGCCTCCGGGACTGCGAACACCATCGCGGCCGCCGGGGCCACGGCCGCCCGGACCGGTCACACCAATCCGGGTCCCGCCAGGACCGCGTACACCATCGCGGCCACCGGGACCGCGGCCGCCCGGGCCAGTCACGCCAATCCGCGTGCCGCCAGGACCACGGACACCATCGCTTCCGCCGGGACCGCGGCCGCCCGGGCCGGTCACACCAATGCGTGTGCCACCGGGACCCGTCACGCCGGTGCGCGTGCCGCCAGGAGTACGGACACCGTCGCGGCTGCCAGGGCCGGTCACTCCAACACGGCTTCCGCCCGGACCTCGAATGCCATCGCGGCCGCCAGGGCCGGTTACGCCCGTGCGCGTGCCACCGGGGCCGCGGACACCGTCGCGGCTGCCGGGGCCGGTCACACCGACACGGCTGCCTCCGGGACTACGTCCACCATCGCGAATGCCGGTCCGTGTACCGCCGCGCACATCGCGGCCGGTTCGCGAAACGGCCGGACCACGCGACCCATCACGCACACCCACGCGCGTTGTACCTGGCCCACGCACTCCCGAACGGGTCACGGCAGGCCCTCGCGGACCTGTGCGAGAACTTGGAATCGCACCTCTGGGAGTCGCGTGGATGCGCTGCGGCGGTCTGGCCTGTCGCATGCCGCCACCGCGTGGTGGCTGCGCTCTCGGTGCCGGCCGCGCTGCAGCTGGCCGTGGTGCGGGGCGCGCTGCAGCAGGCCGCCCGCGACGTTGATCCCGCGATTGCGAGGACAACACGGCCGGCAATTCTGATTGCGCGATGCTTTGCCCCTTGCCTGTTTCTGCCAGCGCAATCTCAAGAGCCGAAGTTGCGTTCAACAAGATGCCGGCCAGCATTGCGGCTGCGGCACTCCTTAAGGTTTTCTCCAGCGAGACCATTTCCTCACCCTCAAAACAATTCGCAATCAGGTTAGGTAAAATGGCCTGCGGCAGGCGTTGATTAAGCTCAACCCGTTTGCGTTCAACCGCCGGTTTCGACAATGTCGGACGCCGTCACGAATCGCGTGAGCGCTCACGTTTTCAAGCGACGAGTTTTTCTCATTAACTGCGCCGGCAGCATTGGCGGCGCGTCTTAGAAGCAGCTTCGATTTGCGGACGAAATGCAAAAGGCCCGCCGTCGCATGGCGGGCCTTCGTTCATTTCAGGCGGTGCGGCTCACCACCACCAGCGCGGTCCGAAACCGACCGTCACCACCGGTCCGCCCCAATAGTAGCGCGGACCGAAATAAACCGGCGCGGGAGCCCAATAGACCGGACGCGGGCGCCAGTAATAGCGCGGTCCCCACCAGACGGGGCGCGGGCGCCAATACGCATAGCGAGGTCCCCAGTAACGGTAGCGGGGCCCCCAATAAACGCGGCGCGGACCCCAATAGGCTCTGCGCACGACGTACACGCGCCGGGGGCCATGATAGCGGCGGTAATGCCGGCGTTGCGATGAAACGTCGATATTCTGCGCTGTGCCACCGTTAGCGGCGATGCCTGCAGGCTTTCGCGTCTCCGCCTGCGCCGGCATCGCCAGCATCAGTGCGACGCATCCTGCAGCCAAGATTAGTACCTGCCTTTTCATGGTCGGCTCCCTCTCACCTGTGAAGCTGCTTGCTGGAAACTGCAATGCACACCGCGGGTTCCAGTTTGATCCACCAATCAGCAACACAAACAAGTTAAGGCCCGCCGCGCGGCGGACCTTTGATTTCAAGCAATCCGGGATCGCATCAGAACCAGACACCGAGACGCGGTCCACCCCAGAAGCCGAAACTGACGCCAGGGCGGTAATAATAGGGGGCATAATACCCGTAGGGCCGGTAGGGACGGTAATAGCCGTAGCGCGGCACGTAACGGTAGCGGTGACCGTGATAACGATGCCGATGATAATGACGGCGCTGCGCGCTGATATCAGTGTGCTCGACCTGCGCTGCAGTGTTGACGCAATCGGCTCTCGCGGAACCGTCCGCCTTGGCCGGCATGGCGAATGCCGCAGCCAGTCCGGCCGCTGCAACCGTGACAACCATCGCCTTCATACGCGCACTCCTTTTTCTTCGTGTCGCCTCTGTCGTAAACGCTCCAAAGCGGATTCCGTTTCAGAAGAAGACGCCATTCGCGACGCGCCGGTATGGGCGAAGAAAAAGGCCCGCCTGACGACGGGCCGATATTGGTTCCGAGCTTTGTCCGAAATCGCTCAATAATAACGATAATACCGGTACGGCCGGTAGTAGCGGTACGGGCGGTAGGGCCGGTAATAATAGCGATACGGCCGATAGTACCGATACGGGCGGTAATAGCGATAATAGTAACGCCGCGCGCTGATCTCGTCGTGGCTTGCGGCCGCCGCGCCGTTGCGCACGCCGGCTGCGGCGGCGGAAGCGGGCGCGGGCGCGGGCGTCACCGCAACCAGCGCACCGAATAAGGCCAGGAACCCGAGCTGCTTGAGCATGCGCTTTCTCCAAAGGTGCGGCTGCCACCACAATAAACCTGCGGAAGCGCGCGTTCCAACCGTCCGCGGCCGAACCGATACATAATCGGGAGACGCGGTTAACCGCGCACCCATCGGCATCGCATTTGCGGCGTGACAACGGGTCCGCTCAGCCGAAATTCGGTGGCGTACCAATCGACACATTGCCGCACATAACCCGGCCCCGGCCATGCGTAAGGCCCGGGCCGCGGATAGTCATAGGCGGCGGGCGGCGTCACGCGAACGCGCGGCCGCTCGCGCGACTGCGCCGACAACTCGGTTGTCCGCGCGGCCCTTTCGCTTGATGAAACCGGCGCAGCTGAGCCAATGGCCGATGCGGCCAACAGAGCGGCGACGAGGACGGCGTGGTTCGGTCTCATGGCACGAACGCTCTCCTATTGGACGCACAAGGTCAACCATTTGTATCCGCCACGCCAGCCGGCCTATGGTCACGCAATGGAACACGGCCCGGATCCCGGCACCCGGAAAGACGCATCCCGGCGCGCGGCCGAAGACGCCGCCCTTGCCGATCTGGCGCGCCTGCGGCAGGAAAGCGATGCGCTCGGCAGTCTGTTCGGCCGCGCGCGCGCCCATTTCGGAGCGGCAGACACACCGGCCGGCGACCCGGCCGAATTGTGGGGCCGTCGCATCGGACGCACCCTGAGTGCAATCGCCGTCGTGGCTCTCGCCGTTTATTTGTACCTCACCTATGTCCGCTGACGCCCCAGAAAATCCGCTTGCCGATCCGCTGGCGTGGCGCCCGGTCAAAGCGCTGTCGCTCGAAGACATGGAGGTGATTGCGGCCGATGCCTACCGGCGGCTGCCGGAGACCTTCCGCGCCCTGTGCGAAGGCGTCATCATCCGCGTCGACGATTTTCCCTCCGAAGAGGTGATCGCGCAGATGCGGCTGCAAAGCGAGTTCGACATCCTTGGCCTGTTCCAGGGCATCGGCCTGCCGTTCCGCTCCGAGAGCGCGCCGAGCCAGATGCCCAATATGATCTGGCTGTACCGGCGCCCGATCCTCGATTATTGGGCCGACCACGACGAGACGCTGGGCGCGATCATCACCCATGTGCTGGTGCACGAGATCGGCCACCATTTCGGATTGTCCGACGAGGACATGGAAGCGATCGAAGCCAGCGTTCAGTGACCATAGGTTTCAGCAGCCTTCATCACGCGCCATCCGGGGAGTGACACCATGCGCAAAAAGCCGTGCCTGCAATCGTCCGACGTCCACAAGATGGCCGCCGCCTGCCGCGCCGAGGCTGAAAAGCATAAATGGAATGTGACGATTGCCATCGTCGATGATGCCGGCATCCTGCTTTATCTCGACCGCATGGACGGTGCGATTTCCACCACCGCCGAGGTCGCAACCCTGAAGGCGAAGACGTCGGCCATCACCCGGCGGCCGTCGAAATTCTGGGAGGATCGCGTCAAGGAGCGGCCGGCTTTCATGAATTTTCCCGGCGTTCTGCAGATCCAGGGCGGGCTGCCGATCATGGTCGAGGGCGATTGCGTCGGGGCAATCGGCGTCTCCGGCGTGCAGTCGCACGAGGATGAGCAGATCGCGAAAGCGGGCATCGACGCGCTCGCCTGAGCGCAAATCACATTGGTGCTTGCCGCCGGACAGGGCGGGGTTTCGTATCGCCGCATGGCAGCCCCGACCTGACCCGGCTTGCCGCCCTGGCGGGGGCGTCCTACTTGACCGCGGCCCCGGCCGCCTGCATGACAAGAACAATTCCAGGCTGCCCCGGGCGGCCGGCCAAGGATTAAAGCACGATGGAAAAGTTCACGGTTCTGGAAGGCGTCGCGGCGCCGCTGAAGGTGGTCAATGTCGACACCGACATGATCATCCCCAAGCAATATCTGAAGACCATCAAGCGCACCGGCCTCGGCAAGGGGTTGTTCGCGGAAAAGCGCTTCAACGACGATGGCAGCGAGAATCCGGATTTCGTGCTCAACAAGCCGGCCTATCGCAACGCCAAGATTCTGGTGGCGGGCGACAATTTCGGCTGCGGCTCCTCGCGCGAGCATGCGCCCTGGGCGCTGCTCGATTTCGGCATCCGCTGCGTGATCTCCACCTCGTTCGGCGACATCTTCTACAACAACAGCTTCAAGAACGGCATCTTGCCGATCCGCGTCACGCCGGAAGAACTCGAAAAGCTGTTCGACGATGCCGAACGCGGCGCCAATGCGACGCTGACCATCGATCTGGAGAAGCAGGAAATCCGCGGCCCCGACGGCGGCGTGATCAAGTTCGACATCGACCCGCACCGCAAGCATTGCCTGCTCAACGGACTCGACGATATCGGGCTGACGATGGTCAAGAAGGACAAGATCGACAGCTTCGAAAGCAAGGTGGCCGAAGAGCGCCCGTGGATGTGATGCGAGGCAGAGCCTCTGGCTCCGTTCGCTCCCGCGCAAGCGGGAGCCCAGTTCTTCCATAGTCGCTCACGGCAGCTCTGGGTCCCCGCGCTCGCGTCCCGGGCGCAGCGCGGTGCGCAGTACCGCGCTGCAGAACCGGGACCCATTGCATCAAGCGACATAAGGTAATGGGTCCCGGCTCTGCGGCGCATCGCTTCGCTGCGCTCGTACTGCGCCGCGTCCGGGACACGAGAGCGCTGAGTCAGCGCTTTGCTGCAATCGCATCCGCAATCGCAACCGTGCGGCGCGCAATATCGGCATGCATGCGCTCGACCATGCGGCCGTCCAGCATGATCGCACCCTTGTCGGCATTTTCCGGCAGATCGAACGCGGCAATGAATTTGCGGGCCTGCGCGATCTCCGCATCGCTCGGGGAGAACGCGCGATTGCACGGCTCGATCTGGTTCGGATGGATGAGCGTCTTCCCGTCCATACCGAGATCGCGGCCCTGCTCGCATTCCGCAGCAAAGCCTTCGGCATCGCCGATGTCGTTGTAGACGCCGTCGAGAATTGCAAGACCGTAAGCGCGAGCAGCGAGAACGCATGTCGCCAGCCATGGCAGCATCGGCGCCCGGCCGGGAATGAGCCGCGCCGAGGTTTCCTTGGCGAGATCGTTGGTGCCGAGCACGAAGCCCGAAAGGCGGGTTTCGGAATCCTTCGCAGCCTTCGCAATGTCGAGGATGTTGAGGATTGCGAACGGCGTCTCGATCATCGCCCAGATGCGGGTCTTCTTGTTGCAACCCATGTCGAGCAGGCGGCGGCCGACCATCTCCAGCTGTTCGAAATTGTTGATCTTCGGGATCAGGATCGCGTCGGGCGCCGCGGCTGCGGCAGCCATCAGATCCTCGGCATGCCAGGGCGTATCGATGCCGTTGATGCGGATGAAAACCTCGCGCGAACCGAAGCCGCCCTGCTTCACCGCGCTCGCTACCTGCTCGCGCGCGGCCACCTTGGCGTCGGGAGCGACCGCGTCTTCCAGATCGATGATCACGCCGTCGGCCGGCAGCGTGCGCGCCTTTTCGATGGCGCGGGCATTCGAACCCGGCATGTAAAGGACAGAGCGGCGCGGCCGTATGGTCATGAACTTTCCCCCTTGATCACGCAAAGCCTAGCGAGACGTTCGATCTCATGCCAGCGTATGGCATGCGCGACAATGGTCGAATGAACGAGTTTGGTGTTTGGGTTGCGGGCGTGGACGGGTGCCGCGCCGGCTGGGTTGTGGCTTTGGTGCAGCCGGGCGGAGACGAGGCGCGGGTCCGGGTCGAGTCACAGTTTGCGGATATTCTTGCTGCGCCCGAGAAGCCCGCAATCATCGCGGTCGATATGCCGGTCGGTTTGCCTGAGCGCACCGGCTATGGCGGGCGCGCGGCCGAGAACGCGGTGCGGCCCTTGCTCGGCGCGCGGCAATCCGCGGTGTTTTCGGTCCCCTCGCGCGCGGCGATGGCTGAGACCGATTACCGCAAAGCCTGCGCCGTCGCGCTCGCAACCTCCGATCCGCCGCGCAAGATTTCCAAGCAGCTTTTCATGATCGCGCCGAAAATCCGCGAGATCGATTCCTGCCTGCGTGCCGATCCCGCCGCCGCCGCACGCGTCTTCGAGGTGCATCCCGAGGTCGCGTTCTGGCGCCTGAACGGCGAGCGCGCATTGACCGAGCCGAAAAAAGTCAAAGGGAAGCTCTACGAGCCGGGGTTGACGCTGCGCCGCAGCCTGCTCGCTGCAGCCGGTTTGCCCGCAGCCGCGATTGACGCGGATCCGCCAAAGGGCGCCGCAGCCGACGATCTGCTCGATGCGCTGGCCTGCGCCGCAATCGCACGGCGCATCCATGCGGGTATCGCCAGACCTTTTCCGGATCCGCCACCGCGCGATACCCACGGCTTGCGAATGGCGATCTGGGCGTGATATCCGGACGTGCTGCCGCAAAAATTGCCCTGCGGTGTTTCGGAGCGCCAGTTGAGCAACGTTCTCGGACTTGCTGCGCAGAACCTCCTCTCGCCGATGGTTCTGTTCTTCGTTCTGGGCCTGCTCGCTGCGCTTTCAAAATCCGATCTTGCCATTCCCGAAGCGATCGCCAAAGGCATCGCGCTCTATCTGATGATGGCGATCGGCTTCAAGGGCGGGGTCCAGGTCGCGGTCTCCGGCGTCGATCTGCGCATGGCGGGCGCAATCCTTGGCGGCATCGCGCTCTCTGTCATCATCCCGGTGATCGCTTTTTTCATCCTGCGCCTCACCAGTTCGCTGTCGGCGATCGATGCCGCCGCGACCGCTGCGCATTACGGTTCGATATCGATCGTAACCTTCATCGCCGGGACACAGGCGCTGCAGACGATGAAGCTCGCATATGAGGGCTATCTGGTCGCGGTTGCCGCGAGCATGGAGGCGCCGGCCATCGTGATCGCGCTGCTGCTGGCACGGCGCTATTCGCGCAGCGCCGAGGATGAGCCGTTGGGCCGCGTACTGCGCGAGGTGGCCGGCAATCCGTCCATCGTCATGCTGGTCGGCGCCTTCGTCATTGGCTGGATCACCGGCGCGCGCGGCAACGACATGATCAAACCATTCATTGGCGATCTGTTTCTCGGCGTGCTCTGCCTCTTCCTGCTGGACATGGGATTGGTGGCCGGGCGCGGCATGCGCGAGGGCCGGCGTTATCTCACCGCGCCCGTTATTGCCTTCGCGCTGTACATGCCGCTGATCAGCGCGGCGCTGGCGCTGCCGCTGTGCCTGATGGTCGGCCTGTCCGCCGGAGGTGCAGCACTGCTGCTGACACTGGCGGCCTCGGCGTCGTATATCGCCGTGCCGGCCGCAATGCGCCTCGCCTTGCCGCAGGCCAATGCCTCGATTTATCTGACGCTGTCGCTCGGCGTTACGTTCCCCTTCAATTTGATGCTCGGAATTCCGATCTATGTCTGGATCGCGCAAGCCGCGATCCGGCCGTGACAGGCGAGGCTGCGATGGAAATGCACGCCAAGAAGCGGATCGAGATTGTGGTCGAGGCACCACTGCTCAACCGGCTGCTCGCCTTGATCGATGGCGCCAACGTCTCGGGCTATACCGTTCTGCCGGCCATCGCCGGACGCGGCCACCACGGCAGCTGGAACCGAGAGGGGCTGGCGACCGATGCCGGCCGCATGGTGGTCGTCGTGCTGATCGTCGGCGCCGACGCCGCGCCAGGGCTGATGGACGCGATCTTCCCGCTGATTTCCAGACAGATCGCAATCGTGACGGTGTCGGACGTACAGGTGGTGCGCGGCGAGCGATTTTGACGCTACAGCAGGCACCGTTGATTTCGGCACCCGCATGCCATATGCGAACCTGTCATGCGCACAGAACCGAACGAAGACCAGGCCTCGTCCGCGACCTTTCCGGTTCGCCTCGTGGACGGTTATCGGCATTTCCTTTTCGGCAGGCTGGTCGAGGAGCAGGCGCGCTATCGCGAACTCGCCGAGAGCGGGCAATCGCCCGAAATCATGGTGATCGGCTGCTGCGACTCGCGGGTCTCGCCCGAGGTCATCTTCGATGCGCGCCCCGGCGAATTGTTCGTGGTGCGCAACGTCGCGAATATCGTGCCGCCCTATGCGCCGGATGGACAGGCGCACGGCGTATCGGCGGCGCTGGAATTCGCGGTGGCCGCACTGAAGATCAAGCACATTGTGGTGCTGGGTCATGCGCAATGCGGGGGCGTCCGCGCGTTTGCGGAAGACGCCGAGCCGCTTTCGCCCAGCGACTTCATCGGCAAGTGGATGAAGCTGATGGCGCCCGCGATGGACAAGATCGGACCGCGCGGCGACGCGGAAGCGCAGGGCGACTATCTGCGGCGGCTGGAACAGGCAAATATCCGCAACAGCCTCGACAACCTGATGACCTTCCCGCGGCTCGCCAAGCTGATCGAGCGCGGCGAAGTCAACGTTCACGGAGCGTATTTCGGCGTCGCGACCGGATCGCTCTATGTGTGCGATCGCAGCGGCGGCGAATTTGCGCGCGTGGCGAAGGACGCGCACGCCGAGGCCCTGGCGGCGCCGAGGTTTTGAAGGCGAGCGCAAGCCGTTCCCTGCGATCAGGGTGCGGCCCGCCTCCGCAGGCGGGCATAATGTCGAACCACGGCGTCCCGTTGCTACGCAATGTGAGGAGCAACGCGGGACGATCCTCGCTTGGCACTATTGACAATATTCCTATATAGGATTATAGTCCAAATCGTCCCGCTCGATGAGGGGCGTCTTCCGGAGACGTCTTGAAGGCGGAGCGGGATGCGGCGCCCGCGCGCCGGCTCAAACGTGGAGCCGGCTCCCGGGTGGCTTCGGGACCCCGCCCTGCCGGCACTAGGACCGGTGTGCGAGGAGCTCGCTAGACGCGCCGGGCTTCAGGCCAGGCGCTGGAAGCGCGGCCCCGGAGTTGGCGGATGCTTTCGGGTATCCGCTAGAACGCCGCCGATGGTGCGCCGAGAGGTGAGCCGCGTCGCGCAAGCGATGCGGCGAAACGGACTGCCCGCGCCTCCCGGCGCGCCGTCCCCCTCTTTCATGGCTCGGGCGCTGCAACACGCGTCGCGAGGACAATTTCGCTTGCTGTTTGAAATCCGAATCCGGCGGCCGTTACGCCGCCTTCTTTTTCGCCTCGATCAGCTTGCGGTTGATCAGGCTCTCGGCGATCTGCACCGCATTGAGCGCGGCACCCTTGCGCAGATTGTCCGACACGCACCACAGCACGAGACCGTGCTCCACGGTCGGGTCTTCGCGCACGCGGCTGACATAAGTCGCGTCGTCACCCGCCGCCTCATACGGCGTTGCGTAGCCGCCATTCTCGCGCTTGTCGACGACAAGAACGCCCGGCGCCTTGCGCAGGATCTCGTGCGCCTGATCGACGGTGATCTCGTTCTCGAACTCGATATTCACCGCCTCGGAATGACCGATGAAAACCGGCACGCGCACGCAGGTGGCGGAGAGCTTGATCTTCGGATCGAGAATCTTCTTGGTCTCGACCACCATCTTCCACTCTTCCTTGGTGGAGCCGTCATCCATGAACACGTCGATATGCGGAATGACGTTGAAGGCGATGCGCTTGGTGAACTTCTTCACCTCGATTTCGCCGAGCGAATAGACCGCCTTGGTCTGGCGGTCGAGTTCGTCCATGCCGTCCTTGCCGGCGCCCGACACCGACTGATAGGTCGAAACCACGACGCGCTTGATCTTCGCCGCATCGTGCAAGGGCTTCAGCACCACGACGAGCTGCGCGGTCGAGCAGTTCGGATTGGCGATGATGCCCTTCTTGCGGAAATCGACGATCGCATCCGCATTCACTTCCGGCACGATCAGCGGCACATCCGCGTCGTAGCGCCAGGCCGACGAATTATCGATCACCACTGCGCCCTGCGCGGCGATCTTCGGCGACCATTCCTTCGACACCGAGCCGCCTGCCGACATCAGGCAGATATCGATCCCGGAAAAGTCGTAGTGTTCGAGCGCGGTCGCCTTCAGCGTTTTTTCACCATAGGAGACCTCGACGCCCTGCGAACGGCGCGAGGCGATGGCGACGACTTCGTCAGCGGGAAACCGGCGTTCGGCCAGGATATCCAGCATCTCGCGGCCCACATTTCCGGTGGCGCCGACCACTGCGACCTTGTAACCCATCGTTCACTCTCCGAGGGAAAATTGCCGGTATTTTGCTGCTGCAATAACCCGGACGGAGGCGCTTCTAAGCGAGAAAGACAGCCGTGACAACGCCGGCCTGAAAGGCCGTCGAGGGAGGCTGTTTTTGGGGGCCTACGACTTGCCATCCGGGGCCGGAAGCGCCTCGCCGCAGGCTCTTGCCCGCGCTGCCGCGACATGGCGCAAAAGCCTGGGCCGGCATCTGCCGGTGCTGTGGCTGCGGGCTCAGCTTTTCTGCGATCCGAAGCGCTGGACCGCGCGTGCCGGCGCCTCCGCCAACCTCGCCCTGGATCGTGTCGGCCGCGCCGTCGAGACCCTGAGCTGGCATACCGTGCAGGCTGTGGTGCGGGCGATCGAATGGCGCCGCGTGGCGCTGGTGGCCAGCGCCCCGTTCGTGTTGCCGTCCGAGTTCCGCGCGGCAATGGTCCGCATTCTCGCGTATCTCAGCGCGATCGCCGCCCTCTCGCTGATCGCGACGGAATTCTTCAAGGAGCCGCGCATGGCCGAGATGATCGAAGCGCCGGCGCGGCCCGCCTGGCTCGAGGTGGACAAGCCATGGCCGGCCTTCCAGCTGGCGATCCCTGGCTTCGGCGAGGGCGATACCCACTACGCCATCCGCCGCCATGTCGCGGGCGGCGGCCGCAAGGACATCCTGTCCTTCGGTGAACTCGGCCGGACGCAGCGCTTCATCAGCTTCGAGATTTACCGCGCCGGCGACGAGACCGGCGATTTCGGCGGCGCCGTTGACGAGGTCCGCGCACTCGCCGCCGAGCACGGCCGCGTCAGCGTAATGCAAACCGCGATGCCGATCCCGTCGAAATTCGGCCGCTTCCAGACGTTCGAGTTCGGCATCGGGCCGTTCAGCGGCTACAAATGCATCGGCTTCGTGCGCAATTTCGATACGCCGCGGCTGCAGATCGGCGGCCTGTCCTGCAACATGAATCTGCTGGTCGACCGTTCGGTGATCTCCTGCGCGCTCGACCGGTTGACGCTGATGTCGGCGGGCAGCGCTCCGGACATCGCACGTCTGTTCGCCCAGGCCGAGCTCAAGCGCAGCTTCTGCGGCCAGCGCGATCACCTTCTGTACGCGACCCCGAAACGGCCGGGCAGCGATGCGACCCATTCGGTCGCATCGAAGCCGCGGCTGCGCGGACGGATCGCGCGATAGCTCCACGCATCACTTCAGGAATGGATTCGGACTTCCGCGCGTGGTCGGCGGATAATGCTGCTCGAGATAATCGAGAATCAGCTTGCGGTCGTCGCCCTCGATCTTGTTCATCCCGTGCTTGGTCGTCATCCAGTTCAGCGAGTCGTCCCATTGCGCGCGTGTCATGCCCTGCTGCGCCACGATCTTGAACCCGTGACACGGCGTACACGAATAGAACGTCTCCTCGCGCCCGGCGCCGGCAGGAAGATCCTCCGGCGATTCGTCGGTAGGCGCGAAGGTGCGCTGCTGCTGAGCGTTTGCGGCCAGCGGCCCGCTGCAGATCGCAGCGAGCACAACCGCGCAAAGAAACCGCCGCGCGAAAAGCGCGGCGGCAGAGCGATCAATGTTCGGCGACATCATCGTGTGGTCAGCCCACCAGGACACGCACACGGTGCATCGGATTGGCTCCGTATCCTTGCGGATTCCAGAACCCCGCGACATGCGGCTGCGCAACACCGCGGGAATCTGTGCCGCGCGTCCAGATCTCGAAATAGCCGTCGGACGGCAGCTTCACGGTCGCGGTCCAGCGCTGCCAGTCGTACTTGTTCTTCGGCTTGCCGAGCTGGGCCCGCTGCCAGGTCGCACCATAGTCGATCGAAATATCGACCTGCTTGACCTCGTAGTCGCCGGCCCATGATGCGCCGCGAAGCTTCACTTCGCGGGTGCCGGCCGGAATTTTGGTTCCGTCCGCCGGGTTGGTGATGATCGATCGCACCGGCATTGACTCGAGGTCTTTCATGTTCTTCTCGTCGACCTTGCCGCCCGGCACCATCGGATTTATGGCGACGCGATACGACGTGCCGCCCATGCCGGCACCGTCATGCACCTTGTCGCGGATCCAGATGCGATTCAGCCATTTCGCCGATACCGAGCCGGGCCATCCGCCGATAATGAGACGAACCGGTCCGCCGTGAATATTCGGCAGAGGCTGGCCGTTCATCGCCCAAACGATGAGGTTGTTTTCATCCATCAGCTTCTTGATCGGCACGCCGCGCGAAATTGCGACACGGTTGGCATCTCCCGAGAGGTGCGGATCGGCACCGTAATGGCCGCTGAAAACCGCGGACGGCTTCACGCCCGCGGCTTTGAGTACGTCGGCGACGCGAACGCCGGTCCATTCTGAACATCCGGCGCCGCCATTGGTCCACTGATTGCCGCGCGCCTGCGGCGTGAAGAAAGAGCGCCCGTTGCCGCCGCACTCAAGCACCATCCGGCGGGTCACCGGTTTGAACTTCGCCTTCAGCTCGCCCAGCGTGATGTCGAGCGGCTTGTTGACTTCACCGTCGATCTTGATCGTCCACTTGTCGGCGTCTTTCGCCGGCTCAGGGATCTGGCCATTGTTGCGGATGAAGAATTTCTCGATCGGAGTGGTGTCGTCGTCGAGCTGAGACTCGGGCGTCTCCGCGACCAGCGGCTTTTCGCCGAGCACGACGAGTTTGTCGCTCTTGCCAGGGAAATTGAGGTAAGTTGGACCTTTCGGTGCTGCCGCTGCAGGTGCCGCAGGCTTGTCCTGCGCCATCGCCGCAGGAATCAGCCCGCCCGGCATGTTCGCCGCGAAGGGAATGGAGCCGCCGACAGCAGCGCCCATCGCCGCAAGGCCCGCTCCTCCCAGAAATCCGCGGCGGTCGAGCCCGGTCTTGCGCCCGAACACCACCGCATCGGCGCGCTCCGGATCGTCCGCATAAAGTTCTTCAATCGATCGTTCGATCTTCCCCGACATGGTCGTCTCTCCCTGTGATGCCGCCGAACCGCGGCCTCCGGTCCGTCGCAATCGCCATTGCGCAGACCGTGAGCGGAAGAAACGAACGGGAGCCCCGGATTATTCCGTCCCGCCTGCGGTTATCCGACGCAGGGTGGGGCGTTGCTGCGCGCCTCGCGCAGACGGTGCGGATCGGGCCCCGCCAAAGCGCGGGTCTGGCCCTCGGCCGCCTCGGCAACAACCGCAAAGCGGTCAAGCGGCATCCCGAATGCCAGCAATTCATAGACCGACGCACCTTCGACCCATGCGCGACGGTATGTCGATTGCGGCGCCACAATCGGGTCCGAACCAAGCGGCCGGACATGGAGTTCCAGCCGGCATCCACGCGGACCGGTATAAACCGCGACCAGATGGTCGAGCAGATTGTCGGCGCCGCGATCGACCCGGATGAGGGTGAGGCCAGCGGGACTGAGATCGGGGATCATCGGCCTGCCGACGAGCGAAACGACCTGTATAGCCGCGTCCTCGTGGCCGGACGCTGTCGCCGTCAACTCTGGGCTCGCCGAATGCAACTGCACTAGCGAAAGGCCCGCAAGCAGCGCGACCATCGCAGCCGCGGCCGCGGCCGGCCACCGCACAGACCGCGGCTGCATCCTGAGGACGGGCGGCTGCGTTGCATCTGCGAAGCCTGCGATGCCGGCGCGCAATTGGGCCAGTGTCGCGTGGGCCCGCGCCAGGCCGGGTTCGGCTGCGATACGGGCCGCCATGCGCGCATGTTCGTCCGGCCTCAATTCGCCGTCGAGAAACGCGTTGAGCGCTTCCATATCTTTGGTTCGATCAGCGGCCATGGTGCGACTTCAAGGGACGGACAGTGTTCTTGCTGATGGCTGCCAGCAGCATGCCGCGGGCTCTGGTGATGCGGCTCATGACAGTGCCGGCCGGTATCTGCAGGAGATCGGCAGCCTCGCCATAGCTGAAACCGGCAATGTCGATCAAGGCGATGATTTCCCGGTGCTCGCGCGACAGCAGCGCTAGTCCCTGTTCCACAGTAATTTTTGCGATCCAGGCGTCGTCGGAATTCCAGATCGCAGGCCAGGCTGCGTCCGCCCCGGGTTCAACTGAGATCGGGGAGGAGCGGCGGCGGCGCAGGTCGTCGAGTGCGGCGTTTCTCACGATCCTGAACAGCCAGGCCCGGTACGCGGGTGCATCGACCGGGACCCGGCTGGCTGCCAGCGCCCTGGAGGCGGCCTCCTGGACCAGATCGTTGGCCGCGTCGTAGTCGTTCAGCAGGACGCGGGCAAACGCAGTCAGCCGCGGCAGCAAATCGGGCAAGTACCGGTGTACGTCCATGCGGTGATCCGGCGGAACACCGAACGGTGGCGCAACCGGGCTCCGTGGTCAAATTACCACGCCGCTCGCCGCGATTGCGGCCGATGATATTGTCGCGTGCCGAATTGCTTTTGCGGCGAACCAAAGCCGCGTAAACTGAGTTGAAACCGGAATCGACTAAAGGACGGATATGCGCCCGACCCTCTTTGCCCTGGCCGCGACCGCGATTGGCGGCGCATTTCTCCTGACATCCGGGGCCGCCGACGCGCAGACCCGGAAACGGTCGTCCGACGACATGTTCTTCTACTCGAATCAGCAGCGCGATGCCCGCCACCGGGTGCGCCCGCGGGTGGTCGTGCAGTCGCGCTCCTATCTCGACCCCGGACCGGAGCTCATTCCGGGCGAATACAAATATCGCGAATATGCGGAGCCCTATGGCTATTCCGCGCTGACCGATGCGGTTCCCAACCAGACCTGGAGCCGCAATCCCTTCAATGGCCCGTTCGACACACCGGGCGGCCGGCCCTGGCCCGGCCGGGTGGACTGGTGGTGAGTCTTTTGAGGTCCTGGATCTGACGAAAGCGCGGGCTGGCTCCCGCGCTTTCGTTGTTCTGCAACCCGGCTTACGCGACCGCCTTCTCGATTTCCTTGGCGATCGCGTCGCCCATCTCGGCAGTGCCGACGGCCTTCTCGCCCTTGGCAGCGATGTCGGCGGTGCGAAGCCCTCGAGCGAGAACGGCCGAAATCGCCGCATCGACGATGTCGGCTTCCTTGCCCATGCCGAACGAATAGCGCAGCGCCATACCGAAGGACGCAATCATCGCGATCGGATTGGCGATACCCTTCCCGGCGATATCGGGCGCCGATCCATGGACCGGCTCGTAAAGCGCCTTGCGCTTGCCGGTCTTCGGGTTGACCTCGCCGAGCGAGGCGGATGCCAGCATGCCGAGCGAGCCGGTCAGCATCGCCGCGATATCGGACAGCATGTCGCCGAACAGGTTGTCGGTGACCACGACGTCGAACTGCTTCGGATTCTTCACAAGCTGCATGCCGCCGGAATCCGCCAGCTGGCTCTCGAACTGCACGTCCTTGAACTCGCGCGCATGCAGATCGGTCATCACTTCGTTCCAGAGCACGCCCGTTTTCATGACGTTGCGTTTCTCCATCGAGGTGACCTTGTTGCGCCGCTTGCGCGCCAGCTCGAAGGCGACGCGCCCGATGCGCTCGATCTCGTAGGTGTCGTACACTTGCGTATCGACCGCCCGCTTCTGGCCGTTGCCGAGATCGGTGATGGTCTTGGGCTCGCCGAAATACACGCCGCCGGTCAGCTCGCGCAGGATCATAATGTCGAGACCCTCGACCAGCTCGCGCTTCAGCGAAGAGGCATCGGCAAGCGCCGGATAGGTCACCGCGGGCCGCAGATTGGCATAGAGCGCGAGGTCCTTGCGCAGGCGCAGCAGGCCGGCCTCCGGCCGCACCTCGTAGGGCACCTTGTCCCATTGCGGCCCGCCGACCGCGCCGAAGATCACGGCGTCCGAGCCTTGCGCCTTTTCCATAGTCGCATCGGTGATGGAGACCTTGTGGGCGTCGTAACAGGAGCCGCCGACCAACCCTTCCTCATAGCTGAATTTGGCGATGCCCTTCCGGTTGAACAAATCGATCAGCTTTTTGACCTCGGCCATGACCTCGGGGCCGATGCCGTCGCCGGGAAGCAGAAGCAGGTTGTAGCTGGCCATAAAATGACGCCTCGCAGGATGGAGAACCGGCGGAGTGCTAAAGGCACGGGCCGGAAATGACAAGCCGGGCCACACTACGCCGATGCCGGGCTTCCGGCACCGCCGGACTTGACGCGGAGCCGGACGCGTCGTTGATACCGCCCGCCGGTTTTTAGAACACGCGCAGGGCGCACCACCGACAATGAACAAGACGGCTTCAGGAAATTTCTTCGAGGATTTTCGGATCGGCCAGACTATCCGCCACGCCACGCCGCGCACCGTCACGACCGGCGATGTCGCGCTCTATAATGGCCTGTTTGGCGCGCGCTTCGCGGCTCAATCCTCCGACGCTTTCGCAAAGAGCATCGGCTATCCGCGATCCCCGATCGATGACCTGCTGGTTTTTCACATCGTATTCGGCAAGACCGTGCCGGATATTTCGCTCAACGCGGTAGCCAATCTTGGCTACGCCAATTGCCGCTTCATCGCACCGGTCTATCCAGGCGACACGCTCAATGCGGTGTCCGAGGTTATCGGATTGAAGGAAAACTCGAATCGCAAAACCGGTATCGTGTTTGTGCGTTCGGTCGGCTATCGCTCAGACGGCACCCAGGTATTGGAATATGTGCGCTGGGTGATGGTGCGCAAGCGCGACGAGACGGCGGCGATTCAGGGCGAGCATGTGCCGCGATTGCCGACCGCACTCGACCCGAAGATGCTCGGCGATGCCTGCCCGCCGATCGACACCAATGCCTACGACAATGTGCTCGCCGGCAGCGCACATCGTTTCGGCGATTACAGTGTGGGCGAGAAGATCGATCACATCGACGGCATCACCGTCGAGGAAGCCGAGCACATGATCGCAACGCGGCTCTATCAAAACACCGCGCGCATCCACTTCAACCAGTATATCGAGGGCCAGGGCCGTTTCGGGCGACGCCTGATCTATGGCGGGCATGTGATCTCGCTCGCCCGCGCCCTCTCCTTCAACGGCCTCGCCAATGCATTCCACATCGCCGGCATCAATGGCGGACGCCATGTGGCGCCGCTATTCGCCGGAAATACCGTGTTTGCCTGGTCGGAAATCCTTGCAAAAGCCGAACTGCCGCAGCGCAGCGATCTTGGAGCGCTGCGCGTGCGCACGATCGCGACCAAGGACAAGCCATGCGCCGGCTTCCCACTGAAGAATGGCGACGAGGACGATCCGTCGGTGATCCTCGATCTGGATTACTGGGTGCTGATCCCGCGGTAATGCGGCGCGCCCGCTAGCCCCGCCGCATGTGCTCAACGAGCTGGCGCGCGAACGGCGACAGCGCCGCAACGTCACGCACGCAGATCGTCAGGTCGCGCAACGCCCAAGTGTCGGTCAGATCGACCGCCTTGATCGCCATCGAGCGCTCGGCCCAGCGCACCGTGGTCTCCGGCACGATGCCGATGCCTGCATTGCGCTCGACGAGACGGCAGACGCCGTCGAAGGACCGCAATTGCACCCGCAATTTCAGCGGCCGTCCGATCCGGCTTGCCTTGTCGGCGAGGAAGCGCTGCAGGGCACTGGCGCGGTCGAGCCCGACAAAGTCGTAGTCCAGCACATCAGCGAAGGTGGCCTTGTCGCGCCGCGCCAGCGGATGATCGCGCGACACCACCAGCACGAAGCGGTCGCTGCGGAACGGAAATGTCACCAGCCGGCTGGTATCCACCGTACCGGCCACGATCCCGATATCGCCGACCCCCTCCCCGATCAGCCCAACGATCTCATCGGACAGCCGCTCCTCAAGGTCGACGCTGACATGCGGATGGGCGGTCAGGAACGGGCTCAGGACGTCCGGCAGAAACTCGGTCAGGGCGTTGGTGTTAGACAGAATACGCACCTGGCTGAAAAAGCCGCCCGAATAGGCGCCGAGATCTTCTCGCAGGCGTTCGGCCTGGGCGAGGATCGTCCGCGCGTGCTGAAGCAGGGTCCGGCCGGCCTGTGTGGGTGTTACGCCCTGCCGGTTGCGAATAAGGAGCGGCGCCCCGATCGCATCCTCCATGTTGCGGATGCGGGTCGAAGCGGCGGCCAGCGCCAGATTCGCCCGCGCCGCTCCCTGGGTAATACTCCCGGCCTCGACCACATGCCGGAACAGGCTCAGGTCAGGTATGTCGAATCGCACAGGTCGTTCCCTGAAGTTCTTGTAATTGTGGCAACTGCCTTCGGAAATGGCGAAGGCAGCCTACTCCAAATGCTTATTGCACAGAACAGAAATAGCGATATTGGTTCGCCGTTTCCGAAATTGGACTGCCTCTAAGGCAGCCAAAACTGCGGTGTCCGGCAGCCGGCAGGGTGCAAAGCCCATCGGTTCACGCTCCGGTCACCAGGGCATTGCGGCCTCCTTGGCCGCTGGAGTTGAAAGCGAATGGCACATTCACGCCGCGCCGTCGAAAGGCCGCTGTCCCCCCATCTCAGCATCTACCGGCCGATGCTGACGATGATGATGTCGATCACGCACCGCATCACCGGCGCGGCGCTGTTTTTCGGCACTCTGCTGCTGACCTGGTGGCTGCTGGCGGCCGCGTCCGGCCCGACCGCTTATGCCAAGGTCCAGGCCTTCATGGGCTCGATCATCGGACTTTTGATCCTGTTCGGTTACACGTGGGCGCTGATCCATCACATGCTCGGCGGCATCCGGCACCTTATCTGGGATACCGGCCGCGGCTTCGGCCCGGCCGAACGCGAATGGCTGGCGCTCGCCAATCTCATCGGCTCGGTGGGATTGACCCTCGTAATCTGGATTGTCGGATTTGTCGTCATGGGAGGCTCACGATGAGCGGCAAGCAGCCCTCGATGCGCACCCCGTTGGCCCGGGTGCGGTTTCTTGGCTCAGCGCATTCCGGCACCGAGCATTTCTGGAAACAGCGGGTCACGGCGGTCGCGCTGGTGCCGCTGACCCTCATCTTTGTGTCCATCATCATCGGCCTGCTTGGCCGCAACCACGCCGCGGCGGCACAGATTCTCGGATCGCCGTTCGTGGCGATCACTATCATGCTGTTCGTGATCGCGAGTGCCTATCACATGTGGCTCGGCATGCAGGTGATCATCGAGGATTACGTGCACAGCGATCTCAAGCTGACGCTGATCATGTGCAACACCTTCTTCTGTTTCGTCATCGGCCTGTCCTGCCTGTACGCGCTGGTGAAGCTGTCCTTCGGAGTTTGAGGTCATGAACGCAACGACCAACGGCAGCAAACCGATCGGTGCGCCGGCCGTAAATGGCGCCGCCTATCCAATAGAGGATCACACCTTCGACGTTGTGGTGGTAGGCGCCGGCGGCGCCGGACTTCGCGCCGTGACCGGCTGTTCGCAAGCCGGGCTGCGCACGGCATGCATCACCAAGGTGTTCCCGACCCGCTCGCACACCGTCGCCGCGCAGGGCGGCATCGCCGCATCGCTCGGCAATATGGGGCACGATGACTGGCGCTTCCATATGTACGATACCGTCAAGGGCTCCGACTGGCTCGGCGACCAGGACGCGATCGAATATCTTGTGCGCAACGCGCCGGACGCTGTCTACGAGCTCGAGCATTGGGGTCTGCCGTTCTCGCGGACCGAGGACGGAAAAATCTATCAGCGTCCGTTCGGCGGCATGACCACCGATTACGGCAAGGGCATCGCACAGCGCACCTGCGCCGCGGCAGACCGGACCGGCCACGCGATGTTGCACACCCTCTATACGCAATCGCTGCGCTATTCCGCCGAGTTTTTCATCGAATACTTCGCCATCGACCTGATCATGGACCAAGAAGGCCGTTGCGTCGGCGTGGTCGCGCTTAAACTCGACGACGGCTCGGTCCATCGCTTCCGTGCGAGCATGACCATTCTTGCGACCGGCGGTTACGGCCGCGCCTATTTCTCGGCGACGTCGGCGCACACATGTACCGGGGACGGCAATGCGATGGTGCTGCGCGCCGGCCTGCCGCTGCAGGACATGGAATTCGTGCAGTTTCATCCAACCGGTATCTATGGTGCAGGTTGCCTGATCACCGAAGGTGCGCGCGGCGAAGGCGGCTATCTCGTCAATTCGGAAGGCGAGCGCTTCATGGAGCGCTACGCGCCGACGGCCAAGGATCTCGCATCACGTGACGTGGTCTCGCGCTCGATGACCATCGAAATCCGGGAAGGCCGCGGCGTCGGCAAGAACAAGGATCACATCTATCTGCATCTCGATCATCTCACACCGGAAATCCTGCATGAGCGGCTGCCGGGTATTTCGGAGTCGGCGCGCATTTTTGCCGGCGTCGATCTGACCAAAGAGCCGATCCCGGTGCTGCCGACCGTGCATTACAACATGGGCGGCATCCAGACGAACTTCCACAGCGAAGTGGTCACCAAGAAGAACGGCAATCCCGACACCGTCGTGCCCGGCCTGATGGCAATCGGCGAAGCGGCTTGCGTGTCGGTGCATGGCGCCAACCGGCTCGGCTCGAATTCGCTGATCGATCTCGTGGTGTTCGGGCGCGCGGCCGCGCATCGCTGTGCGGAAATCGTCGAGAAGAACGGCAAGCAGCCCGATCTGCCGAAGGATTCGGCCGACCTCGCTTTGTCACGTCTCGACAAGTTCCGCCATGCCAATGGCAGCACGCCGACTGCGGAACTGCGTCTGAAGATGCAGACCGTGATGCAGAACAATTGCGCCGTGTTCCGCACCGGTGCGATCCTGGAAGAGGGTCACAAGCTGATCCACGAGGTCTATCAGGGCATGCCAGACGTGCGCGTCACCGACCGCTCGCTGACCTGGAATTCCGATCTGATCGAGACGCTGGAACTCGACAATCTGATCGCACAGGCGGTCGTGACCATGGACTCCGCGCTGAACCGCACCGAGAGCCGAGGCTCGCATGCCCGCGAAGACTATCCAGAACGCGACGACAAGAACTGGATGAAGCACACGCTGGCCTGGCTCGATCCAAAAACCGGCAAAGTCACAATCGATTACCGTCCGGTCCACACCTACACGATGACCAACGACATCGCCTATATCGAGCCGAAGGCCCGGGTTTATTGAGTGGCTTCGCCCTGTAGGACTGCGCATAATTGGAAGTTGTGCTCAACTCGTAGGGTAAGCAACGCGACGCGATCCACAGGTGGACAAATGAACCAGCTTGCAAGGATTGGTCACAATCGGCCGCAGGGGGGGCGAATGTACGCCATTGTTTTCGATTTCGACACGGAGATCTTAAAACAAGTCTATCCGGGTCCGTCTTGGAATAATGCTTATGCTGATGTCAGAAACTACCTGACGTCTCGAGGATTCGAATGGAAACAGGGCAGCGCCTACTTTGGAGACGATACCGTCGATGCCGTGAGGTGTGTTCGTGTCGTGCAGCGCATGTCGAAAAAATTTCCATGGTTTGCGCCGGCCGTGCGCGATTTGCGAATGTTACGGATCGAGGAAAACAACGACCTGAAGCTTGCCTTGATCGATGACGAAGAAGATTAGCTACTGGACAACGAAAGACTGACTATGGTCGAATTCACACTGCCGAAGAATTCCAAGGTCACTGAAGGCAAGACCTGGCCGGGCCGTCCGGGCGCGAAAAACGAGCGCGAGTTCCGCGTCTATCGCTGGAATCCGGATGACGGCAACAATCCGCGGATCGACACATACAAGGTCGACCTGGACGATTGCGGCCCGATGGTTCTGGACGCGCTCATCTGGATCAAGTCGAAGATCGATGCGACGCTGACCTTCCGCCGCTCCTGCCGCGAGGGGGTGTGCGGTTCCTGCGCGATGAATATCGACGGCACCAACACGCTCGCCTGCACGCGCGGCATGGACGAAATCAAGGGCGCCGTGAAAATCTATCCGCTGCCGCACATGCCGGTGATCAAGGACTTGGTTCCCGACCTGACCCAGTTCTATGCGCAGCACGCCTCGGTGCAGCCATGGCTGAAGACCGAGACGCCGCAGCCGCAGAAGGAATGGCGGCAGAGCGAGGAGGACCGCAAGAAGCTCGACGGCCTCTACGAATGCATCCTCTGCGCCTGCTGCAGCACGTCCTGCCCGAGTTATTGGTGGAACGGCGACCGCTATCTCGGTCCCGCCGCGCTGCTGCAGGCAGCTCGCTGGCTGAAGGATTCGCGCGACGAGGCAACGGGCGAGCGGCTCGACTTCCTGGAAGATCCGTTCCGGCTCTATCGCTGCCACACCATCATGAACTGCTCGAAAGCCTGTCCAAAGGGCCTCAATCCGGCGAAGGAAATCGCCGAGATCAAGAAGATGATGGTGGAGCGGCAGGTCTAAAATCGGATCCGGGATTTTCGTCCGCAACGTCAACCGCCCGCGCAAGCGGGCGGTTTTGTCTCAGCGCGATCCCGCTGCGGCCTCTGCGCGATCGCCAAGGCCAAGTCCCAGCGCCTCGGCCATCACCCGGAACACGTCCGTATTGTCCAGTTGCCCGCGCACGGCCTCACTGCCGGGACCGGAGGCGGTCAGCACCACATCCTCCCCGGAATGGACGCTGGCATTGGCCAACCGCGGCAGGTTGCCCAGCCGCAGCACAGCACCCGGCACATTCTTGTAGCGCTCGTTGGCGACGAACGTGCCCTTCTCGGTACCGGGCGCGGTCGGTTCGTTCGGATCGTCGAGCCGCGGCCGGAATGTCTCGTAATGATCCGGCAGGCTGGCAGAGAACATTGCAATGCGGCGGCTGACATCGACGCGCGACGGGTAGCCCTCCGCATCCGGCGCCGGATAATTCGGAAAGCCCGCCTTGTCATAGATGCGCACGCGCTCGCGCATCGGCACGTTCGGCTCGCTGGTCATGTCGTCGTCGATGGTGCCGATAATACTGACAGGGTGAGTGTGGTCGGCGAGTACGAGAATCAGCGTGTCGTCGCCGCGCGCCTTCGCCCAATCGCGCACCAGCCGCACGACATTGTCGAACATGATCGTGTCATAGACCGCCCGCTCCATATCGAGCAGGTGCGTGTATTTGTCGATCATTCCGGATTCGACCATCAGGAAGAAGCCGTTCGGGTTCTGGCCCAGAACCTCCAGCGCCTTTGCGGTCATCTCGGTGAGATCGGGCTGATCGGGAAAGCGTTTTACGGTGCCCACCTTCAGGAACTTGCGGTCCAGCGCGCCATCCATGTTGCCGAGGTTGAACAAGCCGAGCAGGCGCTTGGTGTCGTTCAGAATGGCTTTCAATTCGGTGCCGTTCGATACATAGGCGTAGCCCGCATCCCTGAACTTTGCGACAAAGTCGGTCCGGTCGCGCCGCTTCGCGCCCGGCGTGCCCTGCGGCAGGAAATTCGCGAGACCGCCACCCATCAGCACGTCGGGCTGCGCCGCAAAAAATTGCTCGACGATCTGGTCGTAGGCCGCACGCCGTCTCGTATGCGCAACCATCGCGGCCGGCGTCGCATCCTGGATTTCGGTGTTGGAAACAATTCCGACCGCCATGCCGTTGCGACGCTTCACCAGACTGACGATGGTTTCAACTTTCGGATCGTCGAACGGATCGGCCGAACGGTCCGCGTAGACACCCATCGCGTTCACGGCGGTCTTGTGCCCCGTTGCATAGGCACTGGCTGCGTTTGCCGAATCAGTGATGATTGAATCGACGCCGGCGGTCGCGACCAGCGCCATATGCGGCATGTCGTCCATCGCGAGCTTGCCAAAGGCCTTGCCTTCGGCGACGCCCTTCGAGAGCAGGCGGGCCGCGGTGCGGTGCGCACCCGACAGGCCGTCGCCGATCAGCAGAACCACGTTCTTTGCCTTGCGAGCGCCGGCTTCAAAGACGGTCCATGTCACCTCGCGGACCGAAGCAGGCGTTGCAACGCGAATGATGTAGCGGCCGGGCTTGGTCAACGCAGCATCACGCAGTATTAGCGCGGATTGATCCTTGCCGTCCTCGCGCTCGATGAACTGCGCGGCCCTGCCGAAGACACTGCCGTAGTCTTGGCCATTTACCGTCAGCTTGACATCGCCGGGTTCCACCAAGCTGTCGAATTCGACCTTCAAGTCGAAATTTGCTCCGGTCAGAATCTCGGCCCGATCCACTGGATACACCGTTTGCGCGCAGCTCGCTGATATCGTTGACAGGAGCACCGCAAGCGCGACTGCCGACGAATGCATGGCGATCTCCTCTGGATGACTGGCGATCAACGCTTATGACGCGCATCGATGACAGTCATATTGCGCGATCAGGCTCAGCAAGCGCCGGCTGCGCTCGCGAGACCAGCAACGATCACTGAATTGCAGGTCCATCGCACGAAGCCGGATTTTCCTTTCGTCAGGTGCAGCGCCTTTCTGCCCTGCCCGGTCTGCCCGCGGCCATAAATAGCGGCGCACGGTGGTTCGCGGCGACGGAACGTCTCGCGGTCGTGCGTGTTACCCTATGTCGGAAGTCCGGTCAGTCCAGGGAGTATGCAGATGAGCGACGATACCGAGCGCGTATGGGACCTGATGGAAAAGATCTCCATCTGTATGCTGGCGAGCTGGAACGGCACCGAACTGACCTCACGACCGATGGGCGCATTCGTGCGGCGAAAGAACAACGCCGTCTATTTCCTCACCGACGCGCGGCAGCATAAGGACGATGACATCCGCAATTTCCGAAGGTATGCCTCGCCTTTGCCGATCCCGGGAGCGAACGCTTCGTGTCCATCTCTGGTCAGGCCGAAGTGTCCGCCGATCGCGGCGTGATCCGCGAACTCTGGTCCACACCGGCGAAAGCCTGGTGGGACTCTCCCGACGACCCGAATATCCGTATGCTCAAGGTTACACCCGAGGAGGCTCAGTACTGGGAGGGACCGGGTAAGGTGGTCAGCACCGTCAAGATGGCGATCGCGGCAGCGACCGGACAGCGGCCCGCCATGGGCGAGAACAAGAAGATGGCGATGCGCTGACGCTGCGTGCTGCGGCGCAAGATGTACAGGCGTTATGCAATTCGCCGCCAGAGCGACATCATCTCGCCGCAACAGCGCTGATTCGCATGTCATAGTGCATGTCATAGGGCGCTGACGCCGATACGAACGTGACGGCTGTCAGGTGCATAGCGATGCTTTTCGGGAAAGGACAAGCGAGCCAACAATGAGACTTAAAGCCATTCTTCTGGCCGGTGTGGCCTTGCCCGTTATAGCGCTGTGTCAGACCGCGACGGCTCAGCGTTCCGACCGGCTCCTGCTCGCCCAGGCGCCTGCGCCCGACCCCAAAAAGCCAGCTGCCAAACCGGCACCCAAGGCTCCGCCTCCGGCTGCAAGGCCCGGTCCGCCGCCCGGGGCGCGACCGGCCCCGCCGCCCCCCGCTGCAGCCCGGCCGGCGCCTCAGGCTCCACGCCCGCAGGCCGCCCCTCCTCCACCGGCTCCGGGCCGCGTGGCGCCGCCGCCCGCAGCGTCTCGCCCGATGCCGCCTCAACAGGCCGCACCCCCGTCTCCCGCAGGACGGACCGCGCCTCCTCCTGGGCGCATGCCGCCCCCGACCGCCGCGCCACGCAGCGCACCTCCTGCAGCGCAGACGACACCGCCCCCGCAGCCCGCACGTGCCGGACCGCCTGCGCAGGTACAGCCGCAGGATCCTCGGCGCAACCGGCGTCCTGACCGGATGGATGCGCGCCCGGACCGGCGCGATCCGCGCCAGCCGGCAACGGCACCGGCCACGCCATCGCCATCGGCGAGCCAACCCGCAACCGCTGCGCCGGGTGCGCCGCCAGCCGCAACAACAACGCCCCCGCCCGCGACAGGCCCGGGACAGCCGCCCGTGCGGACTGGACCCGGACAGCCTCCTGCAGCGGCTGGACCGGGGCAGTTGCCGCCGGGCAAACCGATGCCACCGGCAGCCGACCAGCGCCGCGATCCGGGTCAGCCAGCAGCGGGGCCGTCCACGCCGCCGCCATCGGCAGGCCAACCCGCAACCGCTGCACCCGGGACACCGCCAGCCGCAACACGAACCCCTCCTCCCGCGACCGGTCCGGGACAGCCGCCAGCAACGACTCCGGCGCAGATGCCGCCCGGCAGGCCGATGCCTCCCGCGGCCGACCAGCGCCGCGATCAGCGTCAGGATAACAGGCAGGATCAACGCGATCCGCGTCAGGGGCGAATTGATCCCGGTCCGCGCCGGATCGACGAGATTCGCGCCGAGCGTCAGGTCCGGCAGGAAGGCAATCGCACGGTGATTCAGGAAGGCAGCCGCACCATCATTCGTGACGGCAACCGCACGATTATCCGCCGCGATGAAACCGACCGCTTCCGGCGTTTCGGTCGTGACGTGAACGTACAGCGTATCGGAAACGAGACCCGTACAGTGGTGGTGAACCCGAACGGCCAGCGCGTCGTGACGGTGACCGGCCCGGACGGACGGCTGATCCGGCGCTCGCGCTACGTCGGCAATCGTGAGGTCGTCATCATCGACAACAGGCCACGCGGCGGCCGCCGGGCGGATGCATTCTTCGCCATCGGGTTGCCGGCACTTGCGATCGCCGCACTCACGATCCCGCGCGAGCGCTACATTGTTGAAGCGGAAACGGCGCCGCCCGAATACATCTACGGTGCCCTGATGGCGCCTCCGGTCGAAGCATTGCCGCGCGCCTATACGCTCGACGAAATCCGCTACAATCCGGAAGTTCGCGACCGTATGCCGCGGATCGATCTCGACACCATCACCTTCGATCTGGGTTCGTGGGAGATCACGCCGGACCAGTACGACCGGCTTGCGCCGATCGCCGAAGGCATCCGGCGCGCGATCGCGCAGAACCCGAACGAGGTATTCCTGATCGAGGGCCACACCGATGCAACCGGCAACGAGGAGGACAATCTCTCATTGTCCGACCGCCGCGCCGAAGCAGTGTCGGTGATTCTGACCGATCAGTTCCAGATTCCGCCGGAGAATCTGACCACGCAGGGCTACGGCTCACAGCAGATGAAGATTCCATCGCCTGGTCCGGAGCGCGCCAACCGGCGTGTGACCGTGCGGCGTATCACGCCGCTGCTGCAGCAGGGCCAGCTCGACGCCGGTGCTCCGCCACCGCAATAACGCAGCGTCGCAACGTCAAATCAAATGGCCGGGCAACGACCCGGCCATTTTTTTGCGCTCATGTCAGATTCTGCAGCCAACAGGCTCACAAGCCTCGCTTCTTTTTACGCTGGCCGAGCGTCCGCAGCCGCAAAGCGTTGAGCCGGATGAACCCTTCGGCATCGCGGTGATCGTAGGCCACCGCACCTTCCTCGAACGTGACGAGCTCCTGATCGTAAAGCGAGTATGCGCTTTCGCGGCCCGTGACCCACACATTGCCGCGATAAAGCTTCAGCCGCACACGGCCGGTGACCAGCTCCTGCGATTTGTCGATCGCCGCCTGCAGCATCTCGCGTTCGGGGGTGAACCAGAAGCCATTGTAGATCAGCTCGGCATATTTCGGCATCAGCTCGTCTTTCAGATGAGCCGCGCCGCGGTCGAGCGTAATGCTTTCGATGGCGCGATGCGCCGCAAGCAGGATAGTGCCACCCGGTGTCTCGTACATGCCGCGCGATTTCATGCCGACGAACCGGTTCTCGACGAGATCGAGCCGCCCGATGCCGTTCAGCTTGCCGAGATCGTTGAGATGCTTCAGCAGTGTCGCGGGAGACATTTTCTTGCCGTCGACCGCAACGGCATCGCCCTTCTCGAAGTCGACGGTGATTTCCGTCACCTTGTCGGGCGAGGTTAGCGGATCGTCGGTGCGCGAGAAGACATAGTCTGGCACCTCGACATTCGGATCCTCAAGCACCTTACCCTCTGAGGAGGAGTGCAACAGGTTCGCATCGACCGAGAACGGCGCTTCGCCGCGCTTGTCCTTCGCGATCGGGATCTGATGCTTTTCAGCAAAATCGATCAGTTTCGTGCGCGATGTCAGGTCCCATTCGCGCCATGGCGCGATCACCGTGATATCGGGCTTGAGTGCATAATAGGTCAGTTCGAACCGGACCTGGTCGTTGCCCTTGCCGGTGGCGCCATGGGCTACTGCATCGGCGCCGACCTTCTCCGCGATTTCGATCTGCTTCTTGGCGATCAGCGGCCGAGCGATCGAGGTGCCGAGGAGATACTGGCCCTCGTAAACCGTGTTGGCCCGGAACATCGGGAACACATAGTCGCGGACGAATTCCTCGCGCAGGTCCTCGATGAAGATGTTCTCCGGCTTGATGCCGAGCAGGATCGCCTTGGCACGGGCCGGTTCCAGCTCCTCGCCCTGGCCGAGATCGGCGGTGAAGGTCACCACCTCACAACCATAGGTGCTTTGCAGCCATTTCAGAATGATTGAGGTGTCGAGCCCGCCGGAATAGGCGAGGACCACCTTTTTGACGTCCTTTTTGGGCTTGTCGGCCATGAATACGGTCCCGTCCTTGGTCTTGGGAGCGCGACCGGACGGAAAACCGGTGCCCGTTTCCCTTGGTCACGCCTGAAAGGCGGCCGGACTATAGGCAGAACCGGAACCGGCGCAACTCGCGATGGCCGTAATCCGTCCGGGGCAGATTGCGGCCCCGGCCTCCTATGAGGGCTACCGCACGCTGCGCTTCTTGCGCGGCGGCGGAGCCTTGTAGAACGGGTTCGGCTCACAACGTCCGCCGATCCCGGAGATGGTGGCCAGGCACTGCTGGAAGCTGACAAAACCGCAATTGCGCGTCGTCCAGTCGTAACGGGCGCACCACGGATATTCCCGGGCCTGTCCGGCGGTCGCACCGGCCATCAGCGCCAGCACGGCGATGGCCCCTGAAATCGCGAGCTTGTTCATGAAATCTCCCGGCATGTTACACCCCAATATAACAAAAAAGGCCGCTCCCGGTTCGTAACGATCCTCCGGCGACCTGGATTGAGACATGAGCAAGCCCCTCCTCGATTTCTGGTTCGAATTCGCCTCCACCTATTCGTATCCCGCCTGCATGCGCATCTCCGCGCTTGCCGATAAAGCCGGCGTTTCGGTTCGCTACCGGCCCTTTCTGCTTGGTCCCATTTTCAAGGCCCAGGGTTGGGACACATCGCCCTTCAATCTCTACGAGGCGAAGGGCCGCTACATGTGGCGCGATCTCGAACGCATCTGCGCCGATCTGGCGATCCCGTTCTGCCGGCCCGAGCCGTTCCCGCAGAACGCGCTGCTCGCCGCCCGCGTGGCCACCGCGGCTGCAGGCGAAAGCTGGCACGACGCCTTCTGCCGCGCAGTGTTCCACGCCCAATTCGGCCAGGGCCGCCGCATCGACGATGCGTCCGTGATCGAAGGCATTCTGAACGAGCTCGGCGCGCCCGCACGCGACATTCTCAGGCTGGCCGCTTCGGATCACGTCAAACTGAAGCTGCGCGCCGAAACGGAACAAGCCGGCGCGCTCGGCATTTTCGGCGCACCCAGCTTCGTCACGCCCGACGGAGAATTGTTCTGGGGCAATGACCGGCTGGATTCAGCGATTGCCTGGGCGAAGCAGCACTCCGGGTCGGATACTGGAGGAACGGACGCTGGCGCGCCGCGTTAGCGACAATGCCGGGGGCGGAGTCTCAAACGTCCCATCTTCACTCTGCTTCCGGTGGCCCCGGCTCCCAAGCCGGGGTCTTTTGTTGCGCAGGCTATACGCGCGCGAGCGTCTTTTCGGCGGCAGGCACGAGAGCCGGCGCAGTCTCAATGACTGTTGCACTCTCGATCTCGACATTCACCTCAATCTCGAAAGAGACCTTTTGATCGGCCCATTGCATTTTCCGGTAATCGAATCCCTGGACCAGCGTCGGCTTCACGACCTCGAAATACGGCGAGATATCGAAGTCGCGCGGTGCGTAGAGTGAAGAGTGGCGGATCTCGAGAATTTCCGCGCGCGCCGACTCGCTTTCCACGCGGCTGATCTTAGGCAGAATCGGATATCGCACTGAATCGAAGGCCTGCGCGATCAGCGCCGAGCAGATGATGCGGGTCGGATGTCCCGACCCCATGCTCATCAACCTGCGCCGCCATTTCTGCGGAATCGGCAGCGGCATCAGGAACCGCATCAGATCGATAATATTCTTCACGTCATAGTCGAAGCCGATGCGTTCCTTCGCATAGGCGCAGACCCTCGCGCGATCTTCCGGCGTCAGACCAGCCGGCCGACAGATGCGGGTGTGATAGCGCGCGTATTTCGACAGCGGCGCTCCGACTACACCCTCTCCAAGATTGGCTTCGACCAGGGTCAGCGGCTCACCGTCTGCGGTCTCCCGATCGCCGATCCGGCCGACATACAGCGCGGCATGCGACCATGTGGATTGTGTAAGATATTTGATGATGCCGGAAACGTGATTGTTGCCTTCAACCAATAGCACGTCGCCGGGCTGTAACGTCGCCTGAAGCGCGCCGAAGTCGCTTGGCGTGAAGGGCTCGTAGCCCTGTACCGGCTTCTCAAGATAGCGGGCAAGAAGCCGCCCAATTCCGTCCAGCATGAAGCTCATGCCGTATCCTCCCGTATGCGTCTCTCCTGCGCATATCCGGTTGTTTTCCCGCATTTTCGTCGAAAGCCGTTGCAAAGCGGTTCACAGGATTCAAGCGCTGCTGACGATCTCTGACATCTGACGTTTGCAAAACCTTGGTTTTTCCGGGTAGGGAGGCAGGAGCGCAAAGCATCCGGTAACCATGGACGCAATCTCCCGCCGATCCTTTCTCACACTCAGCGCCGGAGCCAGCCTGCTCCCGGTGTGGGGTCATGGGCCGATGGCCGCGGAAACCGAAATTGCGATCGTCGGCGCGGGCGCCGCCGGTATTGCCGCAGCGCGAAAACTGATTGCCGCTGGCCGCCGCGTGGTGCTCCTGGAAGCGGCCGATCGCATCGGCGGACGCTGCATCACTGACATGTCGATATTCGGCGTGCCGTTCGACGCCGGCGCGCACTGGCTGCATGCGCCGGACCTCAATCCGTTAGCCAAGCTCGCGCCGCGCACCGGCCTCGACATCTATCCGGCGCCGCCGGGTCAAAAGGTCCGGATCGGCCGCCGCAACGCGCGCGAGGGCGAACTCGAACAGTTCTTCGCAACGATGGTTCGCGCGCGCCGCGCGATCGAGGATGCCGCGCGCGGCAAAACGGATATCTCTGTGGCCCAGGCCATGCCGAAGGACCTCGGCGAGTGGGCCGCATCGGTTGCATTTTATCTCGGACCGTTCAGCTGTGGAAAGGACTTCGCCGAATTGTCGGTGATGGATTTTCAGCGCTCCAGGGAACGCGACGTCGATGCCTATTGCCGTCAGGGATACGGCGCGCTGCTTGCGAGGCTTGCGGAAGGATTGCCGGTGCAATTGGCCACTCCGGTTACGCGGATCGTTCCGCAGACGCGCGGCGGCATCACAATCGAAACTGCGAAGGGGTCATTGCAGGCGCGCGCCGTCATTGTCACCGTATCGACCAACGTTCTGGCCGAAGGCAAACTTATTCCCGATCTTCCCAAGCGGCAGCTTGATGCACTCGCACGGCTGCGGCTCGGCCATTACGAGCGGATCGTGCTGGAATTGCCTGACAACCCGTTCGGGCTCGCGCGCGACGATCTTGTCTTCGAGAAGACAGACGGCCGGGAAACCGCTGCACTGCTGGCCAATGCCGGAGGTTCCTCGCTCGCCTATGTTGATATTGCCGGATCGTTCGGACGGGACCTCGGTGCGAAAGGCCCGCGCGAGATGATCGCGTTCGCACTGGAATGGCTCGACAAGCTGTTCGGTGCCGATGTGAAGAAGGCGGTGAAGCGCACGCATGCAACGCAATGGGCATTTGCCCCTTATGTTCAGGGCGCGTTCTCCGCGGCCTCGGCCGGCGGTCAGCCGTCGCGCCGTATCCTGATGACCGAGCCGCTGCGCGATCGCATCTTTTATGCAGGCGAAGCCGCGCACGAGACGCTGTGGGGCACCGTCGGCGGCGCCTGGGAATCCGGCGAGCGAGCTGCCGATCAGGCGTTAAAGGTCGTCTCGCCGCTGACCGGAACGATTCCGCACAAGGGTCAGCCGAAGCAACCGGCAAAGAAACAAGCGCCGCCGCAGCGTCAGCCGCGACAGCAGTTCCCCGGGGGCGCGCCGCGCATCATCTCCGACTGATGCTCTCGGCAAGTGGTCAGCGCAAAAAGGCCCCGCCGGGATGACGGGACCTCTTTATCGCCGCTTGTGAACCAATTACTGGCAGGGATGGTACTGCCCGTCATAGCCCAGATAGAGCCCGGTCGCCGGATTGAAGGACCGGTACTTCGACGAACAATAGGCGATCCAGTCTGCGCCGCCATAAACGGGGGCAGGCGCATAAGCCACCGGCGGCGGAGGCGCCGCCGCCGCGCCGGCAATCGCGGCGCCCAGAGCCAACCCGCCGATCACACCGGCAGCGACCGCGGCGCCATTGTGGCGTCGATAGCCGTAATAGCGCGGACCGCCATAATAGCCGTGGCCGTAATAGCCGCGCCGTCCGCGCCACTGGACCTGCTCTACCAACTGACGATCAGGCGTGGCCATGGATGAAAGTCCCGTTGCTGCGGGTGCGGCCGAAGCTGCGGACGGAGCAAGCATCGCGGCGCCGGCGAGCGCCGACAGTCCAACCGAGGCCGTGAGGAATTTTGATGCAGGCATTTTTGATGCAGGCATTGAGGACCATCTCCACGTAATCAAGAACGCAGCATGGGCAACGATTGAAGCGGAAAATTGTTTCGTGCGGCGCGGCGACACCGCGCCGCACGCCAGCTTAATTTTCGTCCATGTGGAGCGCTATGAGCGCAGCGTCCCGCCGGTGCGCTTCGTCACCTCAGCGGTGATTCTGGACGCCAGCGCATCGATTTCGGCATCGGTCATCGTCTTTTCGCGCGGCTGAAGCGTCACCGCGATCGCGATCGACTTCTTGCCCGGCTCGATGCCCTTGCCTTCATAGACGTCAAACACGGTCACCGCCGCGATCAACTTTTTGTCGGCATTCTGCGCGGCGCGGACGAGATCGGCCGCCTTCACGCTCTTGTCGACGACGAAAGCGAAATCGCGCGACACCGGCTGGAAGGCGGAGATTTCCAGCGCAGGCTTGGCGCGCGTCGCCTTGGCCTTCGGCTCTGGAATCCGTTCGAGGATCACCTCGAATCCAACGATTGGCCCGTCCGCCTTCAGCGCCTCGAGCGCACGCGGATGCAATTCGCCGAAATGGCCGAGCACATTCTGCGGCCCGATCTGGATGGTGCCGGAGCGGCCGGGATGGAACCAGGCCGGCCCGCCGGGAACGATCTGCAGCGCCTGCATCGGCGCGCCGGCTGCGGCCAAGGCCGCGAGCGCGTCGGCTTTCGCCTCGAACGCATCGGGTTCCTTGCGGCCGTTGGTCCAGAAGCGGCCGGTGCCATCGGCGCGCGACAGGCCGCGGCGCAAACCTGCTGCGGCTGTGTACTGATCCGTCGGCTGATCGCCCTTGAAAATCTGACCGACCTCGAACAACCCGGCATCCGGCATGCCGCGGTCGGCATTGCGCTGGATCGCCGCGACCAGGCCCGGCAGCAGGCTTGGCCGCATATCGGAGAGGTCCGACGCAATCGGATTGGCCAACGCCAGCTCCGGCTGCCCGCCGCCGAACAATTCGGCTTCAGGCTTCGAAATGAAGGACCAGGTCACGGCTTCGGCAAGATTACGCGCGGCCAGCGCGCGCTTTGCCTTGCGGGTGCGGTTCTGGATCGGCGTCAGCACCGGCTTGCGCGGCGCGTCGCCGCGGTCGAACGGAGTCAGCGGAATCCGGTCGACACCGACAATACGCACGATCTCTTCGACCAGATCGGCCTTACCCTCGATGTCGGCACGCCATGAAGGCACCGCGACCTTGACCACCGGACCGTTGCCGGCAACGAAAAATCCAAGGTTGCCGAGAATGCGCTTCATCTCGACCAGCGGGACGTCAAGGCCCGCAAGCCGCTTCACCTCATCGACCGGGAAATCGATCGGACGTTCATCGGCCGGCTTGCCGCCGATGACAACATTCTCCGAAGGCTCGCCGCCGCACAGGTCGAGCACCATCTGCGTCGCGAGTTCGAGACCGGGCACCATGAAATTGGGATCGACCCCGCGCTCGAAACGATAGCGGGCATCGGAATTGATGCCGAGCTTGCGCCCGGTCTGCGCAATGTTGATCGGCTCCCACAAAGCCGATTCGATCAACACGTCAGTTGTGGTCTCGTCGCAGCCCGAGAGCTCGCCGCCCATGATACCGGCAAGCGATTCCACGCCCTTGTCGTCGGCGATCACACAGATCGTATCGTCGAGCTTGTAGGTCTTGCCATCCAGGGCGAGCAGCTCTTCACCCAACCTGGCTCGCCGCACCACGAGATTGCCATGCACCTTCTTCGCATCGAACACGTGTAGCGGCCGGCCGCGATCGTACGTTATGAAATTCGTGATATCGACCAGCGCATTGATCGGGCGCAGTCCGATCGCAGTCAGCCGCTTCTGCAGCCAGTCGGGCGACGGTCCGTTTTTCACACCGCGCACAAGGCGCAAGGCAAAGCCCGGACACAGCGAGGGCGTATCGCCGAAATCGAGGGTCACCTTCACCGGACAGGGGAAGGTGCCCTTCACGGGCCTCGGCGTGCGCTCCAGATACTTGCCGATGCCGGCGGCGCCGAGATCGCGCGCAATGCCGGAGACCGCCGTGCAGTCGGCGCGGTTTGGTGTCAGGTTGATCTCGATGATCGGATCGTTGAGGCCTAGCACTTCGGCGAACGGCACCCCGACCGGGGCATCGGCCGGCATTTCGATGATGCCGGAATGATCGTCGTTGAATTCGATCTCGGCGCCGGAAATCAGCATGCCCTGACTTTCGACATCGCGGATCTTGCCGACCTTCAGCGTGATGTCTTTGGATGGGATATATGTGCCGGGCAGACCGAGCACGGCCTTCATGCCGGAGCGTGCGTTCGGCGCGCCGCAGACGATCTGGAGAGGTTTGCCCTCTCCGGTGTTGACCATGCACACCCGCAGGCGATCGGCATTCGGATGCTGCACGGCGGAGATGACTTCGACAACCTTGAACGGTGCGTATTTTTCCGCCGGGTTCTCGATCTTTTCGACCTCGAGTCCGATCATCGTGAGCTTGTCGGCGATCGCGGCGAGCGGCTCGTCGGTATCGAGATGTTCTTTGAGCCAGGACAGTGTGAATTTCATCGGATCAACTCGTCGGCCGTATCCAGAGCAGGAGCGGCAAGCTGAAGAATACGAGGATGGTGAAGTAGATCGAAATCTTGTTGCACAGCCGGTACAGCTCGTGCCGCACAATGAGTTCGCGCCGCATGATGACGCGCGTGTCGGCACCAGATGCATGCTGGTACAACGAGCGCATCACGGACAGGCAACGCAGGCAGCCCACGGCGATGAGGAGATAAACGGCAATCTCTCCGATAATGATGATTTCCGTGGTCCAATGCCGCCCCAGCATAGGCAGGCAAATACCCAGACCGGCGATCATCATCGAAACGTGGGTCAGAAGTCCCGTCGCCTTCGAATCGATAGCCTGGAAAGCCGCCGACATGCCGGCCGTTTCGGCGGGATCCTGGTTCGAAAGCGCGCTGGCAAAGGACTCAACCGTCTTCGAATCCCAACGCCGGGTCAGCGTCGCGTAAAGCGTATCGAGACCGATACCAGCGCTGTGCTTTTCGGCCATGGCTAACCGCTCAATCCTCCCGCCAGCGTCGGGAAATCGAGCGGCCGGAAGCCGTAATGCGACAGCCAGCGCATGTCGGCCTCGAAGAATGGACGCAGGTCCGGCATGCCGTATTTCAGCATCGCGATACGATCGATTCCCATCCCCCAGGCAAAGCCCTGGTACTCGTCGGGATCCAATCCGCAATTACGCAGCACGTTGGGATGCACCATGCCGCAGCCGAGAATTTCGAGCCAATCCTCGCCCTCGCCAAAGCGGATCTCGCCCTTCTCGCGCTTGCACTGGATGTCGACCTCGAGAGATGGCTCGGTGAACGGAAAGAACGACGGCCGGAACCGCATCTTCACGTTATCGACCTCGAAGAAGGCCTTGCAGAATTCGGCAAGAATCCATTTCAGGTGACCGAGATGCGAGCCCTTGTCGATGACGAGGCCCTCGACCTGATGGAACATCGGGGTGTGCGTCTGATCGCTGTCACTGCGATAGGTGCGGCCGGGAATGATCACGCGGATCGGCGGCTTCTGCGCCAGCATGGTGCGCACCTGCACCGGAGACGTGTGGGTGCGCAACAGCAGCCGTGAGCCGTCCGGCTTCGGATTGAAATAAAATGTGTCGTGCATTTCCCGCGCCGGATGGCCTTCGGGAAAATTCAGCTTGGTGAAGTTGTAGTCGTCGGTCTCGATATCCGGGCCTTCTGCGACGGCAAAGCCCATATCGGCGAAGATCGCTGTGAGTTCGTCGATCACCTGCGAAATCGGATGGATGCGTCCAGTCTCGGCCGGACTTTCGCGAACCGGGAGCGTGACATCGACACTCTCGGTCTTGAGCCGCGCGTCGAGCGCCGCATTTCTTAGGGCATCGCGCCGGGCCGCGAGCGCAGCCGTGACAGCATCCTTCAGGCCGTTGATCGCGGGACCCTTGGCTTTGCGCTCGTCGGGTGTCATGGCGCCGAGCGTCTTGAGAAGTGCGGAGACCGATCCACTCTTGCCGAGCGCTGCGACGCGCACGGCTTCCAGCGCCGCCTCGTCGGAGGCGGCGGCAATGTCTTTCAGGATCGTCGATTCGAGTTGAGCGATATCGGACATGGCAACCCCGGTCTGCGCCTCCGGCGCCTCCGACTGGAGGGGAGGCCGCCCCTTTGGCGGGCGGGAGGGAATGAACGGGCGGAGCAACAACCATCCCATCCCGCTTGTCCGCGCGACGCGCCGACAAGCGACCCTCCCCCTCCAGGGGAAGGTCGGACGGTCAGGCCGCCAAGGCCGCCTTGGCCTTGCCGACGATGACCTCGAATGCCGCCGGCTCGCGGATCGCGAGGTCCGAGAGAACCTTGCGGTCGATTTCAAGCCCCGACTTGCTAAGTCCGTTGATGAACTGGCTGTAGTTCAGTCCGAACGGACGCACCGCAGCGTTCAGGCGCTGGATCCACAGCGCGCGGAAGGTGCGCTTGCGCCGCTTGCGGTCGCGGAAGGCGTATTGATTGGCCTTCTCCACCGCCTGCTTGGCGATGCGGATGGTATTCTTGCGGCGGCCGTAAAAACCCTTGGCGGCCTTCAGAACCTTTTTGTGTTTGGCGTGGGCGGTAACGCCCCGTTTGACGCGAGCCATGGCTGATCTCCTTTGGCGAAAACCGGATGTGCAGAAACGAAGAAAGGCGGATTGCCAGCGGCGGTCAGCCGTTCGGCATCCAGTATTTCTTGATGTTCTCGCCGTCCGATTTGAACATGACGCGAGTCCCGCGAAGATTGCGGATCTGCTTGTTGGTTCGCTTGATCATGCCGTGGCGCTTGCCGGCCTGGGCAGATACGACCTTGCCCGAACCGGTAATTTTAAAGCGCTTTTTGGCGCCTGATTTGGTCTTCAACTTGGGCATTTGGCTCTCCTGGAACGGCTAACGACCGGCAATAGCCAAGCGTCCGCCGAAAATGGCTCGAAAACCGAGCGTTTGCTGATTGAGCAAGTGTCGCTGCCACGGCAGCCCTTTACAGCCGGGCGGCGAGCGGACGGGGTTATGGCAGAGAGGCCCCGTTTAGGCAAGTCCGGGGGCGGTTTTCAGGCGATTCCAGACCGTCGGGACCAGAATCCCCGACCGGTCGATGCCCTGAGGCGCCCTTCCGGACCCCCGCTGTCCAATGACGCTGCGTCAGCGCGGCGCCAGGATCATGATCATCTGGCGGCCCTCGAAACGGGCGTCCATTTCCACCTTGGCCAGCGGCGCCAGATCGGTCTTCACCCGGTCGAGCAGCTGGGTGCCGAGTTCCTGGTGGGCCATTTCGCGGCCGCGGAACCGCAGTGTCACCTTGACCTTGTCGCCTTCCTCGAAGAAGCGCTTCATCGACCGCATTTTCACCTCATAGTCGTGATCGTCGATCATCGGCCGGAGCTTGATCTCCTTGACCTCAACGACCTTTTGCTTCTTGCGGGCTTCGGCGGCCTTCTTCTGCGCCTGGAATTTGTATTTGCCGTAATCCAGCAGCTTGCAGACAGGCGGGGATGCGTTTGGAGAAATTTCGACGAGGTCGAGCCCGGCCTCGGCGGCCTTTGCGAGTGCATCCTGAATCGAAACCGTGCCGAGATTGGTTCCGGCCTGGTCGATCAGTTGGACTTCTCGGATGCGAATCTCCTCGTTGACGCGCGGACCGTCCTTCTGAACGGGAGGCGCGGCTTTCATGGGACGGCGAATGGATGATCTCCGTTGCTGTTGCGATAAAGCCGGCGGCGCGGCGCGCATTCAAGGCTTTGCCAAAAGGCTTTGCCAAGCCGTCCCGCCCCAGCCGGTTGATGCCCAAGATCGGGACAAACCGGGTCCAAGTCAACGGCATCCACGTCAAAACGCGCGGATTCCCGCAGATTTGAGCCAGATCACATGCGGTCAGGCCGGATTTTTCGCGCTCACCAGCCTCGAATAGAGCCGCAGCGTGATGTCGCTCACGGCCGGCTGATTGAAGTGATCGATCACCCACTGGCGGCCACGCAATCCGATCGCACATTGCTGCGCGGGCGGCATGGAAAACAGCCGGACCACGGCTGCGGCAAGCGCCGCATCGTCGCCGGCCGAGAACCGCAAGCCGGTGATACGGTCTTCTGGCACCGTCGGCGGGGCGAGGACCACCTCGGGACCGGCGCCAAGATCGGATACCACCACCGGGCGCTCCATTGCCTGCGCCTCAAGAATGGTGCGCTGCAACCCTTCGGCCTGGATCGCCGCCGACACCACCACGGAGGATACGGCATAGGCGGCGGGCATGTCATCGACCGGTCCGATCAGCCGCACCACATCGGTCAGATCGCTGGCGAGGACCTGATCCCAGATTTCGCCGGCATAGCGGCTGTTGCCATTGTCCTCGCCAACAAAAATGAAAACGAAGTCCTTCAGGCCCATCTCCTTAAGCCGGCGCGCGGCCTGCACCGCGACATGATGGCCCTTCCGCCGCAGCATCCGTCCGACCACCAAAACAACCTTGTCGCCAGCCGAGACACCGAAGATCCGGCGCATCTCGGCCAGACGATCCGCCGTCATCCGTGCGGGATCGAACAATGCGAGATCGACGCTGGCCGGCACGACATCGATACGGTCCGGCGGCACGCGATAGCGCTCGCTGATCAATTCGGCGAGCTGATCGCTCACGGCGACGATGCGATCGCCGCGGGCCATCACACTGTTGTAAAGCCGCTTCAGCGCATTCTGCTCGCGGAAGCCCTTGTACCAGCTGGTGACGAACGGCACCCGCGTCAGCTTCGCAGCGATCAGCGCACTCCAGGCCGGCGCGCGGCCGTGGACGTGGATGATGTCGCATTTGCGGCTGCGGACGATGTGCGACATCGTCGCAGCGTTTCGCGCCATCACAGCAGGATTTTTACTGGCGACATCCGCATAGACGAATTCGGCGCCGGCCGCAGTCACGCGCGGCTCCAGCCGCCCGCCGCGCGACATCACGATGGCTCGATGTCCGGCGGCGCACAGAATCCGCACGAGATCGATCGCGCCCATTTCCGCGGCGCCAGCCTGCAAGGTCGGCACGATCACCAGCACTGTCAGCGGACGAAGCGGCGTCACTACGCCGCGATTCGGCAGGGATCGCTGCAACGCATCACCTGCCGGCCTGTCCACCCTTCGCATCGCAGAACCGGAATTCACATTCGACCTCATCAGTTTCGAACTGCGGCTCGGTTGCGATTGCGCAACAGGCGAATTCGCAGACAGAAGCGGGCCGGACGACGCCAATCACACGTGCCATGTGATAGGCCGTCTCCAGCCGCGAGGCAAACGGGTTGCAGGATATCGTCGCCCGATGCGAGGCTGCGTCGCCGTTTGCGGCGAAAAGATGGATTGGAGACTGACGTGGCGATCAGTGACGTAGAATTGACCGGTATCAAGGTCGGCGAAGGCGGCGACCAACGCATGATCGCGGTCCGGCAGCGGCGCGGCCGTGCGCCCGCACTCATCTGGCTTGGCGGATTCAAGTCCGACATGAGGGGCACCAAGGCAGAAGCGCTCGACCGTTGGGCCGCCGAGCAGGGCCGCGCCTGTATTCGCTTCGATTATTCCGGACATGGCGAATCGGGCGGCAGTTTCGCTGACGGCACCATCGGGCGCTGGCTGGAGGAAAGCCGCGCGGTATTCTCACAATTCTGCGACGGCCCGACAATTGCTGTCGGCTCATCGATGGGTGGATGGATTTCGCTGCTGCTCGCGCGCGATATCCGCGAGGGCCGTGTGGGCGGGACCGGATCGCTCGCCGGTCTCGTTCTCATTGCACCTGCGGTCGATTTCACCGAGGTCTTGATGTGGCAGCGCATGACCCCGGAGATCAGAAATCAGATCGAGACGACGGGCTCATGGCAGCGGCCGTCCGAATATTCCGAAGAGCCCTACCTGATCACCCGGAACTTGATCGAGGATGGACGTAACCATCTCCTGCTCGGCGGACTGATCGAAACCGGCTGTCCGGTTCGCATCCTGCAGGGCGTGAAGGACGAGGATGTCCCATGGGAGCACGCGGTGTCGCTGGTGTCGCGGATCGCCCGCGATGACGTGGTGCTGACGCTGGTCAAGGACGGCGACCATCGGCTGTCTCGCCCGGAAGACATCGAGCGGCTCTTGGCCGCGGTGGCAGAGTTCGGCTAGAGCATACGGACATTCGAGGCAGGTAACGCAATGACAACCTACAAGACCGTACAAGTTGAGACACATGGACGGGTCGGGCTGATCCGGCTGCATCGTCCGCAGGCGCTGAATGCTCTCAATGCCGAACTGGCGGGAGAACTCAACGCCGCGATCAATGCATTCGAGGCCGATGAAGGAATCGGCTGCATCGTCATCACCGGATCGGATAAAGCCTTTGCGGCCGGCGCCGACATCAAGGAAATGGCCAGCAAGAACTACATGGACGCATTCATGGACAACTTCGCCGCGGGATGGGATGCCGCGGCGCGCGCCCGTAAGCCGGTGATCGCTGCAGTAGCAGGATTCGCACTCGGCGGCGGCTGCGAGCTCGCCATGCAATGCGACATGATCATTGCTGCAGATAACGCGAAATTCGGCCAGCCAGAAATCAAGCTCGGCGTCATTCCGGGAATTGGCGGCACACAGCGTCTGACGCGTGCGATCGGCAAAGCCAAAGCGATGGAAATGACCCTGACCGGCCGCATGATGGACGCCGCCGAAGCGGAACGCTCCGGTCTTGTCGCCCGCGTGGTACCGGCCGCTTCGCTGATGGACGAGACAATGAAGATTGCAAACACGATCGCGTCAATGTCGCTGCCGGCGGTGATGATGGCCAAGGAAGCGGTCAATCGTTCGTTTGAAACCACCCTCGCAGAAGGCGTGCTGTTCGAACGGCGTGTGTTTCACTCGCTGTTTGCAACCGCCGATCAGAAGGAAGGCATGGCGGCATTCGTGGAGAAACGGCCGGCGAAGTTCGAGCACAAATGATCAGGCTGAGGCCGGCGTGACTATTTCCTGACGCAGATCACACGCACCACCGCATTTCGTGTGGCGTCGGCATCGCCGCGGCCGGACAGGGGCGTAACCCCGGCACCTTCGAGAAACTTGCGGATCGAGGCGGTCGGAACAAGCGCCGTCTGTGCCGCGCCCGATGCAACGCCCCTCAGCGCAGCAGTCGTCATGTCGATCATGCCGGCGAGACGTCCTTCCCCATCGATGGCAGCGCCGCCGACGAAGCCCGGCAGCGGTTGCGCGTCAAGCAGCACACGGGCACCATCGACCCCGCGCAGTTTCGCGGGCGCGGATGCCACGTTGCGCGCCCCGGCCTGGGCTTGCGGTTCGGAGATTCCGAGCAGCGTCAGCTCGGTGCTCTTGGGCGGATCGGACGACAGCGGTACCGGCTTCAGATTGCGCGCGCCGTTAACCCGGATAAGCGCGAGGCCGGACGCGGAATCATCGGCAATCCGGTCGGCGCGTCCGAGACCGGCGACAATGATGCTGTGACAGCCATCGATAAACTGACGCTCGCTCACCACATCGCCCACCGGCGACACGACGAGTCCGGAACCATAATTCACCCGCCGCGATGTCGATGCCGTCGTCGGATCACCGAACGGAAGATACGAACTCATGATGATGTCGACCAGCGGCAGCATGATGGTCTCCATCGCCTGATCGAACAAAATTGTAATGCCACGCGCCTCATTGTCCTTCAGATAAACGCGCACGTGGAATTTCTTCAGTCCCTGCAATCCGGACAGCGAAAAAGACGTCGTGTTGATCGCGCTCTGCTCGACGCGGCGGTTGGCCGGCCTCTTCTTCATTTCGTCGAACAGCTCCTGCAGCGTCGCTCCGGCCATTGTCTCGCGGAATGTCTCGATCTGGACTTCGCCGCGGCCCGACGACCAGCGGCTGCCGGTGATGCCAGTTTCGCTGTTGGGAACCAGCTTCGATGGAATGCCAAGCCGCACACCGGGTGTCGCGTCGTCTTCCACCAGCCGCCAGCCATTGTATTCCTTGCGGCTGCGCATTGAGGCTGCGAGCAGCTGCCGCTGCCCGGCTGTCAGAATCCCGGTTTCGTCGGCCTTGTTGCGCCGCTGAAAGGACCGTACGGCAGCGATCGCCCGGTCGCCAAAATCGGGATCGACCGGCCCCGACAGATCGCCGGTCCAGATCAGATCGGTCTGGATTGCGATCCGCTCGGCCACCGGCATCGCGAGATAGGCTGCGCGTTGTTCCGGTGTCGCGGCTGGCGCCGGCGCGGGTGCCGGCTTGCTCCTGTCTTTCTTGGCTTCGGCCTTTTTGTCGGTTTTGGCCTTAGGTTTCGGCTTGGCAGCCGGTTGGCTGGTCTGTGTCTGACCTTGAGGCTGAGCCAACGCTGGGGCTTGCACCGCGGCCTGACATCCGAGCGCAAAAGCGATTACGGCGACCGGCGCAACCACACGCATCGCAACTGGCACCCCCGAGCCACCTGTGGCGGTCTGCACCATGATGCGCGCGCAATGAGCAATTGCGCAAGGGCTTGACGGCCAGCATGTCTATCGAAGCACAATGTGTGCAAATGGGAGTGAGAGCAATGCTGACCCGGGAGGAGCTCGAACGCTATGCCCGCCACATCGTGCTGCGCGATGTCGGCGGACCTGGACAGGCCGCACTCAAGAAGGCGCGCGTTCTCGTGATCGGCGCCGGTGGGCTCGGCGCCCCGGTCCTGTTCTACCTGGCCGCCGCCGGCATCGGCACCATTGGTATCGTCGATGACGATCTTGTTTCACTCTCCAATCTGCAGCGTCAGGTGGTCCACACCACCCACGACATCGGCGACGCCAAGGTGGATTCGGCGGCCGCGGCCATCGCGCGCCTCAATCCGCATGTGACTGTGGAGCGTCACGCGGTGCGGATCGCCGCCGGCAATGCGCTCGAATTGATCTCGCGCTACGATCTTGTGATCGACGGCTCCGACAATTTCGCGACCCGGTATCTCGTCTCCGACGCCTGCTATTTCGCGAAGAAGCCGCTGGTCACCGGCGCACTCGGCACCTTTGACGCTGCACTCACGACATTCCGCGCCCATGAGCGCAGCGCGGCGGGAGAGCCCAATCCGACCTTTCGCTGTCTGTTTCCGGAGCCGCCGCCGCCTGGATCGATCCCCGCCTGTTCCGAAGCCGGCATTCTTGGCGCCCTGCCGGGCATTGCGGGTTCGATGATGGCGCTGGAAGCGATCCGCGAAATCGTCGGCTTCGGTCAGGGACTGGTTGGCCGGTTGCTGATGATCGACACCCACACCATGCGCTTCGAGACGATTGAATATGGCTGGGACAGCAGCAACCCGCTCTCAGGCGACAAGCCGACCATCACGGATCTGTCGGTTCACGCCAGGGAATAGCGTCGAGACGGGGCTGCCCGGCATCTATTCCGCCGGCTTGGTCCAGCTTGCGACCGTCACCGCGCCCTTCATCACCGACCACTTCGTGTCGTCGCTGGTGTTCGGCACCAGCCGGTAGCAGGTCGCCGGCGAGCCCTCTTTCCAGGATGTGCAAAAGCCCTCTTTCACCACCTTCCAGGTGCCGACGGTCTTTTCGGGCGGCTCGCCCGTGGATTTCTTGATAGGCTCCCGGGTGGCCTTTCCGTCCGGGGTGAACACCATGGTGAAACGCTGCCGCGTCGTCGAGGTTGCAACGAAGGGCTTGCCGTTGAAGAACATCGCCTTGATCTGATCCCCGGTCAGCGCTTGCGACTGCGCAGGCGTGAACATCAGCGGGAGCAAGGCAAGAGCGGAAATAAGGACGCGCATCGGGAACCTCCGGCGCAAGGTCGATTCCCATTATTTTACGCCCGGAGCGGTTCCGGAATAAAGCGGCCGGTCGTCACACGGGAACCAACTGGTGGTGATGGTTAAGGCCCGCGCCGTTACAGCATTGACGGCAACACGCGGTCCGGCGGCTTGTGGCCGTCCATGAAGGTCTTGATATTGATAATGACCTTCTCGCCCATATCGATGCGGCCTTCGACCGTCGCCGAGCCCATATGGGGCAGCAGCACGACCTTGCCCTCGCGCGCGAGCTTCACGAGCTTGGGATTGGCGGCCGGTTCGTGCTCGAACACGTCGAGGCCCGCGCCCGCGATTTCGCCGGCCGCGATCATGCGGATCAGTGCATTCTCGTCGATGACCTCCCCGCGTGCCGTGTTCACCACATAGGCGTCGGGACGCAGCAGCTTCAGCCGTCGTGCCGAGAGCAGGTGGAAGGTTGCCGGCGTATGCGGGCAATTGACCGATACAATATCCACGCGCGCCAGCATCTGATCGAGGCTGTCCCAATAGGTCGCGCCGAGTTCTTCCTCGATCTGCGCCGCGACCCGGCGCCGGTTGTGATAGTGGATTTGCAGCCCGAAGGCACGTGCGCGGCGGGCCACCGCCTGGCCGATACGCCCCATACCGATAATGCCGAGCCGCTTGCCCCAGATGCGATGGCCGAGCATCCAGGTCGGCGACCAGCCGCTCCATTCCTTGTCGCCGGTCAGCACTTGAGAACCTTCGACCAGGCGCCGCGGCACGGCGAGAATGAGCGCCATGGTCATATCGGCGGTGTCCTCGGTGAGAACACCGGGCGTATTGGTCACAGTGATCCCGCGCGACAGCGCGGTCGCGACATCGATATTGTCTACGCCATTGCCGAAATTCGCGATCAGCTTGAGGTTCGGACCGGCCTGACTCAAGACCGCGGCATCGATCCGGTCGGTTACGGTCGGCACCAGAACATCGGCCGTCTTGACCGCGTCCGCCAGCTCGGCCTGCGACATCGGCTTGTCGTCGAGATTAAGCCTCGCGTCGAACAATTCGCGCATCCGGGTTTCGACCCGCTCGGGCAATTTGCGCGTCACGATCACCAAGGGCTTCTTGCGGTTGGGCATGTGTCGGTGCGAGCCTTCGGTCCGTCATCATTTGGCGGCGGCATGAACCGGCATCGTGCGGCGCAGCGGCATTCAGCCCTCCTTAACCGGCCTCGCCGAAACTGCGCCGTTCAGTACCGGCGTCTTGGTTCCCATGTAGCAGATGACCGCAGCAACACAAACCATCCGGCCCATCGCTATCGCTGCCATTTTCATCAGTTTTGCCGCAAGTTCGCTGGCGCAGGCCGCCGGCGAAGCTGCGACCGGCAGCGCCAGCGGGCTGCCGGTGCCGCGCTATGTCAGCCTGAAATCGGACCGGGTGAATGTGCGGAGCGGACCGACCAAGGACCACGACGTCGCCTGGGTCTTCACCCGGTCGGGGCTGCCGGTCGAAATTACCGCCGAATTCGAGAATTGGCGCCGGATCCGGGACTCCGAGGGGTCGGAGGGCTGGGTCTACCATTCGCTCCTCTCGGGACGGCGAACCGCGGTCGTGACCGCCCGCAACAAGGACCAGCTAATTCCCGTTTCCGACAGCCCGAGACCTGAAGCGGAGGTTACCGCCAAGCTTCAGCCGGGCGTGGTCACGCAGGTCAAGCGCTGCGACGGCAAGTGGTGCAGGGTCAGCGGCAAGAATTTCGACGGCTGGGTGCCGCAGGAGCGGCTTTGGGGCGTTTACCCAAACGAGAAGGTGGATTAGGTCTTTCGCTGTCCCCGGTAAGCGGGGGAGAGTGGAACAAGCCTACGGATCCAGCCGCATCGGCAGCCCCGCCTTCGCCATGTGCTCCTTGGCCTGCCGGATCGTGAACTCGCCGAAATGGAAGATCGAGGCCGCCAGCACCGCGGTCGCATGCCCGTCGCGAATGCCCTCGACCAGATGATCGAGCGTACCCGCGCCGCCCGACGCGATCACCGGTACGGTGACCGCATCCGCAACCGCGCGCGTCAGCGGAATGTTGAAGCCCGCCTTGGTGCCGTCGCGATCCATCGACGTCAAAAGGATTTCCCCGGCGCCGAGGCTCACAACCTCCTGCGCATATTCAACCGCATCGATGCCGGTGGCTTTGCGGCCGCCATGGGTGAAGATTTCCCAGCGCAGCGCCTCGCCCGGTGCCGAGACCGTCTTCGCATCGATCGCAACCACGATGCATTGATCGCCGAATTTCTCCGCGGCCTCGCGCACGAAATCGCGCCGTTGCACCGCGGCGGTATTGATCGAGACCTTGTCGGCACCCGATTGCAGCAGCGTGCGGATGTCCTCGACGGTCCGGACGCCGCCACCGACCGTGACCGGCATGAAGCAGGCCTCCGCCGTACGCCGCACCACATCCAGCATGATGCCGCGATCCTCGTGGCTCGCCGTGATGTCGAGAAAGGTCAGTTCGTCGGCGCCTGCGGCATCATAGGCAATCGCCGCCTCCACCGGATCGCCGGCATCGCGCAGGTCGACGAAGTTCACACCCTTGACGACTCGGCCGTCCTTCACGTCGAGACAGGGAATGATGCGGACTTTGAAGGTCATTTCGATTTCGCCGCGCGGATGAGCGCCAGCGCCTCCGCAGCATCGAGCCGCCCATCATACAGTGCGCGGCCCGCGATCGCGCCTTCGAGATTTTTTGCACGCGGCTCGAGCAGCGCCTTCACGTCATCGATCGACGCAAGTCCGCCCGACGCAATCACCGGAATCGAAATCGCATCCGCGAGCGCGATCGTTGCGTCCCAGTTGATGCCCTTCAGCATGCCGTCGCGCGAGATGTCGGTGTAGACGATCGCGGCAACGCCGGCATCCTCGAAGCGCTTTGCGATGTCGAGCGCGGTCAGTTCCGAGGCTTCCGCCCAGCCCTGCACCGCGACCTTGCCGTCGCGCGCATCGAGCCCGACCGCAACCCGGCCGGGAAAGGCGGCGGCGGCCTCACGCACCAGCGCCGGATCGCGCACCGCGGCGGTGCCGATGATGACGCGGTTGACGCCCTTGTCGAGCCAGCCTTCGACCGTTGCCATGTCGCGGATGCCGCCGCCAAGCTGCACGCGCATGCTGGTCGATTCGAGAATCCGCTCGACCGCATGGCCGTTGACCGGCTTGCCGGCAAACGCGCCATTGAGATCGACGATGTGGAGATATTCGAAGCCGGCGCGCTCGAAGGCCTGCGCCTGGTCGGCCGGATCGCGATTGAAAATCGTGGCGCGTGCCATGTCGCCCTGCTCGAGGCGAACGGCGACACCGTCTTTCAGATCGATGGCAGGGAAGAGAATCACGGTGCCGGTCCTTACCGCCCCCTGAAAGGGGAGGTCAGCGAGCGAAGCTCGCCGGGTGGGGGTCATTTCCTTGGAAGCTGAGGTTGACCCCCTCCCGACCGCTACGCGGTCGACCTGCCCCTGAAAGGGGGAGGTTAAGAGAGCGCCACGCCATCAGCATGCTCACGGCTTCCATTTCAGGAAATTGGCGATCAGCGCAAGCCCGAGTTTTTGACTCTTTTCCGGGTGGAATTGCGTGCCCACCATGTTGTCGCGCCCGACGATGGCCGTGACCGGCCCGCCATACTCGGCTTCCGCGACCAGATCGGCGCGGTCGGCCGGGGTGAGTTGATACGAGTGCACGAAATAGGCGTGCAGCCCGTTGTCGCCGGTCGCGATACCGTCGAGCAACGGATGCGGCTTCTGCGCGCGCAGCGTATTCCAGCCCATATGCGGGATCTTGAGCGTCGGATCGGACGGATGGATGCGATCCACCTCGCCCGCGATCCAGCCGAGGCCTTCGACCGTTTCCTTCTCGTGGCCACGCGAGGCCATCAGCTGCATGCCGACGCAGATGCCGAAGAATGGCTTGCCACGCCGTGCGACCTGTTCGTTCAGGGCCTCGACCATTCCGGGCAGCGCATCAAGCCCGCGACGGCAATCGGCAAAGGCGCCGACACCCGGCAAGACGATACGGTCGGCGCGCGCCACGGCGTCCGGATCGCTGGTTACGACGATGGCGCCGTTCAGCGCATGCTCGCGGGCCGCGCGTTCGAACGCCTTGGCCGCAGAATGCAGATTGCCTGAACCGTAATCGATGATTGCCGTGGTCATGCAGCTATCGTCGTCAAACCTTGCTCACGTCCGCCGGTCGGGCTCCGGGAATGAGCCAAGGACACCGGATGAGTCACTCCGCGGATAGATCGCGCCAGGCGATAGCGAAACAGGGCCGCGGACCACGCTCTCGGCGCGCGCCGGCGGTGGCGCGGCATTCGGCCGCTTGCCGGCCTGCCAGTTCACGAAGAAGCGGCGCTCGGCGTCGTCCGGATCGTCCGCGACCACGACGCCGACATTGGTGAAGCCGCGCCGGGCCAATGTCCAGCGGCGCAAGGTTGCGCCTTCCAGTCCCACAAGAAAAGCGATCGCTACGAAGGTCAGCGTACGCCATCCGCTGGTGACGCCGGCATAACGCAGGCCGATATCGAGCAGCACGGTGCCCGCGACAAACAGCAACGCGACCAGCCATAGCCGGTGCCGCAGCATCCAGAGAACCGTCAGCAGAAAGCCCCAAACGTAGAAGCCGTCGCGCACGAAGGTGAAGCGCGCAGGGTCCGGCGTGTTCTCCCCCTTGCCGAGCGGCGGCTGATGAACGGTGTAAACGGCCATGAGTCCCGATCCTTGCACCGGCCTTGATCCGTTTCCCTGAGGCGCCCGCCGATCGGCGGGCATCGAAGGGCGACGGCCCGAATATTGCCCGATCATCCTTCGAGGCTCGCTTCGCTCGCACCTCAGGATGACGGAGATAGAGCGAAGCTAGTTTCCGAGCGAACCCTTGGTCGACGGTATCTCGTTCGCAGCCTTCGGATCGATCGCGAGAGCCGCGCGCAGCACGCGCGCCAGTCCCTTGAAGCAGGACTCGGCGATATGGTGGTCGTTCGAGCCATACAATGTCTCGACATGAAGCGTGATGCCGGCATTCATGGCGAAGGCCTGGAACCATTCGTTGACCAGCTCGGTGTCGAAGGTGCCGATCTTATCGCGCCCGAACTTCACCTTGAAGACCAGGAACGGCCGCCCCGACACGTCGATCGCGACACGGGTCAGCGCCTCGTCCATCGGCAGATGCACGTCGGCATAGCGGGTAATGCCCTTCATGTCGCCGATTGCTTGCTTTACCGCCTGTCCCAGCACGATGCCGACATCCTCTGCGGTGTGGTGATCGTCGATATGCAGGTCGCCTTTGGCGCGCACGGTGATGTCCATGCGCGAATGCCGGGCCAACAAATCCAGCATATGATCAAGAAAGCCGATTCCGGTCGCGATATCCGAGCGGCCGGTGCCGTCGATTGCGACCTCGACCGCGATATCGGTTTCCTTGGTTTTGCGCGCGACCTGGCCTTTGCGCATGATCTTTGGTGTTCCGATGTGAAATCCGGGGCCTTTTAACAGGGCAGTCCGTATTCTGCCACCGGTCATCCTGCCAATTTGCAAACGCCTTCGCCCGTCCCTAAATCCCCCTACGCACAGGGTTAATCCGCATGTCCTCTTCCGAAAATGCGCCGGTCTGGCACGGCACCACCATCCTGACGGTCCGCAAGAACGGCATTGTGGCCGTGGGCGGCGACGGCCAGGTCTCGATCGGCCAGACCATCATCAAGGCGAACGCCAGGAAGGTGCGCCGCCTCGGCAAGGGCGACGTGATCGGCGGCTTCGCTGGAGCCACCGCGGACGCCTTCACCCTGTTCGAGCGCCTCGAGACGAAACTCGAGCAATATCCGGGGCAGCTCCTGCGCGCCGCGGTCGAGCTGGCCAAGGACTGGCGGACCGACCGTTATCTGCGAAGGCTGGAAGCCATGATGATCGTCGCCGACAGCAAGACCTCGCTGGTGCTGACCGGCAATGGCGACGTGCTGGAGCCTGAGAACGGTATCGCCGGCATCGGCTCGGGCGGCAATTACGCGCTTGCCGCCGCCCGCGCGCTTGCCGACGGGCCGCTCTCAGCCGAGGACATCGTCCGCCGCTCGCTCGACATCGCGGCCGATATCTGCGTCTACACCAATCGCAGCGTGACCGTGGAAACGCTCAATGCGGAGTGACTTTCGTCTGGCTTGCCGGGCCGGCCGGTGGCACCGGTTCCCAAAAAACCAAGTTTTTGCAGACCTGTTGAGATGACCGACTTCTCCCCCCGCGAAATCGTATCCGAACTGGACCGCTACATCATCGGCCAGCATGAGGCCAAGCGCGCGGTCGCGATCGCACTGCGCAATCGCTGGCGCAGGCTGCAGCTCGACGAGCGGCTGCGTGAGGAAGTGCTGCCGAAAAACATCCTGATGATCGGACCGACCGGCGTCGGCAAGACCGAGATCTCCCGCCGTCTGGCAAAGCTTGCCGGCGCACCGTTTCTCAAGGTCGAAGCCACCAAATTCACCGAGGTCGGGTATGTCGGCCGCGATGTCGAACAGATCGTGCGCGATCTCGTCGAGGTCGCGATCTCGCAGACGCGGGAGAAAAAGCGCAAGGACGTCATGGCCCGGGCCGAGGCTGCTGCGGAGGAGCGTGTGGTCAACGCGCTGGTTGGTGAAAGCGCAAGCCCCGCAACCAAGGATGCGTTCCGCCGCAAGCTGCGCAACGGCGAACTGAACGACAAGGAAATCGAGATCGAGCTCTCATCCGGCGGAGGCAGCGGCTTCCCGATGTTCGATATTCCGGGCATGCCTGGCGCGCAGATGGGCGCGATCTCAATCGGCGACATTTTCGGAAAGCTTAGCGGCAAGCCGAAGACGCGCCGTGTCACCGTCGCCGAATCGCACGATCTCCTGGTCAACGAGGAAGCCGACAAACTGCTCGATACCGAGACGCTGATTCAGGAAGCGATCCGCGCTGTCGAGAATAACGGTATCGTTTTCCTCGACGAAATCGACAAGATCACTGCACGCGACGGCCGTATCGGGGGCGACGTGTCGCGCGAAGGCGTGCAGCGCGATCTCTTGCCGCTGATCGAAGGCACCACCGTTTCGACCAAGCATGGCCCGGTGAAAACCGACCATATCCTGTTCATCGCCTCCGGCGCCTTTCACGTGTCGAAGCCGTCCGATCTGCTTCCGGAATTGCAGGGCCGGCTGCCGATCCGCGTCGAACTCAAGGCCCTGACCCGTGAGGACTTCCGCCGCATTCTCACCGACACCGAAGCGTCCTTGATCAAGCAATATATCGCGCTGATGGGGACCGAAGGCGTAACTCTGAATTTCACCGACGATGCCATTGATGCCATCGCCGATATTGCCGTCTCGGTGAATGCGAGCGTTGAGAATATCGGTGCGCGGCGCTTGCAGACCGTGATGGAGCGTGTGCTCGACGAAATCTCTTTCACCGCGACCGACCGCGGCGGCGAGACTTTGACCATCGACGGCGATTACGTTCAGAAGAATATCGGCGATCTTGCGAAAAATGCCGATCTGAGCCGGTTCATTCTGTAGCAGCCTCTTCTCGTTGCAGTGCCGCTTTCACTTCGTCCCCCGCGTTGACATGTCTGGCTCGGCATATGTTATATTATAACATAACTTGACTGGGGGACTTTCATCATGGCCGTTCGCCGTGTTGCTGCTATCGCACTGATTTCTCTGCCGGTTCTGGACAACGCAACGCCCGCGGCAGCTCAATCGGTAGAACTCCCGGCGATCACCGTCACAGGAAGCCCGATTATCCGCCGCCCTGTCCGCCCGGCGCCGTCACCCGGCCCACGCGACGCCACCCCGGACACGGCATTTGACGCGGCGGCACCGGCGCCCTCACCCGATCTGTATCAGGGTACTTTGCCGATCGTGACCGACCAGTTCGCCACCGTAACCGTCATGCCGCGCGGCGAAATCGACCGTTCCGCGGGCCAGACGCTCGGCGAAATCCTGCAGGAGAAGCCCGGCATTACCTCGTCGGGTTTCGCTCCGGGTTCGGCGTCGCGGCCGATCATTCGCGGCCTCGATAACTACCGCGTCCGCATCCAGGAAAACGGCATCGGCGCGAGCGGCGTATCGGAGATCGGCGAGGATCATGCCGTGCCGCTCGACCCGCTGTCAGCGCAAACCGTCGAAGTGATTCGCGGCCCTGCAACCTTGCGCTACGGCTCGCAGGCGATCGGCGGCGTGGTCAATGCCGAGAACAACCGTATCCCCACGATGATCCCGCAACGCGGCGTCGCGCTCGAAGGCCGCGGCTCCGTCACCACCGTCGACCGCGGCCGCGAAGGCGCCGTGCTGCTCGATGCCGGGGGCGGAAACTTCGCCATTCACGCCGATATCTGGGGCCGCAATGCCGGCGACTACAAGATTCCGTCCTACCCGTATCTCAACCCCGAAGATCCGGCGCCGCTGGTCGGCAAATGGCAGCCGAACTCCGCGCATCAGTCGAATGGCAATTCTATCGGCGGTTCGTACGTGTTCGATCGCGGTTTCTTCGGCTTCGCCTGTACAAATTTCGAAGCCAGGTATCAGGTGCCCGGCCAGGAAGCGGCCGAGACCCGCACCAATATCGACATGAAGCAATCGAAGCTCACCAGCAAAGGCGAGTTTCGGCCGGACGGTTACGGGATCGAGGCGATCCGTTACTGGTTCGGTTCGACCGATTACAGGCATGCCGAAATCGCCGATGAAGGCGGCTTCTACGGCGAACAGCAATGGTTTCTGAGCAATCAGAAGGAGGGCCGCGTCGAAGTCCAGCTCCAGTCCTTCGATCTGCGCTTTGCCGCGCTCACGACCGCGATCGGCCTTCAGCTCGGCCGTGAGAAGCTCGATGCGCCCGGCCTGGAAGGCGGGCTGTTCGATCCGAACACGACGCGCAGCATCGCCGGCTACATGTTCAACGAGCTCCGCTTCAATGCGACGCAAAGGATGCAGCTTTCCGGCCGCATTGAGAACAACCACGTGACGGGCGCAGTCCCGGACCTGTTCGTCGATCCGGACGTCACCATTGCGCGCGACCGCACCTTCACGCCGCTCAGCGGCGCCATCGGATTCCTCCAGGATCTGCCGCACGATCTCGTCGCCAGCGTGACCTATCAGCATGTCGAGCGCGCGCCGCGTGCACCGGAGCTGCTGTCGCGCGGCGTGCATGAAGCAACCGGCACATTCGATATCGGCAATCCGAATCTTGTCACCGAGGTCGCAAATTCCGTCGAGGCGGGTCTGCGCCGCGCCAAAGGCCCGCTGCGGTTCGAAGCGACCGCGTTCTATACGCGCTTCAACAACTTCATCTATCGCAACCTGACCGGTCAGACCTGCGGCGAGGATTTCGCAAGCTGTGGCTTCAATAACGGTGAGGAGCTGGCACAAGCGGTGTATAGCCAGCGCGCTGCGACCTTTCGCGGCGCCGAATTTCAGGCTCAGTACGACGTGGCGCCGCTCTGGCGCGGCGTCTGGGGTGTCGATGGCCGCTACGACATCGTCCGCGCCACCTTCACCGACGGCACCAACGTGCCGCGTATTCCGCCGCAGCGGCTCGGCGGCGGCGTCTATTATCGCGACGGCAACTGGTTCGCCCGCGTCGGCCTGCTGCACGCCTTCGCGCAGAACGACGTTTCCGATTTCGAGACCACGACCGTCGGCTACGACTTGCTGAAAGCCGAGCTCAGCTACACGTCCAAACTGAAAGGCGATCCGAGCGGGCTCGCCGAAGTGAAGTTCGGTTTGGTCGGCGACAATCTCCTGAACGACGACGTACGCTTCGCCCAGTCGTTCAAGAAGGATGAGGTGCTGCAGCCCGGCCGCACGGTGAAGGTGTTCGCGACGGTGAAGTTTTAGGACGGTCTCGTACCCCGGACGCGATGCAGCACGAAGTGGTGCGCCGCAGAGCTGGGGCCGATTTACGGTGCTGGACTCCGATGGTCCCGGTTCTGCAGCGCACCATTGCACGCTGCGCTGCGCCCGCGACACACCAACTCAGTCCCGCATCCTCCTCAACCTCACGTACAGCGCGCCCTCGCCGCCATGCGGGATCGCGGCGGAATCGAACCCGATCACCAGCTCGCGGAATTCCGGAAGCGCGAGCCATAGCGGCACCGCACGCTTGAGCACGCCGCGATCGTTCTCTCCACGCCCGCCCTTTCCAGTGATGACGAGCACCACACGCCCGCCCTTCGCCTGAGTCCGGCGCAGGAAGCGGTAGAGCGCATCATGGGCCTCGGCCTGGGTATGACCATGCAAATCGAGCCGCGCATCGATGGCCTCCCGGCCACGGGCGATTTTCTGCTTTGCCTTCCGGTCGAGCGGCGCGATGGCGGGCGGCTTTTTCGGAACGGGCGGCGCCGGCGAAACCGCAGGTATAACGGCGGCCCGTTTTGGCGCACGCAGCGGCTTTTGCGGCGCGGCCTCCACTCCGATCGTTTCCACAGTCCGGACGCGCTTGCGCAACGGTCGCACGGATCGCGTGACACCGTCCCAGAGTGCAAGGTCTTCCGAAGAAAGCCGCCGTCCCTTGCGGCTTCCGTCTGCGGTCATGACGAGGGCTTTTCAGAGGGCTTGGCAGCCGGCTTCGGCGCAGGCTTGGCCGGCGCCGCTGAAATCGGCTTGGGGAATGGATTGCCGTTGCCGGTCACAGAGCGCGGCTTGGCTGCCGGGTCGGGCTTGGCCTGAGCTGGCTTGCTGTCAGCGGGCTTGACGGAAGGCTTGGCCGACGGGGCATCGAGTTTTGGCTGTGCGGCCAATTGCGGCTTTGCGGCGGGTGCGGCGGCCGGCTTCGGCGCGGTCTCGTGCCGCGCCGCAGGATTGGCCGCAGGCTCCGGCTTCGGCTCGCCGCGCGCGGCAGATTGCGATCGGGTTTCGCGCTTGGCCCGCGGATCGGGCTTCGGCATTGGCGCCGCCGTCAGCGGCAGGGCAGCAGCGGCCGCAGGAGCAGGCCCGGGCTTGTCCTCGGGCTTCGCCTGCGGCCGGTTGACGCTCGCAACGAGACTGTTCTCGTCCACCTTGGGGCGCGGCTGCGGCAGCGGCATGCCGAGCGCCTGGTTTTCCGGATCGAGCTCGTTCGGAATCAGCATCACGAACTGGCCGTTATGCTTGAACCGGCCGGCCGCACGCGCGGCTTCTTCGCCGGCCCCGAGATAGATATCGGCCCGGGCCGGTCCGATGATGGCGCCGCCAGTGTCCTGCGCGATCATCAGCCGGCGGAACCAGGTATCGGGCTTCTCACTCACAATCGGAAGGAAGGCGTTGACGAAAACCGGCATGCCGTAGGTGTGGATCTTGCGGTCCACAGCAATCGAGCGCGCCGCTGTCAGCGAGATGCCCTGCGCACCGATCGCTTCATCATGCTCGCCGAGATCGGTCTCGCGGAAGAACACATAGGATTTGTTCATCCGCCGCAGTTCTTTGCCTTCTTCCGGATTCTTCTCCATGAATTCCCGGATTTTCTGCATCGAGATTTCTTCGCGTGTGACGATGCCGCGCTGAATCAGAACAGAACCGACCGCAAAATACGGGTGGCCGTTCTTGTCGGCATAATTCAGCCGGATCACCTTGCCGTCTTCGAGGCGTACGCGCACTGAACCCTGGATCTCGGCAAAGAATGCATCGATCGGATCCTTGAGCCAGACGATTTCGAGACCGCGGCCAGCGAGCGCGCCTTCCTCAATCTGCGTCCGATCGTAAAACGGCGCTGTAGCGCGTTTGACCGTCCGCTTGCCGGCCTTGCCCTTGCTGCCGGAGCGGCGCAGCCGTTGCGTCACGAGGTTCGGCGGACGGCTGTATAGCGGCGTCGTATAGACATCGCTCGGCCAGCGCGAGCCCTCAACGACCGGCTCGTAATAGCCAGTAAAGAATCCGTCAGTCTCGCCTTGCGCGGTCAGCTTGACCGGACGGAAATTCTGCTCGAAGAAATGCCGCGCGCCGGTCTCGTCCAGCGGCAGGGCAGCGACGGCGCGACCGCAAACATCGAACAGCGCATTGTAGGTTTCGCCACGCTGTGCGCGTCCCTTCTCCGACGTTCTCAGGATCGGCTTGCAGCTTGCAAGAAATGCCGAGAGCGCCTCGCCATGATCGTCATCGATCCAGCCCTTGATTTCGTGCCAGGCCAAGGGCTCAAACGTGCTGTTCGGAATCTTGAGCGGATGCGCCTTGGTCACGCGCTTCTTGACGGCTTTGGCCTTTTTTGAAGTCGTCGCCGACTTGGTCTCAGCATTCGATGTTGAGGAAAGCTGCAGTGCCAGGACCGGGGCCGCGGCGATCGCAAGAGCCAGACCGGCGCACTGCAGACAGCGCGCGTTCAGGCTCCGCAATGTCCGCCAATGGCCCCCGATCAAATCCAAGGCGCTCCGGATTATTGTCCCGCTTCGGTGGCGACCAGCTTCCAGTTTGGATCGCGCGCCGTGACGTCTCGTGCGAAGGTCCACACATCGGTGACTTCGGTGACCCTGTCGGGGCTGCCGTCGATGACGTTGCCGGCCTTGTCGCGGGTCGCCGAGATCAGCTGCGACACAAACCGGACGGTCACCTGCGCCGTATTGCCGCGCAATTCGGCACCGATGATGTCGGCGGTGTCGAGCGACACGAATTTGTTCTCGATGGTCTCGCCTTTCGCCTCGCGATCTTTGATCGCGGCCTCAAAACCGTCGTAAACTTCGCGGGACAGCAGGCCCTTGAGAGTCTTGCGATCGCCGGCGGCGAAGGCGCCCACGATCATTTCATAGGCCGCCTTGGCACCGGTCACAAAATGCCTGGCGTCGAAACTGCGGTCCTGTGCCGCAATCGCGTCGAGCCCGGTGGCGACCGCACTGCCCTCGGCCGCGATGCCCTTCCAGCGGTCGGCAGCGGGTTCGGCAGAGCGTGCCATGGTTTCGGCGTTCCGGGTCGGCAGAGTGACGACCTTGTCACTCGCCGGCGCCCGTGCATCGCGGGCCGAATAGGGGTCATAGGGCGGACGCTCGCGCCCGGTCCGCTGGCCCAAGACACTGCGCAGGCGAATGAAAATGAAAATCGCCAGCGCCAGGAAGATGATGGTGTAGATATCGAACACGTCGCGAATGCCTTTGCAGCCCGGGACGGACGGGGCCGCCGCGTCAGCCCGAAAGCGATACGGGAGCCGTCCGGCGCTATAACTTAAGCACGCGGGCAGCCTTGGCCAGAGGTCGCTTCGAACCAGGAACTCAGCTTCAAGCGAATTTTAGACGATCCCGGCCGTAAAGGCCAACACGAGACCGCAATTGGGAACGCGCCGATGTCTGTCGGAAGGCTGATCCTGCTCGGACTTTTGGGCTTCGTTGTGGCCGAGGCGGCGGTTTTTCTCATCGTCGCGCAGGTATTTGGCTCATTTGCTGCGATCGTTGCGCTGATATCCACGTCGGTTCTTGGGATCGCGGTTCTGGCCCGCATGGGCCGCCGCCTCGCTGGCCGGCTGGCCGACATTTTGTCCCAGCGCGACTTCGGCGCAGCCGAGACCCGTTCGAGCGGATTTCTGACGACGGTCGGCGGCCTGCTGCTCCTCCTTCCTGGCTTCGTGACCGACTGTATCGGATTGCTGCTGCTGATCCCGGCGGTGCAGCAGCACCTGAAAGGCCAAGGCCCGGCTGGCCGTCGGCGGCCCGCCGGGCGGATTCTGGACCTCGAGCGCAGCCAGTGGCGGAACCTGACCGACCGGCATTGTCCCGACGAGCGTGACAAACCGGCGAAGCGACCCCCGGAGCGGGCCGGCCGGGGCTGATCCGCCGTCCTTGTTCCCTGGAAAGGCGTGTGTTAGCCACCCCGCGCAAGCGCTCCCATACAGCGCGTAACCAGGATTGACGATGGCGAACTCGACCAATGGCGGCCCGCAGTCGGCCGAAGCGCAAGCGGCTCCGCAGCTCAATGTGCTGGCGCAATATGTCAAAGACTTCTCATTCGAGAATCCGAACGCGCCGCGTTCGCTGCAGCCATCGAACCAGCAGCCGCAGATCAACATCCAGATCAATGTGAATGCATCGCCGCTTCAGTCCGACTTCGAAATCGATCTGAAGATCGAGGGCAAGGCCGAGATCGGCAACGCGCTCCTGTTCGCGTTCGATCTGTCATATGGCGGCGTCTTCCGTATACAGAATGTGCCGCAGGACAGCATTCATCCGGTTCTGATGATCGAATGCCCGCGGCTCCTGTTCCCGTTCGCGCGGGAAATCATCGCGTCAGCGGTGCGTAACGGCGGCTTCCCGCCGCTTTACATCGACCCGATCGATTTCGTCGGTCTTTACCGGCAGAAACTTGCCGAGCAGGCCGCGCAGCAACAGCCGAGCTGACGCTTCGGAGTTGCCGGAAGGCGCATCAAGCGCCGTAGCTTCGCCACACCGCGTTCTCGCCGAGCGTGGCGATGAATGCCGCGTGCGCCGCGCGTTCCTCGTCGGTGATGCGGGGCGGCAGCGGAACCGGCCGGACACGGCCGGTCGCGCCATTGCGGCCCGCGACAATCATGCGGGTGCTGCTCGCGACCAGTCCGAGCGAGGTCTGCCGCGCGTCCGTCAGCTCGATATAGACTTCGGCCAGCAGCTCCGCATCCAGCAAAGCCCCGTGCTTGGTCCGCTTCGAATTGTCGATTTTGTAGCGCTGACAGAGATCATCCAGTCTGTTCGACTGGCCTGGATGCTTGCGCCGCGCCAGCATCAGCGTATCGATGATACGGTCGCGCGCGAAGGGGGCCCGTTTGGCAAGATCGAGCTCTGAGTTGATAAAGGCCAGATCGAAATAGCCGTTATGCGCGACCAGCGGTGCATCGCCGACAAAATCGAGAAACTCGTCGGCGATTTCATGAAACACGGGATGTTGTTTTAGGAAGTCGATCGAGAGGCCGTGCACATTGTAGGCCTCGACCGGCATGTCCCGTTCCGGATTGATGTATTTGTGGAACGTCCGTCCTGTCGGGAAGCGGTTGAGCAGCTCGACGCAGCCAATCTCGACCAGCCGGTGGCCCTGCACCGGGTCAAGGCCTGTGGTTTCGGTATCGAAAACAATCTCGCGCAAGGCTCAAAGTCCAGACGATTGCCGCCGAATCAGTGTTTCGGGACGATTGTAGCAACCTTCGCCAGGATTTCGCGTACCTGCGCACGCGCCGGTTCGATGCCGTGCCCGCTATCCACGATGTAGTCGGCACGCTTTCGCTTCTCCGCATCCGGCATCTGTTTGGCGAGCAGGGCCTCGAATTTCTCCGCCGTCATCCCGGCGCGCTCCATGACACGCTGACGCTGGATCTGCGGCGCAGCGGACACGACGACAACCGCATCGACAAGCTCTTCGCCGCCGGTCTCGAACAATAACGGAATGTCGAGCACCACGACCGGCGCGCCGTCCTCACGCGCCTTTTCAAGAAAGCGGTCGCGCGATTTTGCTACCAGCGGATGCACGATCGACTCCAGCCGCTTCATGGCATCCGGTTGACCGATCACCGCTTTCGCAAGGCGCGCACGATCGACCTTGCCGTCAACCGTCGTGCCGGGAAATGCCTTCTCGATCAATGGCACCGCTTCGCCTTCGTAGAGTGCGTGCACCGCCGCATCGGCATCATGCACGGGCACGCCCTCCTCTGCGAACAATTTCGCGGTGGTCGACTTGCCCATGCCGATCGATCCGGTGAGGCCGAGAATGATCATCGCAGTCCTTCGGTCATGGCCAGACATGCGGCCACGACTATTCCTTCAGGAAGCCCTGTTGCCGCAGAAAGGCCAGGAGCGGCAGCAGCGGCATGCCAAGGATCGTGAAATAATCGCCTTCCACGCGCTCGAACAGATGCACACCAAGCTTCTCAAGTTGGTAGCCGCCGACGCTTTCCGTAACCGACGGCCCTGCCGCTTCCAGATAATCTTCAAGAAAGCGATCCGAAAACGGCCGCATCCGCAGACGCGCAGTATCCACCACCTTGAACAGGACCGAGCCGTCCTGAACGAGCGTCACCGCCGAATGCAGGGTATGGCTCTGCCCGCGCAGCTTCCGCAATTGTTCGCGCGCCTCATCGCGATTGGCCGGCTTGTTGAAGCGCACCGAACCCATTGCCAGAGTCTGATCGGCACCGACAACGATCCGCGACGGCATCTTGTGCGACACTGCACTCGCCTTCTCCCAGGACAGAAGCAGCGCCAGCTCGTCAGGATCGCGTTTGGCGCCCAGCGTGCGTTCGATTGCGCGTTCGTCAACCTGCGCCTGTACGATCTCGATTGGAATGCCGGCCGCACTCAGCATGGTGCGGCGGGCCAGACTCTTCGAGGCCAGTATCAGCGGAGCAGGAGCGGACCAGAACTGCATCTAGAAAGACGGCGCGCGCCGCCGCTCCGACAAGAGCTGGAGAACAGCCGCCGCGGTCTCTTCGATCGAACGCCGGGACACATCGATCAGCGGCCAGTTATGGCGCGCACAAAGCTTCCGCGAGAACGTGATTTCGTCTGCCACGGCCTGCTTGTCGATATACGCCGCCTCGTTGTGATGGGCCTTCAATCCGAGAAGCCTGTTCTGCCGGATTTGCACAATGCGTTCCGGGCTTGCGAATAACCCCACGACCAGAGGTTTCGTCAAGGCTTCAAGCTGCGGCGGCACCGGAACGCCAGGCACCAAAGGATAATTCGCGGTCTTGATCCCGCGATTGGCGAGATAAATCGAGGTCGGGGTTTTCGAGGTTCGCGAGACCCCGACCAGCACGACATCGGCCTGTTCGAGATCCTCGATATGCTGGCCGTCATCGTGCAGCATCGTATAGTTCAGCGCATCGATCCGCTTGAAATACTCCGCATTCAGGGTGTGCTGGGCACCGACCCGATGCGAGGTCGTGGCCCCTAGATAGGACTGGAACACTCGCAGAACCGGCCCCAGGATCGAACGGCATGGCAGGCTCAGCTCCTCGCACTTCTTCTCCAGCCGGTCGATCAGTTCCTCATCCAGCAGCGTATACAGCACTATACCAGGCGATTCCTCGATTTCGTTCAGCACCCGGTCGAGCTGCTTCTGGGTCCGGATCAGCGGATAAACATGCTCGATCGGTGAGATATGCGCGTATTGGGCCGCAGCCGCGTGTGCGACGGTCGTCAGGGTCTCTCCGGTCGAGTCTGAGACCAGGTGAAGATGGAAGTAACTCGGATTGCGGTGCGGCAAAGCTCGGCCCAGACGGGGAAATGCACAGGACAGGATGTGCGCCGCTGGGGAGAAGGCCATGCCGGAGCGCAAAGCGCAAGGCGATCGGGCCCTGCGCTGTCAGAATCCTCCACATCGCTGCCCGATTGGACAGAATCCGCCAAATTTCCGATTGTTGTGTTGAAACCGGAATGAGCTGGGTATCATCTGGGGATGGACGCGCGACAAGCCTTGAGTTTCAATCAATTGGAACGTGTTGACCGATGTGAACAAGTCTTTGGATCGAGGGCGTATTTGTGCAGAAATGACTCGCAATATTGGCCCAGCGACTCGTGAGTCAAATCAACCGCTTAAAAAAAATCGAATAGAAGATTCTAGGATTCTGTAAGGGAAGGACGTTCGCGGTGAGTGCCGTTGTGAAAAAGCCCCTCCTCAATGTGCTGAACGGTCACCGTGAAAAAGTTCCCCCGATCTGGATGATGCGGCAGGCTGGCCGCTATCTGCCGGAGTATCGGCAAACGCGCGCAAAGGCCGGTTCGTTCCTCAACCTGTGTTTCAATCCCGAACTCGCCGCTGAAGTCACGCTGCAGCCGATCCGCAGGTTCGGCTTTGATGGCTGCATTCTGTTTTCCGATATTCTGGTTATCCCGCATGCGTTGGGCCGGAAGGTGGACTTCGTCGCCGGCGAAGGGCCGAAGCTCGAACCGCTTGCCGAGCCGCAATCAGTGCGGACGATCCGGCGTGAGGTCGATCATGGTCTGCTCGATCCGGTTTACAGGACGATCCAGCGTGTGAAGCCGGAACTGCCGGACCATGTGACGTTTCTCGGATTTTGCGGCGCGCCCTGGACGGTTGCCACCTATATGATCGCCGGGCATGGCACTCCGGATCAGGCGCCGGCGCGGCTATTCGCCTATCGCCATCCGGATGCATTCGATGAACTGATCGATGTTCTGGTGAAGGCCTCCGCCCAGTATCTGATCCGTCAGCTCAAGGCCGGTGTCGATGCCGTGCAGATTTTCGACACCTGGGCCGGCGTGCTGCCGCCGGAAGAGTTTGCGCGCTGGTCGATTGCTCCGACGCGCCGGATCGTGCTCGCGGTCCGCGATGCCATTCCTGACGCGAAGATCATCGGCTTTCCGCGCGGGGCCGGGTCGATGATGCCGCATTATGCGACGGAGGTGCCGGTCAATGCGGTCGGGCTGGACTGGATGATCGACAAGACATTCGCGCGGGAGCACGTGCAGAGCGTGAAGCCGGTGCAGGGCAATCTCGATCCGCTGGTGTTGATCGCAGGCGGCGATGCGCTGGACCGGTCTGTCGATAACGTAATGCGCGCGTTTTCGGACAGGCCGTTTATCTTCAATCTCGGTCATGGCATCACGCCGGAGACGCCGATCGAGAATGTCGAGCGGATGCTGCGCAGGGTCAGAGGCTGAGAAATCCTATCGTTTTGCCGGCTGGCTAACCGGCTGCTGGTTGGCAACCGGCGCTGGCGGTGTAGCCACGGAGATTCCGAACAGCAGCCATTGTCCGCCGATATCCTGAAAAAGCAGGTCGAAGTGGATTTGCAGCGGGTGCGTCGGAAAATGTCCGCGCAGCCGCAACATGCGATCGTTCCCGATCGATGGAGCCGCGGCAAGCTGGGGCGCTTCGATGGCGACGGCAAACAAATCGAATTTGCGTGCGCGCAGATCCGCGAAGATCGCTGCCAAGTCGGCAGCGGTATTCCGTGCGCGGAAATCGGGAGCGGCGAGATCGCGCAGCACCGAATAGTTTCCGGACCGGTTGGCGTCATTCAGTGTGAGCAGCGTCGATCGGATGAGATACAGCGCCTGCGGCAGATGAATTGGCGACTCCGGGCCTCTGGCTTCCTGCGCCTGGGCTTTTGAACTGGATGGGTGCTGTATTGCGGTATTGGTCGTCGGCCACCGGTCGGCCACCGGCGAGCGATTATCCTGAGCAATGGCGATCGTGCTGGACGGTAAAACCGCTGCAATGGCGAGAAAACGCAGGAAATGACATCGCCATTTCATGGTCGTGGTCACCAGCCCACCCGCAATCCAACGCGGCCGGCGGCAATGTCTTGATTTGGCCCATAGGCGAGACCGGCATTGAATTGCATATGTGCGTTGATACGGGTCGCGATATTGAAGGCCAGTCCGTTGGCGCCTTCAAACGCGCCGTAGTTGAATGCCATCGCGACCTTTTCGTTCGGCAGCAGCGTTGGAACGCCTGCCATGGCGAAGGCCATCGCAACACCCGTGAACGCCTTGTTGGTGCGGTGCGCAAGATCGTAGAGTTGGTTGTTGATGCCGGCGATATCCTGCCGGGTGGCAAAGCCAAGCTCGGAGGCCGATTGCGTGGCGAGATTGCCGTTTGCATCCGAGGTCACGAACTGGATCGCCCCGCTCTGTGCCGCCCTGCTCGCCGCCGACGTGATGCCAGCCATGGTGTAGGTGTTTGTCGCGGTGCCGGTTGAGATCTGGTTGGCGCGAGTGGTGGATGCGCCGTTACCGATAGCGACCGAATTGGCAAAGGCTGCTGACGAACCGTTACCGATGGCGATACCGTTTGCGCCCGCGACATGAGCATTGTTGCCGACGGCAACGCCATTGGTACCTGTGGCAGCGACTGTCGCTCCTGCGCCGGCCGCGAACGAATTTGCAGCCGCTGCGGCGCTGAAATAGCCGATGGCCGTGCTGTAATTGGCGCTGGCACCTGCATAATTGCCGATCGCCGAGCTGGCATAGCCGCTCGCGACACTGCCGTAGCCCATCGCTGAGCTGTAAGCATTTGTTGCGGAACTACCGGCACCGGTCGCGACACTCCAGAAGCCGGTCGCAGAGCTTTGATATCCGATAGCGGTGCTGGCGCCACCGCCTGCGTAGCTGTTGGCGCCGAAGGCGGAGTCACCGGAACTGGCCGCGTTGGCAGAGGAGCCGACTGCGGTATTGTAAGCGCCGAACGCATAGGCGGTGGCATTGGTGCCGCACGCCCTGGGGACCATTCGCGGTGGCGCCGCCGGTGCTGTTAGTCGAATCGACGCAGACGAATTGGGCTTGTGCCGGTATCGTGTGAGCGAGTGTTGCTGCCAGAATCGAGGCAAGACTCCACACCACAGCCTTGGCCGCGTGGCCGGCTGAATTCTGATACGTCGGCATTGATGGCACCCCCGAAAGTCCGGCAATACCACCTTAGATAGCAGGATTATCGCGCGGAGTTCCACACGGGCCGCCGCGAAAGCGGCCGCGTGTGTCTTCCCAGCAGATATTTGCCGTCGCCGGCGGGTGTGCGATTGGTGCGTCGACCTCAAATGGCGTGGTCCGGGATAACGATTGTGATGGAGCGTCGGTGATGGCTTCTGCGGCCGCATCTTCGGTTCTGCTGCGTGCGTTGATCGGCGTGGGCCTCACCGCCGGTCTGGCCGGCCTTCTGGTCTTGTGGAATCCGGTGAGCCTGTATCTCTGGCTCAAGGCCATCCATGTCATCGCCATCATCGCCTGGATGGCCGGCATGCTCTATCTGCCCCGGCTGTTCGTCTACCATTGCGAGGCCGAGCCGGGCTCCCGGCAGTCCGAGACCTTCAAGGTGATGGAACGCCGCCTCCTGCGGGCGATCATCAATCCGGCCATGGTCGTGAGCTGGGTGATCGGGCTGTGGCTGATATGGGCTGGCGGGTTTCTCACCAGCGGCTGGATGCATGCCAAGCTGCTGCTGGTACTGGCGATGTCGGCGGTGCACGGATTGCTGTCGCGCTGGGTGCGCGCCTTTGCCGCTGATCAAAATCTTCACAGCCAGAAATTCTATCGGTTTATCAATGAGGTACCGACGGTTCTGATGATCGGAATCGTGCTCCTGGTGATCGTCAAGCCGTTCTGATGTCAACAGCGGCCACGGCTGTCACAGAACGGCCACTTGCGGAATCGCAAGCCGCTCCGTATCTTTAATTATCCCCCCGAACGCAGGCGGATGCCAGTCAGTGCCAGCGGTTTGACCGTCAGGGCGCAAGCATCGGCCGGGGCGTAATGCCCGTCAGCCAAGTCTCTGGGACTGAAGACTTTCGGCACGACCTCCCGGCCAAGACCTGCGGAATCCTCTTCTGAATCGCCGCCGCTGTTTCGAATTTTCGTCTGGCGCCGGTGATCCTCATCCCAAGGACTGCCCCCGATGCGGGAAGTAAAGCTTCAAGACCTCAAGACCAAAACCCCCGTTGAGCTCCTGTCTTTCGCCGAAGAGCAGGAAATCGAGAATGCCAGCACGCTGCGCAAGCAGGAGCTGATGTTCGCGATCCTCAAGCAGCTCGCGGCCAAGGAAATCGACATTGTCGGCGAAGGCGTCGTCGAGGTGCTGTCCGACGGTTTCGGATTCCTCCGCTCGCCCGAGGCAAATTACTTGCCCGGACCGGACGACATCTACGTCTCGCCCTCGCAGATCCGCCGCTTTGGCCTGCGCACCGGCGATACCGTCGAAGGCCATATCCGCTCGCCCAAGGAAGGCGAGCGCTATTTCGCGCTGCTCAAGGTCAACACCATCAATTTTGAAGACCCCGAGAAAGCGCGCCACAAGATCAACTTCGACAACCTGACGCCGCTCTATCCGAACGAGCGGCTGAAGATGGAGCACGACGATCCGACCAAGAAGGACCTGTCGGCTCGCGTCATCGATATCGTCGCCCCGATCGGCAAGGGCCAGCGCGCGCTGGTGGTCGCGCCGCCGCGCACCGGCAAGACCGTGCTGTTGCAGAACATCGCGCATTCGATCACGGCCAATCATCCCGAGTGCTATCTGATCGTGCTTTTGATCGACGAGCGGCCGGAAGAAGTGACCGACATGCAGCGCTCGGTGAAGGGCGAGGTTGTATCGTCCACCTTCGACGAGCCGGCCTCGCGTCACGTTCAGGTCGCCGAAATGGTGATCGAGAAGGCCAAGCGTCTCGTTGAACACGGCCGCGATGTGGTGATCCTGCTCGATTCGATCACCCGCCTCGGCCGCGCCTACAACACCGTGGTGCCGTCATCCGGCAAGGTGCTGACCGGCGGTGTCGATGCCAACGCGCTGCAGCGGCCGAAACGCTTCTTCGGCGCCGCGCGTAACATCGAGGAAGGCGGTTCGCTGACCATCATCGCGACCGCGCTGATTGATACCGGCTCGCGCATGGACGAAGTGATCTTCGAAGAGTTCAAGGGCACTGGCAACTCCGAACTCATCCTCGACCGCAAGGTCGCCGACAAGCGCACCTTCCCGGCGATGGACATCACGCGGTCCGGCACCCGCAAGGAAGAGCTCCTGGTCGACGCCCAGACCCTCAAGAAGATGTACGTGCTCCGCCGCATCCTCAATCCGATGGGAACGATGGACGCGATGGACTTCCTGCTCGACAAGCTCCGCAACACCAAGAACAACGCGGAATTCTTCGAGAGCATGAACACCTGAAGGCGCATCGTCGCCAATCAGTCAAAAGCCGGGCCCAGAGCCCGGCTTCTTTTTTGCAGCCTGTTCACGCCGATTGCAGAGCGAACGACAGGTCTGTCACCGAGTCTTGACCGGCCCGATCGCCACACCTCCGTTGCCTGTGATAAAATCCGTGACGGCGATGGGAGGGGTTCGATGGGTCGTCGCGCGTTCGTTGGTGCGGTGCTGCTTGTGATGGCGTCGCCGGCTGTTCTCGCGCAGAGCCGGGATCAGACTCTGTGTGCAGGCGAAACCGGCACGGCTGAAAGCCGTATCGCCGCATGCACCCGTGTCATTTCGTCGGGCAAGCTCAAGGATCAGGCGCTCGCCGAGGTCTACCGCTTCCGCGGCTATGAGTATCACACCCACCTGAAGAATTATGATCGCGCCATTGCGGACTACGATCAATCCATCAGGCTCAATCCGAAGTCGGCATATGCCTTTAACGGCCGCGGCAACTCCTGGCGCGCCAAGGGCCAGAACGACCGCGCGCTCGACGACTATACGACTGCAATTCGTCTTGATTCCAAATACGTCACCGCATTGCTCGCACGCGGCGATCTGTTGCACGACCGCGAGGATTATAACGGCGCGATTTCCGATTACAGCACTGCAATTCGTATCGACGGCAAGAATCCGTCTGCATTCATCAGCCGCGGCAATTCGTATGCAAAGCGCGGCGACTTCGATCGCGCCCTGAACGACTACAGCGAAGCGCTCAGGCTCAAGCCTGGCGATATCGATGCGCTGGTTGCGCGCGGCAGCGCCTATGTCGATCGCAAGGATTTTGATCGCGGACTTGCCGATCTGAATGAGGCAATTCGTCTCGACCCAAAATCGTCGGATGCGTTCTTCAAACGCGGGTATCTGTTCGGAGAAAAGAAGGATTATGACCGCGCCATCGCCGATTACACCACGGTGCTGAAGCTGGATAACGGCGAGAACAGCGCAGCGCTTCATAATCGCGGTTCGGCGCATTATGAGAAGAAGAACTATGACAAGGCGATCGCCGATTTCAGCGCAGCCCTGAAGTTAGTGCCCAATGATTTCGATACCATTCGTGCCCGTGGCGATGCCTATTACATGATAAACGACTATGATCGTGCGATCGCCGACTATACCGAATCGCTGCGGATCAAGCCGGATCAGATGGCGGTGATTCGGGCGCGCGGCAACGTGCTTTTCGACAAACGCGATTTTGACCGCGCACTTGAACAATATCTCCAGGCGCTGAAGATGGATCCGAAAGATGCGGAGAACGTCACCCGGCGCGGCAGTATCTTTTATGCGCGAAAGAAGTTCGACGAGGCGCTTGCAGATTTCGATGAGGCGCTGCGTCTCGATCCGTCGCTTGTGATTGCGATCAATTATCGAGGCATTACGCATTATGCCAGGAAGGAATACGACCTGGCGCTTGCCGATTTCAACGAAGCGTTGCGTCTCGATCCGGAAAACGCCGGGATATTGAGCAATCGCGGCGAGGTTCTGAACGCCAAGCGCGAATTCGATCGAGCGCTGGACGACCTCAATCAGGCGATCGCACTCGACGCCACGCATGGCCAGGCGTTCAGCCATCGGGGTATTGCCTATCTCGGCAAGGGCGATCTGCGTCGGGCGCTCGCGGATCTGAACGAGGGTGTGCGCCTCGCGCCGGACGACCCTTATGTTTTCAGCAAACGTGGGGATTATTACCGGTCTCAGGGCGATTTGAGACGTGCGCTTGCCGATTACGATTCCGCGCTGCGGATCGATCCGCTGCTGAATGAGGCGCTTGAGGGCCGCGAGATCGCAACCGGCCAGGCCGACAAGACGGCGGCGTTATCGCCGGGACCGGCGCAGGCGGCAAAGCCGGACACCGTACAGGGCCTTTTGTCCGCACCGGCGTCGTCGGGACGACGGGTCGCACTGGTAATGGGTAACAGTGCGTATCGGCATGTCCCTTCGCTCGACAATCCGGTCATCGATGCGCGAGTCATGCGTGACACGCTGACGAAACTCGGTTTCGAGGTGGTTTATGGCGAAAATCTCGACAAGCGTTCGATGGGACGTCACATCGGCGAATTCGGTGCGATCGTCCGCGAGGCCGAGGCCGCTATCGTTTATTTCGCCGGACACGGCTCGACCTTTGGAGACGTGCCCTATGTCGTTCCGGTCGATTCAAAATACGAAAAGCTGTCCGACATCCCGGCCGAACTCATTCAGGTGGAATCGCTAGTCAGCGAATTGCGCCGCGCCAAGGGCGTCCGTCTGGTCATTCTCGATGCGTGCCGGGATAACCAGCGCGAGATCGAATTGCGCCGGCAGGATGCGGCGGCGAAAGGCGGCGCCACGCGCGGCGGCAATATCAGCCGTGGTCTGGCGCGTTTGCAAAATCCCGATGGTCTGATCGTGGTCTATTCGACGCAGCATCTGACCACCGCCGCGGACGGTGCGCCTGGCGGCAACAGTCCTTTCACCGGCGCGCTGGCCAGACATCTCGTCACACCCGGCCTTGACATCAAGGATGCATTGTTTCGCACAGCGAGCGACGTCGTGAAGCAATCCGGCGGCGCACAGCGCCCGGAGATCGCAATATCGCTGTTCGAGCCCTTTGTGCTCGCGCAATAGAACTCGTTTCACAGCGGAAGGCCGTGATGCGCTCAAAATATGGGCGGCACTGACTCAAATTCGTGCGCCAGATCAAGGTCATCACTAACGCTTTTGCAAGGTGATGCATGCGATGCCGGCCTCATTCGATGATGGCCGGTCGTCGATATGGAATGTTCTATGACCCAGCGGTTTCGGAAGCCGGCGATCTGGCTTGCACTGCCTTCGTTCCTCACAGCGATGCTGGCGCTTGGCGCTTGCGATACGTTGGGCTGGTGGGCCGGTGTCGGAGCCGCCGCTATCGGTGCGCTGATCGTCGGCTGGTTTGCTGAAATCCGGATTTCGGCTCTGGTTGACGGTCTGGTCCGTATCGCGAGCGGCGATCGTTTCGCTGAGTTGCCCGACGCGGTCGGTGACGGCAGTGTGCAGCGGTTCGGCGAGGCCGCAGACGCCATGCGTGCGGCGCTGAGCCGGGCCGAGACTCTCTCCATCGACCGGGATCGGCGCATCACCGAATCGCGCCTGCATCATGCCGGCCGGCTTTTTATTACCCAGCGGTTCCAGTCCGCGATCGGTGATGTCACCGCAGCCTTCACTGCGGCCGGCGAACAGATACGTGTCACCGCAGCCAATCTCACGGTCCGCAACCGCGATATGACGGAGCGTGCAGCCAGCGCGGCGCAATCGGCCGAAGCTGCGGCCATCGATGCGGCCAAGGTTGCGGAGGCGGCGCGGGAAGTGAGGGAGGTCGTCCTGCGCTCGACCGGACATGTGGCCGCGGCGCGAAGCGCCACCGAGCGCACGATCGAGGAATTGCGCCGTGCCGACGGCACAGTCCACACCCTGTACGATGCCGCTCAGCGCATCGACCGGGTCATCACGCTCATCCAGTCGATTGCCGGCCAGACATCGCTGCTCGCACTAAACGCCACCATCGAGGCGGCCCGCGCCGGCGAGGCCGGGCGCGGCTTTGCCGTCGTTGCAAGCGAGGTCAAGGAGCTGGCCAACCAGACAGCTGGCGCTACCAAGGACATTCGTGCCCAGATTGCCGACATCCAGAATGCGGTAAAGGAGACCGCGGCTGCGATCGAAGCCGTGAATATCAGCGTCGAAGCGACGAGTGCGGTCAACCGCGATCTCACTGCGATCCTGGAGCGCCAGCTCGCCGGCCTCGATCATATCGGTGACGAGGCGAACCGGGTGGCAAACACGGTGTCACTGGCACTGCCCGACATCCAGTCCGCGATCTGCGACGTGGCGCAGGCCGGCGAAACCGTCCTTGGAACGGCGGACGATCTGGCACTGCGCTCGCAGGCGCTGGTCGAATCGATCGGGGGTTATTTCAAGGAGCTGGATCACGGCGCCATCCGTGTCGGAATCCTGCATTCGCTGTCCGGCACGCTGACGGGCGCCGAGCGGCCGCTGCAGGAGCTGCTGGTGATGCTGATCGAACAGCTCAATGCGTCGGGTGGCCTGCTGAACCGGCCGATCGAAGCAATCATCGCCGATCCGGGTTCGGAGCCGCATCGCTATGCCGAACATGCCGAAGCGATGCTGACCGAGCACCAGGCCACGGTCATATTCGGATGCTGGAGCTCGGCGTCGCGGCACGCCGTGCTGCCGGTGCTACAACGTCATGGCGGCCTGTTGTTCTATCCCAGTCAATACGAGGGCGAGGAGCAGTCGCCGCATGTGTTCTACACCGGCGCGACTCCACGACAGCAGGCCTTGCCGGCGGTCGAGTATCTGCTCGACCGGGGCCGCCGGCACTTCATTCTGATCGGTACGGACTACGTGTATCCGCGGACAACGAACGCGATCCTGCGGGCATTTCTTGCGTCGCGCGGCGTGCCGGATTCGCAGATCATGGAGCTCTATGTCCCGTTCGGCGAACGGCTCTGGCGTCAGACAATTGAGCGAATCGCGACATTCGGCGGACGCGGCAACACCGCCATCGTGTCGACCATCTCCGGCGATTCCAACGTGCATTTCTTCCGAGAATATGCACGGCAGGGGCTGTCGCCTGCCCTGCTGCCGGTCATGACACTATCGATCGGAGAACGCGAATTGTCGTCGCTCGCGGACGTGCCGATGGACGGTCATCTTGCAAGCTGGAGCTATTTCGGTGCGATCGACCATCCGGCGAACCGAGCGTTTATTGACGAATGGCGAGCCTATGCGGGCGACGATGCGGCGATGCCGAACGATGCGATGGAGGCCACGCTGATCGGTTTCCGCATGTGGGTCGCGGCGGTGGAACGGGCCGGCACGACCGAGCTGGCGGCGGTACGGACCGCGATGGCCGGCATGGATTTCGCCGCACCGAGCGGGTTCACCGTGCGCATGGACGAGGAAACCCAGCATCTGCACAAGCCCGCCTTTGTCGGCCGCTTCACTGCGGCGGGCAGCATCGTTCCGGTCTGGTCGAGTGCCGGGCTCGTGCCGCCGGAGCCGTGGAGTCCGTGGCTGAAACGGGCCGGCGAGATGCGGCTGGCGTCGTAACGGAAAGATTACGGCCAGAAGCTCCGTTGCACGCGGACGGTCGCGCTCCACACGCCCTGATCCTGGATCGGGTAAAGACCCGGTGCGAGGCCGGTGCCGTTCGGATTGCCGGCTCCGGCCGGGATCGTGCCCTCGCCGGCAAATGCGGTATTGATCCGCGAGTAACCGACCTCCAGACCGATTTCGAGATTGGCCATCGGGCTCCATAGCGTCCGCGACGCGAGGCGCCAGGCCGACCAATCGGGATCGCAATTGCGCACCGTGAAGGCGGTCGCGGCCGAACCGCCAAGCGCGCAGCGTGGTCCGAGGCTTGCGATCTGCGCCTTCGCCGCGCCGCTGTAGCTGATGTCGAGATAGCCGAACACCACGGATGTCTTCAGGTTCGCCGCCCAGTAATGCTCGAACGCAACGGTCCCGCCGAAAGCGCGCGTGAGCTGAATGCCGTTGTGACCGTTGCCGCCGTACACCGCATCGTTGAAAGGACCGAGCGCAAGGCCGCGCGAGCCATGCAGCGCATTGTTGGCTTGGCTGAATGCGACATAGCCCGACGCGCCCTGCGCATAGGCGATGACGCCCGACAGCGTGTCGCGCGGATCCCACGGCATTTTCAGCATCAGCCCGGTGCCGACCGCCCATCCCCATGTGTCGGCCGGATGTCCGCACGCCGTGGTGTTGCACAGGCTCCCGTCGATGACTGGCGTTGCGTAATAACCGGCGCCGACGCGATGCAGTGCGCCCTTGATTTGTGCCGCGCCCCAGCTCTGATCCAGCCGGAGATTGGCGATGATGTCGGGCACCCACTGCCCTTTGGGATCGAGAAACGGTGCGGCCGGCTGCGCGAACAGGCCGGCGCCCATCACGCCCGCCGTCGTCGTCACGGCGCTGCCGCTGCCGAGATCGATCACGCCTGCACTATGCGCGCTCTGGTCTTCCAGCGAGAGCGTGGCCTTCAGACCGTTTCCGAATTCATGCGTGTAGGCGAAGACGTTCATGCCGGTGGTGCCGGTCGATCCGTCGAACGAGAAGGTCAGGAAGTTGTAGGCCGGACTGTCGTAGAAGGCGAAGAAGGTGTCGGCGCGGCCGATGGTGAAGCCGGCGAACTGCACGAAGGCGCGCTCGAGCGCGACCGTCACATTATTCGGTCCGGTGCCGGATTCGAAATTGCCGCCGGGATTGTTCAGCCAGTTGACGCCGAAGGCGACATAGGACCGCAGCGTGCCGTAGTCGGTCTGCGAGCGCACATCGCTCGTGAGCCGGAAGCGCGCCTGCGCTGCAAGGCTCGCGGTGTTGCGATTCATCACACCTTGCGGTGTGGTGGTTGGATAGGTGGCGCCCGCCGCGTTGTAATAGGCCTCGTAACGCACATAGCCGCCAAGCTTGATGCAGGTACCGGTGCCCGGGACGTAGTAATAGCCTGCGCCATAGTGCGTACACATGCGCACATGCTGTGCCGCACGAGCCTTCAACGGAAGATCGGCGGCGACGGCCGGAGCAGCGGTGAGCCCGACAGCCGTCATGGCAACGATCAGCGGTTTACGGTTGCGTGTCGCCATCGCCCAGCCAACTCGACCGCCATCGCAGCCGGTCAATGCGGCCAAGTAGCAGGGGGAATTGCGATTCGCGTCAAGCCGATGGGGCTGCGCGGCTGGCGTCGGCGTGCGCCGCGATCTCGTCGGGATTCGTCACCGGCAGGGAGCAGGTCTCGCCGATGCAGATGAAGACGGCGGGGCCGCTGGCCGCTTTCAGCTTGTTCTGCGCCGGATGGGACGGCGGCAGAGCCTCGGCCGAGGGCGCCCGCACCACCGCGCGATTGACGTAGGGCAGCGCCAGCGCGGCTTTTGTCAGCGCGTCGGCCGCCTCGCCCTCGCCGGTCACGACGATCTCGGCGAGATTGAGCCGCATATCGATGGCGTTCATCAGCGCAACATGCATGAACAGGTTGTCGCCTCCGGCCGCCAGCACGCCCTCGATCAGCCGGTCGGCCTTGTCCCGGAATGCAAGGTCGCCGGTGAAGGCGGCGAGCCGGATCAGGTTCTGGGCGGCAACCCCGTTGGGGTTGGGCGTCGCATCATCGGAGGTCGAAGCCGGCCGCACCACCAATCCCTCGGCGTCGTCCGCAGTCAGGAAATAGGTCCCGGTCTGCGGATTGGCGTAGTGCCGGTCCAGCGCCGTCTGCCATGTCAACGCTTGTTCGAGATAGGTCCGGTCGCCGGTGGCTTCGTGGAGCGACAGTGCCGCCCGGATCATGAAGGCGAAATCCGAGGCGAGCCCTGGGTAGAGCAGCCGCCCATCGCGCCAGGAGTGGCCCAGCCGGTCGTGGCGGATCATTTTGCGATGCACAAATTCAAAGGCCCGAGCCGCCATCGCGATCCATTCGGGTTTCCAGAAGGCATTTCCGGCGTTGACCAGCGCCGCGATCATCAATCCGTTCCAGTCGGCCAGGATCTTGTCATCCAGCCCTGGCCGAACCCGCTTTTCGCGGTCCTTGTGCAGCATAGAACGCAGCATGGCGAGCGCAGCATCGATTTCCATGCTGCGCGGTAAGCTATTGAGTCTGTTAAGAATATTGTGACCCTCAAAATTGCCGCCTGGGGTCACGTCATAATGCTGCGCGAAAAGCGCAGCATTTTCTGGTCCAAGGGCCGCCTCGATCTCGGCCAGCGACCAGACGTAGAATTTTCCCTCCTCGCCCTCGGAGTCCGCGTCAAGGGAGGAGAAAAACGCGCCCTCAGGACTGGTCATCTCGCGCTCGAGCCAGCCGACCGTTTCCTGGGCCCGTTCGCGGTACAGCATCTTCCCGGTTCGCTGCCAGGCCAGCGCCAGCAGATCGAGCAGCTGGGCATTGTCGTAGAGCATCTTCTCGAAATGCGGCACCAGCCACCGCTCATCGACCGAGTAGCGCGAATAGCCGCCGCCGAGGTGGTCATAGATGCCTCCCTCGCTGATCCTTGTCAGGGTCAGGTCGACGATGTGGAAGTATCGCCCCTCCCCGGTCCGCAAACCCGCCCGCCACAAATTCTCGAACATCGCGCATTGCGGAAATTTCGGTGCGCCGCGCAGGCCTCCATTCACCGGATCCATGGCGCTGCCCAATTGCAGCCCGAGCTGATCCAGCTCCTGCCGCCCGATCGTCACCCGCTGCGGATTGCGGGCGACCTGCGATAGCCGCGCCATCAGCGCCTGCCGGTTCTGCTCGATCTTGGCTGGCTCTTCGCGGAACAGCCGCGCAACCTCTCTCAGGACGTCGACAAACGCCGGCCGGCCATAACGCGAGGTCGGCGGAAAATAGGTGCCGCCCCAGACCGGTTCGCCGGCGGGCGTGAGAAACATGGTCAGCGGCCAGCCGCCCTGCTCGCCCAGATGATGCAGCGCCTGCATGTAGATCTGGTCGATGTCCGGCCGCTCCTCACGATCGACCTTGATGTTGACGAACAGCTCGTTCATCACCCGCGCCGTCGCCTCGTCTTCGAAGCTTTCGTGCGCCATGACGTGGCACCAGTGACAGGCGGCATAGCCGACAGAAAGCAGAATAGGTTTGTTCTTAGCTTTGGCTTCCGCCAGCGCCTCCGGACCCCACGGCCACCAGTCCACCGGATTGTGCTTGTGCTGCAGGAGATACGGCGAGGTCTCGCGCGCGAGCCGGTTCTCGTGGGTGTTGGTTGCTGTTGGCATGGCGGGCTCCGGTCGCTGGAAGTTGCGATCCCAACGCAGTGCCAGACGCGCGGGGTTGCGGTTATCAGTCGCGGCGAAGATCGGTCAGCCCGAAATCCTTACCTTTGTATAGCAGGTCTGTCTTGCGGAGCTTCGCAAAGGCATAGGCAAAGCAATCGCCCATATTGAGGTCGGCCGGGTGGCCGCTGCGCCGGCCATAGCGGTCGAACGCGTTCAAGGCTCCGGCGGTGACGGACATATCGATGGGGATGACCGCAACCTCTGCGGCTTCAAGAAACGCGAGAATGTCCGGCAACTCGGCTTCCGCGGCGCGGCGGGTTTTCCGCGAGATCGACGCGGCAGCTTCCCATACGGCGATCGGGGACGTGACCGGAGCCCGGTCGGCATCAAGCGCTTCGGCGAGAGGCCGGGCATCGTCTTCTCCGGTCAGAATCGCAACGATTGCTGAGGCGTCAACGAACACGATCGGCCTTCGTCTCATAGAGGTCGTCGCGGAAATCCTTCGTAACGGGCCGGTCGTCCTTGATCCTTGCGCGGACGCGCTTGCGCAGATCGGCGACGCGGTCCCAGAGCGGGATGGCGCGCTTTCGTCGCCGCAACTCGTTTGAGAGAGCGAGATGAACGGCCTCGGTCAATCCGAGCTTGGCGGTGCGTGCCAGCTCGCGGGCGAGCCGCTCAGTCTCGCGGTTGCGAACGTGAAAAGCCATGGGACAGCTCGACAGGATAGCTCCAGCGAAAAACGTACATACGGCCGCTTCGGCGAGGGGTCAATGTGCACCCGGACGAGGCGCAGCCATTCCGATTTCGCGAAGGCCGCCTTCGCTCTTTAGGCATTGCCGCCGGTCGCGACTTGCTTCAAGTGCGACGGATGGACGGATTTCTCATCGCGCTCGTCGTTATCGCCTATCTGCTCGCCGGGCTCGTGAAGGGTGTGATCGGCATGGGCTTGCCGACCGTCGCGATGGGGTTGCTCGCGGCGGTGATGACTCCGGCACAGGCTGCAGCGATTCTGATTGCGCCATCGCTTGCGACCAATGTTTGGCAGATGGTGGCAGGTCCCTATCTTGTCGGGCTCATCAAGCGTCTGGGCGGGATGCTGTTCGGCATGTTCGTTGGCGCATGGCTCGGCAACGGCATTCTTACCGGCGACAACGCGAAACCGGCGGCGATCGGGCTCGGCATCGTGCTGATCGTCTATGCCGTGATCGGCTTGTCGAAGGCGAAGTTTTCGGTCGCGCGCGCAAGCGAGATCTGGCTCGGACCGGCCGTCGGCATCCTGACCGGTGTTGTGATGGCGGCAACCGGCGTCTTCGTGATTCCCGCCCTGCCCTATCTGCAAGCCATCGGCTTCGAGAAGGACGAACTGGTCCAGGCGCTCGGCCTGCATTTCACCACATCGACCATCGCGCTGGCGCTCGTGCTGTGGGACGGCGGCGCATTCAATCTGTCGCTCGGCACTCTGTCGCTATTTGCGATCGTGCCAGCGGTCGCCGGCATGTATGCGGGACAGCGAGTTCGTGCGCGCATCAGTCCTGAGACGTTCCGGGTTTTTCTGTATATCGGATTGCTGGCGCTTGGCGCTCTGCAGGTCGCGCGGAATGTGATTTAGGCCGGCATGACGCAGGGAACGGCTTGGCGGCCGAGTCGCCGGTAAACGTGAAAATCCGAATCGGTGGTCAATACGATTGGATCCGAAAAGATTTCGCTCATTCGTACGAGGCAAGCATCCGCGAACGCCATTGGTACATTTTCATACTTTAACATGAGTTGGAGAACTTCGAAGACGCTGTCGTTAAGGCGGAAGGTACTCGACAGAGCGCCGCGCTTTATGAGTTCGGCAAGCTGTGACGGTCCATTTGGGCTGATGAGATAGAATGCTTCAGACAAAGCGGCGTCGCACGTCATCCATGGCGGCGGGTATCGTTTCGCAATTGCGTGTGCCCATTCGTGGTCGGCATCACGGCTATTCAGAAGCGCGACGAGGAAGCCGGAATCAACGAGTACGTTTTTTGCCATAGCCGGCCTTGAGATACGCCTTCTTGTTGCGGCTCAAGTCGGCCGGCAAGCTATCGATTGATCCAATAAGGTCTGCGATTGCATCGAGCGAAGGCGGCATTTTCGCCGTATCCATATTTCGACCCAGCCGTTCGCGCATGACGTCGGTTTTCGACACTTTGCGTCGGCGAGCTTCGGCCTCAATGTCCTCGGCGAGGCTGTCGGGAAGTCGGATGGTGACCGATTTCATGGCGAGAGCGTATTACATAGTTGCCAACCGCGCAAGACAAACCGGCTTCTGCTCTTTACGTGCTTTCGTGAAAGAGGTTTCAAGCAATCCATGACAGGCTCCGCAGTCACCATCTACGCACTCTCGTCCGGCTCGCTGCCGGCGGCGATCGGCGTGGTCCGGGTGTCCGGCCCGCGGGCCAAGGCGGCGCTTGAGGCGCTGGCCGGCCGGGTTCCGGAGTCGCGCCGCGCGATGCTGGCCACCATTCGCGATCCGGGCTCGGGCGAGACCATCGACCAGGCGCTGGTGCTGTTCTTCGAGGGTCCGAACAGCGAGACCGGTGAGGACGTGGCCGAACTGCAGCTGCACGGGGGCAGGGCAGTGATCGCCGCGACATTCGCGGCCTTGTCCAAGATTCCGGGTCTGCGTCCGGCCGAGGCGGGCGAGTTCACTCGGCGCGGTTTCGAGAACGGCAAGCTGGACCTGACCGCGGTCGAGGGCCTGGCCGATCTGATCCATGCCGATACTGAAGCGCAGCGGCGGCAGGCCATCCGCCAGCTCCAGGGGGTGCTCGGCGACCGGGCGGAGGATTGGCGGCTGCGGCTGATCGAGGCCATGGCGCTGGCGGAAGCCGGGATCGACTTTTCCGACGAGGCCGATGTCGCGTCCGATGTTGCGGTGCGGTCGCTGCATGCTGCGCGGTTGCTGCATCAGGAGATCGCAGCATTGCTGGCCGAAGGCCGCCGCGGCGAGCGATTGCGCGATGGATTGGTGGTTGCAATCGCCGGCCCCCCGAACGCCGGCAAATCCACGCTCTTGAACCGGATCGCCCGACGCGACGTTGCCATCGTGTCACCCCATGCCGGAACCACCCGGGACGTCATCGAGGTCCATCTCGATCTCGGCGGGTATCCGGTGACTCTGCTGGATACTGCCGGCATCCGTGAGACCGACGATCCGGTGGAGCGGGAAGGGGTGGCCCGTGCCAGGTCCCGGGCGGCCGCTGCCGATCTGATTTTATGGTTAACGGAGAGTGAAGGTGCGAATCCGGATTCGGGACAGAGTTCCGGCCCCGGAACCTGGCCCGAAACCTGGGTTGTTCGGACGAAAAGTGATCTGCGCGCTGGTTCAGTGGCCGAGAACGACGCTCGCAGTACGCTACGGACCGAGGATTCGCACTTCTACGAGCTGTCGGCGGTAACCGGGGAGGGGGTCGATCGGCTTATGGCTGACCTGACTGTGTTCGCCCGATCCGCACTAGAGTCACGTGAGCCGGCACTGGTGACGCGGGAGCGCCAACGGCACCTTCTGGAGCAGGCCGCAACGGCCCTGAAACGCGCCATTTCCGAGGGCGAGGCCGGCCGCGAAGACACCTTTGCAGAGGAATTACGCCTTGCATCTCAGTCGCTTGGCCGGATCACGGGCCGGGTCGATGTCGAAGATGTCCTGGACAAGATTTTCCGCGATTTCTGTATTGGTAAATAGCAAATTTACCATTTCTGATTCGAGTCCAGACTCTCCCGGCAAGCATTTGAGACTCCTAAGTTTCACGTGAAACGGGACCCGCGATTCCGGTTGTCGTTTTGACGGGTTGGTGCAGCTCGATTACATACCCCGCGACATGGATCGGCGCTTCGATGTGATCGTGATTGGCGGCGGGCACGCCGGCTGCGAGGCCGCGTCCGCCGCTGCGCGCCTTGGCGCATCCACGGCTCTGGTCACGCACCGGTTCGCCACCATCGGCGCCATGTCCTGCAATCCGGCCATTGGAGGACTGGGAAAAGGGCATCTGGTCCGTGAAATCGATGCCCTGGACGGCCTGATGGGCCGTGTCGCCGATCGCGGCGGCATCCAGTTCCGGGTCCTGAACCGCCGCAAGGGGCCTGCGGTCCGCGGGCCCCGTGCCCAGGCGGACCGGAAGCTTTACGCCGCCGCGATGCAGGCCGCGATCCGCGAAGCCCCCAATCTCACGGTGGTGGAGGGCGAAGCCGACGATCTGCTGGTCCGCGATGGTCGAGTCACTGGCATCCGGCTCGTTGATGGCCGCATTCTGGGAGCCGGCACCGTGGTTCTGACCACCGGCACCTTTCTGCGTGGCCTGATCCATATCGGCGAGCGCAAAATTCCGGCGGGCCGGGTGGGGGAGGCGCCTGCCATTGGCCTTTCCGCAGCGCTGGAACGCGCCGGCTTCGCCCTGGGCCGCCTGAAGACCGGGACCCCGCCGCGGCTGGATGGCCGGACCATCGACTGGGCGTCGCTGGAGATGCAGCCGGGTGACGAGCCGCCGGAGCCCTTCTCGACCTTGACGACCAAAATCGACAATCCGCAGATCCAGTGCGGCATCACCCGCACCGTCGAAGCCACCCATGCTGTGATCCGGGCCAATGTGCATCGGTCCCCGATGTATTCGGGTCAGATCGACAGCCGCGGCCCCCGCTATTGTCCCTCGATCGAGGACAAGATCGTCCGGTTCGGCGAGCGGGATGGCCACCAGCTTTTCCTTGAGCCCGAAGGACTCGACGATCACACGGTTTATCCGAACGGGATCTCGACCTCGCTGCCGGAAGAGGTCCAGCACGCGCTTGTGGCGACCATTCCGGGTCTGGAGCGGGCGAAATTCATCCGCCCGGGCTACGCGATCGAGTATGACCACGTCGATCCGCGAGAGCTTGAACCCACTCTCGAAACCCGCCGGTTGGCCGGGCTTTTCCTGGCCGGACAGATCAACGGGACGACCGGATATGAGGAGGCCGCAGCGCAGGGATTGCTCGCCGGCCTGAATGCCGCATCCCGCGCAAGTGGCGGACAGGGAATCACTTTTGACCGCGCCGAGGCCTATCTCGGGGTCATGGTGGACGACCTTGTTTCACGTGGAATCACAGAGCCCTACCGCATGTTCACATCGCGCGCCGAGTACCGGCTGGCGCTGCGGGCGGACAATGCGGACCAACGGCTCACCGAAAAGGGGATCGCACTCGGCTGCGTCGGGGCGGAGCGGCGTGAGGCGTACCAGGCCAAGGCTAGGGCGCTCGCGGACGCCCGTGAATACGCCAAGTCGGTCTCGGTTTCGCCATCGGAAGCCGAGCGGCACGGCCTTAACCTCAAGAAAGACGGCCATCGCCGCACTGCGTTCGAGCTTTTGTCCTATCCGGATGTGACTCTCGCGGATGTTTCACGGATCTGGCCGCGGCTCGGATCGCTTCCGGTCAAAGTGGCGGAGCAGCTCGAGATCGACGCCAAATACGAGGTCTACCTGTCCCGTCAGGCCGCCGATATCGCCTCCTATCGGCGGGATGAGGCTCTCGTTCTGCCAGACGATCTGGATTATGCGGCGATCAGCGGCCTTTCCAACGAGGTCCGCCAGCGGCTGATCAGCCACCGGCCGAGGACGATCGGCCACGCCGGGAAGATCGAGGGCGTAACTCCCGCGGCGCTCACCCTGCTCGTCGCACATCTGCGGCGAGGCGGGGCGCCCCGCTCCGCGGCCAGCTGATGGCCCGCAGCCGTCCATCGGCGGCGCCCCGCGATCTGGACGCCCGTCTGGCCGCCGACCGCACGCGAGCCCTCGCGCTGCTGTCGCGAACCCGGACCGATTCACGTGAAATATCGCCCGAAGTGCTGGACCGGCTCGATCGTTTCGTGGCCCTGCTGTTGCAATGGCAGGCGATCACCAATCTGGTGGCCCCGTCCACACTCTCCGAGCTGTGGACCCGCCATGTCGCCGATTCCCTCCAGCTCCTTCCGCTCGCACCGGATGCCACGCATTGGGTCGATCTCGGCTCCGGGGGCGGATTTCCGGGCCTGGTTATCGCCTGCGCGATCGCGGACCGCCCCGGCGCGATCGTCCACCTGGTCGAGAGCAATCTGAAGAAGGCCGCGTTTCTGCGCGAAGCTGTCAGGCTGACAGGTGCGCCGGCAAAGGTGCATGCGGTGCGAATTGAAGACTTTGTGGATCACTTCGCCGAACCGGTGGAGATTGTGACTGCGCGGGCGCTTGCAACTCTCGAAAATCTTATCGAAAGCGCCTATCCCTTGTTGAAAAGGGGCGCGCAGGCGCTGTTCCTCAAGGGACGAGATATAGAGGTTGAATTGACCGCAGCATCTAAATGTTGGACCATTGATGCCGAGTTGATCCCCAGCGCGACCGATTCCTTCGGGCGCATCGCACGGGTCCGCTCGGTTGCACCGCTGCGTCCAACCCAGGAATGAAACTGACTATATTCCTAATCAGAGGCCAGATATGACCGACGCACCCACCATCGCTCCGACCGATTCGTCCGGAGTGCACGACGCCCAGGCGCCGAAGGCGCTGCGGGTTCTCGCCGTCGCCAATCAGAAGGGGGGCGTCGGCAAGACCACGACCGCCATCAATCTGGGAACCGCCCTGGCCGCCATCGGCGAGCGGGTGCTGATCATCGATCTCGATCCGCAGGGCAACGCCTCGACCGGCCTTGGCATCGACCGCAAGAGCCGCAGCCGTTCGACCTATGACGTGCTGACCGGCGAAGCGAGCCTGCGCGACGCGATCCTCACCACCTCGGTTCCGCGTCTGCATATCGCGGCCTCGACCCTCGACCTCGCCGGCCTCGAACTGGAAATCTCCAGCGCCCGCGATCGCGCCGTACGTCTTCGCAATGCGCTCGGCCGGCTGAATGACGGCGCCGCGGAAGGCGAAGACTACACGTATGTCCTGGTCGATTGCCCGCCGTCGCTCAACTTGCTCACCGTCAACGCGATGGCAGCGTCGGATTCCGTTCTGGTGCCGCTGCAATGCGAGTTCTTCGCACTTGAAGGTCTGTCGCAGCTTCTCAAGACCGTCGATCAGGTGAAGGAGCTGCTCAATCCGCGGCTCACCATCCATGGCATCGTGCTGACGATGTTCGATGCACGAAACAATCTCTCGAGCCAGGTGGTCGCCGACGTGCGCGAATTCATGGGCTCGAAAGTCTACGACACCGTTATCCCGCGCAACGTGCGCATCTCCGAGGCGCCGTCCTACGGCAAGCCGGTGCTGGTCTATGACCTCAAATGTGCCGGCAGCGATGCCTATCTGAGGCTTGCGACCGAAGTGATTCAGCGCGAGCGCGAGCAGGGCGCGCACTGATCCACAGGCTCTCGGAACTGAAATTGGAGGCACGGGTGGCGCGAACGTCAGGAGCGGCCGACATGGCAGAAGAAACCAGATCGCGGTTGGGGCGCGGCCTCGCTGCGCTGATGGGAGATGTCGGCGCCGAGACGGCCGTGTCGGATCGGGTGCAGAAGCTGCCGCCGCGCAAGGTTCCGATCGAGCATCTCAAGCCGAACCCTCGCAATCCACGCCGGTTGTTCGCCGATGCCGAGCTCGACGAACTTGCGCAATCGATTCGCGAGCGCGGCATTATCCAGCCGATCGTCGTGCGGCCGGCGGCCGACGGCAGTAAGACATACGAGATTATCGCCGGCGAGCGGCGATGGCGCGCCTCGCAGCGCGCCGGTCTGCATGAGGTGCCGATTGTCGTTCTCGACGTCACCGATGCCGAAGCTCTCGAACTTGCGATCATCGAGAATATCCAGCGCGCCGATCTGAACCCGCTGGAAGAGGCGGCGGGCTATCAGGCGCTGGCCACCCAGTACAATCACAGCCAGGACGACATCGCGCATATCGTTGGCAAGAGCCGCAGCCATGTCGCAAACACACTTCGTCTTCTCAAGCTGCCGGATTCGGTTAAGGCCTATATCAATCAGGGCAAGTTGACCGCCGGTCACGCGCGCGCTCTGATCAATCAGAGCGATCCGGAAGCTGTTGCCCGCGACATCGTCGAGAAGGGGCTGAATGTTCGCGAGGCCGAGAAGCTTCGTCAGGATAATGCCAAGGCGGCCGGCAAGAAGGTCAAGAAGTCGAGCGCCAAGGCGCTGAAAGACGCGAATATCGCGGCGCTGGAGCGGCAGCTGTCGGATGCGCTCGGCCTGGTGGTGGAGATCAACGATCGCGGCCGTGCCGGCGGCACGCTCGGCATTCGCTACCGGACCCTCGATCAGCTCGACGACGTCGTTCGCCGGCTGCAGCGGCCGTAGAGCTGCGTTTCACAAAAGGCGGTCAGACCTTCTTGCGCGCGGTCGTGGCCAGCGTCATCAGCGCGCGCTGCGCAATGGCGCCGGCCAGATCGGCCTGAAGTCTGGTCTGGAGCAGCGCGTCCGCCAATGCATTCATAGCATCAGCGAGCTTCGGTGCCGTCCAAGCACGCAAAGCCGCCTCAATCGCGGTCTTGCGACGGAAATGGATCGGCGGCCGTGCACCTTCAACAGCGCCGGAGATCGGCACGCCGTCGTCGACCGCGACGCGCATCCGATGCAGACTTGCGAGATGGCGCAAAGCCGCCAGGACGATCGTGCCCGGCGCGGTGCCTTCTCCGCGTGCCTTGGCAAAATGCGCCTCCACCTCGGATGGTTTGCCGGCAAAGGCGGCATCGATAAGGTTGTCCAGCGCGACAGCGGAGGCGTCCGCGACCACAGACATGATGTCGTCCACTGTGATCCGGTCGCGGCCATGCGCATATAAGGCAAGCTTCTGCAATTCGCCGCGCGTTGCCTGACGATCTCCGCCAAGAAACGGCAAGAGCGCAGCGCGCGCATCGGGCGCGATCGAGAGGCCCGCTTTTCTCAATTCGTCATCGACAACGCGTGCAACGTCACGCTCGTCGTCCGGGTAGCAGGCGATGGCGGCGGCATTCTTCGCCTTCTCGCAAATCGTGCGCAGCGGCGACGTCTTGCGTAACTCTCCGGCCTCGATCACGACGCGGCAATCGGGCGAGGGTGCATTGATGACGGCCTCGACCGCAGGCGTAATGTTGCGGCTTCCGGCCTTCACCCAGAGTGCCCGGCGGCCGCCGAACATCGGGATGGTGTTGGCCTCTTCAACCAGCCGGTATGGGTTGCCCGTCAATTCGTCGCCATCGATCCGGATCAGCGAAAACACATCGTCGGGGTTGTCCACCGAACTACGAATGAGCGCCTCTGCGCGCTCGCGGACGAGACCGGCGTCCGGACCATAGATCAGGACGACCGGCCGCGCCGGGTCCGGCCGGGCGATGAACGAATCGGCTTCGCTGGGCTTGAGGGCAACCATCGATGTCGTCCCTGCGAAAGCAGGAACCCGTAACCACTGCTCTGGAATATAGCCGCCCGCCTCCGGGGCTAAAGGAGTGAGTGAGAGTTTCCGGCTTACCCGCCGGTCACAAAATAGGAGGCCAGACGTGACTTGATCTGTTCCGCAACAATCGTCGAGGAGCGGTTCTGGGCGTCGCGCTCGCCGCGGGCCCGCGCAAAGCGCTGCTGCTGGCCCGGAATATCGTAGGACTGCCGTGCGAAGGCCCGTCCGGTGAGCACGACCTTGCCGGTGGCCAGCTCAACCAGGCTGTAGGTCGCGTCGATGCCGTAGATTTCCATGTCCGACCGCGCCGTGGTGATATCCACAATCACGTTCTGACGGCTGCCGGAGAGGTTGATCTTGAGCTTGTAGGCGGGAGACAGCTGGCCGGCGCCGCCGGTCAGTCCGAAGATCAGCGCGTTCCGCACCTCGACGCCCATCCGGGCTTCGGGGGTGCCGTTCGGCGCGTCGATTTCCTCGACTTCGATGCTGGCCAGGGCGGTCCGGACAGCCGGGGTGGTGCCCGGGGTCTCGATCGTGCTGTTCCCGTAGAGCGGCTGAAAGCAGCCGGCACTCAGCCCGGCGCAGGCAAAAGCCAGCCCCAGCGCCAGAAAGCGCCCCATTCCCCCGGGTCTTTTGCCCGTATGCCCCCTAGGCAACGACATTCACGATCCTATGCGGGACAACAATGACCTTTTTGGGGGCCTTGCCGTCCAGCGCCTTTACTACCGCATCCAGCGTTAATACGGCAGCCTCAATATCCGAATTTCCGGCGTCGCGTGGCACGGTTACATCAGCCCGCTTCTTGCCGTTGATCTGGACGGGGAGGGTGACGGTATTTTCCACCAGCAGCGCGGCCTCCACCTCGGGCCAGGCCTGCATGGACACCAGCGTCTTGTGGCCCAGAGCCGCCCAGCATTCCTCGGCCAGGTGCGGCATCATCGGGGCAAAGAGCTGAACCAGAATTTCGGCAGCCTCGCGGACCGCCCAGGCGAAATCCGGGGCAACGCCGCCGGGCGACACGGCATTCCCGATGGCCGCCGAGAGCGCGTTCGAACATTCGTAGATATGCGCAACACAGCGGTTGAACCTGAGCTTCTCGAGATCCTCGGAGACCTTGGCAAGAGCGCCGTGCGCAGCCTTGCGCACGGCAAGAGCTGCGTCCCCGAAGGCCGCGGGCCGCTCGGCCGAAGCCTGTGCGGCGATATCCGCCGCTTCGCCGACAAGGCGCCACAGCCGCTGCACGAAGCGCCATGAGCCCTGGACGCCTTCCTCGGTCCAGATCACATCGCGTTCGGGCGGCGAATCCGAGAGCACGAACCAGCGCGCGGTATCCGCTCCATAGGCGCCGATAATGTCGTCGGGATCGACGGTGTTCTTCTTCGACTTCGACATTTTCTCGATCGAGCCGATCTCGACCGGCTCACCGGTGGCCTTCAAGACCGCCTTGCGCGCATCGCCCTCGGCTGTGATCGTGACTTCCGACGGCATGACGAACTCGCCGTTCGCCTTGCGATAGGTCTCGTGAACCACCATGCCCTGCGTAAAGAGACCGGCGAACGGCTCGTCGAGACCGGCATGGCCGGTCTTCTTCATCGCGCGGGTAAAGAAGCGGCTGTAGAGCAGATGCAGGATCGCATGCTCAATGCCGCCGATATACTGATCGACGGGGAGGAAACGATCGACATCCTTGCGGCTCGTTGGCGCTGTCGCGATCCACGGATCGGTGAAGCGCGCGAAATACCAGGACGAGTCGACGAAAGTGTCCATGGTATCGGTCTCGCGGCGCGCCGGCTTGCCGCATGACGGGCATTGCACATTGCGCCAGGTCGGATGCCGGTCGAGCGGATTACCCGGTTTGTCGAAGCTCACATCCTCCGGCAGCTCCACCGGCAGGTCCTTCTTCGGTACCGGCACGATGCCGCAAGCCTCGCAGTGAATCACCGGGATCGGGCAGCCCCAGTAGCGCTGGCGTGAGATACCCCAGTCGCGCAGCCGGAAATTGACCTGACGCCGTGCAACGGCCTTGCCGTTGCGCAATTCGCTCTCAAGCCGCCGCGCGACTTCCTCCTTCGCCTCGGCAATCGAGAGTCCGTTCAGGAAGTGCGAGTTGATCATCGTGCCGTCGCCGTCATAGGCGGTGTCGGTGATGACAAAGGTTTTCGGATCCTGTCCCGGCGGACATACCACCGGCACGTTGCCGAGCCCGTATTTGTTGACGAAATCGAGGTCGCGCTGATCGTGCGCAGGGCAGCCGAAAATGGCGCCGGTGCCGTAATCCATCAGGATGAAATTCGCGACATAGACCGGCAATTGCCACGCCGGATCGAGCGGATGCACCGCCTTGATGCCGGTGTCGAAGCCCATCTTCTCGGCCGTGTCGATCTCGGCCTGCGATGTGCCGCGCCGCTTGCACTCGGCGATGAACTCCGCAAGCTTCGGATTCTTCGCCGCGGCCGCCTTCGCGAGCGGATGATCCGGCGCAATCGCCATGAACTTCGCACCGAACAGGGTATCGGGGCGTGTGGTGAACACATCGAGTTCGCTTTCGCCATTTGGCGTCGTCTTCGGATCGAGGGCGAAACGGATCAACAGTCCCTCCGAACGGCCGATCCAGTTGCGCTGCATGACGCGCACCTTTTCCGGCCAGCGCTCGAGCGTGTCGATTGCGTCCAGCAGCTCCTGCGCATAATCGCTGATCTTCAGGAACCATTGCGTCAGCTCGCGCTGTTCGACCAGCGCACCCGAGCGCCAGCCGCGGCCGTCGATCACCTGCTCGTTGGCGAGCACGGTCTGATCCACCGGGTCCCAGTTCACCTTGGATTGCTTGCGTTCGACGAGCCCCGCTTCAAGGAAGTCGAGGAACATGGCCTGCTGATGCTTGTAATAGGCCGGATCGCAGGTCGCGATCTCGCGGGCCCAGTCAAGCGACAGGCCCATCGATTGCAGCTGCGCCTTCATCGCCGCGATGTTCTGATAGGTCCAGGTCTTGGGATGGACCTTGCGCTCCATCGCGGCATTTTCCGCCGGCATGCCGAAGGCGTCCCAGCCCATCGGGTGCAGCACCGAGAATCCCTTTGCGCGCTTGTAGCGCGCCACGACGTCGCCCATCGTGTAGTTGCGCACGTGCCCCATATGGATGCGCCCCGACGGATAGGGGAACATTTCCAGCACGTAGTATTTCGGGCGCGGATCGTCGTTCTTCGTGGCGAAGATGCCCTGGCTGTCCCAGGTCTTCTGCCAGCGCGGCTCGGCGTCGCGGGCGTTGTAGCGTTCTGGTCTCATCGGAGGTACGGCTGCTCAGACATTGCTGACGATCGGGATATCAAATTCTATCCGCCGGCAAGGCGGCGCATGCGAATTCCGACAGTGCCTTTCACAGCTGAGCCGGGGAAATTCTCGTCGGCGAGGAAGCGCATCTCACGCGGCGCTGGGATGGACTGTCTCGAGCCTCAAAACGTCTCGTGCGTAAGCGAGGCAAGCAGCGACATCCTCCTTTGACAGGCCTGGATACTCGCGCAGGATGTCGGCCTCGGTCCATCCTTCGGCCATCAGTCCGATGACGAAGTCGACCGAAAGCCGTGTGCCGCGGATATGCGGCTTCCCGCCCAGCACGGCGGGATCGAGCGCAATGCGTGCGGAATCCGCCATAATTGGCTCCTGCGAAGGGTTTGGTGGTTCGCGGGACCTGACACGAAACGGCTTTTCCGGTCAACGTCATCGGACGCTCAGATTTGCGGTCTCGCGATTATCACAGGCCTTTCCCGCTTGCGGCCACATCGTGGCACCGTTACTTGACCGGCCGGAGACCCGCCTGTGAGCCAAACTGAATTTCCGGATATCGCAGCCGCCCTGTCCGCCGTGCGCGCCGAAATCGCCAAGGCCTGCCGCGAGGCGAACCGCGATCCGGCCGCGGTGACGCTGATCGCGGTCTCCAAGACCTTCGGGGCCGATGCCATCGAGGCCGCGATTGCCGCAGGGCAACGGGTTTTCGGCGAAAATCGGGTTCAGGAAACCAAGGCGAAATGGCCGCAGATCCGTGCGCGCCATGACGGGCTTTCGCTTCACCTGATCGGTCCGCTGCAATCCAACAAGGCCAAGGACGCGGTGGCGCTGTTCGACGCCATCCATTCGGTCGACCGGCCAAGCATCTGTGAGGCGCTGGCGAAGGAAATCGCCAAACAGGGCCGCACGCCGCAGCTCTTCGTCGAGATCAACACCGGGGCCGAGCCGCAAAAGGCGGGCATCCTGCCGGAGGATGCGGATGCGTTTCTGCGCGCGTGCCGGGACAGGTATGGGCTGACGATTTCCGGGCTGATGTGCATCCCGCCGTTCGACGAGGCGCCGGCGCCGCATTTCGCGCTGACCGCAAAGATCGCCGCACGCAACGGGCTGACGCTTCTCTCGATGGGGATGAGCGCGGATTTCGCGACGGCGATCGCGTTCGGCGCGACCCATGTGCGTGTCGGCAGTGCGATTTTCGGCTCACGGCCGAAGCCGTGATGCGAGCAGCGCTAGCGCCAGGTCTTTGGTGCGTCGCGTGACGTCAGTGCGGCGTTGAGCGGCTGTTTCAGAAGACGTGACCGCTCCGCCTCGTATCCATTGCCGTATCCATTGCCGGCAGGCGGCTGAAGCGGCGGGGCATGTTCGCGCATCAGGCCGCTGTCGTAGCTGTCGTCGTCCTGCAGCCGCTGGCTCATGGTCGCGTTGCGCCACCGGTCGATGACCGACGCGATCAGATCGAGGCCAGCTTCGGTCCGTCGATGTGTGCTTGTACCGACTTCGCTCGATGGACGGAATTCTTCGGGCAGATTGCTGAACTTCATCTGCATCGGCAATGCAACGCCGGACCCGAACACGAAGGCTTCGCCGGTTCCGAGTGTCGGCACAAAGCTCAGCAGGCTGGACGCTGCATCGGACACGGCCGAACGGATCAACGCCTGATCGCGGTCGTTCGCAAGCCGCATCACAAAAAGCGTATTGCATTGGGAGATGATGTTCGGATCGATTTCATAAGGCCGTTGCGTTACCAGACACAGATAGACGCCGTATTTGCGTCCTTCCTTGGCGATGCGCGACAAGGCGCGTCGCGTCGGACCGAAGCCTTTCTTCAACTCGGTCGACGACGCGTAGCGATGAGCTTCCTCGCATACGAACAATAGCGGCGAGACACCGTCGCTCCACAAGCCGAAATCGAACGCCATGCGGCACAGCACCGAGACCACCGAATCGACGACTTCCGCAGGAAATCCGGCGAGTTGCATCACCGTGACGGGCTTGCCGTTCGCAGGCAGCCGGAACAGGGTCGAGATAATCTCCGCCATCGTGTCGCCGCCGACATTGGCGTTCTCGAACATGAATGTGTAACGCGGATTGTTGCGGAAGGTCTGGATCCGCTGCATCAGCTTGAAGTGGAAGGCGCGAGAGGCGCGATTTTCAAGCTTGCCCATCCGTTCGTCGATCAGGCCGAGCAGATCCTCCAGACGGTAGGGGGCCGGCGTGTCCGCGGTAAAGCCGGAGTTTCTCGGATCGCGACGCTTGAGCAGTGAATGTTCTGATGTATTGCGGTGCTGGATATACATGCCCTTGGCGATCGGGATCACCTCGGCAAGGATTTCCACCTCCTCAGGCACACCGGGCCGCGCACCGAAAAATGCGTCGACCGTTTCTTCGAAATTGAACAGCCAGAACGGCAGCCGCAGATTGCGTGGATTGAGCACCTGCGCCTTGTCGCCGAAGCAGCGGCCATATTCGTTGTGCGGGTCGACGAGAAAGATGCGCAGATCGGGCCGTGCAGCGAGAATCTGCTGCAGGATCACGGCGACCGCGGTCGATTTCCCGACGCCGGTGGTGCCGAGAATCGCGAAATGCTTGTTCAGCAGCTCATTGACGTCGACCAGCGCCTTGATCGAGTGGTCCTGGCGCAGGCAACCGAGATGGGCCGTCGGCCCGGCATTACCGTAGATCAGGCGCAGCTCGTCATTCGTGATCAGAAGCGCCGGCTCGCCGATCACCGGGTAATCGGTAATGCCGCGCGAAAATCGCGGCGTGCCGTCATGCTCGCGCATTTCGCCGAACAGGTCGATATGGGCGATGCGGGACCCAGCCTGTCCGGAGATCTTCGTGACCATGCCGATGATCACGCTATCGCCGCAGACGATGCCGATGAATTTTCCGACGGTTGCGCGCGCGGCGTCGCGGACGCCAGCATCATCCAGCTCGATCGTTGCACTCGCCCCGGAGACCGAGATCACGCGCCCGATGATGTCGCGCTCGTCCTGGGACGGCGCAGGCTCGTTCGCTCGCTGTGTCATTTCCATTGTATCGCCGCTGAAAGAGAACCGTGCCTTAAGACTATCAGCGGGGCCGCTTTAACCGATTAACAGTCGCGCGGCGGTGGAACTTGTGTTGGAGCACACTTAATTAAACGTACCCTCGCCCCGAGAGAAATTTATCCAATATAAATGAAAGTTTGCGGCGACAGCTTTGCGAGCAGCCGCAGCAGATCGCCCCGGCGTAGCCCGATACAGCCTGCGGTCGGGCCGAAGCCATCGCGCGCAACATGGATGAAGACCGCGCTGCCGCGGCCCGCGATCCGGGGACGGTCGTTATGGTCGATCTCAATGATAAGGTCGTAAAGCCCGTCGTCCCGCATCAGCCGGTCGCCCGGTTCGCCGGCGTGCCGCCGGACGGGGCGGTTGTAGCGGCGGTCGGCCGGATCCTCGCTCCAGGCGTCGTCCGGACCGATCGGCCGCACCGGAAGGCCGGTGCGCGGCCGGGCGATTCGGTCGGACCGCCACCAAAGGCGTTTCAGTCGGAACCGGCCCCGGGGCGTCCCCCCATCGCCCTCGCGCTTATTGGCCAGAATACCGCCACGGCCCAGCGAAACCGGGATCGCGACGGTTCCGGCCCTCAAAATGCCGCGGGTTTTGGTTCCAGATCGTTTCCGGACCCGAATTTGCCTGAAGTATTGGGGAGGCATGACGCTAAGTTGGTGCTTGGAGCCCAAAATGGGTAAGTCTGGCTTGCCCTGACGATCCTGGATGCCTTATTTCGCGTTAAATCTCTATTCTCAGGGCCCTTGGGGGGCACCTTAATGTCGAATGCCAGAACAATATTGATCGTGGACGACGACGCTGAGCTGCGCGACACCCTCGTCGAGCAGCTCGCATTGCACGAGGAGTTCGAGGCCAAGGCCGAGGACACTGCGGCCAAGGGCATTCAGGCGGCCAAGGACGGTCAGATCGATCTGATCATCATGGATGTGGGGCTGCCCGATATGGACGGCCGCGAGGCGGTGCGGGTGCTGCGCAAGAGCGGCTTCAAGGCGCCGATCATCATGCTGACCGGCCATGACACCGATTCGGACACGATCCTCGGACTGGAATCCGGCGCCAACGACTACGTCACCAAGCCGTTCCGGTTTGCGGTGCTGCTGGCGCGCATCCGCGCGCAATTGCGCCAGCACGAAGCAAGCGAGGATGCCGTCTTCACGATCGGGCCATACAGCTTCCGTCCCAGCTCGAAGCTTCTCACCGGTCAGAAGGGCAACAAGGTCCGGCTGACCGAAAAGGAAACTGCGATCCTGCGCTACCTTTATCGGGCCGGCCAGCGTCCGGTCTCGCGCGAGACCTTGCTGCAGGAAGTCTGGGGCTACAATTCCGGCGTCACGACTCATACGCTCGAGACGCACGTCTATCGTCTTCGCCAGAAAGTCGAGAAGGATGCCGCCAATCCGTCGATCCTCGTCACCGACGCGGGCGGCTACAAGCTTGTGCCTTAGGCGATCGCCAGGCACAGGATCGTGGGCATCGACGACGACATTGCGGTTCTGGAGCAGGTACCGATGCTCAGGGCCTTGGGCCGTGGCGCGCTGCGGCTGATCGCGCTCGGCGCCGAGACCCGCGAGGTGCGGTCGGGCGAGGTCTTGTTCAGGCCGGGCGAGCGGATCGACGGCGCCTATGTGGTCCAGGACGGCAGGTTTGAGCTCTGCGCCGATCCGGGACAGCCCGGCAAGGTCATCGAGGTTGGGCCGGGCGCCATGCTCGGCGAATTCGCCCTGATTGCGGAAAGCGCCAAGCCGCTTTGCGCAACGGCACGGGGCGACTGCGCCGTGATCCGCATTTCACGCAGCATGTTTCTGAAAATCCTGCAGGACGATGCGCAAGCCGCGATGCGATTGCGCGACTATGTTGCACAGCGGACGCGGCAATCGATCGCCGAATTGCTCGACATGCGCTACAAGCTCGATCAAAGCGAGCAATAGCGGCGCGCGCTACACCGCGACCGTCGCCGTCACCGGGACATGGTCGGAGGGCTGCGCCCATCCGCGCGCTTCCTTGGCGATGCGAATCTCGGACACGCGATCCATCAATTGCGGAGAAAACCACATGTGGTCGAGTCTGCGCCCTTTGTCTGCCGCCTTCCAGTCGGGCGAACGGTAGCTCCACCAAGTGTAGAGCTTTTGCGGCTCGGGAACAAATTCGCGCATCGCGTCGATCCAGCCGCCGTGCTTTTGCGCGGCGTTGAGCTTTTCGGTCTCGACCGGTGTATGCGACACGACATCGAGAAGCTGCTTGTGACTCCACACATCGTGTTCGCGCGGCGCGACATTGAGATCGCCGAGCAGGATTGCACGCGCGTGTCCGTTCACATGAACATCCTTGCACTCGCGCATCTCGTCGAGGAACGAGAGCTTGTGCCTGAATTTTGGATTGGCGTCGGGGTCAGGGAGGTCGCCGCCGGCCGGCACGTAAAGATTGTGAATGACGATCGGGTCTTTCAGTCCGGCACGTTCGCCGAACGTCACCGAAATGTGGCGTGAATCGTTGATGCCGCAAAAACCGCGTTTGCTGGTCTCGTCAAACGGCAGGCGCGAGAGCACGGCAACGCCGTGATAGCCCTTCTGCCCGTTCATCGCGACATACTCGTAACCGAGCCGTTTGAAGCGCTTGAGCGGAAATTTGTCGTCCGGACACTTGGTTTCCTGCAGGCACAGGATATCCGGGCGCGCGGCCTTGATGAATTTCGCAACCAGGTCGATGCGAAACCGCACCGAATTAACGTTCCAGGTCGTGATTTTCAGCGTTGTGACTGAAGGCGTCATACGCTCAGTCTTAGGCGCACCGGCGGGCAATTTCCAGCCGGCCCGTCACGGCTGTGCGCAACTGCGCAGACTTACTCGATCATCCGTTCGTAATTGATCTTGAACAAGGCCGGATCGGGCTTCTTGGTCATGTCGAGATTGTAAATTGCGACGGTGGTGTCAAAGCCCTGCGGATCGGTGACGGTCCATTGCTTGAGCGTCAGGTCCTTGGCGTCGAACATCAGCATCAGCTTGTGCTTGCCGCCCAGCGTCTGCTTTTCCTCGATCACCACTGTCGAAAAGATGTCGTCGGAATAGACATTGACCACATTGGTATCGCGCAGCAGATCGACCTTGTCGGCGAGCAGGAAACGCAGCGGCGTCTGGCCGAGCGGATAGAGGTCTTGGGTCGCCAGCCGCCGGTCGCGCACCACGAGCGAGGTTCCGTCTGCGATCAGCTGGACCGGGCTCGGATCGTCGTATTCGAAGCGCAGCTTGCCGGGCTTTTGCAGGAACAGATCGCCCGTGGTCTTGCGCCCGTCGGGACCGACCTGGACGAATTTTCCGACCACCTGGCGCATGCCGGAAAGATATTGCGAGATTCGGTCCACCAGCGCGCGCTGGTTGTTGTCGAAGGCGGTGGTTTCGCCGGGTTTGCCGGCCGGTGCATTCGGCCGGACCGGAGCCGGTGCGGGTGCAATGGTTCCGGGCGGCGTCGGCCGCGCCTGCGCGAGGATGACGGGTTCGGTCTGCGGCGCTTGCAGCGATGGATTAGACCCGGCCGCCGCGCCGGATACTCCAAACAGGCCGGCAGCCAGTCCGGCCATCATGAAAAGGTGCAGGCTCCGGGTCAGCGTCCGCGTCATACTTCACTCCGTTGCGCCGGGGGTCGTAACCCGGGCGTGTGGCGACTTGGCGGCCTCAACTGCTTGGCCCCAACTTGGCGGCCCTCTGAGTTAATCGGCCCGGGGTCGATTCTCAATAGCGGCGGGCGGTTCCGGGCCGTCAGCCGAACCGGCTGGCGCCTTCCTCGATCAAAATTTCGCGCTTTCCGGCGTGATTGGCCTGGCCGACCACGCCTTCCTGTTCCATGCGCTCCATCAGCGAGGCGGCGCGATTATAGCCGATCTGGAGCCGCCTCTGGATGTAGCTGGTCGAGGCCTTGCGGTCGCGCAGGACGATTTCGACCGCCTGCTGGTAGAGATCTTTTTCTGCGCCCATGCCGGTATTGTCGAATACCGCGCCGTCTTCGCTTTCAGTTTCGTCCTTGGTCACTTCTTCGAGATATTGCGGGACGCCCTGCGCCTTCAGGTGGCGAACGACCTTTTCCACCTCGTCGTCCGCGACGAAGGGTCCGTGGACGCGGCTGATCCGGCCGCCGCCCGCCATGTAGAGCATGTCGCCCTGGCCGAGCAGCTGTTCGGCACCCTGTTCGCCGAGAATCGTACGGCTGTCGATTTTCGAGGTGACCTGGAAGGAAATGCGGGTTGGGAAATTCGCCTTGATGGTACCGGTTATGACGTCGACCGACGGGCGCTGGGTCGCCAGCACGACATGGATGCCGGCCGCGCGCGCCATCTGCGCGAGGCGCTGGATGGCGCCTTCGATGTCCTTGCCGGCCACCATCATCAGGTCGGCCATTTCGTCGACGATGACCACGAGATAGGGAAGCTCCTCGAATTCGAGATCTTCCTTCTCGTAGATCGCCTCGCCGGTCTCCTTGTCGTAGCCGGTATGCACGGTGCGAGTCAGCACCTCGCCCTTGGCCTTGGCCTCGGCGACGCGCGTGTTGTAACCGTCGATATTGCGCACACCGAGCTTCGACATCTTCTTGTAGCGCTCCTCCATCTCGCGCACGGCCCATTTCAGCGCGACGACGGCTTTCTTCGGATCGGTGACCACCGGCGTCAGAAGGTGCGGAATGCCGTCATAGACCGACAATTCGAGCATCTTCGGATCGATCATGATCAGACGGCATTGATCGGGCCGCAGCTTGTACAGCAGCGACAGCAGCATGGTGTTGATCGCCACCGACTTGCCGGAGCCGGTGGTGCCTGCGATCAGAAGGTGCGGCATGCGCGCGAGATCGACCACGACCGGCTCGCCGCCGATGGTCTTGCCGAGGCAGAGCGGCAACTTGGCGGGCGTGTTGATATATTCCTGCGAGGCCAGCATCTCGCGGAAATAGACCTTCTCGCGAAATTCGTTCGGCAGCTCGATGCCGATGGCGTTGCGGCCTGGAACGACGGCGACGCGAGCGGAGACCGCGCTCATCGAGCGTGCGATATCGTCGGCCAGTCCGATCACCCGCGATGACTTGATGCCGGGCGCCGGTTCGAGTTCGTAGAGTGTGACGACGGGACCCGGACGCGCATTGATGATCTCGCCCTTGACGCCGAAATCCTCCAGCACGCTTTCGAGCGCCTCGGCATTCTCTTCGATCTCCTCGGCGCTCATCGTTGCTCTGTCGCTGGCCTTCGGCGCGGCGAGCAGATTGAGCGGCGGCAACACGAAGCTGCCGGACCGCTTCGCCTGCTTCGGCTGCTGGACGCGGACCTTGCGCGGCGCCGGCGCGGCTTGTTCCTCTTCCTCCTGCTCGTCGTCGTAATCCTCGTCTTCCGCCTCGTAGCCGTTCTCTTCTGGCTCGGTGCGCATGCGCGGCTCGACACGGGCGGCACGTGCGCCCGTACGCGCCGGACGCACGGCAAGCTCCTCGTCGCCGGACAGCCGGCGGCGGATGAACAGCGACAGCCGGGCCTTGGCACTGAGCAGCAAATGAACGAGCCAGCCAAGCGAGACCGAACCGCGTTCTTCGTCTTGCTCGAACTCCTCGGCTTCGCGATGAATGTCCTCGGCGAGATCGCCCGTCTTGCGGAAGCCAAAACCGAGTACGACTGCGAGTGTGGCGATCGCGCCCGCGCCGATGATGGCAGCGAGCACGATCCGGCTTGTGGCCGAGCCGCCGAACAGGAGCAGCGGAAGCTTGAGGATTGCATCGCCGGTCACGCCGCCCATTCCGGCCGGCAGCGGCCATCCGGCGCTGCGCGGCAGACAGGATGCAAATGCCGATGCGAGCAGCAGCCCTGCCATCCAGAACAGCGCGCGCAGCCATCGCCGTCCGGGGGCGCGATGTGTCACGAGCCGCCAGCCCCAGGTTGCGACCGGCAGGACCAGCATGATCGAGGCCAGCCCCAGGAGCTGGATCGACAGATCGGCGAAGATCGCGCCGCTGCGTCCGAGCCAGTTTCGCACCGGCGCATCGGTGGCGTGGCTCAGACTGGGATCTAAAACCGACCAGCTGACCAGCGCGAGCGTCATCAGGAATGCGAGCAGCAGCAGCGCGAGACCGAAAAGTTCGCCGACGCGCCGTCTGATTGCGTTGCGCAGATCGTCGGAAAGAAATTCGAAGCGGTCGAGACCACGTTGACTGATGGCGGGCATGTGCGTCACCCGAGCACGGCGACGAGGCGGTGCAGCGCCTCGGCGGTGGTTGTATTATCGTGCACCATGGCAACGCGAATGTAATCGCGGCCCGGATTGCTGCCGTCACGCTCCGTGAACGAGGCATATTCGCCCGGCAAAACCCGCAAGCCGGCTTCGCGCCAGAGCCGCTCGGCCGCTGTCACGCTGCCGCCCTGCGCCGACACGTCAAGCCACAGGAAGAAGCCGCCAGCGGGCCGCCTGTACCCGTAACGGCCGCCGATGATCTGGTCGGCGAGATCGAATTTCTGTGCATAGGCGGTCCGGTTCTCGATCACGTGCGCCTCGTCGTCGAGTGCGGCGGCGGCCACCGCCTGCGCCGGCATTGGCACCTGCGGCGCGGCGTTGTTGCGGTATTCCAGGAAGCGGGCGAGAAAATTGCGATCGCCTGCGACGAAACCGACGCGCAGGCCCGGCAGGTTTGAGCGCTTCGACAGCGAGTTGAATGCAATCACATTGGCATAGTCGGGCCCGGCAACTTCGAGAATGCCGCTTGGCTTTTCCCCGAAATAGATTTCCGAATAGCACTCGTCGGAAAACACCATGAAGTCGTGCTTGCGCGCCATCGCGACCAGACGAGAGAGGTAATCGCGGCTCGCGACCGATCCTTGCGGATTGGCTGGCGAGGCGATGTAGAACGCAATCGTGCGTGCAAGCAGCATCTCGCTGAGCGCATCGAGATCGGGAAGAAAGCCGCTGGCCGCGGTCGCAGGCATGTAGACGGTCTCGCACTGCGAGGCCGAGGCGCCGGCCGAATAGGCGCCGTAACAGGGATTGGGTACGAGAATCGCAGGCAGTCCTTTGCGCGGCGGGGCGTTACGGGCCGCGGCAAGCGCGGCGAGGAACAGGCCCTCGCGAGTGCCATTCAACACCAGCACTTCCGTTTCAGGATCGAGCGGGCGGGGCAGCACATAACGCCGGTTCAGCCAGCCGGAGACGGATTTTCGGAACAGCTCGGTGCCCTTGTTGGCCGGGTAACGGCCGAGATCGGCGATATGCTGTGCGAAGACCGGTCCGGCGAAAGCCGGCACCGGATGCTGCGGTTCGCCGACCGCGCAATTGATGGCCGGCTTGCCGGGCTCGATCGGAGCGAGGAGGTCGTTCAGGCGCGCGAAAGCCGACCGATTTTGCGTGCGCGGATCGGCCGTCCGCGCGGACGACGGGGGCTGTTCGCGTTCGGCGGCATTCATGAACATCACGCGCATTTCGGCCGGACTACTGGATGGTCCGCGAGCCTAGGCCGGGCTGGTTAAACTCCGATTAACCATCGAATCTCTGTGGCCAATTGGCGGCGCCGGGCGAAACCGTCCGGCAGAACGAAAGAGGCTCCGGTCTTGCGACCGGAGCCTCCATTCGGCGAGGGGACGGTGCCGGGTATACGCCCCGTCGCACGACTCTTCGAGCGGCTTACATGTTGTAGGCGCGCTCTCCGTGTTCGGTGAGGTCGAGACCTTCGCGCTCCTTGTCGACGGAGATGCGCAGGCCGACGATGATGCTGATGATGAAGAGAATGACGGCCGTGCCGACACCCGACCATACGATCGTCAGCAGCACGCCCTTGAGCTGGGCCAGCATCTGCGTGGCGAAGTCATATTCCGCGACCTTGCCGATCGTGTAGTCGAAGATGCCGGTGCCGCCGAGTGCCGGATTCACCAGAATGCCGGTGCCGAGCGCGCCGACGATGCCGCCGACAGCGTGCACGCCGAACACGTCCAGCGCGTCGTCGTAGCCGAACATGTGCTTGATCGCCGAGCAGAAGAACAGGCAGACCACGCCGGAGACGAGGCCCAGCACGATCGCGCCGACCGGACCCGCGAAGCCGGCCGCCGGAGTCACGGCGACAAGACCCGCAACCGCACCGGTGACGATGCCGAGCAGCGACGGCTTACCTTTGACAAGCCACTCGGCGAACATCCACGACAAGGCGGCGCCCGCAGTGGCGACGAAGGTGTTGACCATCGCCAGCGCCGCGGTTCCGGTCGCTTCGAGGTTAGAGCCGACGTTGAAGCCGAACCAGCCGACCCACAAGAGCGCGCCGCCGATCATGGTCATGACCATCGAGTGGGGCGGCATCAGTTCCTTGCCGTAACCCGTGCGCTTGCCGACCATGATGGCGCCGACAAGGCCGGCGATACCGGCATTGATGTGAACGACGGTTCCGCCAGCGAAGTCGATCGCGCCCCAGGAGAAGATTTTCCCGGCATCGGCGAGGACTTCGTCGAGCGCAGCCTGTGCCTTGGCCTTGGCGGCGTCGTCAGCGGCCGCGGCTACAGCCTTGGCGGCGGTGTCGATCGCGTCCGGGCCGGCCCAGTACCAGACCATGTGCGCGATCGGGAAATAGATGAAGGTCACCCAGAGCGGAATCAAAAGCGCCACGGCCGAGAATTTCATGCGTTCGGCGAACGCGCCGACCATCAGCGCCGGCGTGATCATTGCGAACGTCATCTGGAAGGCGATGTAGGCGTATTCCGATACGCTGGCGCCGACCGAGAAGGTGCCGGCCATGGAGTCGGGCGTTACACCGGAGAGGAATGCCTTCGAGAAGCCGCCGATCCATTCGGATCCGCCGGTGAAGGAGAGGCTGTAGCCGTAGACAACATAGATGATGCCGACGATGCAGACCGAGTAGAAGACATGCATCAGCACCGACAGCATGTTCTTTGAACGCACCAGGCCGCCATAGAACAGCGCGAGACCGGGAATCGTCATGAGCAGAACGAGCGCAGCCGAGGTCATCACCCAGGCGTTGTCGCCCTTGTTGACGGTCGGCTCGGCGAACGCTGCGGTTGCCGCGAGCGTCCCTGCCGCGGCAAGGGCGGCGGTCAGACCAGCCCGGGTTGGAAACTTGAACGACATAATGAAGCTCCTGTCCGAATCGTTCGCTTAGAGGGCGGAGGCGTCTGTTTCGCCGGTGCGGATGCGTACGGCGCTTTCCAGATTGACGACAAAGATCTTGCCGTCGCCGATCTGGCCGGTCTTGGCCGCGCCGGTGATGGCTTCGATGACCTTGTCCACCTGGTCGGTGGCAACAGCGACCTCGATCTTGAGCTTCGGCAGGAAGCTCACGGCGTATTCGGTGCCGCGGTAGATTTCAGTGTGCCCCTTTTGCCGCCCATAACCCTTGACCTCAGTGACGGTCATGCCGTGCACCCCGATCGCGGTCAGGGCGTCGCGGACCTCGTCGAGCTTGAATGGCTTGATGACGGCCATGACGATTTTCATTTGGTTCGATCCCCGTTGGCCCGAAGCCTCGAGAGCAGCGTCGGGCTGTACCACTCGGGTCCCGGCACGTGGCTGTGCTCCGCAGGCCGGCCCCCGGCGCGGAAGGGAATCAAACCCCGTGCCACTTGCGCGCGCGGGGTCTAACAAGCTGATTCGATAAGGGATTCCAGTTCACCGCAGCGGTCATCCGGCGCGCCTAGGGGGGCGGCGCCCAAAGGGACGCCATCTCTGCCTAGGAAACAGTCAGCTGCCTTCGTCTGAGTCGCCTGAAATACAAAGCCCGGCCGAGACCAGCCGGACTTTGTACGGTTGGGCCTGCGATGGGTCGCACCGATGCGGGCAGCCCGGCCTATTGCAGCGCCTCGCCGTGCTGGGTGATGTCGAGCCCTTCAAGCTCCTGCTGCTGCGTCACGCGCAACGGCACGAGGAAGCCGATGATCTTGAGCAGCACGAAGGTCACGGCCCCGGACCATATAACCGTGACTGCGATCCCATAGAGCTGGGTGAACACAAGCCCCGGATTGCCTTCGAGCAGCCCCGGCGTTCCCGGTGCCTCCGGTGTCGCCGACACCGCAGCGACCGCAAAGACACCGAGCAGCAAAGTGCCGGTCAGCCCGCCGACTCCATGGACACCGAACACGTCGAGCGAATCGTCGTAGCCGAGTTTCAGCTTCAGCCAGGTGCATGCCCAGAAGCAGATGGCGCCCGCGATCACACCGATGATCAGCCCATGCATCGGCATCACGAAGCCGGAGGCCGGCGTGATGGTACCGAGTCCGGCCACCGCACCCGAGATCATGCCGAGCACCGACGGCTTGCCGCGCGTCCACCATTCCAGAAACATCCAGGCGAGCGCGCCGGCGCAAGCCGCGAGATGCGTGACCACGATGGCCATCGTCGCCCGCGAGCCCGCCGACAGCGCCGATCCGCCATTGAAGCCGAACCAGCCGACCCACAACATGCCGGTGCCGATCACCGCGAGCGCCAGATTGAATGGTGCGAGATTGTCCTGGCCGTAGCCGCGACGTGCGCCGAGGACGAGTGCCGCGACCAGTCCGGCCACGCCGCAATTCAGATGTACGACCAGCCCGCCGGCAAAGTCGAGCACGCCGGCCGTACCGAGAAATCCGCCGCCCCAGATCCAGTGCGCGATCGGCACATAGACGAACAGGAGCCACAGCACGCAGAACCAGACGAAAGCCGAGAATCGCATGCGGTCCGCAACCGAGCCTGAGACCAGCGCGACCGTGATGATCGCAAACGTCATCTGGTAGATCATGAACAGCGCCTCGGGGATGGTCTTTGCGAGCGGATGCGTCGTCTCCATGCCGATGCCGTTGAGGAATGCGCGGCTGAGCGTGCCGATCGCCGGGCCGTCGCCGCCAAACACCAGCGAATAGCCGACGACCGCCCACAATACGGAAACGATCGCCACCGAGACAAAGCTTTGCGCCATGGTGGCGAGCACGTTCTTCTTGCGCACCATGCCGGCATAGAACAGCGCCAGTCCCGGCACCGTCATCATCAGGACGAGTGCGGTTGCCGTCATCATCCAGGCAGTGTCGGCCGCGTCGATCCTGGCGGGTGTCTGTGCTGTGGCGATTTGCGTTGAAAGCAGTACAAGCGTCAGGCCTGCGATGGCAGGCGCGATCCGCCGCGAAGGCGTCGTCATGGTCGTCTCCCCCAGTTCATCCCACTTGCCGTTCATTCCCGCGCAAGCAGGAATCCAGGCTCTTGCTTCTGGGTCCCCGTTTTCGCGGAGACGAACGGATTTGATGTTCTTTGCTGTGACGCTTTGGCCTGATCGGCGCGTCAGAGCGCGTCGTTGTCGGTTTCGCCGGTGCGGATGCGCAGCGCGCGGTCGATCGGTGTCACGAAAATCTTGCCGTCGCCGATCTGTCCGGTCTTTGCGGCTTGCGAGACCGCCTCGATCACCTTTTCGACCCGGTCGGTCGGGACCGCGATTTCGAGCCGGATCTTCGGCAGAAAATGCACCGCATATTCGGCGCCGCGATAGATCTCGGTGTGGCCCTTCTGCCGGCCGTAACCTTTCACCTCGGTCACGGTCATGCCGTGAATTCCGACCGAGGTCAGCGCATCGCGCACCTCTTCCAGCTTGAATGGCTTGATGATCGCGATGACGAGTTTCATTGAAGCAAGCCCCCTGATTTGCCGGCGCGAACGGCTTTGCGCGACCAGCGCTGCGGCCCGCCCGGCACGGACCTGGCCGCTTCTGCGGCGCAGGTTATCGGCAAGACGGGGAAAGTTTAAGGGGGAGAATCGCAGAGTCCTTGGAATTCTCAGCCGGCGGCTGAGGCGCCTTCGGCCGGCCGACGCAACCGCACCAGCCCTTCTTGCGCGACTGTGGCGACCAGCGTGCCGTCGCGCTTGAAGATCAATCCGCGCGACAAACCGCGCGAGCCATGCAGATTCGGCGATTCCTGCGCATACAGCAGCCATTCGTCGGCGCGGAACGGCCGGTGCATCCACAGCGCGTGGTCGAGGCTCGCGCCCATGAAGTCCTTTTCGAACAGGGTGCGGCCAAGTGGTACCAGCGCGGTGTCGAGCAAAGTCATGTCCGAGGCATAGGCCAGCACGCATTGATGGATTGCAGGATCGTCCGGCAGCGGACCCGTCGCCCTGATCCAGACGTTGAACTGGCCGTTCTCAGGTCTGCGGCCGAGATAATGTCCGTAATCGACCGGGCGCAGCTCGATCGGCCGCTCGCGCCTGTAATAGCGCTGCACCTGCTCCGGCAGCGTCGGCAGGATGTCGCGCAGCATCACGTCTTCATTCGGCAACGCGTCCGGAGGCGGCACCTGTGGCATTGACGCCTGGTGGTCGAGGCCGTCCTCATTGTTATGGAAGGACACGATCATGATGAAGATCGGCCGCCCATGCTGGATCGCCTTGACGCTGCGGGTGGTGAAGCTCCGGCCGTCGCGGGTGCGTTCGACCTCGTAAATGATCGGCACCTTGGGATCGCCCGCCAGCACGAAATAGGCATGCATCGAATGCGCGGAGAGGCCCTCGACCGTGCGGGTCGCCGCGACCAGCGCCTGGCCGATCACCTGGCCGCCGAACACCCGCGGCCAGCCGGTTTGCGGCGACCGGCCGCGGAACAGGTTGACCTCCAGCCTTTCGAGGTCGAGAACATCGAGCAGATCCGAAACGGCGCCGGACATGAAAAAGCTCTTTCGTTACGCTGTCATTCCGGAACTGACGTAGCAGGTTCAGATGGCGGACGGCAAAATCGACATTCTGATTGCGGGCGGCGGATTTGCCGGGCTGGCGCTCGCCATCGCGCTCCGGCAGGGCTCGGACGGCGCACTGTCGGTCGCGCTTGCCGATCCCGCCATGGATCGCGCCTCAAGCGATCCGCGCGCCTCGGCGATTGCAGCGGCGGCGCGGCGGCTGTTCGAGACCATCGGCGTCTGGGACGCGATCGCGGACGGGGCGCAGCCGATTCTTGATATGGTGGTGACGGATTCCCGGGTCGAGAACGCGATGCGGCCGACCTTCCTGACCTTTGACGGCGAGGTCGCACCGGGCGAGCCCTTCGCGCATATGATCGAAAACGGGCCGATGATCGCGGCTTTGCTCGCAAAGGCGCGCGCCGAAGGCGTGGACCTGCGGCCGGTCGCGGTCACGCAATTCCGTCACGAGCCGGCGCGCATCACGGCGGCGCTTTCGGATGGCGCGACGCCGAGCGCGCGCCTCCTGGTCGCGGCCGACGGGGCGCGCTCCGCGATCCGCGAGCAGGCCGGTATCGCAAGCTTCGGCTGGGACTACGACCAGGCCGGAATCGTCACCACCATCGCACACGAGCGCGATCACAATGGCCGCGCCGAGGAGCATTTCCTGCCCGCCGGTCCGTTCGCGATTCTGCCGCTCAAGGCCAAACGCTCCTCGATCGTCTGGACCGAAACGAAGGCGGAGGCCGCGCGCCTTGTTGCTTTGCCGGACGCGGAGTTTCTCGCCGAACTCGAACAGCGCTTCGGCCTGCATCTCGGCGATCTCGCACTTGCTGGTCCGCGCCGGGCCTATCCGCTGGGCTTGCATGTCGCGCGCAGCTTCATCGCCGAACGCATCGCGCTTGTTGGCGACGCCGCGCATGTGATCCATCCGATCGCGGGGCAGGGCCTCAACATGGGGCTGCGCGATGTCGCGGCACTCGCCGAAGCGATCATCGACGGCGCGCGGCTCGGCATCGATGTCGGCGCTCATTCGGTGCTGGAGCGCTATCAGCGCTGGCGGCGCTTCGACACCATGGCGATGGGCATTGCGACCGACAGCCTCAACCGCCTGTTCTCGAACAATTCCGACGTGCTGCGGCTGGTGCGCGACATGGGGCTTGGCATCGTCGACCGCATGCCGAACTTGAAGGACTTCTTCATCCGCGAGGCCGCGGGCCTGACAGGGGACGTGCCGAAGCTGTTGAAGGGCGAGGCGCTGTAGATTTCGCGTTCCGGGGCCAGCGCACCGCGCAGCGGTGCGCTGCAGAACCGGGGCCCATCACTGCTGATGAGGTCAAATGGGCCCCGGCTCTGCGATGCATCACTTTGTGCTGCATCGCGTCAGGGGCACGATGCTGTCAACTTAGCGGAATCGAACCGACGTGATCGTGGAACGCCTTTCGCTTCTCGATTTCGGCGTACCAGCGTTCGAGATTCGGCATGTTCGGCCGCTCAGGGCAAAGCTGGCGGAAGCGATACGCCATCACGCCGACCGGAATGTCACCCATCGAAAAACGGTCGCCGGCGACATAAGCGGTGCGCGCGAGCTGCGCATCGAGAATCTTCATCGCTTCGGTGGTTTTGCGTTGCGACTCCGCGATAGCCGCCATGTCGCGCTTCTCGGCGGGCGTGCGGATCAGGCCCCAGAAGGCGTGGTAGATCGCAGGTCCGACCACCGACAATTGCCAGTCCATCCACTGGTTGGCGAGTGCGATCTGTTTCGGATCGGACGGCTCCAGCGTTCCTGAGCCATAGGCTCGTGCCAGATAGCGCACGATTGCATTGGATTCCCACAAGATGAAATCGCCCTCGACCAGCGTCGGGACGAGTCCGTTCGGATTCATCGCGAGATAATCGGGCTCCTTGTTCTTGCCGAAGGCGCCGCCGACATCGAGGCGTTCGAACTTGAGATTGAGCTCGCCGACGGCCCACATCGCCTTCTGTACGTTCGACGATGTGTTGCGCCCGTAGATTTTCAGCATGTTTCCCCCTTGACCAAACCCGCGCTCATCCTGAGCAGCCCGCGAAGCGTGCATCTCGAAGGAGAGGACGGCCCCATTCTTCAAGACGCGACTGCGGCGCTCCTCAGGGTGAGGCCGAAAGAATCAATCCAGCTTTCGCGCCTCTTCCACCAGCATGATCGGTATGCCGTCGCGGATCGGATAGGCAAGCTTGGCGCTGCGCGAGATCAGCTCTTGCTTCTCCGCATCATATTCCAGCGTCGCCTTGGTCAGCGGACAGACGAGGATTTCGAGCAGCTTGGGATCCACCGTGTCGGCGCCGGTCTTGGTGTCGGGCATGGTTGTTCTCGCGGTATCGGTCATTATTGCAGCGGTGTCTCGCTGTCGGTGCGGTTCTTGGCAAGCTCGATCTCGGTGACCGCAATCAGAATTTCGGCGCGCGTCTTCAGATCCGGCGCTTCCAGCAGCGCCTGTTTCTCCGCCGAACCGTATGGCGACATCATTGCGAGCGCATTGACCAGCGCTTCGTTCGGCGCATTCTCGATGCCCTCCCAGTCGGCCTTGAGGTTGTTGGCGGTGAGGAAATCCGCAAGTGTGCGCAAGAGGCTTTTGCGATCGACCTCTTCCTCGCCCTTGCGGGCGATGAAATCGTCGGCGAACGGCGCATAGGTGACGCGGCACTGACGATAGGGAGTCATCACCTGCAGCTCTTCCTCGACCCGGAAACGCGACACGCCGGTCAATTGCAGCAGATAGCGGCCATCGCCGCTTTCGGCGATCTGGGTGATGCGGCCAACGCAGCCGACCTTGTACAGATTGGGTTTGTCCTCAGGGCCCGGATGCGCCGGGTCCGGCTGGATCATGCCGATCAGGCGATGGCGCGAGGCCAGCGCATCGTCCACCATCGCCAGATAGCGCGGCTCGAAAATGTTGAGCGGCATCTGTCCGCGCGGCAGCAATAGCGCGCCGGGCAGCGGAAAAACAGGAATGATCTCCGGCAGGTCAGCCGGTCCGTGATAGATCGCATTCATGGGCATCGCCGCACTCCGCCCTAGCGATGACTTACACTTCGCTCGTTCGAGCGCATTCCGGACATTCGCGTTTTGTCACGCGAACAGCACTGACGACAGCCGCTTGCGACCGTTGACGGTTGCATCGTCTGTCGGACCCCAGGCGTCGAACAGCTGAACCAGCTGCTTGCGTGCGCCGTCGTCGTTCCATTTGCGGTCGCGCTTGACGATCTCGATCAGCTGGTCGATCGCTCCCTCGCGGTTGCCCTTTGCGTTCAGCGCGAGCGCAAGATCAAAGCGCGCCTGATAATCCTTCGGATCGGCCGCAACCCTGGCTTCGAGGTCGGCCACGGACCCGAGATCCTTGGTCTGCTCGGCTAGCTCGATTGCCGCTCGTGCAGCGGCGACTGCGGTGTCGTTTTGCTTGGCTTCCGGCACCATGCCAAGCGTCTTCCTGGCCTGTTCGATATTGCCGGTGCCGACATAGCAGCGCGCAAGACCGGCCAGTGCGGCGATATTGCCGGCGTCCTGCTGCAGCACATGAGCAAAGAGCTCGGCTGCGCCGGCAAAGTCCTTATCGGCCAGTGCAGCTTCGGCCGCAGCGAGCATATCTTTCTCCTCGCCGCCGACGCGATCCTTGATCAGCCGCTCGACAAATTCGGTGATCTGCTTTTCCGGCAATGCGCCGAGGAAGCCGTCGATCGGCTGGCCGTTGACGAAGGCAAGCACGGCGGGGATCGACTGGATGCCCATCTGCTGCGCGATCTGCTGGAAAATCGGCGGGTGCTCGTCGATGTTCATCTTGACGAGCTTCAGCTTGCCCTTGGCGGCCTTCACGACCTTTTCGAGGACTGGCGTCAGTTGCTTGCAGGGGCCGCACCACGGCGCCCAGAAATCCACCAGGACCGGGCGTGTCTTGCTGGCCTCGATAACGTCCTTGACGAAGGTCTGTGTGGTGGTGTCCGCGATCAAGTCCGTCGCGGGCGCGGCGGCTGGCGCCTCGCCGAAATTCTGCAGCATTTTCAGTAATCCTTGCGGGGTTCTGGAACCCCCCTGACAGGCTCGATAGGTTGCCCCATTAAATGGCGAGAAAGGCGCCAATTGCAATCCGGTCACCCTGTGGTCTGGGCGTCCGCCGAGACCGGCCGGATCAGGGGGGTATGGCCGGTGGCGGCGGCAAAGGCCAGCAGGTGGTCGCGGGCAATCGAGGTGGTCATGGTGTTGACCAGCGGGTGAAAGTTGAGAAGCGGGTGCTCCATCATCGCCGCGTCGAAAACCGGGATGACGCGGCGGTCGCGGTCGTTGATCAGGGCGAACGGCGTCACCGATCCCGGCTCGACGCCAAGCGTTTCCCGCAGCAGGTCCGCTGAGCCGAAAGACAGGCGCCCCGACCCGATGATGCCGGGGACCGCTTTGAGGTTTACCCGCGCGTGTTCCAGCAGCACGATCAGGTAGAGCGCGCCGCGGCTGTCCTTCAGAAACAAATTTTTGCTGTGTCCGCCGGGCACCCGGTCCACGAGCGACTGCGACTGTTCCACCGTGAAAAGCGGGGCATGGGAGACGGTCGGGTGTGGGATTCCGAGGCGGTCGAGGAACGCAAACAGATCGTCGGGCGTGGCTGGCATGCTGAGGTCATTCCGGTCCCGGGCGCGACGGGGAATGGCGGATCGAACCGGTCCGATCAACCCTGCCCCGATTATTTCCGGCTCCGGCCCGGTCTTGTGGTTGCAATGGCGAGGGCCATTTGGCATAGGAGTGCCCCCGGCGCCCCGGAGGGGGCCGGACGCATGGATGCGGGTGTAGCTCAGGGGTAGAGCACAACCTTGCCAAGGTTGGGGTCGTGGGTTCGAATCCCATCGCCCGCTCCAGAAATGGCTGTCCGACCCGGACAGATCGGTACCAGATCGGACCTGAGACGTTTGCAACGACCGCGTGCGATTTGTCGCGGGCCGCTCACCACCATCATAGCCGGGTAACGGATCGCCGCTCATCTTCTCCTCGGAGGCCGAGCATAATGCCGAAGCGATCGCGGACGAAGGCATCGTCGCGAAAGTGCCGCAGCAGGTCTGGGACGATGCGGTCGGTGCGCAAATTGCGGTAATTTCGGTGCACCGCGCGCACGCCGGCTTCATTGCAGCGATCGAACACTGACGCGCCATGATAGCGCAGCATTTCCCGCCGGACGTGCTCAATCGCAACGAATTGCCGGACAAGATGACCGAGATTTAAGGTGCCTGTTAGACGGCAATGAGCTTAGCCGCCGGAGCTTTGCATCCGCCGTTGTAAATCGGTAAGCGGCCGTTTCGGAGCAGCCCTGGTCTGGAAGAAGTGCTTAATGGTCTCAGCTTCGGCGGTCGTAATTTTTCCGCGCGACAAACTTTCTTCTAAACGCCGGTTAAGCTCTTTGCCGCTCTCAGAGGTCTCAGTGTCTCGGCTGGCCATTTCAACCCCTAGGCAGTTCTTGAAGAACGATTACGAGACTTGCCTCGCCGCCTTCCATCTCTTCGAATTCTTTGTCGACAACTTTAAACCTGCAATTAGTCGGGAAGAGGGCTTCCTCCTCGTGGAAGGTAGGTGATAGCCACCAAATTGCCCTCGCATTTAACGATCTGATGATAAATAGGACGTTACCGCCAAATGCGCTTGCCTCTGTAAAGGACGCGCTGGTGAACGCAGGAAAAACAACGATTTCGCCTTCCCTATAGCGGCGGTCGAAGGCCTTAAGATCGTCTGTCCTGTAACCTCTGTAGACGGTGGCTTGTTGCCCGGCTACAGGGACGATTTTGCTCAGTGCGGAGTCCAATACTTGCGCGAATTTTAGTACATTTCTGTCTGGCTTTTTGGACCACAGTTGTCTGTTTATGTTGCTATGCCAGCCGTTGGCTGTTGCGTATACATATGCCGCGAGCGCTTCCGCATTTGTAATTCCTTTGTGGAATTCTTCGTCGAGTGCGTCATGGGCGCAGATTTTGCTCAGACACCTCTTCGTCTCTTCGGCGCCAATGAGATTTTCCAAAATTTTAAGGAAATCGTGTCCGCGCATTTTTCGTCAATTGGCTTTGAGTAAATGACGCGGTTTTCCGCAAAAGGTTGAATAGAGTAAATGACCAATTAACTGATTGCTATCGGGGGGGCGCGTGTTGTGCCCTAATACCCCACCGCGACTGCGCCCCGCGTGCGCGTGTCGGCGGCGCCGGTGAATCCATCCTTGGTCATCAGGATCGAGTTGGCCGATGTGTTCGGTACCCGCGTCGCGAATCTATGGCCGCGCGCTTCCAGCCCCTTGAGCACGTCTTCCGGGTAAGTCTTCTCGGCGAAGACCTCGTCCGGCAGCCACTGGTGATGGATGCGCGGCGCCGACACCGCATCCGCAACACTCATCCCATGGTCCAGCACGTTGACGACGATCTGCAGCACCGTGGTGATGATGCGGCTGCCGCCGGGCGATCCGGTGACGAGATAGGGCTTGCCGTCCTTCATCACGATGGTCGGCGTCATCGACGACAACGGCCGCTTGCGCGGCGCCGGCGCATTGGCCGTGGCGCCGACCAGACCGAACGCATTCGGCACGCCCGGCTTTGTGGCAAAGTCGTCGAGCTCGTTGTTCAGGAGCACGCCGGTGCCTTCCGCGATCAGCCCGTTGCCGTAGGAGAGATTGAGCGTGTAGGTGTTTGCGACCGCATTGCCGAAGCGGTCCACCACCGAGAAATGCGTGGTGTTGTCGCCTTCGGCGGCCACCGGATCGCCGTTGCGAATCTCCGACGAAGGCGTCGCGCGCGGCCCGATATTCTTGCTGATGATGCGTGCATAGCTTTTCGATGTGAGACCGCGCACTGGCACGCGCACGAAATCCGGATCGCCAAGATAGACAGCGCGGTCGGCATAGGCTCTGCGCATGGCCTCGATCATCAGATGCGCGGTCTCCACGCTTGCGGCCCCGGTTTTCTTCAGGTCGTAGGGTTCGAGAATGTTCAGCATCTCGATCAGATGGACGCCGCCGGACGAAGGCGGCGGCATCGAGATAATGCGGTAGCCGCGATATGTCCCGGTGACCGGCTTGCGCTCCTTCACCCGGTATTTCTTGAAGTCCTCCGCGGTCATGACGCCGCCGGCTTCGCGCACCGCGGCTGCGATCTTTTCCGCGGTTTCGCCTTCGTAGAAGGCTTGTGGCCCTTTCTGCGCGATCGCGTCCAGCGTATTGGCGAGATCGGTCTGCACGAGTTTGTCGCCCTCGCCATAGGACGAACCGTCGGGCTTCAGCATCACCTTCACCGACGACGGCCAGCGTTCGAACAGCGGTTTGGCCGCAACCATGGTGTCGGCGAGATCGCCGGTCACGATGAAGCCCTCGCGCGCGAGCCTGATCGCGGGAGCAAGCAGTTGCGCCAGGGTGAACTTGCCGGAGCCATATTTCCGGTGCGCCAGCGCCAGTCCCGCCACCGTACCCGGCACGCCGACGCCGAGGCCGGACTTCAGTGATTTCTGCGGGTCGGCATTGCCGGCGTCGTCGAGGAAAGAGTCCCTGTCGATCTTGCCGGGTGCCATCTCGCGATAATCGATCGCGATGGCTTTCTTCGGCTTGGCGAGCCAGATCACCATGAAGCCGCCGCCGCCGATATTACCGGCGCGCGGATAGGTTACGGCAAGCGCAAATCCGGTCGCCACCGCGGCATCCACCGCATTGCCGCCGGCTTTCAGTATATCGACGCCGATCTGCGCGGCGATTGCCTCCTGCGCCACCACCATGCCGTTCCTTGCGGTGACGGCCTGCGCGCGCGGGGCATCGGACAGCGGCTTGTCGTGAACGGGACCTTCCTGCGCGAGCGCGGGCGAGACGAGAAGGGCGAGTACGAAGGGAAGTGTAACGCGAAGCATTCGAGCCTTCTGGTGCTCTTAACCTGCCCGTGAAAGGGGAGGAAAAGAGGAATTACCGCGCCATCCCGTGATAGACGCTGTTCGGCCGCATGTCGGTGGCGGCCGCAACCCGGTTCGACATGTTGTAGAAGCCGGCAATTGCGGCAATATCCCAGATGTCCCGGTCGGAAAAGCCCGCGCGCCGCAGGCTGTCGCGATCGTGATCCTCGACCGCCCAAGGCTCGTTGGTCAGCTTGACCGCGAAATCCAGCATGGCGCGCTGTCGCTTCGACAGCCGCGCGGCGCGGTAGTTCATCACAAGGAGCTCGCCGAGCGCCGGATCGCCTGAGAGCTGGCGGACGGCCGAGCCATGCGCGACCAAACAATAATAGCACCGATTCTGCGACGATACCGCGACCGCGATCATCTCGCGCTCGAGTTTGCTGAGGCCCGATGGACCAAGCATCAGGTCGTTGTACATCGCAACGAAGGCTTCGAGCTTCTTCATATCGAAAGCATAGGCCTTCAACACATTCGGAATGAATCCAAGCTTCTCGATGCACTTGTCGAAATAGGCCTGCATCGAGTCGTTGAGCGCGGGCTCCGGGAGCGACAGCGCGACGAACACGGTGTCGTCGTCCGCGGCGGCAGGCGGCGGTGCCGATGTGATCGGAATAGTCCTGACCGCCTTCGATCCAGTCGTCCGCGGTTCACCCGCTGTCGATGCCGCCGTTTTGGATCTGTCATTGCGCGATGGTTTCGTCGCCGCGTCTCGCTGGTCCGGCTTTTTTCGAGTCTTCGCCACGCTCTTTATCTCCCTCATGACCGGCTGCAGCGTATCGCCGGTCACCATCCGGCGGAATCCTCAGATTGCATGTTGCAATGCAGCACTTATGATCGTGACATCGCGGCAGGCAGCCCTCGACGAATGGCGGTCGGTAGACGACACTTCCGACTCAGGAGAGGCCATCCATGAATATCCAGAAGCCGCTGACGCTATCGGTGGGCGAACGCGCCATCACGCAACTGCTTGGACAGGCAGGAGAGATTTTACGGTTGAAGCACAGCAGCGTTCCGGATGGCTTCGCCGCGCGGCTGTTCGCGCGAGCCTCGGCGGAGGATCTGTTGGTCTATACCGCGGAGGAGATCGCGGCCTTTGCTGCGCAGGCCTATGGTTTCCTGTCGCAGCGGCGTCCCGGTGTGCCGAAGATCCACGTCTATGCCCCGGAGGGCGGCGCTGCCGGCAGTCACAGCCGGTCGATCTCGGTCCTAGAAATCGTCAATGACGACATGCCGTTCCTGGTCGATTCGGTGCTCGCCGAATTGACCGCACGCCACGTCCATGTGCGGCTTGTGGTGCATCCGATCTTCGCGGTGGCTCGCAATGCTTCGGGCCGTCTCGAGCAGGTCTTGGCCGACGAGCCGGCCAGCGAGACCGGACGGCGCGAAAGCTTCATTCATGTGCATATCGATCGCCTGCAGGATGTGGCGACGCAGAACACGCTGATCGTCGGGTTGGAGCAGGTGCTCGCCGATGTCAGCGTCGCGGTACAGGACTGGCGCCCGATGCTGGATCGCGTTGCCGGTGTCATCGCGGAGATGAAGGCAAGCCCGCCGCCGGTGCCGGAGGCCGAACAGAAGGAAGCCATCGACCTGCTCGAATGGCTGGTGGCGGACAACTTCACCTTTCTTGGCGTTCGCGAATATCGCGTCACCGGGCCGGATCGCGAACCCGTTGTGTTGCCGGAGTCAGGACTTGGCGTTCTGCGCCGCGCCGATGCGCAGGAGTTGAGAGGCCGCTCCGGGCAGGAGGCCATCACCCGCGGCCTGCACGCCTTCTACGCCGAGCCAAGCGCGCTGATGATTACCAAGGCCAGCATGCGCTCGCGCGTGCATCGCCGCGTGTTCATGGACATGGTGAGCGTCAAGCGCTTTGATGCGAGCGGCAACGTGTCCGGCGAAGTGCGGATCGTCGGTCTGTTCACCTCCACGGCCTATACCCGCTCCACCCGCTCGATCCCCTATCTGCGCCGCAAGGTCGAGGCGCTGCTGAAGCGTGCGCGCTTCACGCCCTCCGGCCATTCCGGCAAGGCGCTGGTCAACGCCCTCGAAACCTATCCGCGCGATGACCTGTTCCGCATCGACGAAGATTTGCTGTTCCAGTTCGCGATGCTGATCCTGCAGCTCGACGAGCGCCCGCGCGTGCGCGTGTTGCCGCGTCGCGACCGCTTCGACCGTTTCATGTCGGTGCTGGTCTATCTGCCGCGCGCACGCTCCTCGAACGATGTGGTGGAAGCGGTCGGCGAATTGCTGGCCGCACGTTACAAGGGCCATGTCAGTGGGCTCAACCTGTTCTTCCCGGAAGGCCCGATGGTGCGCGCGCACTTTATCATCGCGCGCTCGGCCGAGCCGGTCGAAGATCCCACCCGGCAGGAGCTGGAAGAGGGCGTCGCGGCCATCGTCCGCACCTGGGTCGATGCGCTGGGTGAGCAGCTCGAACGCACGCATGAGCCGGATCGCGCCCGCAAATTGTTCGAGCGCTATCGAAAGGCGTTCAGCGCGAGCTTCCGGGATCGCTACTCGCCGGAGACCGCACTCGAGGATATCCGCACCATCGAAGGCCTGTCGGCGGAACGTCCGCTCAGCGTCGATTTCCATCCGCGGCCCGGTCACGAGAGCCACTGCATCGGGCTGAAGGTCTGGAGCCATGGCGGCGCCATCCCGCTCTCCAGCCGCGTCCCTATGCTGGAGAATATGGGCTTCAAGGTCGTCGACGAACGGACCTACGAGGTTCGGCCGGGCACGCCGCCCGGCACGCATGTATGGATGCACGATATGTCGCTCGAAAGCGCCGACGGCGCACCGATCGACATCGAAGCGCTGCAAACCGCGCTCGAGAGCTGCTTCCTGATGGTCATGCGCGGCATCGCCGAAAATGACGGCTACAACGCGCTGGTGTTGAAAGCCGGCCTGCAATGGCGCGACATCGTTCTGATCCGCGCCATCTCGCGGTTCATGCGCCAGGTGCGTCTGCCGTTTTCGCAGGATTACATGTGGTCGACGCTGCGCGCGCATCCGCAGATCGCGTCTCAGATTGTCGCGCTGTTCCATGCACGGTTCGATCCGCGCCCCGAAGCGGAAAAAGGCCGCGCCGAAAAAGAGGCCGGCATCGTGGCCGCGATCGAGGCTGCATTGGACAAAGTGCCTTCGCTCGATGAGGATCGGATCCTGCGGCATTTCGTCAATGCGGTGCAGTCGGCGATCCGCACCAATTTCTACCAGATCGGCGATGACGGGCAGCCGAAGGCGCAGATTGCGATCAAGTACGAAAGCCGCAAGCTGACCACGCTGCCGGCGCCGCGTCCGCTCTACGAAATCTTCGTCTATTCGCCGCGGGTCGAGGGCGTGCATCTGCGCTTCGGCAAGGTGGCGCGCGGTGGCATCCGCTGGTCCGACCGGCCGCAGGATTTCCGCACCGAGATTCTCGGCCTGGTCAAGGCGCAGCAGGTCAAGAATGCGGTGATCGTTCCGGTCGGCGCCAAGGGCGGTTTCGTACCGAAGCATCTGCCGGTCGGCGGCGGCCGCGAGGCGATCGCGGCCGAGGGCATCGCAGCCTACAAGCTGTTTATCGGCTCGCTGCTCGACGTCACCGACAATCTCTCGGCCGCAGGCGCGGTGGTGCCGCCGAACAATGTGGTGCGCCACGACGCCGACGATCCCTATCTCGTGGTCGCCGCCGACAAGGGTACCGCGACCTTTTCGGACACCGCGAACGAGATTTCCACGTCCCGCAATTTCTGGCTGGGCGATGCCTTCGCCTCCGGCGGCTCTGCCGGCTATGACCACAAGAAGATGGGCATCACCGCGCGCGGTGCCTGGGAGGCGGTGAAGCGCCATTTCCGCGAAATGGATGTCGATATCGGCGTGACGCCGTTCACCGTGGTCGGCGTCGGCGATATGTCCGGCGACGTGTTCGGCAACGGTATGCTGCGTGAGACCACCATCAAGCTGGTCGCGGCGTTCGATCATCGCGACATCTTCATCGATCCGGATCCCGACCCGGCGAAGAGCTTTGCCGAACGCAAGCGGCTGTTCGAGTTGCCGCGTTCCAGCTGGCAGGACTATGACAAGGCGCTGATCTCGAAGGGCGGCGGCGTATTTCCGCGCTCGCTCAAGGAAATTCCGCTGACCCCCGAGATGAAGGCATTGCTCAATCTGACTGCGGATAAGGCGACGCCTGCGCAGGTGATGAGCGCGATCCTGAAAGCGCAGGCCGATCTTCTGTTCTTCGGCGGCATCGGCACCTATGTCCGCGCCGCCACCGAGACCGACGAGCAGGTCGGCGATCGTGCCAATGACGCCATCCGCATCACGGGTGCCGACCTGAACTGCAAGGTGATCGGTGAGGGTGCCAATCTCGGCATGACCCAGCGCGGCCGCATCGAGGCCGCGCACAAAGGCGTACGGCTGAACACCGACGCGATCGACAATTCGGCCGGCGTCAACACCTCCGACGTCGAGGTCAATATCAAGATCGCGCTCGGCGGCGCGGTGCGGTCCGGCAAGCTGCCGCTGCCCGAACGCAATGCGTTGCTCACCCGCATGACCGATGAGGTTGCCGCGCTGGTTCTCCGTAACAACTACCTGCAGACGCTCGCCATCTCGCTTGCCGAACGCAGCGGGCTGGAGGATCTCGCCTCGCGCCAGCGCTTGATGCAGACGCTGGAGGGTCGCGGTTTGCTCGACCGTGCCGTCGAATTCCTGCCTGACGACATGGAAATCGCCGAACGCCGCCGGCGCGGCCAGGCGCTGACGCGGCCCGAACTCGCGGTGCTGCTCGCCTATGCCAAGCTGACCCTGTTCGCCGATCTGATTGAGACCTCGGTGCCGGACGATCCCTATCTCGGCAAGGAGTTGTTGCGCTATTTTCCGGCCGAATTATCGCGCGCTTATCCCGAGGCGCTTGAACATCACCGGCTGCGGCGGGAGATCATCGCCACCCAGCTGACCAACTCGATCATCAACCGTGGCGGCCCCTCACTGGTCGCGCGCATGACCGACGAGACCGGAGCGTCCGCCGACCGGATCGCCCGCGCCTTCGCCGCCGTACGCGACAGCTACGGCATGACCGAGCTGAACGGCGAAATCGATGCGCTCGACAACAAGATTCCGGGCACGCTGCAGCTCGATCTGTATGCGGCCGTGAAGCGACTGATGATCGATCGCATGGTCTGGTTCATCCGCAATGTCGATCTCGATCAGGGGCTGATGACGATCGTCGAGCATTACAAGGCGGGCATCAAGGCGGTGGCGCGCGCGCTGGAATCGGCACCAGGCGACGAGGCTATGCTGGCGCGCGACAGCCGTGCCAACGAGCTGACGCGGTCGGGCGTGCCGGAGCGGCTTGCCAAGCGCATCGCAAGCCTGCCGGCGCTCACTGTCGCGCCCGACATTGTGCTGGTGGCCGACAAGACCGGCCGCGACATTGCCGACGTCGCGCGCACATTCCTCGCAGTTGTGCGCTATTTCCGGCTGGAGCGCGTGGCCGAGGCGGCACGTTCGATCGAGGCGGCCGATTACTTCGACCGTCTGGCTCTCGACCGCGCCCGCGATTCGCTCGCTCGCGCCGCACGCCAGCTTACTGCCGAGGTGCTCAAGGGCGGTGCCGGCGTCGAGGCGATGGACGCCTGGGTGAAGCCGCGCGCGAATGAGGTCGAGCGCATCCGCACCTCGATGCACGAGATCGCCGATACCGGGCTGACCATCTCCAAGCTGTCAGTGGCGGCGAGCCTGCTGGGGGATCTGGCCGGGCGGTAGAGGCAAGGCAAAAGCCAAGCATTACCCTAAGAAATATTTAAGTATTGAAATTTCCTCAGAAAGAAAATATCTTCCCGAGGAAACGAATTTGTGTGAGGACAAGCGTCATGCTCCCTCATCTGGCCAACGAGCCTGCAATCAGCCGGGAAGCATTGGTTGTGACCAAGGCAGCCACGCGCGCAGCCGACCGGTTGGGATTGAAGAACAATGTCCTGGGCCGGATTGTCGGCCTGTCCGAGCCGACAATCTCGCGCATGCGCAAGGGCCGCTACGTCATCGACCCGAACCATAAATCGTTCGAGCTGGCGCTTCTGTTTGTGCGGCTGTACCGCTCGCTGGATGCGGTTGTCGGCGGCGACGAAACTGTGGCCGCGGACTGGCTTGCAAACAATAACACCGCACTCAACGGCAAGCCGATCGATCTCATTCAAAGCATCAGCGGTCTCATCAGTGTCATCACCTATCTCGACAGCAGGCGAGCTGTCGTCTAGCGCCCGATATTCCGCCGGACGATGCTGGCGCGTGGTCGAAGCGCAGCATCGCGTCTCCACCATGAAGCTGACGGACACCATCGCCGATCAGGAATTGCTTGAACAATTGCTCGACGGCACTAAGCCGCCGGTGCCGCCGGAATGCCAGCATTTGCATTACTTGCTGTATACGCCGTTTCGCTACGGCCCGTATCTGCAGGGCTCGCGCTTCCGGCGCGCCGGTCCGAGCAAGGGCGTTTTCTATGCGGCCGAGAGTCCCGAAACCGCGATTGCGGAAACCTGTTTCTACAGGCTGCTGTTCTTTCACGAATCGCCGGATACGAAATGGCCCAGCGATGCTGGCGAATATACCGCCTTTGCTTGCGAATATGCCGCTGGCAGCACCATCGATCTGACACGCGATCCTTTCGACGATCGCCAAGCGGTCTGGATGCATCCGCTCGACCACGAACCGTGCCAGCAGCTCGCCGATCTGGCGCGGGCCGAACATATCGACGCGATACTATACGCCTCGGTCCGTGATCCTTTGCATCGCAAGAACGTGGCCATCATGACCTGCCGCGCCTTTGCGTCGGCGGGCCCAACAGCGCGTCAGACCTGGCGGATTCTTGTCGGCAGCAACGGAGCACGTGCCATCTGCGACCTGCCAAAAATGGCTCTCGATTACGATCGAACGGCATTCGCGTCCGATCCGAGAATCGCTGCCCTGCGCTGGGACCGTTAATTCAATGCCGGAAATGCCTTGTCCCCGTGAACACCATGGCGATGCCGGCGTCGTCGGCGGCCTTGATCACCTCGTCGTCGCGCATCGAGCCGCCGGGCTGGATCACGGCCGTGGCGCCGGCCTCGATCGCAACCAATAAGCCGTCGGCGAACGGGAAGAACGCATCCGACGCCACCACCGAGCCCTTGGTCAAAGGCTCGGCAAGCCCCAGCTCCTTTGCCGCATCCTGCGCCTTGCGCGCTGCAATGCGCGCCGAATCGATGCGGCTCATCTGGCCCGCGCCGATGCCGACGGTGGCGCGGTCCTTCGCATAGACGATGGTATTCGACTTGACGTGCTTCGCCACCCGGAAGGCGAAGACAAGGTCGCGCATCTCCTCGCTCGTGGGCGCGCGTTTCGTCACCGGTGTGATTGTCATGTCGTCGGCCACCGCATTGTCGCGGCTCTGGACAAGGAGGCCGCCCGCAACGGATTTCACCAGCAGGCCCGGCGCACGCGGATCGGGCAGTCCGCCCGCAAGCAGCAGCCGCAAATTCTTCTTCGCGCCGATAATGGCGATGGCTTCCTCCGTCGCGTCGGGCGCAACGATCACCTCGGTGAAGATTTCGGTAATGACGCGCGCGGCATCCGCATCGAGGGTACGGTTCAGCGCCACAATGCCGCCGAACGCCGATGTGGAATCGCAGGCGAGCGCCTTGCGGTACGCCTCTTCGAGTGAGGCGCCTTCCGCCACGCCGCACGGATTGGCGTGCTTGACGATCACGCAGGCCGCACTGCGCTTCGGATCGAATTCGGCCACGCATTCATAGGCTGCGTCGGTGTCGTTGATGTTATTGTAGGATAACTGCTTGCCCTGCACCTGCCTTGCCGTCGCAACGCCATAGCGCCGCTCGGGCGAGCGATAGAACGCGGCCGACTGATGCGGGTTCTCACCGTAGCGCAGCGCTTCCGCAAGCCTGCCGCCGAAGGCGCGATAGGCGGGCGCCGTGTCATTGAGTTGCTCCGCGAACCAGTTCGAGATCGCGGCGTCATAGGCTGCGGTCCGTGCGTAAGCCTTTGCCGCGAGCCGGCGGCGGAATTCCAGCGTCGTGCCGCCGGCCTTCAGCGCCTCGAGCAGCGGGGCGTAATCCTCTGCATCCACGATCACCGCGACATCGTCGTGGTTCTTTGCCGCGGCGCGGATCATCGCCGGACCGCCGATATCGATATTCTCGATGCAGTCCGCAAAGCCCGCGCCCGTCGCGACGGTGGCCTCGAACGGATAGAGATTCACCACCAGAAGATCGATCGGCTTGATGCCGTGCGCCGTCATCGCGCCGGCGTGCTCCGCGTTCCCGCGAATGGCAAGAAGTCCGCCATGCACCTTGGGATGCAGCGTCTTGACCCGGCCGTCCATCATCTCGGGAAAGCCGGTGAGCTGCGACACGTCGATCACCACGATCCCGGCATCGGCGATCGCCTTCGCGGTGCCGCCGGTCGAGACGATCTCGACGCCGGCTGCGTGCAGCGCGCGAGCAAGGTCGAGCAGTCCGGTCTTGTCGGATACGGAAATCAGTGCGCGTTCGATGCGGCGCGGGGAAGGAGGCATTCGTCATCTCTCGTGTGAGCGCGAGCGGCGCGGCACGCACTGTAGGCTCCCTACCCCTGAAAGGGGGAGGGTGGGGAGTCGGTCATCTACAGGAAGCTTTGAACAAAATGGACCCCACCCGACTGCCCTCGCTCCGCGACGGCAGTCGGCCTCCCCCTTTCAGGGGGAGGTAAGAGTCAGAGCGGCAATTCCGGCTCGTTCTGCGGCTTCTTCTTGCTTCCGGCGTCGCCCTTCTTCGGCGCGGGCTGGCGCGGCGTATGGGTGAAGGTCCAGTGCACGCGGGGCACCTGCCGGGCCCGGCCATGGATCACGAGCTGAACCGTCCGGCGCGGCCCCTCTGAGCCGCCGAGATAGACGCTCTCTTCCAGCTCCACCCGGTCCTCGTGGCTGTCGAAGGTCCACACATCCTTGTTTGGCAGAACCAGCATGGCGCCGTGACCATCCTGGCGCCGGCTCGCCTTCACCGCAGGATGCAGATGGAAGCGCACCGCGAATTCGTCCAGCGCACCGAGCGGCAGCATCTCGCCATGCGTCGGGATGAACACATCCTCGCCTTCCAGTTTGTTGCCGCCGGGGGTGAGCATGATGGCCCGCTGATGGATGATGCCGAACCGCGCATAGCCATCGTGCGAGGCGCGCAGAATGATGGAATCCTCGTGCTCGTTGCGCGCCACCGTGACCCGCGACGGCCCGTCGATGATCGGCACGCCGATCAGTTCGCGGAACGCGCCCTCCTCGCGGAACAGGCAGGACGATGCATTGTTGAACGTCACCGTGGAATGCGCCGGCGTCGCGCGCGCCACCTGCCGCCAGCTTTCTTTGTTAATCGCAGGCACGCCGCAATTGACCACGATGCGCTGGCCGCCGGCGCACAATTCGAATGCAAGACATCCGGCATGCGCCTCCTGGCTCACCGCCATGGGCGGCGGCGCACCGGTATCCATCAGCACCAGCAGATTGTTCATCTTCAGCCGCTGATAGCCGGAATGCGGCGCGTTGGAGACCGGCTCGCCGCGCACATCGTCATAGGCGAGGATGGTGGCGATCAGGTCCGCCGCGGTCGGCCCCATCCCGTTGAACAATGCAAAATTACCGTCGTCATGCCGGAAGAAGCGCAGCATCGGCATCATGCGGTCGATCGCATTCAGCAGCTCCGGCGGCGGCGGCACGTTGCGGCTGGTGAAGGCCTGGCTAAGCGGCAGGAGATCGAGCAGCAATTCGATGATGGTGCCGGGATTGCGGCTGATATGCCCGCCATCCGGCAGCACCTGCGCGTCGAGCTCGTCGGCAAGCCGCTTCGCGATCCCGCGGATATGGCGTTCCTGGCTCGCCATGCAGAGCGCGGCATAGGTCAGCGCGATCGTGACCTGCAGACGCGGCGCGCCCTCGCGCGCTTCCGACGCATTCGTCCGCAGGAAACGGACCTGCTTGGTCAGGCTGCGCATGAAACGGCGATAGAAGGCGGCATCGGCATCCTGCAGGATCAGCGGCGCCTGGCTGATCCACGACATCACGCGGCGCGACAGCACGTCGGCGCGCCACGCCAGCGGGTGCCATGCGCCCTGCAGCGAAATCCATTCATCGACCAGCGCCCGCGCATTGGCCCGTGTGATTGCGGAATCGGCGGCGCGCAGATGGCGCAGCCAGCCAAAGCCGCAGAGCTCGACCGCCCATTCCTCGGACGGAGGAAGCAGCTCGAACGGCGAGCGGCCGTCGTCGCAGATCACCACCTTGCCGGCAAAGGCGAAGCGGCCGGAATAGATTTCGCTCGCGCGGGTGCCGTCGGCGGTGCGCAAGTCCTGCGGGGCCAGCAGCAGCCGGTCGCTCTTGCGCGAAATCAGCTGCCAGGGCATCGGCAGATTGTTGACGCGGCCACGGGCCCGGCGCAGCCCACGGCGCATCAGGATCAAGGACAGCCTGGTCCGCTCCCCGACTGTTACCCCTGCCATCGTCAATCCGTTTCCCCCTGTATCCCCGCATCAAGATCGAAGCCGCCTCGCTTGACGGCCAGTGTCACGCAGCCTTGCACGTGTTGTCCAGAAACCGGTGCGCCCAGCGAACGACATGGCGCGGACACCGTCGACTCAGAATGCCTGATTCTTGCGTCCCCCACGCCCGGCATTTCTGCATGACAAAAGCGGCGGACGCGAGGCGCCCGCCGCTGCCTTATGTATTAACGTATTGGGCCGCTGGAGCTTTTCCGGCTAGCGCCCCCACGGTCCGCCGGGACGCGGGCCGCCGCGGGCTGCACTGGACCACGGACCGGATGCAGCCATGCTGCCGCTGCCCGAATAGCCGCCGCCGAAACCGCCCTGACCCATTTCGCGGGCCAGCTGGTTCAGCGCCGCGATCCGGTTCTCGGTCGCAGGATGCGTCGAGAACAGATTGTCCATTCGTTCGCCCGACAGCGGGTTGATAATGAACATATGCGCGGTCGCCGGATTGCGTTCGGCGTGATCGTTCGGGATCGCGTGCGCGGCATTGGCGATCTTGGCGAGCGCGGAGGCCAGCCAGACCGGCTGGCCGCAGATCTGCGCGCCGAGCCTGTCGGCGGAATATTCGCGCGTGCGGCTGATCGCCATCTGCACCAGCATCGCGGCGATCGGCGCGAGGATCACCATGGCCAGCGTGCCGATAATGCCCATACCGCCGCCGCCATTGTTGTCGCGGTTGCCGCCGAAAAACATGCCGAACTGCGCGAGCATGGAGATCGCGCCGGCGATGGTCGCCGTGATCGTCATGATCAGGGTGTCGTGGTTCTTGATATGCGCGAGCTCGTGCGCCACCACGCCCGCAACTTCCTCGCGGGTCAGCCGTTCGAGCAGACCGGTGGTCACTGCGACCGCCGCGTTTTCCGGATTGCGGCCGGTGGCGAACGCGTTCGGCTGCGCCTCGTCCATCAGATAGACCTTCGGCATCGGCAGCTGCGCGCGTGCGGCAAGCTCGGCGACCATGTTGTAGAGGTCCGGCGCCGTGCGCGCGTCGACCTCCTGCGCGCCGGCCATAGACAGGACCATCTTGTCCGAATTCCAGTAGGTGAAGATGTTCATGCCGGCCGCAACGACCAGCGCGAGGATCGCGCCGGAGCCGCCACCGATCAGATAGCCGACGCCCATGAACAGGGCCGTCAGGCCCGCCAGCAGCATGGCTGTCTTGAAGTAATTCATCTGGTCCCTCCAACCGGGGGATCGCCGCCTTGTGGCGGTGCCCCGGCCGCGACAAAGGATGGGAACCCGTTCCGGTTCCCGCAAGCCCGCGCGTCACTGAGCCGCTGGCGAGGGACATGGGTTCGGAGGCTTCGAACGGTATTCCAGTCCCGCAACCGCAGATTGAGGGCCGTGAGCCGGATGCGCCGTGGCGCCGTAGGACCATGGTCCTTCAGACCAGGCGCTTTGCAGGATGGGTTGAGCGCAGCGAAACCCATCACCTTTCGTCGAGACCAGCGAAGGAAATTGCGCCGATAGGCCGTCATTGGACAGATGGGTTTCGCTGCGCTCAACCCACCCTACGGTCATTTGGACGGCTCGCAGCTTGTCGCATGCCTCAAGCGCCGCGAACTCATAACGAAGGTAAGTGGGCTACGCGCTTCTACGCCGCGCGCCGTGGCTTGATCGCCTTGAGCGTCGGTCCGATCTCGCGGCGCCGCTCCATCAAGTCGTAGTCGGCCTGCAATTGCAGGAAAAAGCCGTCGCTGACGCCAAAATAGCGCGCGAGCCGCAGGTCCGTGTCGGCGGTGATGGCGCGCTTTCCGAGCACGATCTCGTTGATGCGGCGCGGCGGGACGGCAATCGCGCGGGCGAGCGCGGTCTGCGACAATTCCATCGGCTGCAGGAATTCCTCCATCAGGATTTCACCTGGATGCGGATTGGGCAGCCGGTCAGTGATAGTCGACGATCGAGACATTTTCGGCGCCTCCTTCATTCCATCGGAGCACGATCCGCCACTGGTGGTTGATGCGGATACTCTATCCGGGCGTGATTACAATCAACTCCGGTAAAGGAATATAATCATATTTCCGCCATCTTCCCCTGATCTAATCCTCGCATCCCGTCCCGTCCAAGGGGCGTCTCATGAGCGTCACAAGACGCGGGGCGGGCAGCGGTGGCCGTTGCGGGCGTCAAGACGTGGCGCCTGCAGCGGACGGTTCAAGCCGCGTCCCGCCGGGTTAGCCACCTGGCGTTTCGGTGGAGGAACGTCCACCGGGGACGATGGAGCAGACCTTCAAACACCGCGCGCGGAACGCCGGAGTCCTTCGGCGGTCCGTGGTGACTATCGCTCATGCGCTTCTCTCAATTGCGCATGAGGCCATGGGCTTTCGCTGAAAGCCCGGCGTTCCGCGCGCCCTTGGGTTTCCCAAGGGAAGGAATGCGAGGTGGGAATACGGGCGCGCCCGCGCCGTCACAACAACAGGGCCGGCGGAGCTTTGTTTGAGCGATGGTCGTAGCCCGCATGAAGCGAAGCGAAATGCGGGTGCTGCTCCCGGATTTCGCTGTGCTCCATCCTGGCTACAGTGTTTCATCCTCCCCGGCCTGCGGGGAAGGATAACAGGCGCGGCCAATCGGGGAAGGAAAACACCATGACAACTTACGTTCTCGTTCACGGTGCCTGGGGCGGCGGCTGGAAATTCGCCCGCGTTGCCGAACGTCTGCGCCAGCGCGGCCACACCGTATTCACGCCGACGCTGACCGGCGCGGCCGAGCGCTCGCATCTGCTCTCCGGCGCAATCAATCTCTCAACGCATGTCACCGATGTGCTGAATGTCATCCGCTACGAGGATCTATCCGGCATTGTGCTGCTCGGCCACTCCTATGGCGGCATGGTGATCACGCAGGTGGCCGACAAAATTCCGGAGAAGATCGCGGCGCTGGTCTATCTCGATGCGTTCGTCCCGGAGGATGGGCAGTCGCTGTTCGATCTCAACATCCCGGCCAACACGCAGATGTTTCTGGCACGCGCCGGCGGCAATGGCGGCCTTCTGATTCCGCCGCCGCCGGCCAAGGCCTATTTCAACGTCAACGATGCCGACGCGCCGCGCGTCGACGCACTGGCCGCGCCGCAGCCGATCGGCACCATGATCGAGAAGGTTGTGCTCACGGGCGCGTATCGCAGCGTGAAGACAAACATCTACGTGCACGGCACGGTGCTGCCGCGCGAAAGCCCGTTCAAACGCTTCCACGATGCCGCAAAGGCGGCGGGCTGGGAGACGCACGCGCTGCCCTGCGGGCACGACATCATGCTCGACCGGCCGGACGAGCTGACGGATATTCTCGACAAGGCGGGACGATGAACCGAATACGGCGCGCCCTCGATGCCGGAAACAAAATGGCCGGACCCCAGGGCCCGGCCATTTGCAGTCGTTTGTTCTTGCTTGATGGGTGCGGGTTCGATCCCGCTTTTGACGCCTCGTGAAAGCCTGCCGGGTTCAGCGCGTGACCACCACCGGTGTGCCGAAGCTGACGCGGTTATAAAGATCGAGGATGTCGGCGTTGTGCATGCGGATGCAGCCATACGATACGAAGCCGCCGATCGAACCCGGCACGTTGGTTCCGTGAATGGCGTATTCGCCGCCCGACAGGGTGAGCGCCGCAGCGCCCATCGGATTGGCCGGCACGCCGCCCGGAATGACATCCGGCAGCCGAGGATTGTCGCGCTTGACCTCGCGCGGAGGGGCCCAGGCCGGCTTGATGCGCTTGCCATCGATGTAGCGGGTGCCGAACCAGGCCTTGCCGGCGCGGCCGACACCGACCGGGTAGGCGATCGCCTTGCCGCCGCCCATGACGTAATAGAGACGGCGCTGGCTGTACTTCACCACCACGGTGCCGGGGCTGTAATTCTCATTGAAGGTGACGGTCTGCCGCGCGTGGGCCGGGGAGGTTGCCGCAAAGACCGGAGCGACGACCGCGGCGGCGAGCGAAAAAACGAGCGCCAGGCGCATGATTTCAATCCCGTTCTTGCCTTGGGGCCGCGTCCGGCCCGATTTGGGCGGGAACCTAGCCTAATCGTTGCGGGCGAAAAAGCGTGCGCTGGCAACAAACTGAAGGGTGTTGAAATCCGGCAACGGGGATTGTCCCGTTGCCGTTAGCGCGGCGGCAAGATGGCCTAACGAGGGCTTAAGCGCTCGCCCGGTTCTGCCGGTTGGAGACGAGATCCTCGACCACGGCCGGATCGGCAAGGGTTGTGGTGTCGCCGAGATTGGAGAAATCGTCCTCGGCGATCTTGCGGAGAATCCGCCGCATGATCTTGCCGGAGCGGGTCTTCGGCAGCCCCGGCGCAAATTGAATGAGATCGGGTGCGGCGATGGCGCCGATCTCCTTTCGGACCCAGCCGATCAGCTCCTTCTTCAGGTCTTCGCTCGGCGTTTCACCCGCCATCAGGGTGACATAGGCATAGATGCCCTGACCCTTGATGGGATGCGGATAGCCCACCACCGCGGCCTCCGATACTTTCGGATGCGCGACAAGTGCCGACTCTACTTCGGCGGTGCCCATGCGGTGGCCGGAGACGTTGATCACATCGTCAACGCGGCCGGTGATCCAGTAATAGCCGTCCTCGTCGCGCCGGCAGCCGTCGCCGGTGAAATACTTCCCAGGATAGGTCTTGAAGTAGGTATCGACGAAACGCTGATGGTCGCCATAGACGGTGCGCATCTGACCCGGCCATGAATCTGCAATACACAGATTGCCGGTGACGGCGCCGGTCAGCACCTTACCTTCGGCATCCACGATCTCGGGCTGAACGCCGAAGAACGGCAGCGTGGCGGAGCCGGGCTTCTGCGCGATGGCGCCCGGCAGCGGCGTGATGAGAATGCCGCCGGTCTCGGTCTGCCACCAGGTATCGACGATCGGGCAGCGGCTGTCACCGACGACCCGATAGTACCACTCCCAGGCTTCCGGATTGATGGGCTCGCCAACCGAGCCGAGCAAGCGCAGCGAGGCGCGCGAGGTCTTCTTCACCGGCTCGTCGCCCGCTTGCATCAGCGCGCGGATCGCGGTCGGAGCGGTGTAGAAGATATTGACCTTGTGCTTGTCGATGACCTCCCAGAACCGGGAATTGGTCGGGTAATTCGGCACGCCTTCGAACATCAGCGTGATCGCGCCGTTCTGCAGCGGACCATAGACAATGTAGCTGTGGCCAGTGACCCAGCCGACATCAGCGGTGCACCAGTAGATATCCCCGTCGTGATAATCGAACACATATTGATGCGTCATCGACGTGTAGACGGCATAGCCGCCGGTGGTGTGCAGCACGCCCTTGGGCTTGCCGGTCGAACCGGAGGTGTAGAGGATGAAGAGCGGGTCCTCCGCATTCATTTCCTCGCAGGGGCAATCGGCGGGCACGGTCTTCGCGACGTCATCGTAATAAACGTCGCGGCCCGCCTTCATGTTCACCGGCGCGCCGGTACGTTTCACCACGATCACCGAGGTGACGCCCCCGGCCTTGTCGCAGGCCGCGTCGATATTGTCCTTCAGCGGAATCTTGCGGCCGCCGCGCAGGCCCTCGTCGGCGGTGACGATGACGGTGGACTTGCAGTCCTCGATACGGCCGGCGATCGAATCCGGCGAGAAGCCGCCGAAGACTACGGAGTGGATTGCGCCGATACGTGCGCAGGCGAGCATGGCATAAGCCGCTTCCACGATCATCGGCAGATAGATGGTGACGCGGTCGCCCTTCTTGACGCCTTGCGCCTTCAGGACGTTGGCAAACTTGCATACTTCCGCATGCAATTGCTTATAGGTGACGGTCTTGGAGTCCTTCGGGTCGTCGCCTTCCCAGATGATCGCCACCTGATCGCCGCGTTTCGCGAGATGCCGGTCGATACAGTTGAAAGCAAGATTCAGGGTGCCGTCCTCGAACCATTTGATCGAGACGTTGTGCGGATCGTAAGAGGTGTTCTTCACCTTGGTGAAGGGCTTGATCCAGTCGACGCGCTTGGCCTGCTCGGCCCAGAATTTGTTCGGGTCGGCAACCGAGGCCGCATACATTTCCTTGTATTTGGCGTTGTCGATAAACGCCCGCTTCCGCCACTCGGGCGAGACCTCGTAAACCTTGTCCGACATAAAGACCCTCCCGGCACGCTGCAGGTTCAACCGCTTTTCCCGAGCGCCTGTCTTGATTTGCCGCAATTATGCGACAGCCGCTCTGGCAGCGACAAGAGCTTGGGTGTCGAACTTTCGTCAGATGACCGGTGCGAGCGGCAGTCTGGCGCCGCAGCTGCGCCAATCGCGCGCGCAATACCGGCACAGATCAAACCCCACCCATCTTGCAGACAAGCTTCCATTCCGCGGGCGTCACCGGCTGCACCGACAGCCGCGACAGTTTGACCAGAGCCATGTCCTTCAGCTTCGGTTCTTGCTTGATTGCATCGAGGGTCACCGGCGTCTTCATCGGCTGGCGTGCGGCAAAGTCGACGACCACCCAGGGATCCCCGGCCTTGGCGGTCGGGTCGGGATAGGCCTCGCGCACCACTTCGACGATGCCGACGATCTCCTTGCCTATATTCGAGTGGTAGAAAAAGGCGAGGTCGCCCTTCTTCATTTTCTGCAGATTCTGCTTCGCGGTGTGATTGCGCACACCGGTCCAGGCTTCACCCTTCTTGCCGGACTTGACCTGCTGGTCCCATGACCACGCATCGGGTTCGCTTTTGACGAGCCAGTATTGCATCTTTCAAACCTCTGAACGGACCGGGCGGGCGAGCAGGCGCTCGATGACATCATCCACGGTCGCTTTGCCTTCGACCACGTCGGCGACTGCATCAACAATTGGCATTTCGACGCCGGCATCGCGCGCCATGTCGCCGAGCACGGAGGCTGTATACACGCCTTCGGCGAGCTTCTCTTTACCCAGCGCCTGCAGCGGCGACGCCCCCTTTCCGAGCGCGTATCCGAGCGAGAAGTTGCGCGACTGCGGCGTCGAACACGACAGTATGGTATCGCCAAGCCCCGACAGACCGGTCAGCGTTTCGGGCTTGGCGCCCAGCGCGCGGCCGAACCGCATGATCTCGGCAAAGCCGCGCGTGGTCAGCGCGGCCGCGGCGCTCGCGCCCAGTCCTCGTCCGGAAACGATGCCGGCGGCAATCGCCAGCACGTTCTTCGCGGCGCCTCCGATTTCGACGCCGCGCAGGTCGGTCGCGTGATAGGGACGGAAGGTCGCGGAGCCGAGCGCGCGCGCCAGATTGGATGCGACCTTTTCATCTGCTGCAGCGAGTGTGACCGCCGTCGGCAAGCCTTGTACGACGTCTGCGGCGAAACTCGGGCCTGACAGGATCGCGGGCGCTGCGTTCGGCGCCGCTTCCGCGATGACCTCTGTCATGAATTTCCGTGTCCCGCGCTCGATACCTTTGGCGCATGCAATGACGGGCATGCCGTTGGTGATGAGCGGCGTCAGCGCAGCCGCGACCTCGCGGGACGCCTGGGCCGGCACCACGAGCAGGATCGCGTCGCAACGCGCGGCTTCGTCGAGCCTCGATGTGATGACGATCCGCTCGTCGATTCTGGCGCCAGGCAGGCGCGCACTTTCGCGCGTGCGCGCCAGTGTCTCAGCAGAGTCACGGCTGCGCGCCCAGACGATCACATCGCGTCCGGCGCGATGCGCGACGCTGGCGAGCGCGAGTCCCCAGCTTCCGGCGCCGATGATGGACAGTCGCTGGTATGGCATGGGTCAGCCTCGCGTTCCGGCATGCGCCACCGCTTCCAGCGGCCAGCGGGCGCGAGGGGCAACGTCGAGTTCGTCGGTCAGGCCGGCTGCGAGGCGCTCGGCGCCGGCCCAGGCGATCATCGCGCCATTGTCGGTGCATAAGGCCGGGGGTGGAACGATCAGTCGAATATGCGAATCCTCCGTCAAACGCTGCAGCACGTTGCGGACGGCCTGATTGGCCGCGACCCCGCCGGCGGCAACAAGCGCATTCGGAACGCCATACCGTTCCGTGAACAGGCGCAGGCCGGCCCTCAACCGGTCGTAGACCGTATCGACGATCGCTTGCTGAAACGAGGCGCACAGATCGGCGACATCCCGGTCCGATAGCGGCGCAATTCGCTCTGCCTCCAGCCGTACGGCGGTCTTTAGACCCGACAACGAGAAATCCGGCTGGCGCCGGTGCTGCAACGGCCGCGGCAATGCAAAGCGATGCGGGTCGCCACGCACGGCCATCCGCTCGACCTGCGGGCCGCCGGGATAGCCGAGACCCAGGAGCTTGGCGGTCTTGTCGAAGGCCTCGCCGATGGCATCATCCATGGTGTTGCCAAGCAGGACATATTCGCCGACGCCCCGCACCGCGACGATCTGGGTGTGACCGCCTGAGGCGAGGAAGAGGCAATAGGGAAAGTCGACGCTGTCAGTCAGCCGCGCCGTGAGCGCATGCGCCTCCAGATGATTGACCGCGATCAGCGGTGTGCGATGCACAAGCGCAATCGCTTTGGCAGTGGTCAGTCCAACGATCACGCCTCCGATCAGGCCGGGACCGGCCGCGGCGGCAATGCCGTCCAGCGCGCCGAACTCGCATTGGGCTTCCGCCATTGCCTGTGCAATCAAGAGGTCCAGCACCTCGACATGAGCGCGCGCGGCGATTTCCGGGACCACGCCGCCAAAGGCCGCATGCTCGTCGGTCTGCGACAGGACGATATTCGACAGGATGCGTCCGCAGCCTTCCGGATCGCGCTCGACGATCGCAGCTGCGGTCTCGTCGCAGGTCGTTTCGATGCCCAGCACAATCATCGGCTTGCATTCCCTGCCGGGACACGGCCCTATGGCGCGATACGGCAGGGCCCCTTCAATGGTCCGGCGTAGCATTGCGAGGTTTGATGGTGCAATCGGCTTCTTCCGCGCACCTGCTGCGGATCGGGACGCGCGGCTCTCCGCTGGCGCTGGCGCAGGCCCATACCGTGCGGGACCGGCTGGCGGCCGCGCATGGCTGCACGCCGAACGACATCGCAATCCATGTGATCAAGGTCACCGGCGATCAACTGCTCGACCGGCCGTTGTCCGAAGCGGGCGGCAAGGGCCTGTTCACCAAGGAGATCGAGGAGGCGCTCCTCGCCAATGTCATCGATATCGCCGTGCATTCGTCGAAGGACATGCCGACGCTGTTGCCGGACGGACTTGAAATGGCCGCCTATCTCGAACGCGAGGATGTCCGCGACGTTTTCATCAGCCGCAAGGCTGCGACGATCGCCGATCTGCCGCGTGGAGCGATGGTCGGAAGTGCCTCGTTGCGCCGGCAGGCGCTGGTCAAGCGATTGCGCCCCGATCTACGGGTCGAAGTGTTTCGCGGCAATGTGCAGACGCGGTTGCGCAAGCTTGGTGAGGGCGAGGCGGATGCAACGTTGCTTGCGCTCGCCGGTCTCAAGCGGCTTGGTCTTGAGCATGAAGCGACTGCGATCCTGCCGCTCAACGATTTTCCGCCGGCGATCGGGCAGGGGGCGATTGGTATCGAGGCGCGCTCCGGAGACACACGGACGCTCGACCTGCTGGCGCCAATTGCCGATCGCGACACCAGGATTGCGCTCGACACCGAGCGCGCGTTTCTCGCCGCGCTTGACGGATCGTGCCGTACGCCGATTGCGGGGCTGGCAACAATCGAGGGCAATGCGCTCAGCTTCCGCGGCATGATCCTGCGTCCGGACGGCAGCGAAGTGTTCGAGACATCGCGCCATGGCGTTGTTGCCGACGCGGAGAAGCTCGGCGCCGATGCCGGTCAGGAGCTGAAAGCGCGCGGCGGTCCGGACTTTTTCGCGAGCGTATGATGCGGCTCCTGCTGACGCGGCCTCAATCCGAAGCGGAGCGCACCGCTGCGGCATTGCGCGCGCTTGGCCACGACGCGGTGATTGCGCCGGTCCTTGCAATCGAAAACATTCCGGACGCAGAGATTGGACCTGGTCCATATGCCGCTGTGCTGGTCACGAGCGGGAATGCCGTCCGTGCGATCGCTGCGCATCCGCGTCGCGCCTCGCTCGTCGGGCTTGCGTGTTTCGCGGTGGGATCGCAGACGGCGGCGGCCGCACGTCAGGCGGGCTTCACCGACCTTCATGTCGCCGGTGGCGATGGCGGCGATCTTGCGCGGCTGATTGCGGAACGACTCACCGGCCGGACCAGGCCGCTGCTTTATCTCGCAGGAGACGACCGCGCGCGCGATATGGCGGCGGAACTGGCACCGTATGGTTTTCGGATCGAACTTGCGGTCGTATATCGCGCCCGCGCGATACGGGTGTTCCCTCCCGCTGTTGCGGCCGCTCTGAAGGCCGGAGGGCTGGACGGGGTCATGCACTATTCGCGGCGCAGCACGGCGATTTTTGTCGATTGCGTTCGGGTTGCACACGCCGAAGCCGAAGCGGCGCGCCTCAAGCATTTCTGCCTCTCGGCCCGCGCGTCCGAACCGCTGGCCGCGATTAACGCCAAATCCATTCTTGTTGCGCAAAACAGGGATGAATCGGCCATGCTGGCGCTGGTATCCGCGTCCTAAGGTCAGGTTGCCGCAATGCGGCATCCCTAGTATCGAGAGCCTTCGGAAGGCCTGCATTCAGGACCCCGCCGGCTCATCCCGAGGAGACCGTGCCATGACCGACGACAATCCGGCACAAGACAAAAACCAGTCAAAGCCTGGCGAAGCCGGCGCCGCGCGGTCCAAGCGCCCGACCACCATCGATCTGAAGGCAACCGAGATAAAACCGGAACCTGCTCAAGAACCTGCTCAAGCGAGTGCGCAGAAGTCAATGCAGGAACCAATACGGGAACCCGGACGGAAACCGGTTTCTGCTGCCGAGCCGCCGCGGTCCGACTCCGGCGGGTCGGCTTTCGCAGCCTCCAGCTCCACAACCGGCACGGCGCCGCCGCGCGAGGATGCGGCGCCTTCTGCGCCGAACAGTTCGCCCTGGCCCGCTATGGGAGTTGCCGCAGCCGCGGCGGTGGTGTTGTTTGCGGTGGGACTTGGTGCCGGATACTGGATGTCGGATCGCCTGTCCGCTCAGCGTGTGCCTGCGACCACGCCGGCCGCAACAACGCTCTCGCCGGAATTGCTGGCGCGGATCGACAAGCTGGAAGCGCTGGCCGGGGCGCTGCAAAAGGGCGACCCACAGCTTCAGTTACGCCTTGCCAAGCTCGAAGCGCAGGCCGCCGCACCGCGCGCCGACGATCAGCAATTGATCGCCCGCATTGCCGCCGCCGAGGCTGCGGTGAAAACGCTCGCCGATCTGACCGCCTCGCGCGAGAAGCGGAGCGACGACATCGCAGCTCTGGCTCGCGAGGCGCGTGAGCGCGCGTCGAGTGCAGCGTCCGCCGCGGAGGCGGCGCAAAGGGCTCAGTCGGGATCGCCGGAAACGCGGGCCGACCTCGATGCATTGATGGCGCGTCTTGCTGCGCTCGAACAGGCCTCGCGCAATCAACAGGCCGAGCTCGCCAGGCGAGCCACACTGGACGACACAAAGGGACGCTTCGCCATCGCCGCGCTGGCGTTGCGCGACGCGGTGGACAGCGGGATGCCGTTCGCGTCGGAACTCGCGGTGGTGAAATCGCTGTCCGGAGAATCGGCGGCCATCGTCGCGCTCGAACCGCTCGCCGCATCCGGCGTCCCGAGTAGCGAGGCGCTTGCTCGCGAGCTGGCCGCACTCATGCCGGCGATCTGGAAGGTTGCGCGCAAGGATGCAGCGCAGCAGGGCACGTTCCTTGAGCGGCTGCAGGCGAATGCCTCGAAGATCGTGCGTGTCCGGCCGGCTGGCGATGCCGTCGGCGACGATCCGGCGAGCGTGAGTGCGAGAATCGAGTCTCGGGCCGATCGTGCCGATATCCGCGGGGCGTTGGCAGAGCTTGCGAAGCTCCCGGCCGATGCGCGGGCGCCGGCGGAGGGGTGGATCAAAAAGGCGCAGGCTCGCAACGCCGCGATCGCTGCGGCACGGAGCGTTTCGCAATCCGCACTATCTGCGCTCACCAAATCCGGATCGTGAGGCGCGTCGATGATCCGGGTCGCGCTGTTTCTCTTTGTTGTCGGGCTGATCGCGCTGGGCGTGAGCTGGCTTGCGGATCGTCCGGGTGAGGTTGCGGTCACCTGGCTTGGCTGGCGGATCGAAACCTCGCTGATGGTGCTGCTCGCGGCGCTTTTGGCGATCGTGGCGGCTTGCATGGCGTTGTGGTCGATGCTGCGCGGGCTGTGGCGGTCGCCGCGCAAGATTGCTGAGTCCATGCGCAGCCGTCGCGAAGGCCGCAGCCAGCGTGCGATCATGCACGGTCTGATCGCGGTCGGCGCTGGCGATGTGCGCGCGGCCCAACGCTATGCGGAGGAGGCGCGCAGACTCGCGCCGGACGATCCGCTGTCGCTGTTGCTGACGGCGCAGTCTGCGCAGCTCAGCGGCGACCGGACGGCCGCCGAGCGAGCCTTCCGCCGTATGGCCGGCCATGACCGGACCAGACTTCTTGGGCTGCGCGGGATGTTTATCGAGGCGCAGCGCCGCGACGACATCGCAGGCGCGCGCGCCTATGCCGAGGAAGCCGCGAAGATTGCGCCGTCGTTGCCATGGGCGGGGACTGCCGCCCTGCAGATCCGTTGCGCAAGCGGCGACTGGGCCGGGGCTCTCGACATGCTGGAGAAGAACCGTGCGGCCGGGGCGCTCGACCGCGCGGCGTATCGCCGTCAGCGCGCCGTGCTGCTGACAGCGCGCGCTCTCGCGCTGGAGGATAGCGAACGCGAGACCTCCCAGGCTCTCGTTTATGAAGCCGTGAAGCTTGCGCCCGACCTCGTCCCGGCGGTTACGCTCGCCGCGCGTTACCTTGCGGAAGGCGGCGATCTGCGCAAGGCGACGCGCATGATCGAGCGCGCCTGGCAGGCGACCCCACATCCCGATCTCGCGGAGACCTATGCCTATCTCCGCCTCGGGGATTCGGCGCGCGACCGGCTCACGCGTGTACGGCGGCTAGCTGCGCTTGCGCCGGACAATGTTGAAAGTGCGCTTGCGCTCGCGCGCGCGGCCATTGATGCCCGGGAATTCGCCGAAGCCCGCAACGCATTATCGCCATTCCTCGCCAAGCCGACGCAGCGCGTTGCCTTGCTGATGGCTGATCTGGAGCAGGCCGAATTCGCCGATGAGGGCCGCTCGCGCGAATGGACCGCGCGTGCGGTCTATGCTGCGCGCGATCCAGCATGGACGGCGGATGGGTATGTGTCGGATCAGTGGCTGCCGATGTCGCCGGTCACCGGCCGCATCGATGCGTTCGAGTGGAAGGCGCCGGCAGGCGCGATTGAACCCTCGCCTGCAGCCGAGGTTGAGTCCGAACCGGAGCCGGCGCGGCCGGTGATCGAGGCCAAGCCGGCCGCGGCGCCCGCTGCCGCCGCAGCTACCACGCCGCCGGCACAGCCGGATCCGGCTCCTGCTCCGCGGGCCGTTGCCGGAACGCGCCAGGTGCCCGAAACCGTTGTGCCGATCGCGCATGTGCCGGACGATCCGGGTCCCGACCCGGAGCCGCTGGCGGATTCTCCCGCTCCGTCTCCCGGCTGGAAGCGCCTGTTCTTTTTCTGACCGGCGACGGGCCGAACCTTGAAAAGTGGGGTTTGGACCGCTATCAGGGGCGCCTTACCGTATCCAGCAACGGGCCGGCGTAGCTCAGTGGTAGAGCATCCGCTTCGTAAGCGGGTGGTCGGGGGTTCAAATCCCTCCGCCGGCACCACGTCTTGAAGGGTCCATTCCGGACACATAGGTTACGTTTCATTCTGGAGACATGGGTAACACTTTTGGCCCGAACGGGTTTTCGACCGGTTGGAGCCTGCATGTCTCGTCGTCGAAGTAGCCGAGATCATAGTCATGAAGGTGACGAGCCAAATCCGCTCGATCACCTGTTTGATTCCGACGTTTTGGCCAGCGAAGACCTGGCTGAGATTGATCTTCTGGCGGTTGAAGCAGATGCGGCCGCAGGTATCGCCGTCCAGCAAGCGGGCGATGAACTTCAGCCGTTCATCCATGGGGTTACACTCCTCCCAGGGCATTTTGCTCTCCCCGCAAAAGGCCCCATTGTGTAACCCATGTGCCCGGAATGAACTGTCACCCCTCTCTCAGGAAGGACAGAATGTCCGGCCAGGTTTCATCGGCCATGGACCGCGATGCTGAGCGCCGCGCAATCGTCATGTGTCTGGGTCGTTTCAAGCACGGTTCAGCGGCGTCCCTGCGCTCTTCACGCGGTTTGTGACGCCGATCACAGACCTGGGCCCGCAGCGGTCTTACATGCCGGATCGGATGGTCTTTCCCTCGATGACAGGGAGACTGAACATGATCCGCAAAACGTCTTTCATGCTGATCGTCTCGGGCTGCGCGATTGCGGCGGCGATTGCGCTGTCTTCCGGAGCGCACAAGCCCGATGCCGTTCAGAGCGCGGGCTATGCCTATCACTACCAGACACCCACGCCCCGCACCGTCAATCGTCACATTCTGGACGATTGCTTTTCGCGGCCGGTCGAATGCGGTCTGGTCGTGTGGTAGCGGCACCGCGCCTTCTGGCGCCGGCCTGAGCGGCCGTCCGGGACATACGCGCCGCAGCAGCAGAACTCAGTCCCGCCCATCGGCAATGGCAGTAAGCGACGCAATATCGATGAGAACGATTTCGCCGCGCTCAAGGTGAATCCATTTCAGATTCTCCCAGTCGCGCAATTGCTTGTTCGTGCTTTCCCGCGAGGCCCCGATCATCTGCGCGAGCTCGCTCTGCGTGAGCGAAATTCTTGCACCCCCCGCGGTTTCGCGCAGGCGCAGCAGCGTCTTGGCGAGCTTGGCCGGCAGATCGAGAAACATGACCTCTTCAACCTGCCGGCTGGTGTTACGCAGGCGCGCGCACAGGACCTCGATCAGTTTTTGCGAAATGTCCGGACTGCTGTGAACCAGGGGCAAGAAGTCGCGGCGCTCTATAACGACCAGCTTGCAATCGGTAAGCGCGATGACATCCGCGGTCCGCTCGCCGCCGTCGAGCAGCGCAATCTCGCCGAATATGTCACCTGGACTCAGGACATTGAGAACGGCGTATTTTCCCTGTGCCGAGAACGAGATGACTTTGACCTGACCTTCCAGGATAGCAAACAGGCTGGAGCCAGGATCGCCTTTCGCAAAAATTGTGGCGCCCTTCTCGATCGTTCTTACGCGCGCATGCGCCCGCAGCTGCCGGAGGAGATCAGGCCCCAGAATGCCAAAAATCGGGTGATCTCGGAAGAATGCGAGCCGATCTGCGATCTGCATTTGCGCCGGCGTCTCTGTCGTCATGATCGGTCCGGAGGCAATTCAGGCCGGTCCGCATCGGCGCAGCCAGCAGCGGCGATTCTGAGATCGCATGCTTGTTTGAGATCGTGGGTATCGTGTCCCTCACGAAACCAGTCATGAATCGGCGCAAGAAGATTGAGCGCGTCTCCGCTTTTACCGTGCGTGTGCCACAGCGCCGCGAGCCCCGTCGCCGCCCGCAACTCGAAAGCTTTCGCATTTTGCGTCCGCGCGACGTCGATCGCCATTCTCAGTGCCGTCTGCGCCTCGCGCTCGCGGCTCGGTCCAAACGAGAGCAGCGTCTGCGCCTTCTGGCGATACAACTCCGCTTCCCATGACCGTCCGGTCACGTCGTCGAGCCCGGCCAGAGATCTCTCGATGATCGAGAGCGCAGCATCATAATCACCGGATTGTGCAACCATATCCGCCAGCCAGCAGTCCATCATTGGAAGCATATACCCGACCCCGTGACTGCGCATCGCCATGAGCCCCGACCTGATCTCGTCGGCCGCCATCTCCGCATGCCCGAGGCAGCCCAGTGCATAGCCTCGCGACACCCGCGAAAGCAGCTCGTAGAGCAGGAACCGCTGTTCGCGAGAGATCGTAAGACTTGAGTCTGCGTTGGCCAATGCGGCTTCCGGCTCGCCGCGAAAGAGATGTACGACCGACGTCATATAATGCGCAAAAGCGATGCTGTAGGGCTGGACCAAATCGCGCGCGAGGTTGAGAGCGTCAGATACCCGCGCCAGCGCCTGCGCCGGATATCCGAGGATCCACAAGTCCCACGAGAGGAGCAGGAGCGAGGCCGCTTCGGGCTCAACCATGTACCGGCTGAACAGGGATTGCTGGCTGCGCCGTTTCGACAGGACGATCGCCTCATCGAAATGCTGTTTGGATCGCAGGAACTCTCCGGCAGAGAGCAGCGTGCTGCCCATCACGCGATGCCCGACCATCAAGGGGACGGCATCGTCGAAGGCTTCTGCGCGCGACAGGAACTCGTTCGCCATATTGAGCGCAGCGTCATTCTTGCCACCCATCCAGGAATGACCCCAAAGCCCATAGAGTGCCTGAAAGTACTCAGCGGGGCTGTTTCTCTGCAAACAGAGCGTGCGTGCGCGCGCGAACGCTTCTCGGGTCTCTTCGGCTGGATAGCCGCGCACGGCGATGAGCGGAATGCCAAGCGCGAGCTGGAGCTGGATCTCGCGGGACGCGCGCTCGGGAGTGTCCGGCCAGCTCGCGAGGCCTTCCAGGGCCTTACGGAAATGCGCGATGGCTTCCACGTTGGCTGACTGGGCCAGCGCGCGCTGTCCGGCCTTGTACCAGAAGTCGACTGCCTGCGCACGATTGCCGGCTTCACTATAATGATGAGCGAGCAGTTCCGGCTGAGTCTCGGCAATCTCCGCCGCGTGGACTTCGATGATCGCAGCAATGTCCGCGTGCATCTGCCGTCGGCTGCTCTTAAGCAGAGAGCCGTAGATCGCGTCGCGCAGTAGAGCATGCTTGAACGCGAACTGGACCTGAGGCGAAAGTCCGACACGATAGACGATGTCAGCCTCCTCAAGCCTGGTAAGCGCCATGCGGAGTTCACTCTCGCCGATCGGCAAGGCAAACGAGATGAGCTCGTAGGAAAATTCACGTCCGATCACAGCGGCGATCTGCGCGAGGCGGCGTCCTTGCGGAACCCGGTCGACGCGCTCCATCAAGGCGTCGTAAAGGGTGTCGGGCACCTTCAATTCGGCCGCCTGCGCGCCGGATTCCGCGGCTTCATCGAAGGTGCGGCCGCGTATCGAGGACAGGACGCTGTTCGTCAATTCTTCAATAAAGAGCGGAAGCCCATCGGCCCTTTCGATAATTTGGTCGACGACCGGTTGCGTCATCCGCCCTTCCCTGATGCAGATCGCATCGACCATTCCTGCAACTTCGCTCCGCGACAGGCGCGTCAGCGAATGAATTGTGACATTGGCCCGAGTCATCCAGGTCGGCCGGAATTCCGGCCGATAAGACACGATTAACAAGATGCGTGCGCGATCGATCCGGCTGATCACAAGTTCGAGCAATTCGAGTGTCGAAGGATCGATCCAGTGGACATCTTCGAAGATGCACAAGGTCGGCAACTCCGCGCTGAACGACAGGATCATATCGACCAGCGTGCTGACGATCCGGTTCTTGATTTGTTGCGGTGTCAGCCCTGTCAGCACATTCCGGCTGCCGTCGGTGATGGAGAGCAGGTTGGCCATCAGCGCGACACCTTCGTCGGTGTCGGTAAGTGTGCTGGGAAGGTAAGTCCGGAGTTTTTCAAGCTTATTCGAATCCGGTTCACGATGAGCGAACTGTGCCGCGCGCTCGATCTGTTCGATGATCGGAAAGAAGGCGCTCTGGCTATGGTAGGGCGAACACTGATGATTGAGCAGAAAGTGCGGCTCGGTCTGAATCTGGGCCTTCAACTCATGAATCAACCGCGATTTCCCCACGCCCGGAAGACCCGACAGCAGAACGACCTGTCCGTCGCCTTCTTTACTCTTCTGCCACCGGTCAAGAAGCATGCTTAATTCGGTCGAACGTCCGACGAGCGGAGTGAGCGTCTCGGTATGTGCCGCATCGAACCGGCTCGGAAGGCTCTTTGCGCCAAGGACGCGATAGATCTGAAGCCTTCTCGTGATTCCTTTGAGCTCGTGGCGGCCGAGATCCTGATAGTCGAATGCGCCCGCCAGAAGTCGTCGTGTGGTTTCTGAAATCAGCACCGTGTTGGGTGAAGCAAGTGTCTGCAGACGCGCGGCGATATTTGGCGTCTCACCGACGGCATCGATCGATGTCGTATCGCTGGTGCTCCCGATTTCGCCGACGATGACCGGTCCGGAGCTGATGCCGACACGGGCCGCCAGAGTCACTGGGCCTGCAACCTTTGTGATCGCAGCGATGGCGTCCAGTGCGGCATGGACCGCACGGATAGCGTCGTCCTCATGTGCGTTCGGCCACCCGAAGAAGGCCATGACGCCGTCGCCCATATAGCGCGCGACCCATCCGCCATATCGCCGGATCGCGACGCTGCATGCATCCCTGTAGGCGGCAATAATGACCTGAAGATCTTCCGGCTCCATCGTCTCCGACATTTGCGTGGATGCCACGAGATCGCAGAATAATACGGTGATGTGGCGATGCTCGGCTTCGCGGTACGCTGAAAGGGTGCTGGTTGCCGGAGGGATAGGCGGCCGCGTGCGGCGAAAATGATTTGAGATCGCGCGCAGCAGTATTTTGCGGTGCCCCAGAGATAAGCCGAGACGCTCGAGATCGGCTTCTGCAAGATCCGGCAGAAGATTGAAGTCGATATTGTGGTCGGCAAAGGTCCGGGCATATTGGCCGAGACCGTGACTGCCGAGCCATTCGACGAGATCGTGGACGGGTTTCGGCAATTGCGAAGCCTCGCTCTCCGGCAGGCTGCGATCGTGAGTCTTGCCAAGCGCAGCCCGCTTGGGCTGCGGCTCAGGTTGAGCCCACAGAACAAACATTACCATATAATTGAATATGCAAGTTCGCGCTTTGCTCTCGATCGGCCCGGACACACCAATCGATCACTGTCGGGCTGCTGCGTATTCTTGTTCTTGCTGAGATGTGCTGCTTCTTGCTGCTTATGTATGGCTGGTGGCCAAAGAGGCCGCCTGTTTGAGGCGCACATCAAAACGCTCGCGGCTCTCGCCACGTTCTGAACTGACAAACAATTTTCCACGCGCCATCTGGCGCGGGCTGCTTCACGTCGCGCTCACGCGGCAGGACGCGCGTCTGCTGGTCTGGGCGCGGCCGGCCGCAGATCGAAATTCAGCTTCTCTCCGGCCGCCTGTTCCAGCGTTGCGATCATTTCCGCTTCCGGCCTGAGCAGTTCGCGATTGTAACCTTCCGCCATGATCACGGCGGATCGATAGGTTTCCTGAACGACCTTGATCCTGTCGTCCGCCGGAAGCGAAGCCACGAATTCGATGGTTTCCTGAACATGGGCGGCTTCGCTGCCGAGTCCGCTATGGCTTCTCAGGAAACGAGTCGCGTCCACACCATCCGGGCAGATTGCCTTTACCGTGGCGATATCGGTCTCGTCCTTCAGCGCAGCGATGCGTTCGAGACAGTAGGAGTAGCCGATGCTCCCGATCGGGTAATCGTCGGCGCATAGTTCGTCAAACCGCTTGCAGAGCGGCTTGAGCCCTTCCGGAATATAGTTGGCGACAAGACGTTCGGCCGGAAAACCGAGTGCCTTCAGGTCCTTCAGCGCAAGCCGGTCGTGGCCGGTTTCCTCGCGTGCGCGCTCTTCAAGATACGCGGTGACTTCCGGGCGGCCGAGTTGTTCAAAGCGGCGCGCGGCGCGTAACAGGTTGCGGGGCGTATCGACCGACGTGTGATAGGCGCCGATCAGCGCAACGACATATCCGGCAATCGATGGCGCTGGAGCAGCGAGCTTGGTCTTGATCCCGCTGAAGCCGAGATGGATTGCGGCGTCGAGCAATGCGACTGCGGTGCCAAGCGAACCTGGACCGGTCATGGGTTTCGCAAACAGGTTGCTGCCGTATTCGTTCGCACCGTCCCGTCTGTAAAACCAGACTTCGCCGGATTCCCGCGCGACGATGGACACGCTGCCATCGACGTCGACCCATTCGGTGATCGGCCGTGCCATTCCAAACCTCCTGCGGGCAGCACGCTCACGCGGCGAAGTTTCTTGAGGGGAATTGATTTTTAGATGCGAGAGCAGACTCCAGGTGATGCCAAAATCAACGAGATGAGCGGCGGCAGCGTTAGATGCCGTTCGGCACGTAAGCCATCAGCAATCGTGCGGTCTCGATCAGCGTGGACGGCGAAGCCGGAGCACCGGCAATGCGGGCTTCGTTCGGCAGCACGAAGACAACATTGTTTTCTTCGCTTTCCCACACGAAGCCGTTGTCGTACTCGCTTTCCGTGATGATGATCGGCCTGGACAGATAGATGCCGCGATCCGCGAGGACCTTCTTGGCCGCAGCCGAGCGGGCGTTATGGTTGCCCTGAATCAGGGAGTTCTTGATGCTGTCGTCGCGCCATGCCTCTACGATCAGCTCGGCAAGCGATATGTTTTCGTAAGCGAAGTCGGCGACCCTCGTTTCTTGATCGGGTTCGTTGGTTCCCGCTTTGTATCTCTGGTAGATACCGCTGCGTTTTCCACGTGGCACGGCAAGTCCTCCGTTGGTTGAGTACGGTACGACTTCGAGCCGGCAGTGAACGTCACGTCAGCGGCTCGCATTCCGATAGCCCACAATGACATGTTAGTTGTAGGCTCCGACAGTTGCAAGCGAGCGTGCCTGAAGCAGCCTGATCTCGGGGGCACGAATTTACCGCTCTTTCGCTCTGGGTTATCCTGCGAAAAGCGGACGTCACAGTCGTGCAAGGGAAAAACTCGCGGATCGGAAAACGTTACGACAATCCGGGGCAGAGTTCAGGACGACGATTGGGCCGGACAAGCCATCAAATTTCGATCCATCCATCCCGCTTTCGCATGCCGCGCCCGTCGCTTATGGTGACGGTATTATTGAATCGGCGGATTTTCCGAGGGGACGAATTCGTGCGTTTGGCAAGTCTTTTGGTCGTGACGCTGATGGCCGCCGGCGATGCGCTGTTCAGTCAGGCGATGGCGTCGGTGCAAGTCAGAATCAGCCTCGCACGCCAGAGCATGAATGTGAACGTCGACGGCACACACTACGCGACCTGGCCGATTTCGACCGGCCGCCAGGGATACGGCACGCCAAGTGGAACCTTTCGGCCGCAATCGATGCACAAGATGCATTATTCTCGGCGCTACAACATGACGCCGATGCCGTACTCGATCTTCTTTTATCACGGCTTTGCCATCCACGGCACGTCGGAAGTCCGCAACCTCGGGCGGCCCGCCTCACACGGCTGCATCCGGCTCAGTCCGCAGAATGCAAGGATGCTTTACGGTCTGGTCAGCCGCCATGGCATGAAAAACACAACGATCGCCATCAGCTATTATTGACTAACAGCGCCGTGTTGGGCTTCGTGCACCGACGATATGCAATCGAATCTTCTGACTCGTCACTGGACATGAAAATGACTGCTCAATCTGCGTCCCGGAAAACCTTGCCGGCTCGGCTGAAGGAGCCGGGATTGATTTCAGCTCCCGGGGTGTTCGACATGATCTCCGCGCGTATTGCCGACGGCATGGGCTTCGATGCGCTTTACATGACCGGCTATGGCACCGTGGCCTCGCATCTTGGGCTGCCGGATGCGGGGCTCGCGAGCTACACCGAGATGGTCGGCCGCGTTCGCCAGATCGCCGAAGGCACGACGACGCCACTGATCGCGGACGGCGATACCGGCTATGGCGGCCTTCTGAATGTCGATTTCACCGTGCGAGGCTATGAAGCGGCTGGCGCTGCTGCAATCCAGATCGAGGATCAGGAGTTTCCGAAAAAGTGCGGCCATACCCCGGGCCGCCGGGTGATTCCGCTCGAAGATGCGGTCCGCCGGATCAAGGTCGCAGCGCAAGCGCGCTCGTCGAAGGACTTCCTGATCGTTGCGCGGACCGATGCGCGCACCGCGCACGGGCTGGACGAGGCGCTGCGTCGCGGCGAGGCTTTCGTGAAGGCAGGTGCCGACATCCTTTTTATTGAGTCGCCGGAAAGCGAAGCCGAGATGGAGAAGATCGGCCGCAGCTTCGACGTACCGCTCCTCGCAAATATGGTGGAGGGCGGACGCACGCCGGTCCTTAGTCGCACGGAACTGGAGCGGCTCGGCTTCAAGCTGGCGATTTTTCCGGCGTCCGGGTTCCTTGCGATGGCCGCCGCACTGCGATCGGTCTACGGCGAAATCCTCACGGCAGGTTCGAGCAAAACATGGGCCGGGGAGCTCTATCCGTTTGAAGATTTCACCCGGCTGATGGGCTTCGAGCGCGTTTGGGCCTTCGAGCGCGACCATGCGGAACTTTGACGGCCGCAACCTCACCCGAACGAGGCCCGTTAAGGGAGTGGAAACCGGACAAGCTGTCTTGTCGCCGTGTTGACAGCATAACCCCGGATTTCAGCCACGCTGTCGCCGTCATCCCCCAGCATTGCAGGGCTGGTCCGGGGCCGGGGGCCTGCCGCATGACTGGTGCATTTTTCTGATGCCGTTCGCGATACATCCGACCGGATCGGTTGCGCGACCGATCGCTCTATTGCTTTTGCTGGTGTTCGTCGCAGGCTCAAGCGGCTGCGCGACAGCGCCGGGTGGTGTGTCGGCCTTTGCGGCGACCGGCGCGCAGGCCGGTAAGTCCGGTATTGCCGCCGAGCCGGTATTGATCGCCCTCACCACGCGCAATGCGGTCAAAGGCGCGAGCGCAAGGCCGTGGTTCGGCTCGCAGCGCGCCAATCAGCCCAGCAATGTTCGCGTCCATCTGTCGGCGCCGTCCGAAGGCGCATTTGCTGCGGTCGGTCTCGGCGACTGGAGCATCAAATCGGTCGAGCCGATCCCGGTCGGCGAGAGCTTTTCCGCAGCACCGGTCCGCCGCGATGTTCTGGTCTATATTCACGGCTTCAATCAGTCCTTCGAGACCGCAGCGCTCGATGCGGCGCGGCTGTCGGACGGCCTCGCGTTTCCCGGCGAGACGATGCTATTTTCCTGGCCGTCAAAGAACAGCTTGATGAATTACATCTACGATCGGGAGAGTGCGCTGTGGTCGCGCGATGCGCTCGAAGGCATGTTCGACGAGCTCATTGCCGACTCGTCTGTCGGCCGCGTTCACATCGTGGCGCATTCCATGGGAACGATGGTCGCGGTCGAGGCGCTGCGGCAGCTCTATGACCGGCGCGGCGCTGGCGCTGCGAGCCGTTTCGGTGCAATCGTGCTCGCATCGCCGGATATCGACATGGACAGCTTCACCTCGTCGGTGGCGCGAGTCGGTTCGCTGGCGCGCAAAATTACGGTTCTGACGGTTGCGAACGATCGCGCTCTCGGCGCAATGCGGGATATGGCCGGCGGTGTCACCCGCGTCGGCATTGCGGAGAAGGAGCGGCTGGAAGCGCTCGGCATTCGTGTGATCGACGCCTCCGGCTATGCCGGCGGCGGCCTGAACCACGATCTGTTCCTGACCAACGCTCAGGTCCGCCAGGACATCCGCCGTTTCATCGCCGATGCGGCGTCTCCGGCCATCACCGGCAACAGCGCAATTCAATAGGCAAACCTCGCGCGCTTGCGGCAACGCGCTGAAGGCCATAATCATTCGGCTCGAAACGCGACGCCCGGCTGGCCTTTCGGACGGATGTCGTGCGCGATTTCGTCACAGCCGATCCCCGCTGCTGTCTGGCGAGCCGGAGCTGACGTTAAGGAGCCCATAGATGAGCGACTCGCCGCAGTCACTTGAAAGCTATCTCGCCGGGGCGTGGCGCCGCGGCGCGGGGATTGAAACCGAATTGGTCGATCCGGTCCATGGCACCGTACTTGCGACTGCGAGCGCCAAGGGCCTCGACTTGAAAGCCGCACTCGATCATGCCCGCAGGGCCGGTAGCAGCGCCCTGCGTGCACTTTCCTACGCGGACCGCGCGAAGCTGATCGGCACCGTCGCCGATGTGCTGGTCGCCAACCGTGCGAAATACGAGGCGATCGCAATCGCCAATTCCGGCAACACCAAAATCGACGCCGCGATCGATATCGATGGCGGCATCGGTACGCTGAAGTATTATGCTCGCTTGGGCGGTTCGCTCGGCGCCGCGACCTTCCTGCTTGACGAGAAGCCGGTGCGGCTTGCCAAGGCAGAGAACTTCCAGGCGATCCATTTGCTGGCGCCTCGCCATGGCGTGGCAGTGCACATCAACGCCTTTAACTTCCCGAGCTGGGGCTTGTGGGAGAAGGCCGCGGTGTCGCTGCTTGCCGGCATACCGGTTCTGGCAAAACCCGCATCATCGACCGCGCTGCTCACCCATGAGATGGTGCGCGATGTGATTGCTGCGAAGACGCTGCCCGAAGGCGCGCTTAACCTTCTGTGCGGCGGCGCCGGAGACCTTCTCGATTGCGTCAGCGGCGATGACGTGATTGCGTTCACCGGTTCTTCGGAAACGGCCGGACGCATTCTCGGGCATCCGAATATCTTGAGGCGCGGCGTTCGTGTGAACATCGAGGCCGACAGCGTGAATGCCGCGCTGCTCGCTCCGGGCGCGAGCCAGGCTGCCTTCGATGCCTTCATCAAGGAAGTCAGCCGCGAGATGACGGTGAAGGCCGGGCAGAAATGCACCGCTATCCGCCGCGTGTTCGCCCCGGCCGATAACGCCGATGCCGTCGCGGAAGCCTTGCTTGCACGATTGAAGAAGACCACGCTCGGCGATCCGCGCAACGAAGCGGTGCGCATGGGGCCGGTGGTGACGCGCGCACAGCAGGCGGCCGCCTTCGAGGGTATCGGGAAAATTGCAAAAGAGGCGCAGGTGCTAACCGGCGGCGTGACTGCGCCGGCAATCGACGGCATCGACCCGGCGAAGTCCGCCTTTGTCGCGCCAACGCTGATGCGCGTCGCCGATGCCGGGAGCGCAAGTGCGGTGCATGATACCGAAGTGTTCGGCCCGTCTGCAACGATCGTTCCCTACAAGAGCGAGGCGGAAGCGTTCGCACTGATTGCGCGGGGTGGCGGCTCGCTGGTCGCATCGGTCTATGGTGACGATCGCGCATTCTTCGCGCGCGCCGTTGCAGAGCTTGGGCCATCGCATGGCCGGCTCCTGATGGTCGAGCCTTCGATCGCCGATGCGCATACCGGCCATGGCATCGTGATGCCGCAATGCCACCACGGCGGCCCGGGCCGTGCTGGTAACGGTGAAGAACTCGGTGGCCTGCACGGCCTGCGCCTCTACCATCAGAGGGTAGCCGTGCAAGGTTCGATAGAGCTCTTGACGGAATTGCAGGCAAAAGCCGTCGCGCTGTATTAAGGCGGCCGGTACGCAATCAAAGCGGCTTCCGCACCATCGGCACCAGCACACCGTCGATCCGGATCACGTCGGCTTCGACACCGAAGACATGGGCGATACGCTGCGGGTCGAGCGCTTCCTCCGGCCTTGCGTCGGCAACGATCCGGCCCTTTTCGAGCACCAGAACGCGGGTCGCGTAGCGGGCCGCGAGCGCAAGGTCGTGAATTACGGCCATCACCGCACCTCCGGCCTGTGCCGCATGACGCAACACGTCCATGACCACGAACTGGTGACGCGGGTCGAGCGACATGATCGGCTCGTCGGCGAGCACGATCTTAGCTTCAGTCGCTAGCACACGGGCGAGCGCCACCCGTGCCCGCTCACCGCCGGACAACGTTGTGACGATGCGGTCTGCAAAATCCCTCGTCCCGGTGATGTCCATCGCATGCGCGACCGCGGCGCGGTCCGTCTCCGAAACCGGAGAAAACGGGTCGGCATGCGGATAGCGTCCGAGCGCCACGATCTCGCCGGCCGGCAGCGGCCAGGAAAAGCTGTGACCCTGCGGCAGATAGGCGAGACGGCGCGCCCGCGCGCGGGGCTTGAGCGCTGCGGCAGGCTGACCGTCGATCTCGACCGTACCGAAGGCGGGAACCAGACCGGCCAGCGCCTTGAGCAGCGTGGTTTTGCCTGCGCCGTTCGGGCCGACCAATGCCACCATTTCGCCCGCGGATAACGTCGCACTGACGCCGTCAACGATGGTGCGGCCGCCGAGCCGCACAGAAATGTCGTTCGCGGTGAGAAGGGCGGTCATGTCGGCTCGCCCTCCAGATAGTGACGTTCCCTGAAAATCATGAAGAGGAAAAACGGTACACCGATCAGCGCGGTGACGACGCCGACCTTCAGCTCGATCGCGGACGGCACGATCCGCACCGCGACATCGGCCGCCAGCAGCAGTGCTGCGCCGGCCAGCGCCGCGGGCAGCATGATCCGTGTCGGGTCGGCATTGACGTAGCGCCGTACGAGATGCGGCGCGACCAATCCGACAAAGCCGATTGCGCCCGCAACCGCGGTCGCCGCGCCGACGCCGAAAGCGGTGCCGAGCACGACGGCAAATCGGGTGCGTTGCAGATCGACCCCGAGCGACATCGCAGCATCCTCGCCGAGCGTGAGCGCCCGGAACGCGCGCGCATTGGAAAGAAGAACGATCCAGCCCGCGACCATGAACGGGCCGGCGATGATCAGATGATCGCGGGAACGATCCTCCAGCGAACCGAGCAGCCAGAATGCGACTTCGAGCGCAATGAACGGATTGGGCGCAAGATTGAGGATGAGCGCGGTCATTGCCCCGGCAAAGCTCGCAAGCGCAAGTCCGGCGAGCAGGATCACCGTGAGGCTCGTCCGCGGTCCGGCGATCAGCACCAGCGCGCCAACCGAGACCAGCGCGCCGAGGATACCCGCGACCGGCACGAAGAGTGACGTCGCCGGCAGAAGGCCGAACGCAATTGCGAACGAGGCGGTTGCGGCCGCCGCTTGGGGTGCGCCGAACAAGGCCGGCTCCGCCAGTGGATTGCGGAACAGGCCCTGCAGGGCGGCGCCGGACAAGCCAAGTGTTGCACCGATCAGCGCCGCGAGGAGAGTCCGGGGCAGACGAATCTCCCGCACGATCACCGCCGCCACTCCGTCGCCGCTCCACAAGGCCTGCAGCGCCGTCCGCGGCGGCAGTCCGGCCGGGCCGGTGACAAGCGAAGCGAGCATCAGCACTAGCACGAGCAACAGCAGTGCTGCGTTGAGCTTCAGGCCGGATTTCGTTATCGCTTCCATGCAGGATTGAGCCCCCGGACCTCATGGTCGCATGATGCGCGCTATCAGAACAATGCCGCTGCTGGCGCTGTGCATAGCGCTGTGGGCTGCGTCGGCGCATGCGCAAGCCGCGCCGAAGCGAGTGGTCTCGTTCAATCTGTGCGCCGATCAGCTTGTTGTGGCGCTGGCCGATCCCGAGCAGATTGCCGGACTGTCGCCCTACGCGACCGACCCCGGCCTGTCGGTCGTGGCCGGGAAGGCGAAGGCATTCCGCAAGGCCGACTGGCAGGCTGAGTCGACCTTGCTGCTGGATCCCGATCTGGTTCTGGTCGGGCCGAACGACCGCTCGGTGACGCGCCGCATGCTGACCTCACAAGGCTTGCGCGTTGTCGAGACCGGCTTTGTCAGCGACCTTGCCTCTGCGCGCAGGCAAATCCGCGAGATGGCCGCGTTGCTCGGTCATTCCGAGCGGGGCGAAAAGCTGATTGCCGAGCTGGAACGGTCACGTGCACGGCTTGCCGCTGCGGCCGGCACCGGCGATCGCACCGCGCTTGTGGTGGAGCGCGGCGGCTATACGCAGGGGCCCGCCAGTCTCGCAGCGACGTTGCTGGCAGAGGCCGGGCTCAAAGCCCCGGCCGGTGCGCCCGCGGGCTATGGCGGATTTATCCCGCTGGAAAGGTTTCTGCTTTTGAAGCCGGACCTCGTGTTTCTGAAAGACCCTCCAAACGCCGCGACCGATCAGGGCGCGCTGTTTCTGCTTCATCCGGCGCTGCGCGAACTCTATCCGCCACAGCGCCGTGTCGCATTACCGACCCGCTACACCATGTGCGGCGGACCCGCGTTGATTGCCGCTTTCGATTACATGGCGGACGAGATTGCGCGGCTTACACCGCCTGCGCTTCGGCCCAGCCGCGAATGATCGCAGCGAGCGCATCGAGCCCGTCGGTCAGTGCGGCGGGTCCGGGCTGAAGGATCAGCGGCGACTTGATCTCGCGCAGCCAACGATCCCGGACCGCGGGGATTGCGTCGAAGCCCGGACGCGCGGCGACCTTGGCTGGCACGAATTTCTTGCCGCACCAGGACCCTACGATGATGTCCGGCTGCGCAGCGATCACTTGATCCGTTGTGACGATGCGCTCGGGTGCGGATTTTTTCCGCGACAGCTCGGGAAAAATGTCGATGCCGCCCGCGATTTCGATCAGTTCCGACACCCAGCGGATGCCCGAAATCATCGGCTCGTCCCATTCCTCGAAATAGATGCGCGGCCTTTGCTTGAGCCGCGCCGCTTCCGTCTGGACCGCATCGAGCCTCGACTGCAGCGAGGCTGAGAGCATATGGGCCTTCTCTGACGCATCGACCAGCGCACCGAGCGTATGGATCATCACAAAGATGCCGGCAATGTCCCGCTGGTTGAACGCATGGATCTCGACGCCCGCGCGAATGAGTTGCGCCACAATATCCGCCTGCAGGTCGGAGAACGTGAGAACAAGGTCCGGTTCGAGCGCGAGAATCTTCGGCACGTCCGCGCTGATGAAGGCGGACACGCGCGGCTTTTCTTTCCTGACCTGCGGCGGGCGTACCGCATAGCCCGACACACCGACGATGCGATCCTGCTCGCCCAGGAGATACAGCGTCTCAACGGTCTCCTCGGTCAGACAGACAATGCGGGAGGGGGGGAGCATTGGCTTTTATCGCAGCGTTCGGCTGCGCCGGACAACCCCTATGGATCGAGGCCCAGCACCTCCGCTACCTCGGGGGTTGCCGGATTCTCCATGATTGCTCGCGGCTCGGCGCTCTGGAGAATGCGCCCGTGGTGCAAGACCACCATGGTATCGGCAAGCCCCACGGCTTCGTCGATGTCGTGGGTTACGAGGATTGTCGGGGTCGAAAGTTGTTTTCGCAGCTCTGCGATTTCCTGGTGCAGTTTTCGTCTGGTCACGCGGTCCACCGCCGAGAATGGCTCGTCCAGCAGCAGGACTTTCGGATCGCGGGCCAGCGCCCGCGCCACCGCGACGCGCTGCTGCTGGCCGCCGGAGAGTTCGGCCGGGCGACGCGCGCCAAGGCCGTTCAGATGGACCTGATCGAGCAGGGTCTCCGCGCGGGCCTTACGCTCTGCTTTGGGCAAGTGATCGAGTGCGCTCATTACGTTGCGGAGCGCCGTCATGTGCGGAAACAGCGCATAGTTCTGGAACACCATGCCGCTCCGCCGGAGATGTGGCGGCAGTGCGAGTCCGGTTTCGCTATCGAACCATACTTCGCCGCCCACGCTCACCTTTCCAGTTCGCGGCCGGTACAGGCCTGCGATCGAGCGCAGCGTTGTCGATTTGCCGCTGCCGGATGGGCCAACCAGCGCGAGCATTTCGCCCGGAGCGCAGCTGAGATCGATCGCCAGCGGTATCGGACCAGCCTGATGCAACGATACCGACAAGCCAGCCGAATTCACGCCAGCCTCCGTCCGGCCCACCGCGAAAACGCGAAGGTCATCGCAATCGCCAGAAGCGATATGACGAGGAGGAGCGCCGACATCTGCGCCGCGGCCGCATCGTCGAAGGCCTGAACGCGGTCGTAGATCGAAATCGCGATGGTCTTGGTCTCGCCGGGGATCGAGCCGCCGACCATCAGCACCACGCCGAATTCACCCAGCGTATGCGCAAAACTCAGCACTATGGCCGTGAGGATGCCCGGCCAGGCCAGCGGCAATTCCACCCGCATGAACGCGATCCACGGTGTCATGCCCGAACAGGCGGCGGCGTCCCGCACATCGCGCGAGATCGCCTCAAAGGCGCGTTGTATCGGCTGGATCGAAAACGGAATGTTGACGATCACCGAAGCCAGCAAAAGGCCTTCGAAGGTAAAGACGAGCTGATGTCCGAACAGCTTTTCCCAAGTCTGTCCGACCGGCGAATGGCCACCGAACGCGACCAGAAGATAATAGCCGAACACGGTCGGCGGCAGCACCAGCGGCAACGCGACCAGCCCCTCCACCGCTGCCTTGCCGGTAAAGTCGCGATAGGCCAGCCACCGCCCGGCGACGATGCCGAGCGGCAGCAGGATGGCGACCGTCCCTGCGGCGAGCCGCAGCGACAGCCAGAGAGATGTCCAGTCCATGGCAGCAGTCTCGTTTCAAACTGTCCCGTTATTCGCCGGGCAGAACGAAGCCGTACTTCACCATGATCTTGCGGGCCGGCGGCGATTGCACGAAGGCATAAAACCGTTCGGCAACCGGTCCGGCCTTGGTCGTTAGCACCATGCGCTGACGCAGCGGCTGGTGCCATTCGGCCGGAATCAATGCAAATGTGCCGAGTTTGGACACTTTCGGGGAGAGCGCGAGCGAATAGGCAATGATTCCGCCTTGCGTCGAGCCCGAGGTCGCGAATTGTGCCGCCTGCGAGACATTCTCGCCGAGCACCAGCTTGTCCTTCACCTGGTCCCACAGGCTCTGATGGCGCAGCGCCTCCTCGGCGCGTTTGCCGTAGGGCGCATGATCCGGATTGGCGATGGCGAATTTCTGCAGGCGGCCGTCTGCCAGCGCCGCCTTCAGGTCGGCGAGCGTGCCATCCGCCTTCAACAGAGAATTATGTGGGACGATGATAACAACGCGTCCGATCGCATACAGCTCGCCGCGATCCCTGGCATGCCCGCCCTTTGCGAGTTCGAAAATGTAATCCTCGTCGGCGGACAAGAACATCTGAAACGGCGCGCCCTGCTGGATTTGCCGGGTAAAGTTGCCGGACGATCCATAGGATACCTTAACCTTCTCGCCGGTTTCTTTCGCGAAGGCTTCGGTCACCTCCTCAAGCGCGAATTGCAGATCGGATGCGGCGGCAATCACGGGCTCCTGCGCAGCGGCAGGACGCAGAAGCATAAGGGATGACAGAGCGAATACGAACGCAAGGCGTTTGATCACGGCGGTTCTCCGGGTCCGGATGCGCTGCAGGGCGCGAGCAAAGCCGCGCTGCAGACGAACGATGGATTGAAAAAGCGACAGAGCCAGGAACCGCCGTTCCATGATGCCGAGGCACGCTCAGTGCCCTGCGGGTCGCAAAGGTACTTTAGCAGCCCCCCGCCATTTGCCAAGATCGGACATACAATCTCGGACACAATATCGCAGACTCGCGAGACGGTCCGACCCGGGAGAAGGCGATGACCACACCGACGCCTGCCGAAGGCGACTACGACTACATCATCGCCGGTGCAGGCTCGGCCGGGTGCGTCCTGGCCAACCGGCTCTCGGCCGATCCGGATAAGCGCGTGCTGCTGCTGGAGGCCGGCGGGCGCGATAACTGGATCTGGTTTCACATCCCGGTCGGCTATCTGTTCGCGATCGGCAATCCGCGCTCGGACTGGATGTTTCGCACCGAGCCGGTACCCGGTCTGAACGGCCGCTCGCTCGCCTATCCGCGCGGCAAGGTGCTGGGCGGATCGTCGGCGATCAACGCCATGATCTACATGCGCGGACAGGCCGGCGATTACGACCACTGGCGGCAGCTCGGTCTCACAGGTTGGGGCTGGGACGACGTGAAGCCCCTGTTCAAGAAGCAGCTCGATCATTTTCTGGGCGACAGCGAGCATCACGGCACAGGCGGCGAGTGGCGCGTGGAATATCCGCGGCTGCGCTGGGATATCACCGACGCCTTCCGCGAAGCGGCGGCGCAGGCTGGGATTCCAAAATGCGGCGATTTCAACACCGGCAACAATGAGGGCTGCGGCTATTTCCACGTCAACCAGAAGATGGGACGGCGCTGGTCGTCGGCGCGCGGCTTTCTCAAGCCGGTGATGGGGCGCCCAAATCTGCGGGTCGAGACCGGTTGCCTGGTTGAGAAAATCGAATTCGACGGCAGGCGCGCGACCGGTGTGCGCTTCCGGCAGAACGGCGAAAGCAAGGTTGCACGCTGCCGCGGCGAGGTGATCCTGTCGGCGGGCGCGATCGGCTCGGTCCAACTCCTGCTGCTGTCCGGTGTCGGGCCGGTTGCACAACTCGCCAAACACGGGATTGCGCCAGTCCTTGATAAGCCGGGCGTCGGCGAGAACCTGCAGGATCACCTGCAATTGCGGTTGATTCACAAGGTCACAGGCGTCACCACACTGAACGAGACCTATCGGTCGCTGTTCCGCCGCGCGATGATGGGCCTCGACTATGCGCTGCGCCGGCGTGGACCTTTGACCATGGCGCCGTCGCAACTTGGCGCGTTCACGCGGTCAAGCCCGCACTACGACCGGCCGAACATCCAGTTTCATGTGCAGCCTCTCTCGCTCGACAAGTTCGGCGACCCGCTGCACGATTTCCCGGCCTTCACCACCAGCGTTGCGAATCTGCGGCCATCGAGCCGCGGCTTTGTCCGGCTTCGCAGCGCCGACCCGGCGGACAAGCCGGTGATCCAGCCGAACTATCTTGCGACCGACGAGGACCGTCAGGTTGCGGCGGATTCGATCCGCGTTGCCCGCAATATCGTGGCGCAACCGGCATTGCAGAAATATCATCCGGTCGAATATCTGCCCGGGGATACGGTGCGCAGCAACGACGACGCGGCGCTCGCGAAGGCGGCGGGCGATATCGGAACCACGATCTTCCATCCGGTCGGCACCGCGAAGATGGGCCGGCCGGACGACCCGATGGCGGTGGTGGACGAGCGGCTTCGCGTGATCGGGCTTGCAAATTTGCGGGTCATCGATGCATCGGTGATGCCGACGATAACCTCCGGGAACACAAACTCCCCAACCATGATGATCGCCGAAAAGGGGGCAATGATGGTGCGGGAGGATGCGCGGGGCTGACCCGCCGTCACACCATTTCCTAAGATTCGCGCGATAATGCCTTGACCATGCACCCGCTTCTTTCGCGCATCCGAAACATCATTGCCGACCCGCGGGGGGAGTGGCCGCTGATCGCCACCGAGCCCGGCAACCCGATGCGGCTGTTCGTCGGTTACGTTTCGGTACTGGCTGCGATCCCGGCGATTGCCGGGTTCATCGGATCGAGCCTGATCGGTGTCTCGGTTTCGGTAGGCCGGTTGCACGATCCGTTGTCGATCGGATTGCTTCGGGCTTTCATAAGCTATCTGTTCAGCTTCGTGATCGTCTATTTGACCGCGCTCGCCGTCGATGTCATGGCGCCTTTGTTCCAGACGCAGCGCAACTTCACCAATGCGCTGAAGCTCTCGGTCTATTCCTTCACGCCGGTCTGGCTGATCGGGATCGTGCTGGTAATGCCGGGGCTGCGATTTCTTTCCATTCTCGGGCTTTACGCGATCCGCCTGGTCTGGACCGGGCTGCCGCCGCTGATGGGCACGCCACGCACCAAAGTCCTGCCCTATGCGTTGTCGATCGTGGTCGCGGCCTTCGGCATCACGCTCGCCATGGCGGTGATTCAGGCTGCTTTCCTCACTCTGCCGTTCCAGGGCAGAGGTGACTGACTACGGTAGTGCCTTCAGATAACGGATCGGCCGCCCGGTGGTGAGTGCCTGCGCTGCGGCAATGATCGCGTTCGTGTCGATGCCGTAATGCCGGTAGAGCTCCGGCAGCGATCCGGTCTGGCCGAAATGCTCGACGCCGAGACCGCGGGTCCGGTGACCGTGCACGGCGCCAAGCCATGACAATGTCGCGGGATGCCCATCCAGCACGGTAACGATTCCGCAATCCGGCGGCACGTCGTCCAATAGCCGCTCGATATGCGAGCGAGCATGCACAAGGCCTCGTTCGCGGGCGCGCTGCGCCGCTGTCCAGCCGGCATTCAGCCGGTCGGCGGAGGTGACGGCGAGCAGCCCGACGTCGCGGCGGTCCTCTCCCATCAGTCCGACTGCCTCGATTGCTTCCGGCGCGATTGCGCCGGTATAGGCGACGACTACCTGCGCATTCGGTCCGGGTTTGCGTAGCCAGTAGGCGCCGTTGACGATGTCCTGCCGCAAATCGTCGGACATTGTACGCTGCGGCTGCTCGACCGGACGGGTAGAGAGCCGCAGATAGACCGATCCGCCGGTCTCGTCCCGGAGCCATGACTGTTCGGATGGTGTGGCATCGCCGTCCTTCTGGATATAGTCGAACGCAAAGCGCAGGATGACCGCGAGCTCGTCGACGAATGCAGGTTCGAACGATGCGAGCCCGTCCTGCGCCATGCCAATCAGCGGCTGCGCGATCGACTGATGCGCGCCGCCCTCGGGCGCGAGCGTAATGCCGGACGGTGTCGCCACCACAATGAAGCGGGCATCCTGGTAGCAGGCGTAATTCAGCGCATCGAGCCCGCGCGCGATGAAGGGATCGTAGAGCGTTCCGACCGGCAGCAGCCGTTCGCCCTCGATCGCATGAGATAGCCCAAGCGCGGACAGCAGAATGAACAGGTTCATCTCAGCGATGCCGAGCTCGATATGCTGGCCCTCCGGCGAAAATTCCCAGGCGAAGGTGGAGGGAATGCGCTCGTTGCGGAACGTATCGAGCGCCGATTCGCGCGCGAATAGCTTGCGCCGGTTCACCCAAGCGCCGAGATTGGTCGAGACCGTGACGTCCGGCGATGTGGTGACGATACGCGACGCATAGGACTCCCTCGATTTGGCGATCTCGTTCATCAGCGCGCCGAATCCGGTCTGGGTCGAGGTCACGGCCTGTACTGGCACCGGCAGCGTTGCGGGAATCGCGATGCGCGCTGCTTTCGCCGCAGGCTTGCGCTGCGCGAACGGCACCGTGTCGAGAAAATCTTGGAGAACTTGTTGCGGTAGCGTCAGGCCCTCGAACTTGTCCCACTCATGGCCGGGTCGCACATGGTTCTGCGCCCGGAACGTCTCCATCTGCGCCGGCGTCATCAGCCCGGCGTGATTGTCTTTATGTCCGGCCATCGGCAGGCCGAAGCCCTTCACCGTGTAGCAGATGAAGCAGACCGGCCGGTCGTGGTCGACGCTCTTGAAGGCCTTGAGCAGCGCCGGGAGATCGTGGCCGCCGAGATTGTTCATCAGCCGCGCCAGCTCGTCGTCCGAGCGCTTCCCGATCAGCCGCGTCACATCGCCCTGATCGCCGATTTCGTCGAGGAGGCGCTTTCGCCATGCAGCGCCCCCCTGGAACACCAGCGCCGAATAAAGCGGGTTCGGACACGCATCGATCCACTGACGCAGTTTCTCGCCGCCAGGCTCGCGGAATGCCGCTTCCTGCAGCGAACCGTATTTGACGATCACAACCTGCCAGCCGAAATTCTCGAACAGCTGTTCGTAGCGCTCCCACAATCCTTCGCGCACCACGGCGTCGAGACTCTGGCGGTTGTAGTCCACGATCCACCAGCAATTGCGCAGCGATTGTTTCCAGCCTTCCAGCAGCGCCTCGAAGATATTGCCCTCGTCGAGTTCGGCATCGCCAACCAGCGCGATCATGCGGCCTTCCGGCTTGTCTTTGACGAAGCCGTGCGCGCGGACGTAATCCTGCACGATCGACGAGAATAGCGTCTGCGCAACGCCAAGTCCGACCGACCCGGTGGAGAAGTCGACATCGTCGATATCTTTGGTGCGTGAGGGATAGCTCTGCGCACCCTTGTAGCCGCGAAAGTTTTCGAGCTTCTCGCGCGTCTGCTTGCCGAGCAGATACTGGATCGCGTGAAAGACCGGCGACGCATGCGGCTTCACCGCGACGCGGTCCTGCGGCCGCAGGATGTCGAAATAGAGCGCGGTCATGATGGTCGCGAGCGAGGCGGACGAGGCCTGGTGCCCGCCGACCTTGAGCCCATCGACGTTCTCGCGGATGTGGTTCGCGTTGTGGATGGTCCAGCTCGCGAGCCACAGCACCTTCTTTTCCAGTTCGGACAGGATGTCGATGCGAGGCGGCTGCATGATGCGCTCCTTTGGCGCGATCCTCGGGTTGTGCGGACGAGTCTGTGTCTCGCACGGGCCGCATGGCAATGGCATTCAATTCGCGTTATGATGGTCTGCATTATTAGCAGAATATGCCAATTTGCTCTCGATATGAAGCATGATCAGCCAAAATGACGCTCGATGCTATCGATCGCAAAATTCTCGCGCTGTTGCAGGACGACGGCCGCATCAGTTTGGCCGCGCTTGCCGAAAAGGTTGGCCTTTCGCCGTCGCCCTGCCTGCGCCGCGTCCGCCTGCTGGAAAAGGCCGGCATCATCGCGCGCTATGTCGCGGTCCTGAATCAGCGCGAGGTAGGGCTGCCCGTTTCCGTTTTCATTTCGATCAAGCTGGAAAGCCAGCGCGAGGAGGCGCTGACCAAATTCGGGCGTGCGATCGCGCGCTGGCCAGAGGTTCTGGAATGCTACCTGATGACCGGCCCGCGTGATTATCTCCTTCGCGTCGTGGTCGCCGATCTCTCCGCCTACGAGCAGTTCCTGAAGCAGAAGCTGACGCGGCTCGATGGCATCGCTTCGATCGAGTCGAGCTTCGCACTTGAGCAGGTAAAATACACTAACGTGCTGCCAGTGTGACTCAACCTCTGTTCCGCAACACAAGGCAAGCGCCGCCGGCCTTGCGCAGCGTATTGCAGAGCGCGTTGGCCTCGGCGCGCGTATCGGTACCGATCCGCACCTGGTAGAACACGGCACGCCCGCGCGTCCGCAGCATCGACGACTGGATGCCGGGGTCCTTTCCGGCAAGGATACTCTCATAGCGCCGCAACGCCCGTGCATACATCGCCATCGCGCGCTCGCGCGAGAAGCCCGCACCAAGCTGCACACCCCAGGGCTGCGCCAGCGAATGCACGACGCGCTGCGTCAGCTGTTCGAGGAACGGCGACGGCGAACGTTTCAGTATCGCCATCAGTTCGCCGCAGCCGGGTTCGCGCATCTGCTCCTGTTTTGGTGTCTCCTTGCCGTCGCGCGCCTTGGCGCGTTCGGCGGCCCAATCGTCAACCGTCATGCCGGTGATTGCCGAAACATAGTTCCGCGTTTCGCCCGGCATCGGTCCCGTGCCTGCGAGCCACTCGCGCACACGGCGCGGTCCGGCATTATAGGCGGCCGCCGCAAGCCCGAGATTGCCGAATTGCAGCCAGAGCTCTTTCAGGAATTCCGCCGACTTCGGCAACGCCTGGACGGGGTCGAAAGGATCGAGGAGCCCGCGCTCGGCGGCGGTGCCCGGCATGAATTGCGCCATCCCCTGCGCGCGCTTGCCGCTGCGCGTCATCGGGCCGACCGCGTCGGCGCGGAAACGGCTTTCCTGCCAGATCACCCGCGCGAAAAATTCGACCGGCAGACCGTGATCGCGCGCGGCGGACTCGATCATCAGGCAGATGGAGTCGTCGGGTGCGGAGGTCTGGGCGAGGGCATTCGAAAGCGACGCCGATGCCAGCGCCATTGCTATGGCAAAGACGCGGCCTCCCGCGGTCTGAAAAACGCCCGGCACGGCAATGGCCCGTCCATCTCAAGATGCCGGCTGCGGCCACGTGCCATTGGCTCGGGGCCGAGTGCAGGCAAATCAGAACGTGCTCTTCAGCTTCAGGTGGTCCATACGGTTGATCGACGGCACGTCGACATGCTGGTCCTTGCCATCGCGCTGAATGTCGAGCGGCACGGTGATGCCCGCCGCGCCAAGCGACCAGAGCTTGCGATAGAAGTCTGGGAGCGTCTTCGGTTTGTCGCCCGCGATTGTGGTGATCACGTCGCCCTTGCGCAGACCTGCCTTCTCGGCTGGCGAGCCCGCGGTCACGCGCACGACCACGAGGCCGCGATCGGTCGCCTGGGTATTCAGCCCGATCCATGGCTTGGGCGTGCCGCCGACGGCGCCGTTGGCAATGAGCTCGGCGAGAATGGGTTTCAACAAGTCGGTGGGAATATAGAGATTGCCGGCGCCGCCACCGTCGCCCGCCGCATCGCCGACGATCAGCGAACCGACGCCAACAAGCTTGCCCTCGCGATTGATCAGGGCCGCGCCGCTCCAGTGTGAATGCGCGGGCGCGGTGTAGATCGCGCCGTCGATCAGGTACTCCCAGGAACCCGCAAATTCGCGGCGGGAGACCACCCGGGCCGGCGCAATCCCGTCGCGGCCGCCAAAGCTTGCTGCCAGCACCGGATCGCCGACCTTCACGTCCTTGGAGCTGCCGAACATCATCGGCCGCACTTTCAAAGGAGCGACCGCCTTCAGCAGACCAAAGCCCGTATCATGATCGTAGCCGACCACCGTCGCTGGAATCTTGCGGCCGTCATTGGTGATCGCCTCGGCTGCGTGTGCCTCGACCATCAGATAGCCAATGGTGAGGATCAGGCCGTCATCGTCGATCACGATGCCGGAGCCGTCGCGCTCCTGGCCGAGATTGTCGACGGTGCGGCCGTCGGGATTGATGTAGGTCTTGATCCGGACCACGGACGACAGAAGTTCGTCCGTCGAAGCCTTGGCGCTCTCGCCCTGCGCGAAGGCGGAACCGGACGCGGTTGCAAGCGACAGAACCGAGACCAGCAACAGCACCACGCATCTGGGCAGTGACTTTCGCATCAAGGCCTCCATTTGGCTCGCCTGTCTCGAATGCCGATCCGAATCGGAATAGCAAGACGGGTGCCAATTATAGAGGCACGCTCCGGCCCCAGAACAAGAGGCCGGAGCGTATGACGCAGCGCGTTTTCGGCGGTATTCCCGGTTCCAACCCTCAAAAAGCCGTTAGACGGCCGCCCGCCGGCCTTACTCCAGACCGGTCGGGACGTTCTTGTGTTCGCTCTGCAATTTCATCCCGGACAGGTTCGCCATTGTTTCCATCAGCGTGGCGAAGTCCTTTTCCAGGTAGGCTTGCGGATCCTTCTGCAGGATCGCGTTACCGATATGGCCCTGCAGCATTTCGCGCGTTGCCGCCGTGGTCGGCATCGGCACCTTCCATTCGCGGCCAAGCTCAAGCCCCAGATCGAGGTCTTTCAGCAGCAATTCGGGCGTGAAGGTCGTGGTCCAGTCGAGATTGACGAGCGCCGGTGCCTTGTAGCGCGTGAACATCGATCCCATGACGCCATTGTTCATGAAGCGCAGGAACGCCTCGCGGGGCACGCCCATCTTGTTCGCGAGCAATGTGATTTCGATCAGGTTCTGGATCACCACGCCGAGCATGACGTTGTGGGCGATCTTGCAGACGCGCGCGAGCTCGCCGTCGCCGACATAGGACACGCCGTTCGGCGCGAATTTCAGAACTATGTCCTCGACTTTGCGGAAGGCCGCTTCCGGACCGGACGCCACCGCCGACAGCTTGCCCGCCTTGATCACCTTGGCATTGCCGGAGACCGGGCAGGCGACGAACTCGGCGCCCAGACCCTTGAGCTGCTCGCGGATTTCCGCAGAATCGTCGACCGAGATGGTGGAGCAATCGACCACGATCTTCGGCATCTTGCCCTTGCCGTTCGGCGCGACACCGTTCGGCCCGAAATAGACTTCCTTGACGTCCTTGCCGGCCGACACGATGGAAAAGAGCACGTCGACATCGGCGAGGTCCGAGAGCTTGTCGACCACCTTGCCGCCGATCTTGGTCAGGGGCTCGGCTTTGGCCTTGGTCCGGTTCCAGATCGAGACGTCATAGCCGGATTTCAAAAGCCATTCGGCCATCGCATAGCCCATGCGGCCCATGCCGATCCAGCCGATCTTGGTCGTTGCCATTGATGTTCCTCCCGAGGGTTTGTCGGCATTCTCGTAACACAGGCGGCATGCGCCGCAAGGACTTCGCAACGTCGCGCCGCGGACCTATGATTGGTACAGGGAGCACCCATGCCGATCATCGTTCCGCTGGACGAGGCGCTCGCGCCGATTGCCGATGGCTGCCTGCTGGCGGTGCCGCGCGAGCAGGCCGGCGTCGCCATGGAAGCGACTCGGGCGCTGATCCGCCGCAATGTGAAAAGACTGCATCTTGTCGCCTTGCCGGCCTCCACGCTGCAGGCCGATATTCTGATCGGCGCAGGTTGCGTGGAGACGCTGGAAACTTCGGCGGTCAGTCTTGGCGAGTTTGGACCGGCGCCACGGTTTACTGCGGCCATGACCTCCGGCAGCTTGCAAATGAAAGATGCGACTTGCCCTGCGCTCTATGCGGCGCTGGAAGCCGGCGAGAAGGGCAATCCGTTCATGCCGCTGCGCGGACTGATCGGTTCCGACCTGATGAAAATCCGCGGCGACTGGCGGGTGATCGACAATCCGTTCGGCAATGATGACCCGATCGTGCTGCTGCCGGCGATCCGGCCCGATGTCGCGCTGTTTCATGCGCCGATGGCGGATCGTGACGGCAATGTTTGGATCGGGCGTCAGCGCGATCTTGCGACGCTTGCCCACGCCTCGCGTAAAGCGGTGGTGACGGTGGAGCGCATCCACGACGGCAATCTTCTCGACGATCCGGTGCTGGCGGCCGGCGTGCTGCCGGGCTTCTATGTCGAGGCGGTCGCGGTCGCGCAAAACGGCGCCTGGCCGTTGTCCCTGCCGGACTATTATCCGGTCGATGTCGCGCATCTGTCAGAATACGCGCGGCTTGCGAAGACCGCTGAGGGCTTTGCGCGCTATTGCGACGTGCATGTCTATGGCAAGCAGGCAGCGTAGACCATGGCCATGTCCTTCCAGCCCGAAGAGCTGCTCATCGCCACCGTCGCCGATCTGATCGGTGACGTGCGGCATATCGCGGTCGGCAACGCGTCGCCGATTCCTGCTGCGGCCGCACTCTTGCAGAAGGTGCGCTATGGCGGCCGACCCTATGTGTCGCTCCTTCAAAGCCGCAAGCACAATTTCTTCACCGATGGTGGCGTCGAATTGTTCGACTGCGCCGGTCAAGGCCGCATGGATGTGTTCTTCCTGTCCGGCGGCGAGATCGACGGCGAGGGCAACATCAATCTGGTCGGTATCGGCGATTATCACAGGCCGCAGGTGCGCTTCCCGGGTTCGTTCGGCTCTGCGTATCTGTATTTCGTGGTACCGAAAGTGATCCTGTTCCGCACCGAGCATTCGCGCCGCACGCTGGTGCCGAAAGTCGATTTCATCAGTGCGCCCGGCGCGAGCGAGCCGAATGTCTATCGCACCGGCGGTCCGCTCGCACTGATCACCAATCGCTGTCTGTTTACCTTCGACAAGGAGAAGCGCCGCTTCCAGCTGCAGAGTGTGCATCCGGGCCATACGGTCGAGGAGATCGCGGAACATACCGGCTTCGATTTTGACATGCCGGATCATGTGCCTCAGACGCCCGCGCCGGATGCGGAGACGTTGCGCCTCATGCGTGAGGTCGTCACGCCGGAACTGGCAGAGGTCTACCCGCAATTCGCCGAGAAGATTTTTGGCATTGTGAAAGCGGCCTGACTTGCATCACGCCGGGCTTGACCGCGCAATCCAACTCGCGATGAATGTCTCTCAACTACAAGATGACGCTGGGTGGGAGACGCAATGCCAATTGAGCCAATCGAAGTCGCGGTCATCGGCACCGGGTGGTGCGGCGGTATTCGCGCAGAAACGCTGTCGCGTTATCCGCTCGTCAAAAAGCTGCATGTCTGCGACATCAGGCCGGACCGGCTGAAGGAAATCAAGGCGCTGACCAACGCTGCGGTTGCAACGACCGATTACCAGGATATCGTGAACAACGATGCGGTGAGGGTGGTCTATATCTCCACAACGCCGGAAAACACGCATTATCCGATTGCGCGCGATTGCCTCAAAGCTGGCAAGCATGTGCTGCTCGAAAAGCCAATCGCGCTCGAACTCTACGAGGCCGATGAACTGATCGCGATTTCGAAGCGCAACAACGTCAAGTTCACCATCGGCTATTCACAGCGATTCAATACGAAATTTGCCTACGCCAAGAAGAAGCTGAACGACGGCACGCTCGGCAAGCCGGTCTCCGTCATGGTGAGCCGGCATCTGTCGCGCAGCCTCGGCAAGAAGATCGCGAGCCGGGTGCGGCTCTCACCGGCCGCGATGGAATCCACCCACGATCTCGATATTGTGTTCTGGCTTTTGGAGCCAGCAAAGCCGGTCAGCGTCTACTCGCAAGGTGCCTATGGCTACATGCAGCCGGTCAACGGCTCTTACGACATCATGTGGTCGACGGTGAAGATGGATAACGGCGTGCTCGTCGCCATCGGGGGCGGCTGGAATTTGCCGCCGAGTTACCCGAATTATTGCGCGACCACCATTGAGATCACCGGCACCGAAGGCTCGCTGTTCCTCGACGACACCGCGCGTGATCACTGGCTCAATACCGTGAAGGACGGCATGCAATATCCGATGTCGACCATGCCCGGCGAGCAGGTCGATCACGTCTTTGCCGGCCAGATGGGGCCGGAGACCATCCACTTCCTCGAAGCCTGCATCATGGACCGGCCGCCCATGGTGTCGCCGGAAAGCGCGCGCACGGTCATGGAATGCTACCTGGCGGCGGATCTCTCGGCCGAGCGTAACCAGCCAATCGACATTCCACTGACAAACGAAACGCTCGCGGGAATCGCGGACATGATCAAGGCGCAGCGTGCGCCGTTGGGGGCGTCATGAAAAAGCAGGTCAAGAAGATCGGACTCGCCATCATTGGAGCCGGCCGTGTTGGCCTGTTCCGCGGTGAGGTTGCGGCGCGCCACGCCGCCGTCGAGTGGATCGGTGTCGCCGACATCAAGCCCGACCGTGCCAAGCTGGTCGGTGAGAAATGCGGTGCCGACTTCGTCACCACGGACTATCGCGAATTGCTGAACCGTCCGGAGGTCAATGCCGTCATTGTTGCGACTGACGAACATCTCCATGTCGAACCGGTCATGGCGGCAGTGGAGCGCGGTCTGCCGATGCTGATCGAAAAGCCGCTGGCGACCGATCTTTCCGCTTCGGCGCGTGTGCTGGCCGCGATCGAGGCGGCAAAGGTCGATGCGGTGGTAGGATATACGCAGCGCTTCCGGCGCCGCTGGCTCGCGGCCAAGGAAAAGGTCCGCAGCAACGCGCTCGGCGACGTGACGCTGGTGACCTCCCGCGCATTTATGAACCGCCTGGTCGCCATCGACAATTACGTGCGCACCGACGATCCTTCGACGATCTCGCCGATGGTGATCTCGGGGACCCACGCGCTTGACATCGTGATGTGGTACATGGAGGCCAAGACGCCGGTCGAAGTCTATGCGCGCTCGATCGACAAAGTGCTCGGCCCGACCCATCAGGGTATCGACGCCACCGCTGGCATGATCATGTTCTCGGACGGCAGCGTCTATCACCTCAACATTTCCTGGGCCTTGCCGGTGACGTGGCCGGGCGCCGTCTACAGCCTCGAAGTCGGTATCGTCGGCACTGATGGTGTGCTGACGATCGACGACACGCATCGTGACATCGTTCTCGCCGTGTCGAAGCCGCAAAGCGAAGGCTATGCGCCCGACAAGACCCGGCTGGTGGACTTCATGGGCAGCTACCCGCCCGGCGATATGGCGCTTGGCGAGTTGCGCGGGCCGATGCGCGAGGAAACCGATTCGTGGCTCAATCGCGTCGCGCTTGGCGTTGCGACGCCGGCGGCGACCGCTGCAGAAGCACATAATCGCCTGATGCTGACCAAGGCGCTCGATCTCTCGGCCAAGCTCAAGAAGCCGGTCGCACTGCCGCTTGAGCCGGAGCAATTGGAAAGGGATATCCGCAAGATCGCGTGACTTAAAAAAAAGACCGGGCGGCAAAGCCCGGCCCATCATGGGAGGATGCAATGAAACTGAAGCGAATGCTTTGGGTGGCGTTCGGCCTTTTGCTTGGGGCCTCGGCGGCGGCCGCTCAGACCGGAAAATATCCAAACCAGCCGATCCGGATCATCGTGCCATTCGCGCCGGGTGGTGCGTCTGATTTTGCCGCGCGCGTGATCCAGCAGAAGCTCGGCAATGCGCTCGGGCAGCAGATTTACGTCGAGCACCGGGCCGGCGCCGCCGGAAATATCGGCATGGATGCTGCGGCGCGGGCGCCGGCGGACGGACATCATCTGTTTCTGGGTAACATCGGTACCGTCGGCCTCAATCCGTATATCTTCGCGGATCTGAATTTGAAGCCGCTCGAGGCTTTCATCCCGATCTCGATTCTTGCGGATACGCCGTCGCTGCTCGTTACCAACGCGAATTTTCCACCCAACTCCGTCAAGGAGCTGATCGAGTATGTGCAGGCGCGGCCGGGCAAGGTGAATTATGCCTCGCCGGGCTCGGGCAGTATGGACCGGCTCGAGATGGAGCTGTTCCGCAAGCTCGCCAAACTCGATATGAATCACGTGCCCTACAAGGGCGGCGCGGCACCGGCTTTGAACGATGTGATTGCCGGCCATGTCGAGCTGATGTTTGTCACCATCTCGTCGGCATTGCCGCATGTGAAGGCGGGTAAGCTGAAGGCGCTGACGGTCTCGATGCCGCAGCGGGTGGACGCCATTCCGGATGTCCCGACGATCGTGGAAGCGGGCTTCCCACAGGCGATTGCGAGTTCATGGCAGGGTCTGCTCGTTCCCGCCGGCACACCGAAGCCGATCGTAGAGCGGATCCATGCCGCGGTGGTCGAGGTGATGCAGGACGCCGAGGTCAAGAAGCGTTTCGCCGATGTCGGCGTGATCGCGACCTTCAGCAAGTCGCCGGAGGACTTCCGGAAATATATCGTGGAGGACGCAAAGAAATGGGAGGCCGTCATCAAGGACGTGAGCGCCCGTCCCGATTGACGCCTTTTACAGACCGAGCAGGGCCGCGGTCGTACCGCCGAGAACCGCGGCCTTCTCCGCCTCGCCAATCGCAAGCGCGTGCACGCGCTTTACGCCGTCATACAGACCCATGTCGTAGGGATAGTCGCTGCCCAAGAGCACACGGCCTGCGCCCGCGGTCTTCACCAGAAAGTCCAGCGACGCGTCGGAATGCGTGATCGTGTCGTAGACAAATCGCGACAGGTCGTGCTCCGGCGAACGCTTCAGGATCTGCTGCGGCTCCGGCCGCACCTGCCAGCCATGGACCCAGCGGCCGCCCTGATACGGCACGAAGCCGCCGCCATGCGCGAGACAGATTTTCAAGCGCGGATGGCGTTCCAGCACGCCGCCGAAAATCAGCGACGCGGCCGCAATCGTGGTATCGACCGGATTGCCGATCAGATTGACGAGGTAATACGACTTCAGCCGCTCGGCACCGGCGACGCCGACCGGATGGATGAAAATGAATGCGCCGAGTTCCTCCGCCGCCGACCAGAACGGCGCCAGCGAGGGATCGTCCAGATTGCGGCCGTTGATATTGGAGCCGATCATTGCACCGCGCAGGCCGCGCTCGCGCATGGCGCGGCGCAGTTCCGCGGCCGCCGCTTCGGGCGCCTGCATCGGCAGTGTCGCGATTCCGGCGAACCGTCCCGGATATTTCGCAACCAGCGCTGCGATCTGATCGTTCTGCAGGGCAGCGGTCGCTGCCGTCAACGATGCGTCCTGGTTGTACAAATAGGTCTGCGGGGTCGCCGACAGCACCTGCATGTCGATGCCGGTCGACTGCATGTCCTGCAGCCGGCGGTCGTTATCGAAGCCGCCGCGCGGAAACGGCCGGTACGGAACGCCGGCCACCTCCAGCACCGCGGATTCTGCATCCAGGGGCTGCAGTTTCAGCCCGATCGACGGGGCCTCTTTCTGGAGCAGGCGGATCGTATCCTCTGCGAGGATATGAGTGTGGACGTCGATGACCGCCGCCATTTTCGACTCTCTGAAAATCGTTGCCCTTGCCTGCCCGCATCGATCGCGCAGGCCGGTTGCCATAATCGAAAATTCCCTGCCATCAAAGCATTTTCACGGTGCCCCTTTGCGCTATAAGCCCGTCCCGAAGCTGAAAACGAGTCGAAATCCTGCGCGCTATGGCCTCCGAAAACCACTCCCATCACGGTCCCCGTGTCGAGGACGATGCCCTGATCCGGGGCCGCGGCCGGTTCGTCGACGATGCCGAAAAGCAGGGCGTCGCCCATGCCGTGTTCGTCCGTTCGTCCCATGCCCATGCCGGCATTGTCTCGATCTCGCTCGACGAAGCGCTGAAAGCGCCGGGCGTGCTCGGCATCATGACTGCAGCCGACCTTGAAGGCATCGGCTCGGTGACGCGGCATCCGCCGGTCGCCGGACGCGGGGGTACGACGGCGTTATTCGCGCACCGGCCTTGTCTCGCCGACCGCAAGGTGATGCATGTCGGCGAAGCCGTTGCTGTGGTTGTCGCCGACAGCCTGGCTCAGGCGCTCGATGCCGCCGAGCTGGTCGCGGTCGAATATGAAGAGCTGCCCGCGCTGGTCGATGCGCGCGATGCGCTGAAGCCCGATGCGCCGCAGCTCCACAACGGAATCGCGGGCAATCTCGCGATCGATTATCCGGGACCGATCGACGATCCGGCCAATGTTGCGGCGGTCGACGCCATCATCAAGTCGGCGGCCCATGTCGCGCGAGTCACTGTCGCGCATCAGCGCATGATCATGGCGCCGATGGAGACGCGCGGTGGCACCGCCTCGTATGATGCCAAGACCGGCCGCTATACGCTGCGCGTCTGTTCGCAGGGTGCTGGCCCGATGCGGGACATGCTGGCTGCGATCATGGGCATCGACAGGCAGATGCTGCGGGTTGTGACCGAAGATGTCGGTGGCGCGTTCGGGCTGAAAAGCGGCGCCTATCCGGAATACCCGGTCCTGCTGGCCGCCGCAAAAAAATACGGCCGCAAGGTCCACTGGATGTCGAGCCGCTCGGAGGCCTTCAACAGCGACAATCAGGCCCGTGATAATGTCACCTCCGCCGAACTCGCGCTCGATGCGAACGGCAAGTTCCTTGCGCTGCGCGCGCGGCAGATTCAGAATCTCGGGGCTTATGTCGCATCCGCGGGCATTACGCTCGCGACCAACAATTTCGCGCGCTGCTTCCCTGCGATGTACGACATCGGCAAGCTCGATATCGGCGTGCAATGCGTCTACACAAATACCCTACCGACCGGACCCTATCGCGGCGCCGGGCGCCCTGAGGCGAATTACGTGATCGAGCGGCTGGTTGACGAAGCCGCGCGCGTCACCGGCATCGACAGGGTCGAACTGCGGAGGCGCAATCTCATTCCGGCCTCGGCGATTCCGTTCAAGACGGCGGTTGGCACGACCTTCGACTCCGGCGAATTTCCGGCGATTTTTGACAAGGCGCTGTCGCTTGCGCAAATCGACGATTTCGAGCGGCGCCGTGCGCAGTCGCGCGAGAATGGCAAGCTGCGGGGTCTCGGCATTTCCTGCTTTCTCGAACATTCAGGCGGTGTGCCGAACGAAGGCGCGTGGCTGACCTTTCCCGGCAACGGAACGGTGGTGGTAAGTCTCAACGTCGGCAATACCGGTCAGGGCCACGCCACGGTTTATTCGCGGCTTGTCGCGGACAAGCTCGCCATCGATCCGGCACAGGTCAAGCACCGGCAGGGCGACAGCGATTTCGAGATCAAGGGCTCGCCGTCGGTCGCCTCGCGGTCGACGATTACCGCAGGCACCGCGGTCGTGCGCATGGTCGAGGCGATGCTGGAGAAGGGCCGCGCGCTGGCCGCGCAGGTTCTCGAAGCCGACGAGAAGGACATCGCCTATCGCCGCGGTCTGTTCGAGGTGGTCGGCACAGACCGGTCCATCGGCCTGTTCGAACTTGCGGCAAAAGCGGCCGAGATGAAGGAAAAAGGCGAGATTGCCGAAAGCCTCGACACCAAGCGCGATGTCGATACGCCGCAGACTTTCCCGAATGGCTGCCATATCGCCGAAGTCGAAATCGAGCCCGAGACCGGCGAGGTGGCCGTGGTCGGCTATTATGCCGTGGACGATTGCGGCACGGTGCTCGACCACACGCTGGCGCATGGTCAGGTCCATGGCGGCATCGCGCAGGGGCTCGGTCAGGCGCTGCTGGAGAACGCGGTCTACGACGCCGCAAGCGGGCAGCTGGTGACGGGCTCCTTCATGGATTACGCCATGCCGCGCGCCCACCACATGCCCTCTGTGCTTCTCGATGACACGCATCCCGTTCCGGCCACCACCAATCCGCTCGGTGTGAAAGGCGTCGGCGAAGCCGGCACCACGGCCTCGCTTGCCGCAATCATGAATGCGATTGCCGATGCGATCCCTGCGGCCGCGCATATGGACATGCCCGCGACCATGGAGAAAATCTGGCGCGCATGTCAGGGGATGGAGCGTCCTGCGCCGGCTGGCACCGAGACGTTGGACTGAATTGTCACGCGTGTTTCCCTCTCCCCGTTCGCAAACTTCACCCCCCGAAAGGGCGAGGGCGCGCGACTGAGCGGAGCGAAGGAGAGAGGGTGGGGAGCCGCCTTCGGTATTTGACCCCCTCCCAAATCCTCCCCCTTTCAGAGGGAGGGAGTACTGGCTCAGTGCATCAGTTTTACCCCTGCGAGATGAACTTGCGGTTCGTATAAGCCTCCAGCCCCTCGATACCGCCTTCCTGACCGTAGCCGGATTCCTTGATGCCGCCGAACGGCGTCTCCGGCGTAGAGATCGCGACCGAGTTCACGCCGACCATGCCGGATTGCAGCGCATCGCCGATCATGGTTGCGGTCTGCGTGTTGGTCGTGAATGCATAGGACGCAAGACCGAACGGCAGCGAATTGGCGCGCTCCACCACTTCATCGAAGGTCTTGAAGGTCACGATCGGCGCCACCGGGCCGAACGGCTCCTCGGTCATGATCTTGGAGTCGTCCGGTACGTCGGTGATCACGGTCGGCTCGAAGAAATAGCCCTGGTTGCCGCGCCTCTTGCCGCCTGTCACGATCGTTCCGCCGCGGTTCTTGGCGTCCTGCACGATCGCTTCCATGGCATCGAGCCGCCGCGCATTGGCGAGCGGTCCCATGGTTGTGTCCTTGTCCAGTCCGTCGCCGAGCTTGATGTTGTTGGCGAACTCGGTGAAGCGCTTGAGGAAACGGTCATAGACGCCCTCCTGCACGTAGAAGCGGGTTGGCGAAATACAGACCTGTCCGGCATTGCGGTACTTGAACGCCGCGATGGTGTCGGCGGTTTTTTCTGGATCGGCGTCGGCGAACACCACGACCGGCGAATGCCCGCCAAGCTCCATGGTCGCGCGCTTCATGCCCTTGGCGGCAAGACCTGCGAGCAATTTTCCGACCGGCACCGAGCCGGTGAAAGAAATCTTCTTTACGCTGTCGGCGCCGATCAGATGTTCAGACACCTCGGCGGGCACACCGAACACCAGATTGAGCACGCCTTTCGGCAATCCGGCATCGGCGAAACATTTCACCAGCTCGACGCAAGACCCCGGCGTTTCTTCCGACGCCTTCACGATAATCGAGCAGCCGGCCGCCAGCGCGCCTGCGATCTTGCGCACCGGGGTCAGTGTCGGGAAATTCCACGGTGTGAAGGCTGCGACCACACCGACAGGCTCCTGCAATACGAGCTGACGGACATTCTTGCCGCGGCCCGGCACAATGCGGCCATAGGCACGGCGCCCCTCTTCGGCCATCCAGTCGATGATATCGGCGGTAACGGTCACCTCGCCCCTGGCCTCGGCCAGCGGCTTGCCCTGTTCCTGCACCATGACGCGCGCAATGTGGTCGATGCGTTCGCGGACGAGATCGGCGGCTTTGCGCATGACCTTGGCGCGGTCATAGGCGGTCGTGGCGCGCCACACCAGAAGTCCCTTGTCGGCCGCGGCGAGGGCGCGGTCGAGATCGGCCTTCGATGCATGCGGCAGCGTGCCGAGCGACTTGCCGGTGGCGGGATTGATGACATCCTCGCCCTTGCGGCCCGCACCATTGAGCCATTCGCCGTCGATGTAGAGCTGAAGGTCCGTGTACATATTCACCTCGTGCGCTGCGCTTGATCCGCCGCCGTGAGGTGCAGTTGCGCAGCAACAGCCTCGAAGGGCGACGGCCCGTGTTCATGAACGTCGTCCGTGCATCCTCCAAGGGTCGCTTCTCTCGCACCTCAGGATGACGGGCATGGGTTGGTCGCGCGCGTCTTAGCAGTTTTGGCGTGGCGCGGCCACCATATGGCGACGGCACATCAGCATTTCATGGAGTGAAATTGAAACGCTCTGCGGATATTGGAACAGCTCTCGTGCGGTCACTGCCCGGTAAATACCGGCTTTCGTTTCTCCATGAACGCGGTGCGGCCTTCGATATAATCCTTGCTGTCGAAGCAGCGTTTGACAGCGGCAACCACGCTGCCGATATCCCGCTCCGCCTCGTCCTTCAGCAATTCGCTGATGGTGTGTTTTGCCGCACCTATTGTCAGCGGTGCGTTGGCGGCGATCATGCCGCCGTAATCTTTGACGAAGGTTTCGAGTTCATCGTCCGGCACCACGCGGTTGACGAAACCCATCATACGCGCTTCCTCGGCGTCGAATTGCCGCGCCGTGAAAAAGATTTCCTTTGCGAAAGAGGGGCCGACCACATCCATCAGGCGGCGGACGCCCTTGTGGTCGTAGCCGAGGCCGAGTTTGGCCGCAGGGATGCCGAATTTCGATCCCGGCGTTGCAATGCGGATGTCGCAGCAGGTCGCGAGCGCCATGCCGCCGCCGATGCAATAGCCGCGGATCATCGCGATCGTCGGTTTTGGAAATTCATGAACGCCGGAGAATGCGGCCTCGGTGGTGGCATTGTATTTGGCCACCGCTTCCGCACTTGACCGTTCGGTGCCGAATTTCGAAATGTCGGCGCCCGATACAAAGGCCTTGCCGCCGGCGCCGGTCAGCACCACGGCGCGGACCTCCGGGTCATCGCGAAACGTGTCGAGGATCTCGCGCGTCCTGGCCCACATCTCCATCGACACGGCATTGTGCCGCTCGGGATTGTTGAAGATCACGTAGCCGATCCCGCCATCCTTGCGCGAGAGCATCTTGTCGGTCATTGCTGCAGTCCTTTGCAGTTCGTTCGCTCTGTCCTTTGTCCGTTCGTCCCCGCGAAAGCGGGGACCCAGAATCGCAGGCACCAGTTTCGCTGGGTGACCGCGTTCGCGGGAACGAACGGCGCCAATTTTCTACACCGCGCCAGCCTTCCGCAGCGCCTCGATTTCATCCTTGCTGAAACCGAATTCGGCCAGCACTTCGTCGGTATGCTCGCCGCGCTCGGGCGTATGCATGGCGATCCTGCTCGGTGTGCGCGACATCGTAAAAGGCTGCCGGATCACCTTCAGTGTGCCGCGGTCCGGCGTCTGCATGTCGGTCGCGACGCCGAGATGCTGAACCTGTCTGTCAGCAAACACCTCGTCGATTCTGTAGATCGGGCCGGCGGCGACGCCGTCGGCGTTCAGTCGTTCGATCCAGTTGGCGCTGGTGTCGGTTGCGAGCAGCTTCTCGATATCGGCATTGAGTGCGTCGCGGTTCTTCAGCCGCAGCGCGTTGGTCTTGTAGTCCGGATGCTCGATCAGGTGCTCGCCGCCGATCGCCTTGCAGAAGCGGACCCAGGTCGGCGAGCCGGTGGTTGCGATATTGATGTGGCCGTCCTGCGTTCTGTAGACGCCGGTCGGTATGGACGTCGGATGGTTGTTGCCGGCCTGGCCCGGCACCTCCTTGTCGATCAGCCAGCGCGCGGCCTGGAAGTCGAGCAGGAAAATCTGCGCGGCCAGGAGCGAGGTTTCGATAAACTGCCCCTTTCCGGATTGCTCACGTTCGAGCAGCGCCGTGAGAACGCCGAGCGCTGCGAATAGCCCCGCCGCCATGTCCGCCACCGCGGCGCCCGCCCGCACCGGCCCCTGACCGGGCAGGCCGGTGACAGACATCAGCCCGCCCATGCCCTGCGCGACCTGATCGAAGCCCGGCCATTTCTCGTAGGGGCCGTCCTGGCCATAGGCCGAGATGCTGGCATAGACGATGCGGGGGTTGATGGTCTTCAGGTCCGGATAATCGATCCTCAGGCGTCTTTTGACGTCCGGCCGGAAGTTCTCGATCACGACGTCTGCATGTTCTACGAGCCTTAACAGGGCTGCGCGGCCGGCCCCATTTTTCAGATCCAGCGTGATACTGCGCTTGTTGCGGTGCAAATTCTGGAAATCCGCGCCATGCCGCGCCCCGCCGATCGGGTCGCCGCCTTCCAGCCGCTCCGGCGCCTCAATCTTGATCACATTGGCGCCCCAATCCGCCAGTTGCCGCGCACAGGTCGGCCCCGCCCGCACGCGGGTCAGGTCGAGCACCGTGAAGCGCGCGAGCGCGGTAGACGCGCGTGGCAGGTTCGGTGAAGCCGGCATGCGATCTCCCGGGCAGAGGCCGGCAGGACAATTCATGAAGCAGCGGACAAATTCAACCGACAGCGTCCGCCGGACCCTGCCAGGTCATGCCTTTCGGATCCGGAAGCGCAGGACGTCGCCGCTGCGTTCGGTGCTCTCCAGAACGTCCCCGGTCTGGTTGATCAAATTGGGAATATCGATCGCGGCCAGCGGATCGGTGCATTCGACCAGGATCACGTCACCGGCAGCCTTTCCCTTGAGAACCTTTTTTGTCCGCAAGGCCGGGAGCGGGCATTTGAGACCCCGCAAATTCACCGTTTCTTCATCGACTGTCATGGCTTTTGGCCGATTTCTGCAAACCAATATGCATTTCAGCGACTTGACCCAGTAGGAGTGGTTCGCCAGAAACGCAACCCATGAATGAGGATTTGGCCTCTCATCAGCGCATTGGACGCTTAACTCCGCTTGCCGATGTGCTTGCGGCAATAGGTCAAATCGAGCCAGTTGCGCCATATGATATCGCCGTAGCTGCAGCGCGGGGTTGTATTCTCGCAACTGATATTGTGGCAAAGGAACCCGTGCCGTCAAAGCCGGTCGCTCTCCGCGACGGATGGGCAGTCGACGCAGACTCGACGCGCGATGCTGCGGCCTATGCGCCTCTGACATTGCAGCCACAACCGAAGCGGATCGATACATTCGCGGCGCTGCCGCAGGGAACGGATGCGGTCGCGCCCCTCGATGCGGTGACGTCTTTGGGCGGTGTCATGCAGATCACGGCTCCGGTTGCTCCGGGGGAAGGCGTGTTGCCAATTGGCGGCGATATCGATGCGCGCGCCAGGCTTCGCTCCGCGGGGCTGCCACTGCGCGCCAGCGACATTGCGGTGCTCGCGACGGCAGGTGTCGCCATCGTGACTGTACGCAAACCGCTTGTTCTTGTCGTCAATACCAGACCGGACGATCCAATTCTCGGCGCCACCGCCGCCTTGGTGATGCGGGCGATTACCGAATCCGGTGCGCGAACGGACATATCCGTCGATCTCGACGACGCGTTGCAGTCCGATGGCGCCGACGCGATCATATCTATTGGCGGGACCGGGTTGGGGCGCACTGATCGTTCGGTTATTGCCTTGTCTCGATCGGGCATGGTGACCTGCCACGGGATCGGAATTTCGCCGGGAGAAACGTCGGCATTTGGAATGAGCAAAGGCCGTCCCGTGTTGTTGATGCCGGGGCGGACCGATGCCGCACTGGCCTGCTGGCTCTTGGTTGGCAAGCCGCTGATCGACCGCCTTGCCGGAGCACGAAGGCACGACATGGCAATGAACGCCACGCTCACCCGCAAGGTAACGTCGGCCATTGGTTTCGCAGAGGTCGTTCCGCTGGTCCGTAACGATGACGGTGTCGAACCTTTGGCGTTTGGCTATCTGCCTTTGCAATCGCTGACGCGCGCCAATGGATGGATGCTCGTGCCGCCGGAAAGCGAGGGATTTCCCGCTGGGACCGAGATCGCGATGAGGCCACTGCCGTGACTCGTTCCGCCAAGCCGGACGGCACCCTGCTTGACGTCGTCCGTCGTGCCGCACGGCAAGAGCAGTTTCTGGAAGTGTGTTCGCCTGAAGAAGCGAACGCGCGGTTTCAGCGTCATCTCGACCTTCAACCGCGCGGCAACGAAAGCGTTAGCCTTGCGGAATCGCTCGGGCGCGTCGTGGCACATGACATCGCGGCGCCCGTCGACGTGCCGCCTTTCGACCGTTCGAATGTCGACGGGTTCGCCATTCGCGCTGCGGACAGCGCCGGTGCGACCGACAACGCCCCGCGCCGTCTGGCGCTCAATCGCGAGGTGATCGCCTGCGGGCATGCGCCGCAAGTCGAAGTCGAAACAGCGACTGCGACAGCAATTGCGACCGGCGGTGTCATTCCGCGCGGCGCGGATGCGGTGGTGATGATCGAACACACCGAATTGCTGGACGATATGCTGTCGCCGGCAATTGAAGTTCGTAAAGCAGCGGCACCCGGTCAATTCATTTCATATGCCGGCTCGGATATCGCGCGCGGTGAAACGCTGCTGCGGAAGGGTGCCGTGATCGGTTCGCGGGAAATTGGGATGCTGGCGGCCTGCGGGATTGCGCAGGTCGAAGTGGTTCGCAGGCCAAAGGTCGCCGTTCTCTCGACCGGCGACGAGCTCGTCCCGGTTGGCGAACCGCTTCGGTCCGCCGGGATCTACGACAGCAACGGCGCGATCGTTGCCGCAGCCGTGACAGAAGCCGGGGGCGATCCGGTCACGTATGGCGCGTTTCCCGATGACGAGGCGGCGCTTGCAACTGCAATGCGCAAGGCGCTTGCCGAAACTGACATGCTCGTCTTGTCAGGCGGCACTTCGAAAGGCGCTGGCGACCTGTCGCATCGTATTGTGTCATCGCTCGGCAAGCCGGGCATTCTTGTGCACGGCGTCGCCCTCAAGCCAGGGAAGCCGCTCTGTCTCGCGGTGGCGGATGGCAAGCCGGTGGTCGTGCTGCCCGGCTTCCCGACATCGGCGATTTTCACCTTCCACGCCTTTGTGGCGCCGGTGATCCGCGCGCTCGCGGGTCTTCCAGCCGAACATGCGCGAAAGGTTTCCGCGCGCGTTCCAGTGCGGGTGCCATCGGAACTTGGACGCAAGGAATTTGCCCTGGTCGCACTCGTGCAGGGCGAGGACGGCATGATCGCCTTTCCATCCTCGAAAGGGTCGGGCTCGGTCACCGCCTTCTCGCAGGCCGACGGCTTCATCGAGATTGATGCGCTCGCCAGCACTGTCGATGCGGATACGACGATGGAGGTGACTCTCATCGGTCCGTCGGTGCGCGGACCCGATCTCGTCATCATGGGCAGTCACGACATCGCTCTCGATGTCGTGGTGAGTGCGCTTGCCGATCGCGGATTTCATGCGCGCGTGATCGCGGTCGGAAGCCTGGGCGGAGTGGCCGCGGCGCGCCGGGGAGAATGTGATATCGCACCCGTCCACCTGCTCGATCCGAAGAGCGGCCGCTACAATACGCATCTGGTGGAACAGGGCCTGTCGCTGTTGAAAGGCTGGCGGCGCTCTCAGGGATTTCTGTATCGCGCCGGCGATGCACGGTTCGCCGGCAAGGGCGCGGACGAAGCCTTTGCCGCAGCTCTGGCCGATCCGTCCTGTCTCATGGTGAACCGCAATGCCGGTTCGGGCACGCGCGTTCTGATGGATCAGAAGCTTCGTGGCATCAGGCCGCCTGGCTATGCGAACCAGCCTAAATCCCATAACGCCGTTGCAGCGGCCATTGCACAGGGCCGCGCCGATTGGGGCCTTGCGATCGAGCCGGTCGCACGGATGTATGGTCTCGGCTTTCTGCCGGTGGCGCCGGAAGAATATGATTTCATTGTTGTCGAGAGCTGGCGCGAGCGGCCTGCATTGAAGGCATTCAAGGCCGTCCTGCAGGATCACGAAGTCAGACGCCGGATTGCCGCTCTCGGCATGCAGCCCGCCAATGACGAGGACGAATTGGCAATATCGGGTTGAAGGATCGGCCGATAGAGCCCTCCAATGAGAAGGCGACTGTACCCCGGGAGCCTGCTTTGTTGTAAGAAGCAGGGATGCGCATTATCGGCCTCGCCGGCTGGAGCGGTTCCGGCAAAACAACCCTTCTGACCAAGGTCATTCCCTGTCTGACCGGACGCGGCAAACGCGTATCGACACTCAAGCATGCCCATCATAATTTCGAAGTCGATCGGCCTGGTAAGGATTCGTTCGAGCATCGCTCCGCCGGCGCGACCGAGGTGCTGGTGATTTCGGGAAATCGCTGGGCGCTGATGCACGAGTTGCGCGGAGCGCCGGAGCCGCCTCTGCCGGCTCTCCTCGCAAAACTGTCCGAAGTCGATCTGGTTCTCGTCGAAGGGTTCAAGCGCGAAAGCTTTCCAAAGCTCGAAATCCACCGCGCCGCCAATGGCAAGCCTTTGCTGCAGCCGGAAGACAGATGGATCGTTGCCGTCGCGTCCGACATTCCGTTGCCGGCCTCATCCGTGCCTGTGGTCGACCTTAACGATATCGAGGCGATCTGCGAGCTGTTGCTGGCGCAAGCGATACCGGTCGAGCTCCTGAAAGAACGTATGGACGCCGTCTGATGGCGCAGTTGACCGACGATTGCTTCGCGTTTTCGGGGCCGCTTTTACCGGTCGATGAGCTCGAACGGATCATTCGCGAGCGAGTTGATCCAGTCGCCGGCGTCGAGACAGTGCCGCTTGCGAGCGCAAGGGGCCGCACACTTGCGGCCAAAGTCATAGCGCCGGTCGATTTGCCGCCGTTCGCCAATTCAGCGGTTGACGGTTATGCGGTACGGTTCGCCGATCTCAGCGATCGGTCCGAAACGGCATTGACGGTTATCGACCGGGTACAAGCCGGAGCGGCTGCTGCCCCGATTGCCGCTGGCGCCGCGATCCGGATTTTCACGGGCGCGCCGATGCCGGAAGGTGCCGACACCGTCTTCATGCAGGAGGATGTGCGCACCGAAGGCGGCAAGGTGATCGTACCGCCCGGCTTGAAGCATGGCGCGAATCGCCGCCTCGCCGGCGAAGACATCCGCAAGGGTTCCGTGGCTCTGCCTGCAGGTCGGGTCCTGTCGATCGCAGATGTTGCGCTCGCTGCTGCGCTGGGGTTGACCGAAGTGACGGTTCGTCGCCGGATTCGTGTTGCGCTGTTCTCGACCGGCGACGAACTGACAGAGCCTGGTCAGCCGCTTGAACGGGCTTCCATTTACGACGCTAATCGCAGTCTGCTTGCCGGATTGATCGAATCGCTTGGCGCAATCGTTACCGATCTGGGCATCCTGCGTGATGATCCAAACACGCTTGAACCGGCCCTGAGGGAGGCCGCCGGCGGCCACGATCTTGTGCTGACCTCCGGCGGCGTATCCACCGGGGAAGCCGATCACGTCCGCGATGCAGTTGAGAAAATTGGACGCCTTGTATTCTGGCGCGTCGCCATCAAGCCGGGACGGCCGGTGGCGATGGGTGTGATACAGGGCGCCGCAAATGAAAGCGCTGCGTTCGTAGGGCTTCCGGGAAATCCGGTGGCGGCTTTCGTGACATTCGTGCGGGTTGTTCGTCCGCTGATCATGCGCTTGTCCGGAGCGAGTGCAGTGCAACTCGTCACGTTGCCGGTGCGGGCAACCTTCAGCTATCGCAAGAAGGCGGGACGCCGCGAGTACGTCCGCGTCGCTTTGCGGCGGGCGCCGGACGGCATTGTCGAGGCGGTCAAACACCGGCAGGAAGGCGCCGGTGTGCTGACGTCGCTCACGGAGACGGATGGTCTCGTCGAGCTGGCCGAGGACGTCACGTCCGTCGAGCCAGGTACGAACGTTGGATTTCTGCCTTATGCGGTTCTGACCGGCTGAGCCTGGTGCGCGATTTCATTCGCGCGGGCGCGATCTTCCGGCGTGTTGACATTAAAGAAAGGATCGACCGGCCGGTCCGGCCATTCTGCGATCGCAATGCCATGGCGTGCGGTCCAGACCTCGATCTTGTGCAGGCCTTCCTCGACCAGCGCGCGGCGCAGATCCGCGCGCAGCGCCACCGGCCAGAGTCCGGCGACCGGATGCCGCCAGTCTCCCGAACGTGCGCAGGCGAGCGGCGTGCCCGCGGCCTCGCGCGCCGCATGGAGCTTGACAACGAGGTCGTGCGGAAGAAAGGGACAATCTCCGGGTACACTGGCGAGCCACGAGACGTTTGAGCGATGCGCTGCCGCCCAGTCGAGGCCGGCGAGTATCCCCGCCAGCGGTCCGGCAAAATTCGGTACGTCATCGGGGATGACCGGGAGGCCGAACCGGGCAAAGCGCGCGGGGTCGCCATTGGCATTTAGGACGATGCCATCGCATTGCGGGGTCATGGTGTCGATGACGCGGTCGAGGATGGTGCGGCCGCCGATTTCGATCAGAGCCTTGTCGCCGCCGCCCATGCGGCGCGCAAGGCCGCCGGCGAGGATGAGACCGAGAGTAGGGGGAGTCACGGTACGTGCCGCAATCTCGTTAGTCTAGTCATCATGCATTGCCGCCTTGCGCCGATGCTTCGCGCTCTCCTCCTCAACATAGGCGAGGTCCTGGTCAAACACGATGCGGTCAAGGCCGGCCAATGCGGTGAAACGTTTGCCGCGGGCACGGCCGATCAACGTGAGATTGGCCTTGCGCGCGAGTTCTACACCCCAGGCCGTGAATCCCGAGCGTGACACCAGAATCGGAATGCCCATGCGCACGGTCTTGATCACCATCTCCGAGGTAAGACGCCCCGTGGTGTAGAAGATCTTGTCGTGGGCTGGAACCCTATTCTGGAACATCCAGCCCGCGATCTTGTCCACCGCATTATGGCGTCCGACGTCTTCCATGTAGACTAGCGGACGATCCTGTTGTGCCAGCACACAGCCATGGATCGCGCCTGCTTCGAGATAGAGCGAGGGCGTGGTGTTGATCTTGTGTGTAAGCGCATACAGCCAAGAAGTGCGCAACGGCGTCGCCGGCAGCGTGACGTTTTCCAGCGCTTCCATCAGATCGCCGAACACAGTGCCTTGCGCGCAGCCAGAGGTCTGCACCTTCTTTTTCAGTTTTTCCTCGTAATTGGTTTCACGCTCCGTACGCACGACGACGACGGACAATTCCTCGTCATAGTCGACGCCGGTGACGACGTCGTCCGGCTGCAGCATGTTCTGGTTGAGCAGGTAGCCGATCGCAAGATAATCCGGATGATCGCCGATCGTCATCGCGGTCACGATCTCCTGAGAGTTCAGGAAAATCGTCAGCGGCCGCTCGACCGTCACCACGGTTTCGATCTCTGCGCCGGTCTGGTCGATGCCGCGGACGCGTTCGGTCAGCCGCGGGTCCTGCGGGTCGGGCCGGATCAGATAGTCGTCGTCCGCCATCGCGACACGCGGCTGTTAGCCGAACGGCAGCTTGAATCCCGCGGGCAAAGGCAACCCGCCGGTCAGCGCCTTCATCTTTTCGGCCATCACGCTCTCCGATTTCTTCCGTGCGTCGGAATGAGCGGTAACCAGCAGGTCTTCGAGAATCTCCTTTTCCTCAGGCTTGAGCAGCGAATCGTCGATCTTCACGCCCTTCAACTCGCCCTTGCCGGAAAGGGTGATTTTCACAAGCCCGCCGCCAGAGGCGCCCTCGACTTCGACGCTCTCAAGTTCGGCCTGCATCGTCTGCATCTTCGATTGCAGTTCGGCCGCCTTCTTCATCATGCCCATGAAATCGGCCATGTCCTATCCTTCATCTTGCATGTCGCTGTCGTCGTCATCGGAATAATCTGGAAGCATATCGCCGTCGGGATTCGGACCGGCCAAAGGCGGCTCGATTTCGCGCGGCCGCACCGCGACAATCTCCGCGCCCGGAAAGCGTTCCAACACCGCTTGTACCAGCGGATCGGCGCGCACGCCGCGCTTGAGCTCGGCTTCGCGCGCTTCCATTTGGGCCTTGAGTGTGGGCTGCCCCTGTTCGCGCGACAGCACCACGACCCATGGCCGGCCGGTCCACATTTTCAGCTTGCCGGGCAGCTCGTTGACGATGGCCTGTGAGGCGCCGGGCTCCAGCGCAATCTCGAGCTGTCCGTCTTCGCAACGCACAAGACGCACGTCGCGCTCCAAAGCAGTCTTGACGCGAAGGTCGCGCTTGTCGGAGGCCAGCTGCACCAGTTCGTCGAAGGTCCCGATCACGAGCGCCTGAGCGGCCGGCGCTTCGGCCGGACGCGGAGCGGCGTTCAACGCAGGAGCAGCCATCGCGCGCGGGCCACCGTTGCGCGGGGCGACAGCCGGTGCCATGGCCTGTGGCGCGCTGAAGGATACGGTGGCGGTCCCGCCATTGCCGCGTGGCGCAGCGATTGTTCCTGCCTCCACGGAGCCGCCCTTCGCGAGCGAGCGGATCGCCTCGTCCGGGGTTGGCAGATCGGCGGCATAGGCAATCCGGACGAGAAGCATTTCGGCCGCTGCGACCGGACGCGGGGCCTGCTGCACCTCGGCAAGTCCCTTCAACAGCATCTGCCAGGTTCGGGACAGAATGCGCATCGAAAGCTGCGCGGCGAACGCTTTGCCTCGCACGCGCTCGGCCTCGCTGAGCGAGAGATCGTCGGCAACGGATGGCACCAGTTTCACGCGCGTGACGAAATGCGTGAACTCGGCGAGATCGGACAAGATAACGGCCGGGTCGGCGCCGGAATCGTACTGATCGCGCAGTTCCTTCAATGCTCCGGCAATGTCGCCTTTCAGCAGCATCTCGAACAGGTCGACAACGCGGGCACGGTCCGAGAGACCCAGCATCTGCCGGACGTCATCGGCGCGGACTTCGCCCGCCGCATGCGCGATGGCCTGATCGAACAGTGACAGCGAGTCGCGCACCGAGCCCTCGGCGGCCCGCGCGATCAGCGCCAGCGCCTCGGGTTCCGCCGTGACCTGTTCCTTCTCGGCAATGCCGGCCAGATGACGGACCAGAAGATCGCCGTCCACGCGCCGAAGATCGAACCGCTGACACCGAGAAAGCACCGTGATCGGCACTTTTCTGATCTCGGTTGTGGCGAAAATGAACTTGGCGTGGGGCGGTGGCTCCTCTAGCGTCTTCAGCAGCGCATTGAAAGCCGCCGTGGACAGCATGTGAACTTCGTCGAGGATGTAAACCTTGTAGCGCGCGCTGACCGGCGCATAGCGTACCGCATCATTGATTTGCCGGACATCGTCGACACCGTTATGCGATGCGGCGTCCATTTCCAGCACATCGATATGGCGGCTTTCGATGATCGCCTGGCAATGCTCGCCCATCACCGGCATATCGATGGTCGGGCCTTTGATCGACCCGTCCGGCAACTGGTAATTCAGCGCGCGCGCCAGAATGCGGGCGGTGGTGGTCTTGCCGACCCCGCGCACGCCGGTGAGGATCCAGGCTTGCGGGATACGTCCGGTCTCGAAGGCATTCGAGACGGTTCGCACCATGGCATCCTGGCCGATCAGGTCGGCGAAGGTGGATGGTCGGTAGCGCCGCGCCAGCACCCGATAGCCGGCACCATGCGGTGTGGTCTGATCCGGCGTCGTATTGCTGGTCTCGCTCATGGCGCTTATGGCGCTTCCCGGTTCGCGGCGCCGGCGCGGCCCGGACACCAGCACTTCGCGGCGAAAAAGGGGTGGGAGGCTGACAAGCGACCCGAACCGAAGCTCGTTAGGGCTGCTTCCTTCCGGACCTGACCCGGTTGGCGAGTGGCTCGCCCACCGCCAACCTCCCATGCGCTATATCGGGCCTCGCCGCGCCGAAAGCAAGCAAAAGGGCGGACGGGGTGATATCTTGCCCTTTCTCGCAATGCCTTGGATAACCACATGAATTTAGACGCTTGGTCGCTGCACCCCCAACTTGTGCGGGATACGATAGAACTTGGCGATCTGGCGCTCTCCCGGGTTCTGGTCATCAAGGACGCAAATTACCCCTGGCTGCTGCTGGTTCCGCGCCGGCCAGGCATCGTCGAAATCATCGATCTCGACGAGATCGAACAGGCCCAGCTCATGGTCGAGATCGCGCGGGTCAGCCGCGCGCTGAAATCGGTGACCCAGTGCGACAAGCTGAACGTCGCGGCACTCGGCAATGCTGTTCCGCAGCTTCATGTGCATGTCATCGCGCGGCGCAAGACCGACAAAGCCTGGCCGAGGCCCGTCTGGGGTGCTGTAGAGCCGATCGATCATGACTCCGCCGAACTTGACCGGTTCATGCACGCGATGAAGAAGAAGCTCTGGGTGTCCTGACCATGGATAAGCCTTTGAGCTTGGGACCGTGGCCGATTCTCGGCTATGCCGACAACGTACTCGACCGCGCAGCGGGGCGACGCCTCGATCAGGAGTTTCTGGATGCATGCGCGGCGCGGGCGACCAGCGGGTTCTACCTGGTTGGCGGCGAGATGGTTGTTCTGAAGCGAGCGGGCGACGGTTTCGACCCGATGTTTTCGGCGCGTGAGGTATCGGCGCTTGATGTTTCGGAGCGGGTCTTTCTCGGCCTGCTTCACAATGCTGGCCGCTTTGGTCTCTCGTTACCGCAGGATACCATCGAGGCACTGAAATCCGATGGTCGTTTCCACGTCACCGACCTGCGTTCGATCGCCGTGCAAGGACTTGTGCCAGCAGAGCACCTTGCGCCTCTCGCTGAGGCCAAGGCGCTGCTGCACTGGCATGCGCGGCGCCACTTCTGCAGCAATTGCGGGCATCCGACGAAGGTCGTCCAGGCCGGTTGGCGCCGCGATTGCACCCATTGCCAGGCGGAGCATTTCCCCCGCACCGATCCGGTTGTGATTATGCTGGCAGTGAATGGCGATCGTTGTTTGCTCGGCCGGCAAACGCGCTTTGTGCCGGGCATGTGGTCATGCCTTGCCGGCTTCGTCGAGCCGGGTGAGACCATCGAGGAGGCCGCGCGCCGCGAAACCCTTGAGGAAGCGGGAATTCGCTGCAGTACGGTGCGCTATTTCGCGTCACAACCATGGCCATTTCCATCATCGCTTATGATCGGCTGCCATGCCGAGGCGATTTCGTATGACATTGTGGTTGATCGCAACGAGCTCGAAGACGCGCGCTGGTTTTCCCGCGATGAGGCTGCCGCGATGCTGATGCGAACGCACCCCGATGGGTTGAGCACGCCGCCGCCGATGGCGATCGCTCATCACATCATCCGTACATGGGTGGAACGCGGCGATGGCGTCTTCGCCTGACGAAGCAGAGAGGAAGTTGATCGTCTGCGCCGGCATGGCGGTGATCGACCATGTCTATCGCGTGACAACCTTTCCCGTTGCCGGCACGAAGACCCGCGCCAAGGATTTCTTTTCGGTACTTGGCGGATGCGCTGCGAATGCTGCGATCGCGGTCAGCCGGCTTGGTGGTCGCGCGCGAGTGGTCTCGCCGCTCGGCGGCCCGGCCGGCCGCGATCTGACCGGCGACAATGTCCTTGCCAAACTCCAGCAAGAGAAGATCGATATCGCGCATGTTGTCCGCACCGATGGAGCGGTATCGTCGCGATCGTCAATCTTCATCGATGACGATGGTGAGCGGACGATCGTCAGTTACCGCGATCCGGCCCTGGCACAGGCGCGGCCGCGTAGCCCTGCAAGTGCAATTGCTGGCGCCGATGGTGTCTTGGCTGACAATCGCTTTCCGGAATTCGTTTTGCCAATCGTCCGCGCGGCTCTGGCTGATCGCAAGCCCGTCGTCCTCGATGGCGACAAGCCGATGGGGTTGGCTGATGAGTTGTTGACGCTGCCGACCCACGTTGTTTTCTCGGCCGATGGTCTGCGCGCGACGGCGCGAACCGACGATCTTGCGATAGCGCTGAAAGTTGTGTCCGAGCGGACGGCGGCGGTAGTCGCAGTGACTCAGGGTGCGCAGGACATGCTTTGGCTGGAGCGGGGCGTGCTGCACCGGTTGCCGGCGTTCCGGATCGATGCAGTCGATACCCTTGGTGCCGGCGATATCTTCCACGGAGCTTTTGCGCTGGCGCTGGCTGACGGCCGCGATATTGCAGCTTCGATGCGGTTCGCGGCAGCGGCCGCCGCGATCAAATGCAGCCGGATCGGGGGCGGCAATGCGGCTCCGGGCTTGGCAGAGGTGGAAGAATTTTTGCGGGCAGAGGTGATGAAGGCCTTTTAATATAGAATTCTATCCTATATAGGAGGCAAAAAATCGGACGTTTTGGAATATTATTCTAGGTGCTGAATGGACGCGATTGACCGGAAAATTCTGCTGACGCTGCAAGAGGATGCCTCGCTCTCGGTTGCGGAAATCGGCCAGCGGGTTGGCCTGTCGTCGACACCGTGCTGGAAGCGGATTCAGCGTCTCGAAGCAGACGGTGTCATCCAAAAGCGTGTCGCAATCGTCGATCAGGACAAGGTTGGGCTCGGAATAACGGTCTTTGTGTCGGTTGAGACCGATGACCATTCCGAAGGCTGGCTTGGGCGCTTTGCGAGTGCAGTCAGCGCCATGCCGGAGGTCATGGAATTCTACCGGATGGCCGGCGATGTCGACTATATGCTGCGCGTCGTCGTCAAGGACATGCAGGCCTACGATAGCTTTTACAAGAAGCTGATTGCTGCCTCTCCGCTGAAAAATGTCACATCGCGTTTCGCGATGGAGAAAATCAAGTCGACCACGAGCCTGCCGATCCCGTGATCGACGCGGCTGGCCGATCGTCAGATTTTCTGTACGGTCTCGGACAGGCGGGGCCGCATGAATATCTGGTCGGACAGATTCATGCTTCCGGTTACCAGATATCCTATTGTTGGTGTGTAGCCATAAGATACCTCTCCGAAGACGAGAGAGGTCGAGGGTACCTTCAGAGCAGCAGGGACCGTCACGCTCGATCCAACGGCGCGCGCGGTGCCGTTTTTTGTGCTGCTCCATTTCACCTTGGCATTTCCGCTGGCGTCGATGTCTACAACGGATACGGTGATTTTAGCGTTCGTGTCCGGATAGGGCGCCATGATGGCGGTTGCGGCGCCGAGTGCAGCGTTGATCCCGGCAGTATCAATGGTTGCGACTTGTGCGACCAGGTCGGCAACGGTGCGCGCCGTCAGTGTGACCTTACGATCGATGCTGATGCCCTGAGATACCTCGACGCCACCGAGATAAAGAGTGAGCATCAGCGGCAAGAGCATGGCAAATTCCACTGCCGACACACCGCGCTTGTCCTTTGCAAACTCGGAGAACCGTTTCGTGAGCAGGTTTGCGAGCAGACGTTCAAGATAGCCGACCATTGCGCGACTCATTGGTAGGGTTCGTTCCGGAACGCGGCAGTCGCCATGATCAGGCGCTTGCCGTTCGACAGATCGGAAAGGTTCAGGCCGAGCAGCGACACATAGACCGGCCATTCGTAAAGCAAGCGCACAACCACAATATCGCCCGGACCTCCGGGTTGATACGCCGGTGTGAAGGTGACATTTCCGTTGGCATCGATCGGTTTCGACAGGCTGGCGGAGCTGAACGAGTTGTAGGTCCGCACATCGACCTTGATCCCGCTGTTGCAGTCGAACAGGCCATAGATCCTGTTGCAGACTTCCTGCTTGAACTGGGTTTCGCTCAAGCCTCCCTTTTGGGCCTGACCGGTCAGGATCAGCCGCGCGGAGTCGGCTGCCGCGGTTTCGAGAACCTGTCCTGCAAAAAACACCAGGGCCGTCTCAAGGATGGCGAATACAAGCGCGAGAAATGGTGCAGCCACCAGCGCAAACTCGACCGCGGCGGCGCCGTCGTTCTTGCGCACGAAACGCCTGACAGCAGCCGAGGTCATACGTTTCACCCAGCGAGACGCGACCGATTCTGTGATTGTCTCGGACATTGCAATCGCACCCGTGATCAAGCCTATAACCGGACCCACGAGTAGCAAGGACGCGTTGTTTATTGGTTGCCCCGATTTCAACCAGGAACGGGGAGGCATTTACGGTTCATAAACCGTAACGCCGGATTCGACTTGGCCGCGCACTCGCGCCGAACGGCTTGGCTTTGAAATTCTAGTCTAGCGCGACGATGAGCTCGATGACGCCTGGGTGCTGCGCGTCGTAGTCTGAACCAGAATCTGGTTATAGAATTGCTGGACGTCGCCCGGTGCAATTACGGGCTCGCAGTTCGGTGTGCAGCTATAGGTTTCGCGATTAACGCCCTTGTAAACAACGACGGTGTCGATCGCGCCCCGGACCTCGATCACCTTTTCGAGCAAGGCGTTGCCCTTGCGGTCGAGCGCGATGAAGTTTGTCGCCCCGTATCCTTTGCCGGTCAGCACGATGACACCGCCGGGCTGCAGGGAAGCGTCCGCAATAAGCGGATTCCCAATTACAATTGTTGCGACCCGTTCTGGGAACCTGATCAGCCTGGCCTCGTCCATGCTGATGCTCAGCCTTTCAGCGGCAGGCGTGTCGCCGGCTGAAGCTGCTGGGGAGATCATCAGCAGCGCGGATACGGTCAAGCCGATACGCGTAGAATGGACAACGTCTCGAAAGTTAAACAGGGCTGCCATTCTGATACTCCGCACTCGCACCAACGTGCGGGGGCCAAATCGGGCACTCATCCGCAACATCAAATTCACCGCAAATTGGTGAATCATTCCCGAATGCAAATTCCAAAAACGGCGCTGCGACGAAGAAAGTCAAAGACGCGTTCGACCTAACCCCTGCTAAGACTGCAGGCATTTCGTGTTTCGCATCGACGCAAACGATCCATTAACCCCTTTAGAAAACATGCCGGCAAAGGCGCGACGGTGCGGTGGCGGTCAAAAACTGAAGCGGCGGCGGGCCCTTTGGGTATCGTTAGTGAAGTCTGAATCCGGATCCGCAATTACTGATCCTCCATCATACAAAATTTTCAATCGCGCCTGTTAACGCTGTTCGTAACCGGTACAGCCGAACGATAACGGACGTGCAACGGACGGCTGTTAGCTTCGGCCATAGCAGATACCGGTATTGCGTTTTGTATGAGTACGGTCATGACGATGACGATCACGGACGCCGTCCGGCTGTTCCTGTTCCCCACTCTCATGGCATTTGCGGCGTTCAGCGATCTTTTCACGATGACGATCTCGAACCGGGTGTCGCTTCTCCTGGTTGGTGGATTCTTTGTCATGGCGCTTCTCGTTGGGATGACGGGCGCCGATCTTGTGTCGCATTTGGGCACAGGCGCGGCCGTGCTCGCGGTGACTTTCACGCTCTTTGCCTGCGGCTGGATCGGTGGCGGTGATGCAAAGCTTGCTGCGGCCACCGCGCTCTGGCTCGGATTTGGGCCGCTGATGAGCTATCTGATCTATGCATCGCTGTTTGGCGGCGTGCTGACGCTTGCGATCATGCAGTATCGGACCATGCCACTGCCGGCCGCTCTGGCCGGTCAGGCTTGGGCGATCCGGCTGCATCGGGCCGATGTCGGTGTGCCTTACGGAATCGCACTCGCGGCCGCAGCAATTACGGTTTACCCGCATACCATCTGGATGAAACTGGCCTGACGTTATCGGCCACGTGCGGATCAAGTGCGGATCAAGACAAAATTAACTTGGTTTGCAAACCGCTCATTAACCACGAATTGACCTTTGGGTGGTGAAACTCCCCTCACGGCCATGTCCCGGCCGCGTGCGTCATCCGTGGAAAGTGAAGCGTATGAAAGCCGCCCGTCTCATTGTACTCGGAGTTGCGGTCGCCGCTGGTGGCCTCGCGGCTTTGCTTGCGGGGCGCTCCGGCCAGAAGGCGCCGCCGCCTCCGCCTGTAGCGCAAATCGAGACCGTGGATGTCCTGGTCGCAAAAAGCGACATCGGGCAGGGCACGGTCGTGAAGCCGGATGAATTGCGCTGGCAATTGTGGCCTGCTGCTTCGGCCGGACCAAATTTCATAAAGAAGACGGATCGGCCCGACGCGATCGAACAGATCGCGGGTTCCATCGTTCGCGGTGGAACGTTCTACGCGGGCGAACCGATTCAGGAATCGCGGCTGGTCAAAGGAACTGCATCGGGCTACCTGTCCGCCATTCTGCCTGCAGGCATGCGCGCGGTGGCGACCGAGATCAGCGCGGAAACCAGCGCGGGCGGATTCGTGATCCCCGGCGACTATGTCGACGTGATCCTCGCGCGGCGCGATCGCGAAGCCGAGAAGCGCACCGGCGTCGAGACCTATACCAGCGAGACGATCATCTCGAATGTACGCGTCATGGCTATCGACCAGACGGTCGAGGACAAGAATGGCCAAAAGGTCGTCATCGGCAAAACCGTGACACTTGCACTTACGCCGGTTCAGGCGGAAACGCTCGCCGCAGGCAAGCAGGCCGGAACCCTGTCGCTCGCACTGCGCAGCGTGGTCGATACCGCCAAGGAAGAATCGGAAGAGGACCCGGCCGCGCGGCGCACCGGCGTGAACATTGTCCGTTTCGGCGTCTCGACCACTGCGGTCACGAAATAGGTTACAGGAAGGAAAGCGCTTCATGGCGAACCAGATGACGATCCGGACGCTGATGGTCGCGAGTACAATGCTTGCGATAGCGCCGTCTTTCGCGCAAGCCGCAGAACCCGATCTTAACCGGACGCCGGTGATCAGCGTGGTCGGCAGCGAAGTCAGCTCGCGTCCGGTGTCGCTTGGTGTAGGCAAGGCCGTCGTCATTGATCTTCCGCGCGACGCGAAGGACGTTCTTGTTGCCGATCCGACGATCGCGAATGCGGTGGTTCGTTCCGCGCGGCGCGCCTACATGATCGGGGTCAAGGTCGGTCAGACCAGCATCTTCTTTTTCGACGCCGAAGGCCGTCAGATTGCCGGGTTCGATCTGGCCGTGAAGCGCGATCTCAATGGCATTCGCGAGGCGATCCGCCAGGCTGTTCCGGACAGCGACATCCATGTCGAGGCGCTGGGAGCCGATGGCATCGTATTGCGCGGTATGGCTGCTAACCCCGCCGATGCGCAGACAGCGTTTGAAGTTGCAAGCCGGCTGCTCGGTGGGGGCACGGCCGGTATGGTGAGCGCGGGCAACAAGGTCGTCAACGCCATTGTTGTAAAGGGACGCGATCAGATCAACCTGCGCGTTACGGTTGCCGAAGTTCAGCGCGACGTCATCAAGCAGCTTGGTATCAACTTGAACGGTACCGTCGGCGTCGGCTCGGCTGTGCTCAGGTTCAATAACGATAATCCGTTCCCGGTGCATGGCTCTCCGCTTGTGCCGGAAAACTATGCCGCCGGGACATTCACGTCCGGCAGCGGCAATCGCGTTAACGCCATCCTGCGGGCGATGGAGCGCGCGGGTGTGATCCGGACCCTGGCCGAACCGAACCTCACTGCGATTTCGGGCGAATCCGCAAACTTCCTCGCGGGTGGCGAGTTCCCGATCCTCGCCGGCTATTCCTGCGACGCCAATACGGGCGGTGTTGCCAGCTGCCAGCCGCAGATTCAGTTCAAGAAGTTCGGTATCAGCCTTGGCTTCACACCCGTTGTTCTGGCCGAAGGCCGCGTCAGCATGAAGGTGACGACCGAAGTCTCGGAGCTCTCCAACGAAGGTGCGCTTCAGTTCGGCAGTGGCGAGAATGCTCGTCAGATTCCGTCACTGAAGGTTCGTCGTGCCGACACCACAGTGGAGATCCCGTCAGGAGGGGCGCTCGCGCTCGCCGGTCTGATCCACGAGCAGACCAGACAGCAGATCAACGGCTTTCCAGGTTTGATGCAGCTTCCGATCCTCGGATCGCTGTTCAAGAGCCGCGATTACGTCAATCGCCAGACCGAGCTGATGATTCTGGTGACGCCTTATGTCGTACGAGCGGTCGCGCCGAAGGACCTGTCTCGTCCGGACGATGGCTATGCTGATACATCCGATCCATCGAGCTTCTTTATGGGCCGGCTCAACAAGATCTACGGCATTCCGGGCAAGGTCGATCCGAACCGGATGTACTACGGCAAGTATGGCTTCATCCTGGATTGAGAGCGGACACGGAGACGATTACATGTCGACGATTTCAAAGATCGGCCGCTCGTCAGCCGGCAGGCTCAGGTTCAAACTTGCCGGTGTGATCCTGGCGGGAGCGATGCTGAGCGGCTGCTATCTCCCGACCGAGATGGGCTATCTGCCGAATGACACGGTTGGATATCCGAATGACTACCGCAAGCGCCATCAAATCGCACTGCGCGATTGGGCTCGCACGGTAGAGGTGTTCATCGGTCAGAGCCGCGGCTCTTTGACGCCGACGCAACGTGCCGAGGTGATGGCTTTCGCCAAGGTCTGGAAGAACGAAGCGACCGGCGGCGTCGTAATCGACGTGCCGACAGGAACGCAAAATCAGTTTGCCGCGTCGCAAGCCGTCCGTGAAATCAATTCGATCTTTGCGGCATCCGGAATTCCGATGAAGAGCATCGCCGTTCGCCCCTATACGCCGGAGAGTCCGGCACAGTTTCCGACCGTGAGGTTGAAATACTCGACGATCGTTGCGGAAGCGGGGCCCTGCGGATTGTGGCCGCAGGATCTCGGCCCGACCATGGGCGCAGCCTATAACGACAATATCAATTACTGGAATCTCGGCTGCGCCAATCAGCGCAATCTGGCGGCGATGGTGGCGAACCCGGCCGACCTCGTTCAGCCCCGCGCCGAAACACCGGTCTGGATGTCCCGCCGCACGACGGCGATCGAAAAGTATCGCCAGGGGCAGAGTCCGGCGACGGTCTATCCGGAGCAGAACCAGGGCAAGGTGAGCGACGTTGGCCAATGACGATCAGTGCCAATCAGATGACCCGCGACATGCCGGCTGCTTTGCCGGAGCGTGACGAGCACATCGCTCCGGCGCCGCGCATTTCCATTCAGGCCTTCTGCGAATCTGTAGAAACCGCTGCCGCGGTGCAATCCGCGGGAGAAGATCGGCGCCTCGGAAAAGCCCATCTGAAGATTCAGATGGGGGGTGTGACGGCGGCACTTGAGGCTTACCGCTCCGCGCCCACCCCGAATGTGATCGTTCTCGAATCCGAGGGGCGGCCGGAAGCGGTATTGGCCGGGCTCGACTCGCTGGCCGAACTTTGCGACTCCGGGACACGGGTCGTGGTCATTGGACGTCACAACGACGTCTTGCTGTATCGTGAACTGGTACGGCGCGGCGTCAGTGACTATCTGATCTCGCCGGTCAGTACGCTCGACATCATCCGTTCGATCTGCGGTCTCTATTCGGCACCCGATGCGAAGCCTGTCGGCCGTATCCTTGCGGTCATCGGCGCCAAGGGCGGGGTCGGAGCCTCGACGGTCGCGCATAATTTGGCGTGGTCGATCGCACGCGATCTGGGACTCGATTCAGTCGTGACAGATCTCGATCTTGCGTTCGGAACGGCGGGGTTGGACTATAATCAGGATCCGCCGCAAGGCATTGCGGATGCGGTTTTCTCGCCTGACCGTGTCGACACCGCCTTCGTGGACCGGCTGCTGTCCAAATGCTCGGACAATCTGAGTCTGCTTGCCGCCCCAGCGACTCTGGATCGCGTTTACGATTTCGGCGCCGATGCGTTCGACTCGATTTTCGATTCGTTGCGCGCGACCGTGCCATGCATCGTGCTCGATATGCCGCACCAGTGGACCGGTTGGACGCAGCGGGCATTGCTGGCCGCCGACGATATTCTCATAGTCGCAGCGCCGGATCTCGCCAATCTTCGCAATGCGAAGAATCTGGTCGACTTCCTGAAGGCATCACGGGTCAACGATCATCGGCCGTTCTACGTCCTCAATCAGGTCGGAGTTCCCAAGCGCCCGGAGATTAAGGCGGCGGATTTCGCCAAGGCGCTGGACGACCAGCCGGCTGCAATTATTCCTTTCGAACCTCAGATATTCGGGACTGCGGCGAACAACGGTCAGATGATTGCGGAGGTCGCCAGCAATCACAAGATCGCAGAGATGTTTCGCAATCTGGCCCAGGTGATGACGGGACGATCGGAAGCGAAGAAGTCGAAAACGGGCCTGCTCAGTCCGTTTCTGCAGAGGTTTCGTAAGAAGGCGTAAGCGCGGAGTAAGTCGTCGTGTTTGGCAAGCGTAACGCGTCTGGTCCCTTACCGAGCGCCTCCTCCGGCGGCGCCGCCACGGTCTCGGCGCCTGCCCCGAAGCCGGCAGCGCCGCCAGCTGTGGCCGTCAGTGCCGCCGGCGAGGGGCGGGCGCCGCTGCCGTCAGCCGGTCTGGGCGCACAATTGCTGTCCGCGCCAACGGTCCCGCAAAAGCCTGCGGTTCTTGCAACCGACAGCCGCCGGTCGGACAGCTATTACGAAGTCAAGGGATCGATTTTCAGCGCGTTGATCGAGGCCATCGATCTTGCTCAGCTGGCACGGCTCGATGCCGACGCCGCGCGCGAAGAAATTCGCGACATCGTCAACGAAATCATCGCCATCAAGAATGTCGTGATGTCGATCTCCGAGCAGGAAGAGCTGCTCGACGACATCTGCAACGACGTTCTCGGTTACGGTCCTCTGGAGCCGCTGCTTGCGCGCGACGATATTGCCGACATCATGGTGAATGGGTCCGGCACGGTCTATATCGAAGTGGCCGGCAAGATTCACAAGACCGGAATCCGCTTTCGCGATAACCAGCAGCTTCTGAATATCTGCCAGCGTATCGTCAGTCAGGTCGGCCGGCGCGTTGACGAGTCATCGCCGATCTGCGACGCGCGCCTGCCCGATGGCTCCCGCGTCAATGCCATTGTGCCGCCGCTCGCCATCGACGGTCCTGCGCTCACGATCCGCAAGTTCAAGAAAGACAAACTCCGGCTCGAAAATCTCGTCAAGTTCGGCTCGATTACGCCAGAAGGTGCGGAGATCCTGCGAATTCTCGGGCGTTGCCGTGTCAATACCATTGTCTCCGGCGGCACCGGCTCTGGTAAGACCACGCTGCTTAATTGCCTGACACAATTCATCGACGACGATGAGCGCATTATCACCTGCGAGGACGCTGCCGAACTGCAATTGCAGCAACCGCATGTCGTGCGGCTAGAAACCCGGCCGCCGAACCTCGAAGGCGAGGGGCAGGTGACGATGCGCGATCTGGTCAAGAACTGTCTGCGCATGCGTCCGGAGAGGATCATCGTCGGCGAAGTGCGTGGACCTGAGGCCTTCGACCTGCTTCAGGCCATGAATACCGGTCATGACGGCTCGATGGGTACGCTGCATGCGAACTCGCCACGAGAAGCGCTCTCGCGTATCGAATCGATGATCACGATGGGCGGCTTCTCGCTTCCCTCCAAGACGATCCGCGAGATGATCTGCTCATCGGTGGACGTGGTAATCCAGGCGGCGCGCCTGCGCGACGGATCTCGACGCATCACGCATATAACCGAAGTGCTCGGTATGGAAGGAGATGTCATCATCACTCAGGATCTGTTCGTTTACGAAATGCTGGGAGAGGACGCGCACGGAAACCTGATCGGACGTCATCGTTCCACCGGGATTGGACGGCCGCGCTTCTGGGAGCGGGCGCGCTATTATGGCGAGGAGCAGCGTCTTGCTGCTGCGCTCGATGCGAGTGCGCTGCCAGACGATGCGATGGCATGACCATGTTCGACTTTAACAGTCAGACACTTATGATGGCGATCCTCGCGTCGATCGCGGTCGGCGGGCTGGCTTGGGTTTTCATCTATCCGCTGCTGACCGGCGAGCGAAATATCGAGCGGCGTGTTGCAAGCGCTGCTCAGACGCAGGCCGTACAACGGAAGGTACGAGGCAGCCAGAAGTCGCGTCGCGAGCAGATTGAGGAAACTCTGAAAGACCTTGAGTTACGCCAGCGCAAAAATGCAAGGCCAACGCTGTCGCAGCGGATCGAGCAGGCCGGCCTGAGCTGGTCGATCCGTCAATATATCCTGATTTCCGCTGCGATGGGCATTGTCGCGTTTGGCGCTGTACTCGGTGCCGGTCTCGGTCTGATGTCCGCGCTTGGGTTCGGCTTTGCTGCCGGCTTTGGTCTGCCGTTCTGGCTGCTCTCGTATCTCAAGAAGCGGCGCGAAGCGAAATTCCTCGCGGTCTTTCCCGATGCGGTCGACGTCATCGTGCGCGGCATCAAATCCGGCCTGCCTTTGCTCGACAGTTTGAAGGTGATTGCCGCTGAAAGTCAGGAACCCGTCAAAAGCGAGTTCAAGGCGATCCTCGAGACGCAGGCGATCGGCATGCCGATCGGCGAGGCCTGCGGCAAGCTCTATCAACGCATGCCGCTGCCGGAAGCGAACTTCTTCGGGATCGTCATCTCCATTCAGCAGAAGGCTGGCGGCAATCTGTCGGAGGCACTGGGAAATCTCTCCAAGGTGTTGCGCGAGCGCAAGAAGATGAAGGCCAAGATCCAGGCCATGTCGATGGAAGCGAAGGCGTCCGCTGCCATCATCGGTTCGTTGCCGCCGATGGTCATGGGCCTCGTCTGGATTACGAGTCCGACTTACATCGAACTTTTATGGACCCATCCGACCGGGCAGCTCATGCTTGTTTGCAGCGCGATGTGGATGTCCATGGGCGTCTTCGTCATGAAGAAGATGATTAACTTCGATTTCTGAGCGCATCATGACGCAGATCATCATCGGCATCTTGCACGATACCCGGCTGCTGGCGATGCTTCTTGCCGGTATTGCAGCCGTGGCGACAGTGCTGACGCTGGCGATGCCGCTGCTGGCGTCCGATCCGCTGCCAAAGCGGATGAAGTCGGTCGCAATCGAACGCGAGAAGATCCGGCAGCGTGAGCGCGAGCGGATGGCGCGCGGCGAAAAGGTCACACTGCGCCAGTCGCCCAAGCAGTTCATGCAGCGGGCTGTCGAGAGTTTTCAGCTCAACAAGTGGGTCGGGCAGGAAGAGGCGCGCGAGAAACTGATCCAGGCCGGTTACCGCGGTCATGCGCCTTACGTCACCTACCTGTTTTTCCGCATGGTGATGCCGATCGTGGCGGCACTGGTGTCGATTCTCTATGTGTTTGTCATTCTTCAGATCGACAAGCCGTTCACGATCAAGGTCGGCATTTGCCTGTTCGCCACTTATCTCGGAATGCAGATGCCGCTGCTGTTCCTCAAGAACAAGATCCAGAAGCGGCAACTGTCGATCCGCCGCGCCTTCCCGGATGCGCTCGACCTGCTCCTGATTTGCGTGGAGTCCGGGATGTCGATCGAGGCGGCCTTCAAGAAGGTGGCTGACGAGGTCGGATCGCAGTCGGTTCCGCTGGCCGAGGAATTGACACTCACGACCGCTGAATTGTCCTATCTCCCGGATCGGCGCCAGGCCTATGACAATCTGGCCAAGCGCACCGATCTTGAGGGCGTCAAGTCCGTTTGCGTGGCCTTGCAGCAGGCGGAACGCTACGGCACGCCGCTTGCGCAGACCCTGCGTGTGCTCGCTCAGGAAAACCGGGACATGCGTATGGCCGAAGCGGAGAAAAAGGCGGCCGCGCTGCCGCCGAAGCTCACGGTGCCGATGATCCTGTTCTTCCTGCCGGTATTGTTTATCGTCATTCTGGGGCCGGCTGCGATCCGCGTAATGGCGCTGCAGTAATAGGCCGGAACGGCCGGCGGCACTGCGCACGTCTTGGTGCCGATACGCGATTCAAAGCAAAATCAGGAATTATTCGCCGCCTGCTGCAGCTTCCGCGGCTGCGGCCTACCCTTGTTGCCTTTTTCAGCGGCAAGCATGTTGCGAAGATATTCCAAATTCGCCGCGGCCTCTTCCGGCGACAGGTCGGCAGAGGCGATTTCCTGAGCTTCCTGAAACCGGCCCTGCAGACCTACGACCAGCGCCAGATTCTGCCGGACGCGCGGCTCGCGGTTGGCGTGGGCGTTTGCGCGCCGCAGCGTGCTCTCAGCCTCGGGCAAGTTTCGCGAGAGCGCATAGGACAGTCCGAGATTCGACATGACCGACGGCTCGTCGGGTGCGATTCGAAGGGCACTGAGGTAATGCTGGCGCGCCTCCTGATGGCGGCCCATCTGATCGAGCACCGCGCCCTGCGCCGAGAGAATGCGCCAGTCCGGCTGGTCCGGCGTGTGGGCGCGGCTCAGGACATCCAGCGCCTGCGCGAAGCGGCCGGTGTCAGCGAGCGCTCGGCCATAAGCGCCGAGAACCGCGGGATTGTTCGGATTGCTGAGCGAGGATTGCTCGAGTACCGCGACTGCTTGCGCGCGCTGGCCCAGGGCACGCAACGCCTGCGCATAGCGGATGCCCGCTTCCGGATCCTTCTGATTCTTGCTGTAGCGCTCGCCCCAGATTTGCGCCTCGCGCCGCGGATCCTGTTCGACGGACTGTGAGATGGACCCAGTGGGGCCGAGCTGGGCGCTTTGGCAGCCGCCGAGCATCAGGGCGGCGAGTACGGCGGCGCCGGTGAGCAGGCGGGTCTTCGACGATCTGCGATTCGGTATGCGATACATGGAGCGCCTCGGTCGGCGGCGGGTGCGATCCGCGCGCCCCTCGCTCAATAAAGCGTTAACCCTAACGGCTGGTTAAGGCCCGCTCTTGGCGGGACCACGGGGGATCGATAAGAAGCCGCATGCACCCAGCTTTTGCCGAATCAAACCACGCTCCGGTCACTCCCATCTGGTTCGCCAGCAAGGCCACTTGGCCCGGCATTCGGGAGGGTCTGAGCCCGCTCGCACGCTCATATGCAGATACTGCGGGATTTGAGCCTAAGCCCGGCGCGCATCTTGCCCTTCCGGGGCCGGACGGCAGCCTTGCCGCAGTGTTGTTCGGCATTGAGGATGATGCCGCCAAGGCCAATCCGATGCTGCCGGGAAAATTGCCCGGACTGCTGACGTCGGGTGTCTATGGCTTTGCCAATGCGTCTCACGATACCAGGCTGGCGGCGATCGCATTCGCGCTCGGCGCCTATCGGTTCGATCGCTATCGCAACCGGAGCGGCAAGTCGGTCAGGCTGGTGCCGCCCGATGGCATCGATATCGCGGATCTGTCTCGTATCATCGAGGGTGTCACACTTGCGCGCGATATGATCAATACGCCCGCAAACGATATGGGGCCGGCGGATATCCACGAACAGACCAGGCTTCTTGCAGAGAAGCATGATGCGTGGATCGAAGCGGTCACGGACAACGAACTGCTCCTGAAAAACTTTCCGCTGATCCACGCGGTCGGGCGTGCGGCGGCGCGGCCACCGCGGCTGATCGATCTTCGCTGGGGCGATCCCATTCATCCGAAAGTGACACTGGTTGGCAAGGGTGTCTGCTTCGATACCGGGGGGCTCGACCTCAAACCCAGCAGTGCGATGCTGCTGATGAAGAAGGACATGGGCGGTGCTGCGGCTGTGCTTGCGCTCGCGCATATGATCATGGATCGCAAGCTTCCGGTCGCCTTGCGCGTTCTTATTCCGGCGGTGGAAAATTCGGTCTCCGGCTCGGCATTCCGGCCGCTCGACGTCTATCCCTCTCGCAAGGGACTGACCGTTGAAATCGGCAACACAGATGCGGAGGGGCGCCTTGTGCTTGCGGATGCGCTGGCATTGGCCGATGAATCGTCACCCGATCTTCTGATCGATATGGGTACGTTGACCGGGGCCGCCCGCGTAGCGCTTGGGCCGGAGGTTATGCCGTTCTACACTGACGACGATGCGCTCGCGTCGGCGATGATGGATCACGGCCGGCAGCAGGCGGATCCGCTATGGCGGATGCCGTTGTGGGCGCCCTACGAGTCGATGCTGGATTCGAAGGTCGCCGACACCAGCAATGTCGGTTCTGGCACTTTTGCCGGTTCGATCACCTGCGCATTGTTTCTCAAGAAGTTCGTTTCGAACGCTAAGGCGTGGCTGCATTTCGACATCTATGGCTGGAACCCCTCGACCAAGCCGGGCCGTCCGGAGGGCGGCGAATGTCAGGCGGCGCGTGCGGTTTATGCGCTGCTTTGCGAGCGCTACGGCTGAGCCCCGTGGAACGCGATCGCCGTCTCACACCAGCGAGACCCGACCTCGCGGCCAAGCACCTTGAAGGGCAGGTCGAAGCCGAACGCTTCGTCGAAGGAACTGTCTACGAAGTGTTCGATCCGCATGCACCCGTCCGGCGCGCGCCATCGCCCGATGCGCCACTTGAAACCGAGGTGCTGCGGGGCGAACGTGTCGCGGTCTACGACTCGAATGACGAGGGCTGGTGTTGGGCCCAGCTTGCGTCGGACGGCTATGTGGGATGGATACCGGCCAATGCACTGACCACCCGGTTGACCGAGCCGACAATGAAGGTGCGGGCGCTGAGTACGCTGGTCTTCGCTGCGCCGGACATCAAGACGCCACCGATGGAAGCGTTGCCGTTCGGCGCGAAAGTTGCGGTTGCCCGGACTGAGGAGCCGTTCGCTGTTGTTCCTCACCGCGGATACATCCCGGCCCGGCATCTGGCTGCGCTCGATAGCTGTGAAAGCGATTATGTGGCGATAGCCGAGCGCTTCCTCGGCACGCCCTATCTATGGGGCGGTAAAACCCATCTTGGGATCGATTGCTCCGGGCTGGTGCAGGTGTCAGTCACGGCCTGTGGAATCGCCTGCCCCCGCGACAGCGATATGCAGGAAGCGGCGCTGGGTGAGCCGGTCGACGCTATCGCTGCGCTGTCGATGCCGCAGCGCGGAGACCTGATTTTCTGGAAGGGGCACGTCGCAATGGTGCGTGATCGCCACACGATCATTCATGCCAATGCGCATCACATGGCGGTTGCAATCGAGCCGATCCAACAGGCGGTGGCGCGAATCAGAGACGCAGGCTCCGAGGTGACGTCGGTACGTCGAATCCGGACGGAGTCGGCCGGATAGGTTGCTTTCGAACTGCGGCGACACCCGCTCGCTGGAACGCGTCACACGATATCTGCGTCAGCACACGACCTTACCGCATTTGGGGATCGCGTCGATCACGCCCTGCAGGCTTTTGCGTCCGGGATGACCCTGTAGCGCCACATCGCCAACCAGATAGGCGGGCGTGGCTTTCAGCGCGAGAGTGTCGGCGAATTTCACATGCGCCTTCATGATGTCGGTGATGCCGTCCTCATTCGCCGCGTCCAGCACTTTCTGCAGATCGAGCTTGAAGGTGGAGGCCGTGCTCAGCGCACGCTGGCCGTCGATCACGCCACGGCCCGCATAGAGCGCGCGGTGATACCGGTAGAACTCGGCAGGCGGCAGCATCTTTGAGACCGCAATCTCCACACGTCCCGCCAGAATCGACGGGATCCCGAGCACCGGAAATGGCACCAGGACCAGACGCAGCTTTTTGTCGGCCCGGATCATCGCGTCGATATCGGCCGATGCGCGTCGGCAATACGGGCAATTCAGATCGTAAAATTCGACCAGGGTGACGTCACCCTTCGGGTTCGCGGCGACGATAGCGCCCGGTAGCTTCTCGGCCGCAGCCACGCTGCCTTTGTCGATGGAATGATTCGCGATCCTGCTGCCATCCTCGTTCAGGATTGGAAACTGCGCCGGAAGATCCTGCGCCTGAGCGGGCGCACAAAGAGCGAGGATGCAAACAGTGAGGATGGAGGAGATTACGGCGGTGCTACGGGTCATGAGAGTCCAATCGCGACAGTCACATGCGTTCTTGCGCATGTAGCATCCAAACCGGAATCAAGTTTGCGTTATGCCCCGCGAGGCTGGTTGGCCGCGGCTATTGCGCAACGGCGTCGCCCGACGTTGTATCGAGGTTGAAGGCGGCTGCGAACAGAGCCCGCGTATAGTCGGTCCTCGGATTGGCGAACAAGTCCTTGGCTGGACCCTCCTCTACGATCTTGCCGTTGCGCATCACAATGAGCCGGCTGGCGAGCGCGGCGACGACCTTGAGGTCATGGGAGATGAACAAGTAGGTTAGACCAAGCCGCTTCTGCAGACTGCGCAGCAAGTCGCAGATCTGGCACTGGATCAGCATATCGAGCGCCGAGGTCGGCTCATCGAGGACCACGAATTTCGGCTGCAAGACAATGGCGCGCGCGATAGCGATACGCTGTCGCTGCCCGCCGGAAAATTCGTGCGGGTAACGAAACCGCGTTTCTGGATCGAGACCGACATCGGTCAATGCCCTTACCACCAAGGCCTCGCGTTCGCTCTTGGACATATTGGGATGATGGACCTGCAGTCCTTCTTCAATGATGTCCGCGACTGACATGCGCGGGCTCAGCGAACCATAAGGGTCCTGGAACACGACCTGCATGGCGTGACGAAACGGCCGCATTTCCTTGAAGGAGAGATCCTGGACCTCCTTTCCCATAAACACGATCGGTCCGTCGGACGAAATCAGACGCAGGATCGCAAGTCCGAGTGTGGTCTTGCCCGACCCGGACTCGCCGACGATGCCGAGTGTTTCTCCCTTGCGGACCTCGATCGAGACACCGTCCACGGCCTTGATGTGTCCGACCGTGGAGCGCAGCACGCCACGCTTGATCGGGAACCAGACCTTGAGGTCGTCGGTCTTGACCATCGACGGTTCGGTCGGCTGCAGCGGTGCGGGATCGCGGGCCGGTTCTGCGGTGAGAAGCGCGCGCGTGTAAGGATGTTCCGGCCTCTCGAAGACGCGGGCAACGTCTCCCTGTTCCACGATCTTGCCTTGATTCATGACGCAGACCCGATCGGCAATCTTGCGCACGATCCCGAGGTCATGGGTGATGAACAGCATCGCCATGCCAAGCCGAGTCTGGAGATCCTTGAGAAGCCGCAGAATCTGGGCCTGTACGGTGACGTCAAGCGCGGTCGTGGGTTCGTCCGCGATCAGAAGCTCGGGTTCGTTGGCGAGCGCCATTGCGATCATCACGCGCTGACGCTGGCCGCCGGATAGTTGGTGTGGATAGCTTTGCAGCCGGCCGGCCGGATCGGGAATGCCGACCTGCGTCAGCAACTCAACCACGCGCTTCTTAGCTGCATCTCCGCGAAGACCGGTATGCAGCTCCAGAATCTCCCGAATCTGCCGCTCGATGGTGTGGAGCGGATTGAGCGACGTCATCGGCTCCTGGAAAATGATGGTGATGTCGTTGCCGCGGATGCGGCGCATGCCGTTGTCCGGCATCGCGATTAGTTCCTGTCCCTTGAAATGGATCGTGCCGGTCGGGTGACTTGCGGCCGGATAGGGCAGGAGCTTCATCACCGACATCGCGGTGACGGATTTGCCCGATCCGGATTCGCCAACGAGCGCCACGGTTTCGCGCGGTCTGACATCGAATGAGACGCGATCGACCGCCAGTGTGGTCCGGCCGCCCTGTGTGAATGCGACGGACAGGTCCTTCACACTCAGAAGAGGAGGAACGCTCATGAAAAAATTTTCCGGGGATCGAAGGCATCGCGCACGGCCTCGCCGATGAACACGAGCAGGGACAGCATGATCGCGATGGTGAAGAAGCCCGACAATCCGAGCCATGGCGCCTGGATGTTGGCCTTGCCCTGCGACAGCAATTCACCGAGCGAAGGCGATCCGGGCGGCAGACCGAGACCGAGGAAGTCGAGCGAGGTCAGCGTTCCAACCGAGGCCGACAACAGGAATGGCAGCATGGTCAGCGTCGCCACCATGGCGTTCGGCAGCAGATGCCGGAACATGATGCGGATATTGGATACGCCGAGCGCGCGCGCGGCCATGACATATTCGAAGTTGCGGCAGCGCAGGAATTCGGCGCGCACCAGATTGACCAAAGACACCCAGGAGAACAGCAGAAGAATGCCGAGCAACACCCAGAAACTCGGCGTCAATACCGACGAAATGATCATCAGAAGGAACAGCGTCGGCACCGAGGTCCAGATTTCCAAACCGCGCTGGAAGAACAAATCCACCTTGCCGCCGAAGAAGCCCTGAATCGCACCGGCCGTCACGCCGATTACCGACGAGATGCTGGTCAGAATAAGCCCGAACAACACAGATATCCGGAATCCATAGATGATACGGGCAAGCACATCGCGGCCCTGATCGTCGGTGCCGAGCCAGTTATATTCGAGGTCGCGGCAACCCGTGAGGTTCTTGCGCTGCACCACCGGCTTGCACTGCTCCTCAGTCAGGAGCCATGTCGGTTTCGATGGCGCCGGCGTCGGCAGATCGAGATTGTGCGTGCGGTAGGAATAGCGGATCGGCGGCCACCACATCCGGCCGCCCTTCTCTTCGATCTTCTGCTGCAGATAGGGATCGCGGTAATCGGCCGCGGTCTCGAACTCGCCGCCAAAGGTCGTTTCTGCATAGGTGAAGATCGAGGGGAAATAGAACCGGCCATCGTACTTGATCATGAACGGCTTGTCGTTCGCGATCACTTCTGCGAACAGCGACGTTACGAACAGAAACAGGAAGATCCAGAGCGAATAATAGCCGCGCCGGTTGCGCTTGAAGTTGATCCAGCGCCGCCGGTTGAGCGGCGACAGGCGCAGCGGCCGGCGTTCCGGCGGCGCGACCAGACCGCTGCCGCTCGGGCTGGTCATCGTCGTCTCGGGCATCGTGGTCGGGACGCGCGCATCCATCGTCAGACCTCGCGCGCTTCGAAGTCGATGCGCGGATCGACCAGAGTATAGATCACATCCGAAATCAGGCTGACCACGAGTCCCACCAGCGCGAAGATGTAGAGCGTTGCAAAGGTGACCGCGTAATCGCGGTTCATGATGCTCTCGAAGCCTAGCAGACCGAGCCCATCGAGCGAGAAAATGGTTTCGATCAGGAGCGATTCCGCAAAGAACGCGGCCACAAATGTCGATGGGAACCCGGCGATGATGATCAACATGGCGTTGCGGAACACATGGCCGTAAAGAACGCGGGTGTTTTTGCATCCCTTGGCCCGCGCGGTCAGAACATATTGCTTCCGAATTTCGTCAAGGAACGAATTCTTGGTCAGGAGCGTCATTGTGGTGAAGGCGCTGAGCGACATCGCGATTAGCGGCAACGTCAGATGCCAGAAATAATCCAGGATTTTGCTGTACCAGGGCAATTGCGCCCAATTGTCGGAGGTCAGGCCCCGCAGCGGGAACCAGTCGAAAAACGAGCCGCCGGCGAACAGGATGATGAGCAGGATTGCGAACAGAAAGCCCGGAATTGCATACGCGACGATGATGATCCCGGAGGTCCATGCATCGAACCGGGTGCCGTCCTTGACCGCCTTGCGGATGCCGAGCGGGATGGACACTGCGTAGGCCAGCAGCATCATCCATAATCCGAGTGAGATCGAGACCGGAAGCTTCTCCTTGATCAGGTCGATGACCGAGACGTCCCGGAAATAGCTCTTGCCGAAATCGAAGCGGATATAGTTCCAGAGCATCAGGAAGAAGCGCTCATGGGCCGGCTTGTCGAAGCCGAATTGCTTTTCGAGCTGCTTGATGAATTCCGGGTCGAGGCCTTGTGCGCCACGATATTTGGACGAACCTCCGTCAATGCCGCCTGCCCCCTCAATGCCCCCGCGGCCGGCGAAATCGCCGCCCGGCGTACCGGAAATCCGGGAGGTGGCTCCGGTGTCGGAGCCGGACAATTGCGCGATGACGCGCTCAACGGGGCCGCCCGGTGCAAACTGGATCACGACGAACGAAACCAGCATGATTCCGAACAGAGTCGGAATCATCAAAAGCAGGCGTCGAAGAATGTAGGCACTCATGTCATTCGACCCATCATGGCTCGTCTCGCCATCCTGCGGCAATCTCGCCTGGCGAGAACGCTAACCTCGCCGCTCCAGTTGCGCCGCCTTGGCGGGATCGTACCACCATGTTTCCGGAATGCCGCGGGCATATTTCGGCTTGCCCTGTGCCGGCCGGCCGAACATGTCCCAATAGGCGATCCAGTGCGAGGCCTTATACCAATGCGGCACCCAGTAACGGCCGGACCGGATTACGCGATCCAGTGCCCGGCAGGCGGTCACAAGTTCCGGGCGGGTAGGCGCCGCAACAATCTGGTCGATCAGGGTGTCGATGACAGGATCGGAAATCCCGGCCAGATTCTGCGATCCCTTGATGGCAGCGGACTTGGACGAGAAATAGGAGCGCAGCGACTCGCCGGGAACGGTCGAGAAGCCGAAACGCTGGATAACGACATCGAAATCGAATTCGTTGGTGCGGGTCTTGAGCTGAACCGGATCGACCATCCGGATATTGGCATCGATACCAAGCACCGCGAGATTTTTAATGTAAGGCATATGATGGGCCTGGAAGCTCGGCTCATCGAGCAGAAATTCGATCGTCATCCGCTCGCCGTTCGGCGCCATCCGCTTGCCGTCCTTGATCGGATAGCCCGCTTCGTTGAGTAACCGGGTTGCATGACGCAGGAGATTGCGATCATTACCCGACCCATCCGTCACTGGAGGCACGAAGGGCTCGCCGAACACTTCGTCCGGAACCTTGCCGCGGAATTGTTCGAGGAGCTTCAGCTCGTCACCGCTCGGCTTGCCGGTCGCCATCAGGTCCGAATTCTGGAAAACCGAATGGGTGCGTTCATAGGACCCATACATGATCGTGCGGTTGGTCCATTCGAAGTCAAAGGCATAAATCAGCGCCTCACGCAGCTTCGCATTCTGGAATTTTGCCCGGCGCGTATTGAGGAACCAGCCCTGTGCACCAGATGGTGTCTCGTCCTTCAGGACGTCGCGCTTCACGCGCCCGTCACGCATCGCCGGGAAATCGTAGCGCGTCGCCCAGATCCGGGACGTGAATTCCTCACGGAACGTGTAATTCTTTCCGGTGAAGCCCTCAAAAGCCACGTCGCGGTCGCGATAGAATTCGTAACGGATCACATCGAAGTTGTGCAGCCCGCGCTGCACCGGCAGGTTGGCTCCCCACCAGTCTTTCACCCTGTCATATTCGATATATCGTCCGGCCTCGTAGCGACCGACCTTATAGGGTCCGCTGCCAAGCGGGATGTCGAGCGTGGATTCCTCGAACGGCCGTTTGCTGTAATAGGCCCGCGAAAAGATCGGCAGACCGGCGACGAACAAAGGAACGTCACGGCCGCGCTTCTCCTTGAACCGCACGACGACGGTACGATCGTCGTTTGCATCCGCTCCATCGACGTCGCGCATCAGCGTTGTAATGATGGGATGACCTTTTTCCTTCAACGTGGTCAGCGAAAACGCAACGTCATGCGCGGTCAGCGCGCTGCCATCATGAAACACGAGGCCCGGCCGCAATGTGAACCGGTAGACCAGTCCGTCGTCGGAAATCTGCACCGATTGCGCGGCCAAGCCGTACATCGAATCCGGCTCGTCCCACGCGCTGGTCATCAGACTCGCAAAGGTGCGCTCCATGCCGAGCGCGGCGTCGCCCCGAAGAATGTAGCTGTTGAGCGAGTTGAAGGTAAGAAAGTTCTGATTGTACTGGCGGTTTGCTCCGATCATTGAGAACGTGCCGCCCTTCGGCGCGTTCGGATTGACGTAGTCGAAGTGCAGGAAATCCGCAGGATACTTGAGGTCGCCGAACGCCGAAATGCCGTGGCGCTCGCCGGTGTTCGCAAGGCCCGTTTTCCTGAGCGCCACTGTACCGGCGCCCGCTGCTGCAATCGTGAGAACTCTGCGGCGCGTCCAACCGCTCACGAACGGGTTCCTGTTTTCGCGGCCTTCTCCGCGTCCCACCACCACACGCTCGGGAAGGCGGCCATGCCATATTTCGGAAGCGGATCGGGTTTGCCAAACCGGTTCCAGCGTGCCGTACGCACCTTGCCATAGGTCCATTGCGGCACCACGAAGTGGTTGGCCAGCAGCACCCGATCGAGTGCGTGCGTCGCCGCGACCAGCTCGGCGCGGTTTTTTGCGAATATAACGCGATCGATCAGCGCGTCGATCGCCGGATCCTGGATGCCGATATAATTGCGTGATCCTTGCTGTTCTGCAGCCTTAGAGCCCCATATGCCACGCTGTTCGTTTCCAGGCGACAGCGATTGTCCCCACGTGGAAATGATGACGTCGTAGTCCCAGCTGCGGAGGCGATTCTCGTACTGACTCGCATCGACGGTGCGGATCGACACGTCGATGCCAGTGCGTTCCAGCAACGGCTTCCAGAAACCGACAACGCGCTCGAAGGCCGGGCTTGGCAGAAGAACTTCGACCGTCATTTTTTCGCCGGTCTTCACGTTGGTCAGCTTTTGATCCTTGACCTCCCAGCCAGCCTCCCGGAACAGACGCAATGCGTCACGCAGATTGTTACGAACCGCGGCCGCGTCTCCGCCCTTTGGATTGACAAATGGTTTGGTGAAGACCTCCGGCGGCACCTTGTCCTTGACCGTTTGCAGAATTTCCAGCTCGAGGCCTTGCGGAAGCCCGGTAGAAGCAAGCTCGGTGCCTTCGAAGTAGCTGTTGATGCGCCGGTATTGTCCGAAGAAGATCTGCTTGTTCATCTCCTCGAAGTCGAACGCGTAATTGAACGCTCTCCGAACCCGCGGGTCCTTGAACTTGTCGCGCCGGATGTTGAAGGCGAAAGCCTGCATCACGCCGAAATTCCGGATCTCGAACTCCTCGAGAATCACACGTCCTTCGCGAACCGCAGGAAAATCGTAGGCTGTCGCCCAGTCCTTCGCGCTATTCTCATAACGCCAGTCGAGATTGTCGGCCTTGAACGCTTCAAGCGCGACCGTGGTGTCGCGGAAATATTCGTAACGCAGTTCGTCGAAGTTGTTGGTGCCGATATTGACGTTCAGGTCCTTGCCCCAATAGTCGGCGACGCGTTCATAGGAGATGCTGCGGCCTGCGACAAAGGTCTTGATCCTGTAGGGGCCTGAGCCAAGCGGCGGTTCCATGGTGGTGAGCGCGATATCGCGTGGCCGGCCCTGAGCGTCCTTGCCTTCCCACCAATGCTTCGGCAGCACAATGAGCTGTCCGACGATCTGCGGCAATTCACGATTGCCGGCCTGATCGAACGTGAAAGTGACGTCGCGTTCGCCGGTTTTTTCTGCCTTGGTGACGTGGCGGTAATAGGCCGAAGATTGCGGATCGTATTTCTTGAAGGCTTCGAACGAGAAAATGACGTCTTCCGGAGTCACTGGCTTGCCGTCATGCCATCTCGCTTCCTGGCGCAAACGGTATGTGCAGCTTGAGAAATCGTCGGGGTGACTGACTGCTTCGGCAAGCAAGCCGTATTCGGCGGAAACTTCGTCGAGCGACGAGGTCATCAGCCGATCGTAGATATTACCGATACCGGCAGCCAACGCGCCCTTTACGCCGCCGACGACGGAATTGAAATTGTCGAAGGTTCCGATCGCCACCTGCCGGACCAAGCCACCGCGGGGGGCCTTTGGGTTCACGTAATCGAAGTGCTTGAAGCCGGACCCGTATTTCAATTCGCCAAAGAGTGACAGGCCGTGCCGCCAAGTCTGGGGCGGAACCGTAGATTGGGCTTGTGCCTTGAGCGGCGCGAGCCCCTCCAGCGTTGCGGCAGCAGGGGCCGTCAGCGCGATTGCGCCAGCTTTGATCAGGGTACGGCGGGACAGGCTCACAATCTTACTCCGATCCTGGCAAGGGTCATGCCTAGCTTGCCTTTTTATCTATGACAGGTTGAGGGGGGTAATCCATCCGCGGCAGCTTAAAAGGAGGTAATTTTAGCGTCTGGCTGCACCAAGCCTAACGGTAGCGCCGGGCTCCCAAAACGCAAACGGCCGGGCAGGGGGCCCGGCCGTCCGCAAGCAAACACGTATCCGCGCGTTACTTCTTGTCCGCGGGGGCGGCGTCGGCCGCCTTGGGCAGCGGAGCCGGATTGTCCGACAGGGTATGCAGATAATTGATCAGGTCGGCCCGCTGGCTGCCGCGGGCGAGACCAGCATAACCCATGCTCGTGCCCGGGATGTAGCTTTTCGGATTGGCAATGAACTCGTCGAGGTTCTCGTAAGTCCAGTTGCCGCCTTTGGCTTTCAGGGCTGCCGAATAGTTGAACCCGGCGACGGCCCCTTTGGGGCGATCGACGATACCGTAGAGGTTCGGCCCGACCCGGTTGGGGCCGCCCTTCTCGAAGGTATGGCAGGCCGCACATTGCTTGGCCGCGGCCTGGCCCTTTGCGGCGTCCGAGCTTGCGAGCCGGACGGCGATCGGTTCAGCGGGCTCGGCCTTGGCGGTTTCGGTGGCGCCGCCAGCCTTTTCCGGAACCGCGATCGCGTAGCCGGGCTTTTCCAGTTTGCCGGGCGCGAAAATCGCGCCGGCAGCGATATTGAGCGTCAGAATCGCGAGGCAAGTCGCCAGAACGGCGCCCGCGATCTTGTTGAATTCGAACGAGTCCATCGGCGCTCCGCAGCAGGCCGTGATCGAGAAAACCGCGCGGTTTAGACCCGCGGCGGCGCACCATTAGCCGGTTTGCGCCACGGGTTGCAACCCGTATAAGCGGCCATTCCCTGCGACATTGGTGGACCGGGGACAGCTGGAAAACTTGGTCCAGATCAATGCACAAGCGCGATGTTCTGATCCTGATCCCGGCCCGCCTGGCGGCCACCCGGCTGCCGGGCAAGCCGCTGGCCGACATTGCCGGCAAGCCGATGATCGAGCATGTGATCCGGCGGGCGGAGGCGGCGCATCTGGGTGAGGTGATTGTTGCGACCGATTCAGAGCCGATTCTCGCCGCCGTCGAGAAAGCCGGAGCCCGTGCGCTGATGACGAGGACCGATCACGCCTCCGGCTCGGACCGCATTTTCGAGGCTCTGCAGATCGCCGATCCGGACGGGCGGGTCCGGATCGTGGTCAATGTTCAGGGCGATCTGCCGACGCTCGCACCAGACGATCTGCGGTCGGCGGTGGACCTTCTGGACGATCCTGCGGTCGATATCGGCACCCTCTGCGCCGCAATCACCAAGGACGAGGAGCGCACCAATCCGAATGTGGTGAAGGTCGTGGGCACGCCCACAGCGCCCAATCGGTTGCGTGCGCTTTATTTCACCCGCGCCACAGCCCCTTGGGGCGAGGGGCCGCACTACCACCATATCGGCCTCTATGCGTACCGCCGCGCGGCGCTGGAGCGGTTCGTGGCGCTGCCGCCGTCCATGCTCGAAAAACGTGAGAAGCTCGAACAGCTACGAGCCCTCGAGGACGGTATGAGGATCGATGTTTCGATCGTGTCCTCGGTGCCGCTCGGCGTAGACACGCCGGAAGACCTCGAAACCGCCCGCCGCCTGCTCGCCAATTAACGTCAATCATCTGTAAATCGCAACGGACCCCATGACCAAAAAGCGTATCTCCTTCCAGGGTGAGCCCGGCGCCAACTCGCACCTCGCCTGCCGCGAGGCCTATCCCGATTACGAGCCGATGCCGTGCCCCACCTTCGAGGACGCGTTCGCTGCGGTGACCAGCGGCGAGGCCGCGCTCGGCATGATCCCGATCGAGAATTCTGTCGCGGGCCGCGTCGCCGACATCCATCACCTGATGCCGCGCTCGGGCCTGCACATCATCGCCGAGTGGTTCCTGCCGGTGAAGCATCAGCTGGTGGCGCCGAAGGGCGCGACGCTCGACGGCATCAGGACGGTCGAGAGCCACGTTCATGCGCTCGGCCAGTGCCGCAACATCATCCGCAAGCTGAAGATCAGGCCGATCGTCGCCGCCGACACCGCGGGCTCCGCGCGCGAGGTCGCCGAGCGCGGCGACACGAGCTGCGCCGCGATCGCCTCGCGCCTCGCGGCCGAGATCTACGGGCTCGATATTCTCGCGCAGGACGTCGAGGATGAGGCGCACAACACCACGCGCTTCATCGTGCTGGCGCGCGAGCCGCAATGGGCGGAGCCCGGCAACGGCCCGGTGGTGACGACCTTCATCTTCCGGGTGCGCAACATTCCGGCCGCGCTCTACAAGGCGATGGGCGGCTTCGCCACCAACGGCGTCAACATGACCAAGCTCGAAAGCTACATGATCGAGGGCAATTTCTTCGCCACCATGTTCTATGCCGACATCGAGGGCCACCCCGACGATCACAATGTCGCGCTGGCGCTGAAGGAGCTGGACTATTTCTCCAAGGAGACGAAGATTCTCGGTGTGTATCCCGCGCATCCGTACCGCGCGACGTTCCGCGAGCAGGCGGAGTAGCGATCCTTCCCTTCCAGGAAGAAGGTCGGTGAGCATTGAACGCATGTGAGATGCGAAACTGGGGTAAAGTATTGCCGTCTTTCCGAAACGGCCCATAGTGCGGGACCTGTAACACCGATCATTTCAAGAGAGTGCAGACCAGGAGCAGCTGTCGCCAACCTTCTACTCAGAACGGCAACCAACAAATTCGTCTATCATCAACAAACGTCATAAGTTGTGGAAACGGAATTTATCAACTTGCCAATCAGCTGCGCTTTATGGTGCTTGAATAGCGACTTGCGGACAGATTTTTGCATCATGTTTCGTGATGCTTGAAACCAATGCCGACGGGAATGCATCCCTGCGGTTCTCTGAAAAGCCAAATGCGAGCTTGAAGCGCGCGAAAGAGTGTCCGCAAGTCACCTCGCTAAGAAGACGATGACATTTCTATCCAAACTCAAAAAAGCATCATCACTTTATGATTTAGCGGTCCTTATAGGCGTAAAGCCATCGACATTAGCCTATGCTTTGTACAAGACGCCTGCGCATCAAAAATACACGACGTTTACTATTTTAAAGAAAGCGGGTGGTCAGCGCACCATCTCCGCACCAAATGCCAGGCTCAAATTCATTCAACGACGGCTTGCCGATTTACTGGAGAAATGCCAGCTTGAAATTGAGGCTACTCTCAAAGTCAAACAACAATGCGTGTTAGCTCACGGCTTCAAATCTGGATTTTCGATCCAGACCAATGCAGTAAATCATCGCAATCAGCGATGGGTACTAAATGCGGACCTAGCAAACTTCTTTCCTAGCATTAACTTCGGACGGGTCTACGGGTTCTTTGTCAAGAATCAGCACTACTTGCTAAACGAAAAAGTAGCGGCCGTAATTGCTCAGATCGCCTGTCATGAAAACAAGCTGCCGCAAGGTAGCCCCTGCTCGCCGATTATCTCTAACATTATCGCACATCTGCTTGACATTCGTCTGAATGAACTCGCGTCAGGATGCGGATGCACTTATACGCGATATGCTGATGACCTGACGTTTTCTACCAACGAAAAATCCTTTCCCCGGTCAATTGCCAAGCGAGAACCCTTGCGCCCGCATGTCTGGACTGCCGGCGCCAGCTTGACGAAGCGGGTCAAGAAAATCGGCTTCGAAATCAACCATAAGAAAACTCGCATGCAATACTGCGACGCCCGCCAAGAAGCGACGGGCCTCGTCGTAAATCGGAAGGTCAACGTAAAAAAGGAATACTACAAGCTGGCTCGCGCGATGTGTTGGGAGCTAATAACAAAGGGAGCCGCGTTTGAGGTTGTAAATGGCGTCTCAACGCCCGTGAAAGAAGAAAAGCTCCGCAGCATGCTAGCCTTCATATACCACGTTAAACGTTGGGAGGATGAACGGCAGGGCAAGTCGGCTGACGATATAAAAAAGAGTGGATTTCATCGCCTTTATGCCGACTTCCTGAACTACATTTGGTTTTTCGGTCAAACGCGAACGACCATAGTATGCGAAGGAAAGACAGACAATGTTTACATCAGATGCGCAATCCGATCTCTAGCGACACAGTATCCCTCGCTTGTGCAAGTGAGCGGAAAAAAGCGGACACTTTTGGTCCAACTTTTCAAGTTCACTAAAACGGCACAGCTAGTCCAGAACTTGTCGGGGGGGCGCTAGCCAATTATCGAACCTGCTCAGCGATTATCGAAAAATTACAAAGAACTTCAAAGTTGTTCCGAAACAGCCCACCATCATACTGGTTGACAACGACGCTGGCCCCGAAAAGCTCTTCAAGCATCTTTCCCATATCTTGAAAAAGACCGTAGACGGTAGCGATCCATTCTATTTTGTTTACGAAAATCTCTATGTCGTGCCGGTTCCGAAGAAGGACAGAGCCTTCATCGCGATGGAGGAGCTGTTTGAGCCGAACGTTCTTGATACAAAACTGGACGGGAAAAAGCTCGATCTGACAAACAAGGAACCGGACGGAAAAAAGTTTTATTCAAAAAATCGGTTTTCCATCGATGTGGTGCAGAAAAACCAAAGCACAATCAACTTTGGGGGGTTCAGGCCGCTTTTGGATGCTATTGACCTGCCCGGTTTTTTCGGACCACGGTTAGCTTGAGACGGCGTCCTCTGCTTGCTGCATTTGCCCCTCGCGGGGCGGTTGGGCAACGGGCCGGGGCGCGGAGGCCCCATATACCGCAGCGCCCCGGCCCGTTGCATGACGAGGTGCTGCGTTGGCTTGCAGGGCCGCAAACGCATTCGGCGTCAGATAGCCGAGGCTCGAATGCGGCCGGACTTCGTTGTAGTGCCGTCTCCAGGTCTCGATGATCACCTTCGCCTCGGCCCGCGAGCGGAACCATTCGAGGCTCAGGCACTCGTCGCGGAACTTGCCGTTGAAGCTCTCCGCAACGCCATTCTGCCAGGGCTTGCCGGGCTCGATCAACGCGGTGCCGATGCCTTGGGCGACAATCCAGGACAACAGCGCCTTCGACACGAACTCCGGGCCGTTGTCACTGCGAAGATACGCCGGCGCGCCGCGCTCGCTGACCAGCCGCGACAGCACCTCGATCACCCGCGGCGAGCGGATGCGGCCGTCAACGTCGATCGCCAGTCCCTGCTTGGTGAACTCGTCGGTCACGGTCAGGCACTTGAGCTGCTGGCCGTTGACGCAGCGGTCGAACACGAAGTCGTAGGACCACACCTGGTTCGGCCCCGTAGGCGCCTGCGGGCGCGGGAGGCCCGCGGCCACGCGCCTTCTCGGCCGCTTGCGCGGCACCTGCAAGCCGGCCGCCTGCCACAGCCGCAGCGCCCGGCTGACACCCATCCGGTAGCCATCGCGGCACAGGAAGATGCGGATGCGGCGATAGCCGTAGCGCGGGTACTGCGCCGACAGCTCCCGCATCCGGCGGATGACGGGAGCATCCTTCGCAGGCATCCGGCTCGCGTAGCTCAGCGCCGATCGCGCCACCTTGAACAGCGTGCAGGCCCGCCGCGCCGAGAGCCCGCGCTCCCGGCCATACGCCACTTGCCGCCGGCGGGCCGGCACGCTCACCAGTTTTTTGCGGCGACCTCTTTCATCACCTCGATCTCAAGGTCGCGCTCGGCAATGAGCTTCTTCAGCCGGGCGTTCTCGGCCTCAAGCTGCCGCAGCCGCTTCACATCGCTCGCCTGAAAGCCACCGAACCGTTTGCGCCACGTATAGATCGTCTGCTCGCTGATCCCGTGCCGCTTGGCCACCGCCGAAACCTGGTCGCGATCCGCCTCCCGGATGATCGCCACCATCTGCTCTTCCGTAAACCGCGATTGTCGCATCGCTCCCTCCGAATCGGGAGCCAGTCTCTCAACTTATCAATGGTCCGAAAATCCCGGAGCAGGTCA
>JBMOOQ010000029.1:0-6823 GCA_049324435.1 Pseudomonadota bacterium
CCCGGTGCTTGTCTTGCCGGATTTCTTCTCGGTTTTTTTGTCGGCTTGCTTGTCGGCCTTTTTGGCCCCCTTGCCCGGCTGCTTGGCGGCAATGGCCGGGTCTTCGGACTTGGACTCGGACTTGGATTTGGGCGCCGCCTGCACGACGGCCGCCGCGGCCAACAGGGCGGCAAACCCGGCCATCACGGCGCTGAAAGAGCCTTTGCGTGTCAAATCCAAGCCCTCGACTTCCGAATCGAATGGACCAGCCCAGCTATCGCATTGAATATGCTTAGGAACCGTTTACCCTGCCGTTGAGCCTCCCTGCCATGTGAAAGCGGCGACACGGCGGCACGGTGCGTCGATCCATCAGGGTCACCCAACTGACGCTTCACGAACATTCGCTTTCATGCCGCAAGCCGAGCCGCTATTGATCGAAGACATGCGGCAGAGGCTCGCGAGCCAGCCGGGCGGTTCAGCCGCGCACGAAAAATTTCTGTCGGGGTCGAGATATGGCAGCAAACGGAAAGTTCCGGGGGTCGTTCACCGCGCTGGTGACGCCGTTTCGCAATGGCGAGCTCGACGAAAAGGCATTCCGCGATCTGGTCGAGTGGCAGATTGCCGAGGGCACCGACGGGCTTGTGCCCTGCGGCACCACGGGCGAAAGCCCGACCCTCTCGCATCCCGAGCATCACCAGGTGGTGGAGTGGTGCGTCGATCAGGCGCGCGGCCGCGTCCCGGTGATTGCCGGCGCCGGGTCCAATTCGACGGTCGAGGCGGTCGCACTCGCCAGGCATGCCGAGAAGGCCGGCGCCGACGCCGTGCTGGTCGTCACGCCCTATTACAACAAGCCGACCCAGGAGGGCATGATTCACCACTTCAAGGCGGTGAATGACGCCATCGGCATACCGATCTTCATTTACAATATTCCGCCGCGTTCGGTCGTCGACATGTCGGTCGATACGATGAAGCGGCTGTTCGAACTGAAGAACATCGCCGGCGTGAAGGACGCGACCGGCAATCTCGCACGGGTCTCGCTGCAGCGTCAGGCGATGGGCGACGAATTCATCCAGCTCTCCGGCGAGGACATGACCGCGCTGGCCTTCAATGCAGCCGGCGGCCATGGCTGCATCTCGGTGGTCTCGAACGTGGCGCCGGCCTTATGCAAGCAGCTCCAGGACACGACGCTCGCCGGAGACTACAAGGCCGGGCTGAAGATTCAGGATCGCCTCGTTCCGCTGCACCACGCCATCTTCATGGAGCCGGGTCTCGCCGGCGCAAAGTGCGGCCTGTCGCTGCTCGGCCGCGGCAACGAGGATGTGCGGCTGCCGCTGTTGCCGGTCTCCCCCGGCACCAAGGCCGCAATCCGCAGCGCCATGGTGCATGCGGGACTTCTGAACTAGCCGTGCTCTGAATGGCAGAAGCAAAAGAGCGCCCCCCGAAGGTCGTTTCCGAGAACCGCAAGGCGCGCTTCAATTACGAGATCGGCGAGACATTCGAGGCCGGTGTTGCGCTCACCGGCAGCGAGGTCAAATCGCTGCGCTCCGGCAAGGCGACGATCGCGGAAGCCTATGCGGATGCGCGTGACGGCGAAATCTGGCTGATCAACGCCAATATTCCGGAATATGTGCAGGCTGGGCGCGACAATCACGCGCCGAAACGCCCGCGCAAGCTGCTGCTGCACAAGCGGCAGATCAACAAGCTGATCGGCGCGGTCGAGCGGCAGGGCTTCACGATGGTGCCGCTGAAAATGTATTTCAATCCGCGCGGCCGCGCCAAGGTCGAGATTGCGCTGGCGCGCGGCAAGAAGCTGCACGACAAGCGCGACACGCTGAAGAAGCGGAGCTGGGACCGCGAGCGCGGCCGCCTCCTGCGCGCCAAGGGCTGACTGACGACCATCCGTCGTCATGGCCGGGCATAGCCGTCCGAAGGACTGCGTCGCTTCGCTCGCCTATGACCCGGCCATCCGTCATCTCGGCCGCATCGCGCTTGATGGATGCGCGGGTCACGCCCGCGCATGACCGCGCGCCACCGGCATCAGGACGGCGCCGGTGTCAGGACATCGCCTTCTTGTAGTTTTCGGCGGCCTTGTCCCAGTTCACGGTGTTCCACCACGCCTTGAGATAGTCGCCGCGGCGGTTCTGGTATTTCAGGTAATAGGCGTGTTCCCAGACATCGACGCCGAGGACCGGCTTGGCCCCGAGATCCATATGGGGCGTATCCTGATAAGGCGTATTGACGACATCCAGCTTTTTGTCCTTGGTGACGATCAGCCAGGCCCAGCCCGACCCGAAGCGGCCAAGCCCGGCCGCATTGAGTTTCTCCATCATTTCGTTCGCCGACTTGAAATCGCGCGCGATGGCCGCCTTGAGATCGCCGGCGGGCTCCCTGGCACCTCCGGGGGTCATCAGCTCCCAGAAGAACGTATGATTCCAGTGGCCGCCGAGATTGTTGCGGACCGCGGTCCGCACATCCAACGGGACCTTGGAGAGGTCGCTCAGCAGCGTTTCGGGGGCCGAGACGACCGCGGCGGAGCCAAGATCGGGATACTTCCCCACCAGTCCATTCAGGTTCGCGATGAACGCACCGTGATGGCGCTGATGGTGGATCGTCATCGTCTGCGCGTCGATATTCGGCTCCAGCGCCTCATAGGCATAACCAAGCGGCGGCAGCTTGTATGGCCCCGCCGGCTGGGCCGGCGCTGTCTGCGCGAACGCCGCTGGCCGGTTGATCAGACCGCCTGCTGCGGCGGCGCCAACAGCCGCCGCCATCAGTTTCAGACCCTGCCGCCTGTTCATTCTGGCTTTCCTCCCATGTTCCAGCAGCACAGTCACAACGAGCCCGGCCGCTTCTCAGGGCAATGCGCTCGTCGCCGGCCGCCTTACTGATACGGCCGGCAGGCTATCATGGTTTCGCCGCTGCGCTGGCGCGCGGTCACATGGACGTGAAGCTGAGAGGGCATACAACCGGCCGCTTCCTGGCCCGCTGCTGGCCTCGCGAACCAATCGGCAGAAAAGCAGAACCCCCGGCCTTTCGGCCGGGGGTCCCGTTCAGATCAAGCAATGATCGTCAGATCACGGCCAGAAGCTGCGCTGCACGCGGATCGCAGCGGACCACACATCCTGATCTTCAATCGCATAACGGCTGGCAGCAACACCATTCGTAGTGGCCGTCAGGTTCGCCGAACCGGCATAGGCGGTGTTAACCTTCGAATAGGCCACTTCAACACCGATGTCGAGGTTGGCAACCGGGTTCCACATCGTCCGGGAGGACAGGCGATAGGCCGACCAGTCGGGATTGCAGTTGGTCATGGCACTCAGACCACTGAACGTGTTGGCAAGAGCACAACCGTTCGCTGCGAGAAGGGCCTTGGCCGTGTCGCTGTACTCGACGTTCATGTAGCCAGCAACCCATGAGGTACGAAGCGAAGGCGTCCAGTAATGCTCGAACGCGATAGAACCACCCCACACCTGGGTCAACTCGATGCCGCCGTTATAACCGGCGATCTGGCCCGGATTGGCGAATACGCCGTCCGTGTACTGCCCCATCGCGATGCCCTGCTTGTGGAGGAAGTTGTTGCCCTGCAATGCTGCGATATACCGGCTGGCACCTTCGGCATAGGCGATCACGCCGGACAGCGTATCCTTGGCATCCCACGGCATTTTCAGGGTCAAGCCGGCACCGACGGCCCATCCGATCTCATTGCCCGGATTGGCGCAGCCAGTGCTATTGCTGAACCCTGCCGGGCAGCCGAGACCGCCATTGTAGTAGCGACCGCCAACATCGTGCAGGGCACCCATGATCTGCGCAGAACCCCAAGCCTGATCGACGCGCAGGTTGGCGACGAGGTTGGGCATACGCTGGCCCTGCCGATCATCTTGAAAACCGACGCCAGATGTCGTCTGGTTGAGGTCAATTACCGGAGCACCGAAGTTGGACTGATCTTCGGCCGAGACGCTCGCCGACAGACCATTGCCGAACTGCCACGTATAGGCGAACACGTTCAGGCCACCGGGACCCGACGAACCGTCGAACGCCGTCGGTACCAAGCCGTAAGCCGCACCATTATAGAATGCAAAGAACGTATCCGCGCGGCCGATCGTGAAACCGGCGAACTGAATGAACGCACGCTCCATCGCCAAGGTCGTGTTGGCTGCGGAAGTACCGAGTTCATTCGCTGTGTTCAGGAAGTTCACGCCGAAGGCGAAGTAAGCACGCAGGGTGCCATACTCGGTCTGGGTGCGGACGTCACCGGTCATACGGAAACGGGCCTGCTGAGCCCAGGTATTATAGAAGCGGTTCATATTACCGCCCGCACCCTGGGTCGGATATGCAAAGCCAGCGGCGTTGTGATACCCGTCATAACGGACATAGCCGCCGATCTTGATGCAGGTATCGGTACCCGGGATATAGTAGAAGCCGACGCCATACAGGCTGCAGACCTTCACGTATTCGACCGCCTTGGCCTTTACCGGCAGATCGGCCGCCTGAGCCCCAGCCACCGCCATGAAACCGGCTGCGGAGCCGAGGAGAAGGCTTTTCACCATCTTCATGTTGAACCTCCAAGTTTGCTTTAGGGAGGGTTCAGACTCCGCTGGGTGGAACCACCCAAAGAGATTTCCCCTATTCCCCGCGAACTGCTTTGCTCTCCTTCGAAACCCCCGAGAGACAGCCAAGCAGCACGACTTGGGGACGCCCCCTCCGTCGCAGGGTCAGATTAGCCGAGGTCTCTTACCGCGCAATCTCCAAACGCCTCGTACACAGGCAGTTTCGAACGTTTTCAAAGCCGTGTTGCACAAAAGGCACGCATTCCAGAGGCGCCGGGCAGAACCGGCGTTTCGCCATCAAGATACTGATAAATATAAGTATTCTTTTGATCGCTGTGGTGCCCGACCTGGTTTCGTCGTCGGCATCGCTGGCCCGTACCTTAATCGGGCGAACATGGAACTCTTAAAAGTTCCACCTGGATACCGCGGATCGCGCCGTACCGGCGAGAATCGGTCCACCGCCATGAAAGCCATGAAACATGAAAGAAGTGGCGGAGACGGAGGGATTCGAACCCTCGATACCCTTTTGGGGTATGCTCATTTAGCAAACGAGTGCCTTCAGCCACTCGGCCACGTCTCCGGCAGCTCTGGATATGCCGAAGACCGCCTCCGCAAGCAACCGGGAACCGGATGGAATCCGGAAATTAGTGCGCGGTCAGCCAGTCCCGTGCCGCGCGCTGGGCCGCCGCGATCTCGGACGGCGACATATTGGCCGCAATTTCCTGACGCAACCGGATAGCGTCCTTGCAGCCTTTCAGCGCGGCGATGTTGAACCACTTGTGGGCCGCGACCAGATCGGCCGGAACGCTGTTGCCGACCGAGTAGCGGATCCCGAGCTGATAGAAGATGTCGGCCGTCGCCGGCCCCTGCCCCACCGCTGCGAGCTCCGGTGCGGTCATCTCAAAACGTGCCATTGTCTTCCCCTGTCATCTGCTCCGCCTGTTGCCGGCGGATGAATCGTCCCCCATTCGGACGGTGCGATGATGGTGCGGAAGATTTGAATGGCAGTTTAAGCGACGCGATGAATCGGTCCTTAAGCGACGGCGCGATGCGCTGCCGCGACGGCGTGGCTAGCCCATTGAAATACAAGGCTTTCCGCGATCGCGGTTACGGTTCGAAAACCCTCGTTATTGGCGCATTCGTAACCACGCATCACGCCAGGCCGATCGCGCCATCGCGGCGCTATCCGGTTCGCGCGCGCTGCCGGAACAGCATCTGCTGAACCGCCGGATCCTTCATATCGACCTGTGAAGCCTCCTCCACGCGCAGCTTCATGCCGCGTTCGACTGCAGGACGCGCCATCACCGTTTCAAGCCAACGCTTCAGATGCGGGAACTCATTGATATCCTGTCCCTGGCGCTCCCAGCGCGACACCCAGCCGACACAGGCCATGTCGGCGATCGAGTATTTGCCGGCAAGGAACGGCCGGTCCTTCAGCCGGATATTCATGACCCCGAACAGGCGATGGACCTCATTGGTGTAGCGGTCGATCGCGTAGGGCAGCTTCTCCGGTGCATAGATCCGGAAATGATGCGCCTGACCCGCCATCGGTCCGAGCCCGCCCATCTGCCAGAACAGCCACTCGTCGACTGCCGTGCGCGCCCGCTCGTCGCTCGGATAGAACTTGCCAGTCTTGCGGCCGAGATACTGAAGAATGGCGCCTGACTCGAATACCGAGATCGGCCGCCCGCCGGGACCGTCCGGATCGACGATCGCCGGCATGCGGTTGTTTGGGGAGATCGCGAGGAATTCCGGCTTGAACTGGTCGCCCTTCGCGATGTTGACCGGCTTCATAATATAGGGGAGCCGGCACTCCTCCAGCATGATGGAAATCTTCCAGCCATTCGGCGTCGGCCAGTAATAGAGCTCGATCGGGCGCTGCCGCTTCTGCGCCGGCGCTTTGCTGGTCCCGGCCGCACCGCGCCTGGCCGCCCTCTTGGCTTTGGCCGGTTTCGCCTTGGCGGGCGTCTTGCGTTTCACTGTCCTGCCCGGTGATTTCTTGCTGGCTGGCTTGCGCGCCATTGCTGTCTCCTCAGGTCACTGTCGACCGCGGTCACCTAAGCCTGCCAGGCGGACGCCGCAACCGGCCCGACGATATGGACCGCTCCCGCGTCAGCGCATAGTCTTTTCGGCACCGCACGAATTGCCGTGCGACGGGAGCGAAGCAATGAGCAAGGTCATATTGGCCGCGACGATCGCGGCGGCGCTGGCAGTGACAAGCCTGCAAGGCGGGCGCGCGCTCGCACAGACCCAGCCCGCGAAGACCGAGACGGACAAAAGCGGCACAATGACGGAGA
>JBMOOQ010000030.1:0-62969 GCA_049324435.1 Pseudomonadota bacterium
GTTGTCTCAGCAACGCCATCAAACCCGCTCGAAAGCGGCTCGGCCACCGGAACCGGGCGCCCGGACTCTTGCGGTCCGCGCCCGGTTCTTCGGTGGCCAACTGTCAGGTGATTACGATCTCAGGACATTTCGGTAATCACCTCCCCACCAACCGCCCCAAAAACTCCGGCGTGGGATGGCCGTCCGGTGTCATCCCGAATTTCACCTGCATCTGCCGGATATCGTCGCGCAGGTCGAAGTCGATCATGCCCTGCATGTTGTTCGGCTTGAAGCCGCGTTTTGCCAGCTCCTGCTGGATCGTCATGCGGTCCTCGCGCGAGAGCTGCACGTCCTTCTCGGGCCAGCGGCCCGCGAACGGCGGCGCACCACGGAAGCGGTCGGCGAGGTGGAGCACGGCGAGCGCGTAGACGTCCGAGATATTGTAGGTCTTGATCACGTCGAAATTCTTCGTGACGAGGAACGCAGGGCCGCGCGCGCCGGACGGAAAGGACAAAATCGCCTCGTCGCGCATGGTCGTCGTCGGCAGATTGCCGCCGTCGGCGCGCCGAAAGCCGAGCGTCACCCATTCGCGAAAGCTTCCGCGGCTTTTGCGCATGTCGAAACCCTGCGGGACGATCACCTCGAAGCCCCAGGGCTGGCCGCGCTGCCAGCCGTGTCCTTTAAGATAATTCGCGATCGAGGCGAGCACGTCGGGCACCGAGGTCCACAAATCGCGCTTGCCGTCGCCGGAGAAATCCACCGCCCAGCGCATGAAGCTCGACGGGATGAATTGCGGCTGCCCCATCGCGCCGGCCCAGGAGCCGATCATGCGCTCTTGCGGGATGTGGCCGTCCTGCAGGATGCGGAGCGCGGTGATGAGTTCGTCGCGCGCGAAGTCGCCCTTGTAGTTGAGGAAGGCCAGTGTCGCGAGCGAGGGGATGACGCGCTTGCCGCCCTGGTTTGCGCCGAACGAGGTCTCGACGCCCCAGATCGCGACGATGACCTCGCGCGGCACGCCGAAGGTGTGCTCGATGGAATCGAGGAGGCCGCGCAATTCGCCGATGCGCTTGATGCCGCCATTGATGCGCGCGGGGGCTACGAGCGAATTCAGATACTCGCCGGCCGGGCGGCCATATTCCGGCTGGCGCCGGGAGAGGGCGGAGACTTCAGTGTCGTAGGGCACGCCGTTGAGCGCGCGGTCGAAGGTCTCTCGCGTGACGCCGCGCTGTTCGGCCAGTGGGCGCAGCGATTCGATATAGGCGCGGAAGGAGCGGGCTTCGGGTTCGGGGGCTTGCGCGGGGGCGGGGGAGGTGAATGCGAGCAGAAGGGCGGCTGCTATCATCCACAGCCGGGCAACCATTCTCCGTTCATCCCCGCGAAAGCGGGGGCCCGGAAACCACTTGCACAGAACCTGTGAGAAGAGCTGGGTCCCCGCCTTCGCGCGGACGAGCGGGGATAGAGTGGCGCTCGCGCCGCTTCGCGCGCCACGGCTAATGCTTCCCTGTCCCCAGATAGGCGGCAATGACCTTCTCATCCTTCAACACGGCGTCGGCCGGTCCGCTCGCCAGCGTGCGCCCGTAATCGAGCACATGAATGCGGTCGGCGAGGTCGGCGACCATCTGCATATCATGCTCGATCCAGATCATGGCAATACCGAGCTGGTGCTTGATGCGCAGGATGAAACGGGCGAGGTCCTCGCGCTCCTCGCGATTCAGCCCGGCGGAGGGCTCGTCGAGGAGGAGAATGGCAGGCTCGCTGGCGAGCGCGCGCGCAAAGCCGATGATCTTCTGGGTGCCGAAGGGCAGGCCGCCCACCGGCGTGTAGCGGTACCGCTCCAGCTCGACGAATTCGATGATTTTCTCCACCGCCTCGCGCTGGCGGATTTCCTCGCGCCGCACGGAGGGGAGGAACAGCATCTCGGCGAACACATTGCCCCTGATGCGCGGATGGCGGCCGGTGAGCAGATTGTCGATTACACTCATCTGCGGGAAGAGTTCGCCGTGCTGGAAGGTACGCGCGATACCGAGCGCCGCGATATCATGCGGCTTCCTGCCAAGGAGCGATTGCCCGCGAAAGGTGATTGCGCCTTCGCCGGGATAAAGCCCGCTGATGCAGTTGAAGACGCTCGTCTTGCCGGCGCCGTTCGGGCCGATCAGCGCCAGCAATTCGCCCTTCTCCACGGCGAGCGACACGCCGTCCAGCACCACGAGGCCGCCGAAGCGCAGCGTAAGGTTGTCGATCGCAAGTTCAGCCATACCATCTCCGCGAGCGGCGATATTGCTTCACGTCGCGGTAGCTTCGCCGCTCCGCGCCGCCGGATTGTCCGAGATAGAATTCCTGGATGTCGCCGTGGGACTTGAGTTTGTCGGCCGAGCCATCGAGCACGACGCGGCCGTTTTCCAGCACATAGCCATAGTCCGCGATCGCGAGCGCGACGGCGGCGCTTTGCTCGACGATGACGATGGTGATGCCGAGGTCGTTCCTGATCTGCACGAGCTTGCGCATCAGGTCCTCGACGATCACCGGCGCGAGGCCGAGCGAAAGCTCGTCGACAAGGAGAAGCTGCGGCTTGCACATCAGGCCGGAGGCGAGCGCCAGCATCTGCCGCTCGCCGCCGGACAGAAGGCCCCCGATCCGCGTGCGCAGATCCGCAAGGCGCGGGAAGAAGTGATAGACCTCGTCCTCGCGGCGCTTGCGCTCGGCCTTCGACATGGCCGGCGCGAAGGGCGCGGCGAGATTGTCGGCGACGGTGAGATTGGGGAACACCTTCTCGCGCTCGGGGATCAGCGCGATGCCAAGCCGGGTCAGTTCGTTCGGCGGGCGGTTCTCGATCCGCTCGCCGCCGAAGGTGATGGTGCCTTCGGTGACGCGGGCATTGTCGATGCCGAGAAAACCGGAGAGCGCGCGCAAGGTGGTGGATTTGCCTGCGCCGTTGGTGCCGAGGATCGCAACGATCTGGCCCTCCTGCACGATGAGCGAGACGCCCTGAATGGCGGTGATGGCGTGATGGTACACCACTTCCAGCTTCTCGGCGATGAGCAATGGCTCGCTCATTTGCGCGCTCCCGCCACCGGGCGATGTTTGAACGGCCAGAGCAGGAAATAGGTCTGGATGCGGTGCCAGATGCCGACCAGGCCGAGCGGCTCGAAGACCAGGAACAGGATCATCACGAATCCGAACGCGGCATAGTTCACGGCGAATAACTGCCCGGCATAGGCCTGCGCATTCGGCAAGCGCAGCAGCACCCCTTCGATGATGTAGGGGAAGATCGTGACAAACAGCGCGCCGAGGATGGCACCGAGCAGCGATCCCATGCCGCCGATGATCACCATGGCGACATACTGGATGGTGAGGAACAGCGAGAACGCCTCGACCGAAACGAAACTGCGGTAATAGGCGAACAGCGCACCCGCCACCGCGGCGATGGCGGATGAAATCACGAAGGCCAGGAGCTTGTAGGCCGCGACATTGATGCCGAGCGCTTCGGCCACGGTCTCATGCGCATGGACTGCGCGGAAGGCGCGGCCGATCCGGGTGCGCAGCAGGTTGATGCACAGAAGGAGCGTCAGCGCGGCGAAGGCGAGCATCACGTAGTACCAGACCCGTCCGCCATACAGGGTGAAGCCGAAAATCTCCGGCGCATCGATGGTAATGCCCGTGGAGTAACCGCGCTTGGTCTCGTATTCGCCGCCGAGATAGACCACGACGAAATGCAGGGCGAGGGTCGAGACCGCGAGATAAAGCCCGCGCAGCCGCAGCGACGGCAGCCCGAAGATCACGCCGAGGAGCGCGCCGACGATTGCCGCGGCCGGCAGCGTCAAATAGATCGGCGCATTGAATTCCTTGAAGAGAATGCCTGCGGTGAACGCGCCGGCGCACAGAAGGCCGGCATGGCCGAGCGAGATCAGCCCGGCATAGCCGGTGAGCAGCATCAGCGACAGCGCGCCGATCGAGGCAAGCAGGACCTGCGTCGCCAGATCGAGATAAAAGTTCGAGGCGATCAGCGGGAAGCCGAGCAGCACGACGGCAAACACCGCTGCGCTGACGCGCTGCAGGCGCGTCTGGATGAGCGCAAAGTCCTGCGCATACGAGGTGCGGAAATAGCCGGAGGCGCGCGGCTGGCTAGACACGGTCGAGCTCCTCGCGGGTACCGAACAGGCCCCAGGGGCGCACGATCAGGAACGCGATCAGCACGACGAACGGAATTACGTCGGACAACAGCGGATCGATATACTGGATCGCCAGCACTTCGCAGATGCCGATGATCAGCGCGCCCACAATGGCGCCGACAAGCGAGTCGAGCCCGCCGACCAATGCTGCGGGGAAGGCCTTCAGTCCGATAATCACCATGGTGCCGGTCAGCCCCGAATCGAGCGAGATCAGCATCCCGGCGAGTGCGCCGGTCAGCGTCGAGAGCCCCCAGGCCAGCGCATAGACCGCATGCAGGTTGATGCCGCGCTGTGCGGCAAGCAGCGGATTTTGTCCCGCCGCGCGCATGCGCACGCCCCAGGCGCCGAACCGCAGGAACGTGAACAGCGCGGCATAGGTCGCGATCGTCACGCCGATCAGGATCGCCGCGAACAGCGAGATGCGCGCCCCGCCGGGCAGCGCCAGCGCCGGATTGGAGAAGCCAAGGGCCTGCGCGGGATATTGCTGCTGCGCCGACCAGATCAGCACCATCAGGCCGCGCAAAAGAATGCCGAGCGCGACGGTGGTGAGGACTGCCGCGAGCACCATCTCGCCGGTCATCTTGCGCATCAGCAACAGGTAGACGAGGACGCCGACGGTGAGGCTCAGGACGACCGCGGATGCGATCGCGGTCACCGGTGAGCCCGCGAACATCCAGGCCGTGGTGAGCAGGAGATAGGATCCCACCATCATCAGTTCGCCATGCGCGAGATTGAGCACGCGGCTGACGCGATAGATCAGCACATAGCCGCAGGCGATCAGCGCGTAGATCGACGACAGGACAATGATATTGACGAGGAGTTGCAAACTTGCGTTTCCGGTCGTTGCGGCTTGGTTCGGTGGGCTTCCTCTCCCCGCAAGCGGGGAGAGGGCCTGGGCGAGGGGCTATTCCGGTGGCGCGGCGCAGCGCGTGAACCCGGAATGAATTTCAAGGCAAGATGGATCCCGGGCTCCTCGCTTCGCTCGGCCACGGGATGACCGCGACCTTGCCGTACTCACTTCACATCGTAGCCGAACCAGTCCTTGGCGATCACGATCTTCGACTGCGCCGGGTCCCACTTGTAGACGCGATAGAACTGCTTGGTCCTAAAGTGGTTGTCCTTGGTCCATTCGATCGGGCCGCCGCGCAGGCCCTTGGTATCGACCTTCAGATTGGACATCGACTCGCGCAGCGTATCCGCCGTCACCGGCTGCTTGGCGCCGCGCAGAGCCGCCTCGATCACCATGCCGGCGATCCAGCCTTCGGTCATCTGCTCCGGCGGATACTTGCTGCCGGCTTTCTTGGCGGCTTCGGCGATTTCCTTCTGGACCGGCAGATTGTCCTCGAACAGGGCGTTGGCGCCGATCACATAGAGCTTGCCGTCCTTGAGGCGCTTGAGCTCGCCCTCGGCTTCGAGATGCGCCCAGGTGATGTAGTCGCCGGCCCAGCCGAGCCGGCGCAGCGCCTCAAGGGTGCGCACCTGGGTCACCCATGGTGCCCAGGAGAACACCCAGTTCGCGCCGGCATCCTTCAGGTTTGTTGCAAACGGCGTGTAATCGGGTGTCGGCGGCGGCACCACCTGGATGCCGAGCGCGGTCATGCCCATCTCGGGGGCAAGCTTTGCGGCATATTCCATTTCGCCGCGGGACAATGGAATCGCCATCGCCGAGAAGCCGATCTTGACCGGCTCCTTCGCGGTCTCCTTCACGAAGGTCAGTGCCGCGCGGCTGTCATATTGCGCGGCATAGGCCGTGGTGCAGAACTGGAGCTCGTTGGCAGGAGGATAGACCTCCTTCGGGCAGACGCCGCTGGCGAACAGGAGCGGAATCTTCGCATTGCGCGACTCGGCGACCACAGGCGCGTAAGTGGACGAAAGGCTCGCGTTGATCAGTAGAATGGCGTTGTCCTGCGACACCAGCTTCTTGACGTTGGCGACCGCCTTCGATGGCTCGGCCGAGTCATCCTGGACCACCAGATTGATCTTCCTGCCGTTAATGCCGCCGCGGGCATTCACGCCGTCGAGATAGATGCGCAGGGCTTCCATCGCCGGTGCATAGGTCGACGCCGGCGGGCCGGTGAGCGCCGATGTCACGCCGATCACATAGTCCTGCGCGTTGGCATTTCCCATCAGCCCGGCGAGCCCTGCGGCGGCCAGCGCGATCTTGATGCGCATTTCGATCCTCCCTGTTGTGCTTATACGCGAAGCATATCGCCGACTTCCGCGGCGAGTGCCCGGCTCTCACTCTCGTCGTACATGCTTTCGACCAGATCCTTGAAGCGCTCGTACATCAGGTTGCGCTTCACCTTGCGGGTCGGCGTCACCGGTTCGCCGTCCTGCTCGGGATCGAGTTCCTTCGGCAGGATGCGGAACAGCTTGATCTGCTCGACGCGCGCAAATTCCTTGTTCGCCTTGTCGATTTCCGACTGGATCAGGCGCTGCACCGCCTCGTTCTGAACGAGAGAGGTGAAGCCGGTATAGCTGACGTTGTTGGCGCGCGCCCAATCGGCGACCGAGTCGAAATCGATTTCGATCAGGGCGGTAATGTATTTGCGGCCATGGCCGAACACAATCGCCTCGCCGATATAGGGGCTCGCCCGCAGCGTGCTCTCGATCGAGGACGGGGAAATGGTCTTGCCGCCCGCCGTGACGAGGAAGTCGCGGGCGCGGTCGATCAGCCGCAGATTGCCGTCCTGCCATTCGCCGACATCGCCGGTATGCAGCCACTGGTCGCTGTCGACAATCTGCCGGGTCGCATCCGGCTGATTCCAGTAGCCCTCGAACTGGTCGGGACCCCTGACCAGAATCTGTCCGTCGCCGTCGAGCCGCACCTGCCAGCCTTGCACCACGGTGCCGACATTGCCGGGCCTTGCGAAATCCTGCGACTGGCCGCTGATGAAGGCGCCGCCGGTCTCGGTTTGGCCGTAGGCCTGCACCAGATTGACACCCCAGATTTGCCAGAGCGCGGCGGTCTCCTGCGGCAGCGGGGCCGCACCGGAAATCGCCAGTTCGAGCTTGTCGAGACCGAGCTTGTTCAGCACACGGCTGAACGCGATCGTGCGCGCGAATGCGGTCATGGCTTGCGTCACCGCGCCGTTATCACCGCCCCAGCGGCGCCGCGCCGCCGAGCGCCCGAGCGCCATCGCCGCGTGATAGACCGCACGCTTGGCAGGAGATGTCGTGGTCAGCCCCACAAGCACCTGCGAGGCAAATTTCTGCATGTAGCGCGGCACGGTGAACAGCACGGTCGGCGCCACCTCGAACATCGATTGCATCAGATCGTCGGCGTCCTCGCCGAAATGCGGGACCAGGCGTGAGATCAGGGGCAGTGTGATAGCGACGTCGCGGCCGAAGATGTGGCACATCGGCAGGAACACCACGGTGCGATGTTCCTTGTTGCGCAGCGTCGGATAGTGATCGACGATGGTGTAAGTGCCGGCGAGATGCTTGCCGTGCGAGATCAGTGCGCCCTTCGGATTGCCGGTGGTGCCGGAGGTGTAGACGATGAAGGCCGGATCTTCGGGCTTCAGTGCGGCGGTCATCGCCTCCAGCGCCGCGATATTTGCGTCGTCGCCGCCGGCAATGCGGCTCTCGATCTCCGACAGCGAAATCAGCTTCGGATGGCTGTAATCGAACATCGCGGAATCGTCGATCACGACGATCCATTTCAGTCCGGGGAGGCGGTCGGCGATCTGCAGGATCTTGTCGACATATTCCTGGTCCTCGGCGATGAAGATTGTCGCGCCGCCGTCCTTCATCAGGAATTCGACTTCAGACACCGAGGCGGTGGGATAAATGCCGTAGACGATCGCGCCGGCGGCCTGCGCGGCCATGTCGCAGATCACCCATTCCTCGCAGGCGTCGCCCATGATCGCGACGCGGTCGCCCCCGGAGAGTCCAAGCGCCTGCAATGCCTGTGCGCAGCGGCCGACCGCGGCGGCATAATCGCGCCATGACCTTTCACGATAGAGGCCGAGTTTCTTCGCGCGATAGGCGACATCGCGTGGCTTGTTGCGCGCATGCTCCGCGATCAGCCCGGGCGCGGTCTTGGCGCGCAGGATTGCAAATTGCGGGGATTGCGGCGCGGCCTGTGTCACGACGGCTCCATCGTGACCTGTAACGGGCGCGGTGTGCCGCAAGACGGCAGCCTCATCGCAACGTTTCTCCCGAAAGGATCCGGCCGGTATTCCGGCTCTCGCTTCGGCGTTATATCAGCGCCGGAAATTCTATAGGTCAATCAAATTTTTTCCGGCGTCCGCCGTTTTGCCGCAGTCGGCCGGTGCCGGCGGCACCGCGGCCATCGATCCCGCGGAGAATAAACGCGATGAATTCGCTGCCGATGCGCTCGATTGAAACCTGTTCGCGGGCATACCAGGCCGCGCAGCCATTCACGATGGACAAGATCGACAGCGTGGCGAGCCGCGTGTCGAGATCGGCACGAAATTCGCCGTTGCGCTGGCCCTCTTTCAGGACGCCTTCGAAAATCGCCTCGACCGCGCGCGAGACCTTGCCGACCCTGCGGCGGCTATGCGCGGGGAGAAACTGGCGCTGGGTGAGGAATACCTTGACGAAATTATTGCGATCCAGAAGCGGCGAAATATGCGCGCGGACAAGGCCGGACAGGCGTTCCGTGGCGGTGCCCGGGCCCTCGGCAATGGCTTTTTCCGTTTCGTAGAAGCCTTCGACGCCGCGCATGCAGACGAGTTCGAGCGCCACCTCCTTGGACGGGAAATAGTAGTAGAGGCTGGCCTGCCGGATTTTCAGCACATCGGCGATGTCCTGTGTGGTTGCGCCATGATAACCGCGCTCGGCAAAGACCTGCGCCGCTGCCTCGATGATTTCGCCCGCGCGCCGATGGGTCGCGCGTTTCCTGCGCTCGGCGGGCTCTTCGACAGGGACTTTCCGCATTGGCGGATCGCGCCGGACCGGGCTGCGGCGGACGGGACTTGCATCCGGGGCGGTTGCCGATCTAGATTTCATCTATAGACCTATAGAAAAAGCGATCCTGATTGGGAGCATGCGCCAATGACGACCCTGCCGCAAGGCCGTCCGCCCTTCCGCGCCGACCATGTCGGCAGCCTGCTGCGGCCGCAGGTGCTGCGCCAGGCGTTCCGCGATCACATGAGCAAGCGCATCGACGATGCTGCATTTGCGAAGATCCAGGACGAATGCATCCGCGATGTCGTGACGATGCAGGAGGATGTCGGCCTGAAGGTCGTGACCGACGGCGAATTCCGCCGCGGTTCCTATTGGGGCCGCTTCGTCGAGCGCATCGAGGGCTTTGCGATCAAGCCCGCGGTGTTCAAGTTCCGGGACGATCAGGGCCATCAGGTCGATTTCACCGCGCCCTATGCCGAGGGCAAGCTGAAGCGATCGAGGCCGCTGGCGCTGGACGAGTTCGAATTCCTGAAAGGGATCACCAAGGCGACGCCGAAAATCACGCTGCCGGCGCCATCGACCATGCACTTTTACCGCGCGACCGATTATGCGGCGACATCGGCCTATACGGACGTGCAGAGCTTTTTTGCCGATCTCAACCGCATCTTCCGCGAGGAGATTGCCGATCTCGTCAAGGCCGGGTGCAAGTATATTCAGCTCGACGAGGTGGCGATCGCGCTGTTGTGCGATCCGAATATCCGCCGGCAGGTCGAGGACGAAGGCATGAAGCCGGACGAACTGGTCGATCTCTATATCGACGCGATCAACGAGTCGGTGAAGGGCGCACCGGCCGATGTGGTGTTCGGCGTGCATATGTGCCGCGGCAATTTCAAAGGCCATTATCTCGGCGCCGGCGGTTATGAATCGGTGGCCGAGCGTTTTTTTGCCGGCACCAAGGTCAATCACTTCCTTTTGGAATATGACACCGAGCGGGCCGGCGACTTCCGTCCCTTGCGCTTCGTCAAAGGCAAGGGCGTGGTGCTCGGCCTGATCTCCAGCAAGACGCCGGCGCTGGAAACGCTCGACACGCTGAAACGCCGCACCGAGGAGGCGACGCAGTTCATCGATCTCGACCGGCTTGCGATCTCGCCGCAATGCGGCTTCGCCTCGACGGTCGCCGGCAATCCGGTGACGGAAGCGGATCAGCGCAGAAAGCTGGAGCTGGAAGTTGCGGCGGCGAAGGCGATCTGGGGATAGGCTGCGAGCAACCGATATCCGTTCGTCCCCGCTTGCGCGGGAACGAACGGAGGAGAGACAGAGTCTTAAGCCGCTTTCTGCGCGGCAGCGGCCTTGGCGAGCTTGAAGTCGTATTTCACTTCGTAGAACGGCTCGTTGATGATCTCGCCGGTTGGCGCCTTGCTGCCCGCCGGCTTCTGCACGAACTCGACGATCAGCGCCTCCTTCACACCGAACACCACGTCGCTGTCGATATACTGGCAGCCCTTCTGGAACAGATGGGTGGTGAGGCTCTTGTAGCCGGGCGCGGCGATATGGAAATGGATGTGCGCAGGTCGCATGTGGCTGATCTTGGTCTTGCTCATCAGTTCGCCGATCGGCCCGTCCATTGGGATAGTGTAGCCGATCGGAGCCACGGTGCGGACCGTATAGCTGCCGTCCGGGTTTGAGTGGTAGATGCCGCGCATATAGCCCTCGGCGCCGGGGATCTGGGCCTCATACAGGCCCTCGCCGTCGGTTTGCCACATGTCGAGCATCGCGCCGGCGATCGGCTTGCCGTCGAGGTCGGTGATCTTGCCGGTGCAGAAGGTCGGGATGCCGGGGGCGCCTTCGGCCATGTTGCCGCCGTCGGGGATCTCCGGCGAGTTCGGGATGTGGAACGGTCCTTCCACCGTGGAGGGGGTCGCGGCGCCGGGTGCGCGGTTGTTGATCGCATCCACCAGCATTGAAACGCCGAGCACGTCGGAGGCGAGGATGAATTCCTGGCGCTTAGCGTCGCAAATCTGGCCGACGCGGGTCAGCCACTGGATGCCCGCCATCCATTCCTGCTGGGTCGGCTCGACCTCGCGAATGAAGCCGTGCAGGTGCTTGACCAGCGAGGTCATGATCTGGCGCAGGCGGGGGTCGGGAATATTGCTCCAGCGCTCGATCGCAAGATCGGTGAGGTTCTCCTCGGTGACATAGGTCATATGCGTTCTCCCGAAATCGTCTGGCCGCCGCCCGGCGCGCCGGTGGTGATCTTTGTCGTGGCGCGGAGTGTAAGCGCCCGGAGCGCCTCACCGTCAAGCTGGAATTGTCGCAAACAGTCTAACCGTACCGGTCGGTACGTCAGGCTGTCCGAAACAAAGTGTCGCAAGGGTGGGCGGGCCGGGGACTTGATCTGAGTCAATCCGCCCGCCGTCCCGCCCGGCTTGCCTCCCGGCCTTGCCGCCCGGATTGCGGTGCAGCGCAAACCTCCGGGGCGCGGGGCCCAATCCCGCGTTGAGGGCCGGTGCCCGCTCAGGCGCTTTCGCCGGCTTCCGCCGCCATCCTGGCCCGCCAGTCGCGCCGGGCGGCCATCGCTCCCCAGGCCGCCAGCCCGAGCAGGAGCGCGCTGATGAGGAGCAGGACTAGCGCGATCGGCCGCTGATAGAAGATGGTGAACGAGCCGCCGGACATGATCAGGGATTGTCGCAGCGACAATTCGAAGATCGGCGCGATGACAAGCCCAAGCACCAGCGGCGCTGGATCGAACCGGAATTTCTTCAGGAGATAGCCGACCACGCCGAAGATCAGCATGATCCAGACATCGACCACGGAATTGTTCACCTCGTAGACCCCGATGATGCAGAACATAATGATCATCGGATAGAGATACGCGTAAGGGATGCGCAGGATACTGACGAAAGCGCCGACCAGCGGCAGGTTCAGCGCCAGCAGCATCAGGTTGCCGACATACATCGAGGCGACAAAACCCCAGAACAGCTTCGGCTGCTCGTTAACCAGCGAGGGCCCCGGCGGGATGCCGTGGATCAGCAGCGCCGCCATCAGCACCGCGATCACCGGGCCGGTCGGGATGCCGAGCGACAGCATCGGCACGAAGGCCCCGGTGGAGGCGGCATTGTTCGCCGCTTCCGGGCCGGCGACGCCTGCCACCGCGCCCTTGCCGAACTCGTCCGGATGTTTCGAGATGCGCCGCTCGATCGCGTAGGAGATGAAGCTCGAAATGATATGCGCGGAGCCCGGAATGATACCCACGAAAAATCCGAGCAGCGAACCGCGCGCGATCGGCCAGGCGGACTGCCGCATCTCGTCGCGGGTGGGCAGCAATTCGCGGAATTTCGGTGCAACCACGTCGTTCTTTACGTCGCGGCTCGGCGTCGAGAGGATTTCGCCGAGCCCGAACAGTCCCACCGCGACCGGCACAATGCCAATGCCGTCGCCAAGTTCCGGAATGTCGAACGAGAACCGGAAATGGCCCGAGACGACGTCGATTCCGATCATGCCGAGCAGCAGGCCGAACACCGCCATCAGCAGGGTGCGGATCAGCGAGGTGGTCGACATATAGGCGAGGAAGATCAGACCAAGCACGAGCAGCGCGGTATATTCCGGCGGACCGAAGCGCAGCGCGAACGTCGCGAGCGGAGGCGCGATTAGCGTCAGCATGATGACGCCAAAAGTGCCGGCGACGAACGAGCCGATCGCGGCGATACAGAGCGCCGCTCCAGCACGGCCCTTTTTCGCCATCGCATTGCCGTCGATGCAGGTCATGACCGACGCGGCTTCGCCGGGAATGCGAAGGAGGATGGAGGTGGTCGAGCCGCCATACTGCGAGCCGTAATAAATGCCGGCCAGCATGATCAACGCTTTGGTCGGATCGAGGCCGAAGGTCAGCGGCAGGAGAATGGAAATGCCGGCAAGGGGCCCGATACCGGGCAGCATGCCAACCAGGGTGCCGACGAGGCAGCCGATCAGCGCGTAGAGCAGCACGTCAGGCTGCAGCGCAACCGAAAAGCCGAGAGCGAGGCTGGACAGGACTTCCACGGCGTCAGGTCCAGAGCGAGCCGCTTTCCAGCGGCGCTTTCAGAATGATGGCGAACAGCCAGTAGGCGAAGAGCGTGAGAGTGACGGCGAATACGGCCGCCATGATGAGATTTCGCCGCTCGACCACGGTCAGCAGCGCAAAGATCAGGATCGGCATCGTCAGAAGAAAACCGAGCTTGCTGTAGAGGAAGGTGGCGATGGCCGCGATGGCGATGACAAGAGCGGCGTGGCTGAAGTCGCTCCAGGGAATCTCGCGCAGAGTCTCGCCATGTGTGCCGACGAGGGCGATGACGACGGCAAACGCGATCATCATGCCGGCCAGGAGCTTCGGCAGCATGCCGGCGCCGGGTGCGGTGATTCGCCCGAACGGCAGGTCCCAGCCGAGGATGAAAACGACGATGCCGAGGGCGGCAAAGGCACCCCCGGCGATGTAGTCGGCGCGAAGTTTCATGGATCGAGCCGCAAGTGTCAGCCTTCCACCTTGCCGATCGATTTCACGGCCGCTTCGACACGCGCAGCGTCCATGTCCCAGAACTTCGCGAAATCGGGTCCGTCCATGTACCGGACCGTGTCTCCGAGATTCTTGATGGCGTCCTGGAATTTGTCGGTCGCGACTGCGGCCTTGGTGGCTTCGCGGATCGACTTGACGATTGGCTCCGGCGTGCCCTTCGGCGCGAACAGGCCGACCCACAGATAGAACTCCACGTCGAGGCCCTGCTCCTTCATGGTCGGGACATCGGGCAGAGACGGCGCGCGCTTGTCGGAATAGCTCGCGATGGCGCGCAGCTTTCCGCTCTTGATGTGGGTATTGGCTGCGGCGATCGACGACGCCAGCACCTGCGCATTGTTGCCAAGGATCGCGGTAAGTGCCGGACCGCCGCCATTGGTCGGCAGATGCCGCATCTTGATGCCGGCCGCATTCATGAACAGCTGGGTCGGCAGATGCAGCGCGCCATAGAGGCCTGACGAAGAGAAAACGATCTTGTCAGGATTCTTCTTGGCGTCGTCGATCAGATCCTTCAGCGTCTTGTAAGGTGTCTCGGCATTGACCACGAGCACCATCGGCCCTTCGGTGAAGCGCGCGATCGGAATGAAATCGGCGCGGGTGAATTTGGGCTGGCGGCCGAACAGCTTGTCCACCTCGGCAAATCCCGAGATCGAGACGATATGAATAAGCAACGTATGTCCGTCCGGCTTTGCGTTTGCGGCAAATTGCGCACCGACGGCACCTGCCGCACCGGCCTTGGTCTCGATGACCACCGGCTGCTTGACGATCGGCTCGAGCACCGCCGCGAATGGTCGGCCGACGACATCGGCTGCACCTCCGGGCGGGAACGGATTGATCAGCGTGACGGTGCGCGACGGATACGCTTCCTGTGCGAAGACCGGAATTGATCCAAGGGTCGCAAATGCCGCGGTCGAGCCCGCGACGAACTGACGTCGATCCATGAGCGTCTCCCTTTGCGCGGCGTCCATGCGATGTGGCGCCGCTTTTATAAGGGAAGCCTAGCCGCTCGATCCGGCGAGGTCGAGCATCAATCCTCGCCGGTGTCCATGATCGCAACAGCGCGAGTCCAGCCGGCGGAACCGCCGCGCACCTTGACCGGAAAACAGGCAATGGTGAACCCGGTCGGCGGCAGGCTTTCGAGATTATGGAGCTTCTCGATGTGGCAATAACCGATCTCACGACCGGCCCGGTGGCCCTCCCAGATCAGCTTGGCATTGCCTGTGGCGAGATATCGCTCCTTGGTATGGACAAACGGTGCGTCCCAGCTCCAGCCATCGGTGCCGGTGATCTTCACGCCGCGTTCCAGCAGATACAGCGTGGCCTCGCGCCCCATGCCGCAGCCTTTCGAGACGTAATCCGGTTGACCATAAGCTTTGCCGGCCGCTGTGTTGATGACCACGATTTCAAATGGTGAAAGCCTATGGCCGATATTGTCGAGTGCGGCTTCGACATCGTCGGCGGTAACGACATAGCCATCGGGAAAATGGCGGAAGTCGAGCTTCACGCCGGGATTGAAACACCATTCGAGCGGAACCTCGTCGATGGTGATGGCGCGCTTACCGTTATCCATGGTGGAGGCGAAATGCCACGGCGCATCCAGATGCGTGGTGCAGTGCGTCGAGAGTTTCACCCACTCGAAGCCCCAGCCTTCGCTGTCCGGCAGATCGCTCTCCTTCAACCCTGGAAAGAATTTGCAGATATCCGGCGCGGTATCGCGATGATTGAGGTAATCGATCTTTGGCCCATAGCCTGGCGGATCGGCAGGCACGTCGTTCTCGAGCGGCACGGATATGTCGATGATCTTGCGGGGCACTTGGTTTCCTCCGTCACGCCGGGCTTGTGCCGGACATCCGCGTGGTTATGACTGCCGCATTGTAGCCCGCATGGCACGAAGCGAAATGCGGGATTGCGAACGGACCCGGATTTCGCTTCGCTTCGTCCGGGTTATGCCATCGTCAATCTGGAGAGGACAAAATGCCCGCTTATTGGGTCGCGCGTTCGGTGATCTACGATCCGGTCGAATACAAGAAATACACGGACCTGGTGCCGGGCATCATTGCCAAATACGGCGGCAAGGTGCTGGCGCGCGGCGGCAAGTACCAGATCATGGAAGGGCCGGACAAGTTCAAGCGCTTCGTGGTGATCGAATTTCCGACCTTCGAGCAGGGCGTCGCCTGCTTTACCTCGCAGGAATACAACGACGCCGCCGCGTTCCGCCGCAACGGTGCGGGCGAGGTGGAGACGGTCATTGTGGAGGGCGGCGAGTTTACGAAGTGAATTCGCGTCATTGCCGGGCCGCCGCTTCGCGGCAGGACCCGGCAACCCATCACTTTTGAGAAAAGGTTCAGTCTTGATCGATGGCCGGGTCATAGGCGAGCGAAGCGACGCCGTCCTTCGTCCGGACAAGCCCCGGCCATGACAGTCTCATATGGATCGCGCGTCCGCGGGGACAACCACCGTCAAATGCCCAGATACAGCTTCCGGATCAGGTCGTTGTTGTGCAGCTCGCTGGCCGACTTGCCCTCGAACGCGATCTTGCCATGCACGATCACGTAGCCTGAATCGGCGATGCGGATCGCCTGGTTGAAATTCTGCTCCGCCATCAGCACCGTGAGCTGGTATTTCGTCTTCAGTTCCTTGATCGTGTCGATGGTGCGCGATACCAGCACCGGTGCCAGACCCACCGACGGCTCGTCGATCAGCAGGATCTTCGGCGCCTCCATCAGCGCCCGGGCGAGCGCCAGCATCTGCTGTTCGCCGCCCGACATTGAGCCGGCGAGCTGGTTCTTGCGTTCGGCGAGGCGCGGAAAGGCTTCGTAGCAGAACGCGATATTTTCTTTCAGCTGCTCGCGCGCCTTCTTGCGGAAGGCACCGAGCAGCAGGTTCTCCTCGACCGTCAGCCGCGGAAACAGGCGCCGGCCTTCCGGTACCAGCACGATACCGAGATCGACGATCTCCTCGACGCTCTTGCCGACTAGGTTATGCTGCACACCGTCGATCTCGGCGACGATGCTCCCGGAGGTCGGCTGACAGAGCCCCATCAGACACTTGATGAGTGTCGACTTGCCGTTGCCGTTGGTGCCGAGCAGCACCACGGTCTTGCCGCTGTCGACGTCCATCGACACGTCCTCAAGGACGCGCACGGCACCGTAGCCGGCATTCACATTGGCGACGCGGATGCTATTGGCCAAGATACGCCCTCTCAACCTCTGGATCGCGAATGACGTCCTGCGGATCGCCGTCCGCGATCTTGCGGCCGCTGACCAGCACCGCAAGCCTCTGCGAGAAGCTCATCACCGCAGTCATGATGTGTTCGATCAGGATAATGGTGATGCCGCGCTCGTTGAGCGCAATCAAAAGCGCGACGATGTCCTTGACCTCGGATTCGGACAGGCCGGCCATCGCCTCGTCGGCGATCAGGAGTTTCGGGTCCGCGGCCATCGCGCGCGCAAGTTCCAGCTTGCGCATCTCGACCTGGGTGAGGTCGCGCGGTTGCTTGTTCGCTTTGTGCTCAAGGCCGACCAATGCGAGGACCTCATGGCAGCGGTGGTCCATTTCCTCCTTGGTATGCGGCACGTCGCGGCGCAGCCGTACGGTATAAAGCAGCGGCACGCGGATATTTTCTGCAACCGACAGGCTGTGGAAAGGCCGTGGGAGCTGAAACGAGCGGGCGAGGCCGAGATGGGTGCGCTGATGCGGCGAGAGCCCATTCATCGCATGACCGTCGAAATGCACGGTGCCGGTCTCGTTCTGCAGCGTGCCGCTCATGCAATTGACGAGCGTGGACTTGCCCGACCCGTTCGGCCCGATCAGACCAAGGCGTTCGCCCTTGGCGACTTCGAGCTGAATGCCGTCGAGCGCGACGAAGCCGCCGAAACGCTTTGAGAGATTGTCGACTGTGAGAAGCGGCGCGGTCATGAGGTCTTTACCGCCGTTTTCTGGACTTCGGTGTTTTCCTCGGACGCCTTGCGTCCGAAATATTGCTGCCACAGGCCGATCAGGCCATTCGGCGCGATGATCACGAAAAATACCAAGAGCAGACCCACGATCAGCAGGCTGACGGCGGACGAAATCGTCACGGTCGCGAGCTGCTGCAGTGTGCCGAGGAGGATGGCGCCAAGCAGCGGGCCGACCCAGCTTGTGGTGCCGCCGATCATCGGCATGGCGATCGCATTCACGGCATAGGCGAGGCCGAATGCCGAGGACGGTTCAAGGAAGCCGATGTAATAGGGAAACGGTGCGCCGGCCATGCCCATAAAGGCGCCGGACAGGGTGGTGGCCACCAGCTTCAGTTTCAGCGTGGGCACGCCCGACGCTTCGGCCGCAATCTCGTCGTCGCGGATGGTGGCAAAGCCGTAACCGAGGCGCGAGCGCTCAATCGCGCGTGCAACGGTCAGTGCGATGACAACGAGGACCAGCATCACCAGGAACAGGTATTCGATATAGCTGATGCCGAGCAGCGGCTCGGTCGCCGGCCGGATCACATAGGCGCCGCGCGAGCCGCCGACGAAGTCCCAGTTCACGATCAGGGTCTGCAGCACGACCGCGAGCGCAAGCGTGGCGATGGCAAAGAAGACGCCGCGCAGCCGGAGCGTCAGATAGCCGGTGCCGAGACCGACCAGTCCGGCGATGATTCCGCTCAGAAGAATAAGCACCGGGATCGGCGGAATGCCGACGAGCGCGGCAATCTCCTCGGGGAAATACCGGTTCGCAAAGGCCGGAAGCTTGGTCATCACCACGGTGGTGTAGGCGCCGATCGCAAAGAATGCGGCCGAACCGAAATTCACATAGCCGCAATAGCCGCCGAGGATATTCCAGGCGGTCGCCAGCACGATGAATTGCAGAACGACATAGCCCGCGAAGAACAGGTAGTCGTTGCCGATCAGCCGCGCGCCGAAGAAGCAGGCCAGCGCGATCGCGAGCGAGACGAGGAAGAACTGCCAGGTACGCATTATCGCCCCAGAATACCGGAAGGCCGCACGGCGAGCGTGATCAGCAGGAAGCCGAAGGCAACCGCGGGTGCCCATGACGGCCCGTAGAACGTGGAGGTGATGCTTTCCACGATGCCGAGCAGCAGTGCCGCGATCACCGTGCCGGGCAGGCTGCCCATGCCGCCGAGCACGCAGATTGCAAAGACGCGGCCGATATATTCACGCCCGACAGAGGGCTCGACCGGCTGGATGATGATCAGCAGCGCGCCTGCGATCGCCGCAGTCGCGATCGAGATCGAAAACGCGATCCGCTTGATCTTGATCGGGTCCGCCGCCATCAGCGACAGCGCGAGCTGATCCTGCGCCACCGCCATGATGGCGCGGCCGGTGAAGGTCTTGGTCAGGAACAGCTGCAGCCCAAGCACCAGCAGCATGGAGATGACGAACGGCACCACCATGCGCATCGGCAGATCCAGGAACGAGAACCGCAGCGTGCTGTCGATATAGCCGGCCTGCACGTAGCGGTAGTCGACACCGAATACCAGGATCAGAATGACCTCGGTGACGAACAGCAGGCCGAAGAAGAAGGCCAGGCCGCGCAGCGCCTCCTGTCCGCGCTTTTCGAAGGAGACGTAATAGACCTGATAGACCAGCGAGCCGAGATAATAGAACAGCGGCAGCACCAGGATGCTGACCAGGATCGGATCGAGGCCGAATCGCTGGTTCAAGATATAGGCGATGTAGGAGCCTAGGATGATGAAGGCCGGGTGCGCGATATTGACGATGTCGAGAATTCCGAACGAGATCGAAATCCCGATCGTCACGGCGGCGTAGAAGCCCCCGAGCAGGACGCCGGCGATCAGAGCGTTGATGAAAAGTTCGACGGGAATATCCATGCCGGGCTCTCCCTCAACACGAAGGCCCGGTACGCCGACAATGCAGAACCATGCGACTCCCCGCCCGCGCTTGTTGGGTTTGTTTGCGGCCTCTGCGGACCGCCGTTGCGCTTGGCCGCAGTATTGCCGCAACCCGGAACGCTTGGCTAGTCCCTTGATGACAACAGACGGCGCTCGGATGTTGTGCCACCGGCGTCACAGGCCGCGCGATGAGGGTGCAACAGCGACGCTGAGAGGCGTGACCGGCGAGGCGGAATTTAACTGTAATGACTGGTACAGTTGAATTTTTCCGGGTCGTCCGGCGTGCGCCTGCGGGTTGCAGATGGACCATCAGCGCACCCATTGAGGGCCGGCCCCTGCGACAAATTTTTCCACCAAAAAAAGCCGCCGGCGATCCGGCGGCTTCCCCTGTCGTCATTGTAATTCCGGCGCTAGGCGGCCATCGCCTGGCGCACCTGCTCCGGCAGCTCCATCGGCTTGTTCGCAGAATTCAGAAACTCGATGGTCATGAATACCATCTCCCGGTCTCCGATATTTTCAAGGTCATGAACCTTGAACTCGCCGGGGCCATAGGTCTCGTGCCGGGTTTCGCCGGGCTGATAGGTGTATTCAACCGTGCTGCCGTCGTGCACGTGCTGGCGCCCGCGGCCGCCGGACACTGACGTCCAGAAATAATCGAGGACATGGCGATGGAAGCCAATGCGCTCGCCCGGTTGCAGGCGGATTTCCCAGACACGCACTCTTTCATTTTCTGAAAGAAGCCGGGAGCCCACACAAGGATTCGGGTTGGCACGCTCGCGCTCGAATTCCTGCGCAATAGCGTCCGGCCAGGCCGAATGATCTTTCTTCAGCGCGGTCTTTTCCAGCATGGTCATGGCCATGGCGGTTCCTCCTGTGACATCGTATGACTTAATATAGCAAGGTCCGGGTTCCAGCGAAATGCCATCGCCTGCAACGCACCCCCATCGCCAACGCCGCGCTGTCATCATCGGCGGCTCGATGAGCGGACTTTTTGCCGGGCTGATGTTGCGATCTGCCGGATGGCAAGCCGATGTCTACGAGAAGGTCGAAGGCGAGTTGTCCGGCCGTGGCGCCGGCATTGTTGCGCAACCTGAAATTCTTGCTGCGTTGCGGGGCCTCGGCCTCGATACCGGCGAGCTCGGCGTACCGGTGCAAAGGCGGCGCCTGTTCGATCCCTCCGGACACCTGATCCTCGAGACCGAATGTCCGCAGGTGATGACAGCCTGGGAGCGGGTCTACCGCATTTTGCGCGACGGATTTCCCGCCGAGCATTATCACCGCGGCCGATCGCTGCGCGCAGTCGAGCAGGACCAGGATGGCGTCACTGCGATCTTTGCCGACGGCGAGCGCGTCACGGGCGATGTGCTGATCGGGGCCGACGGGATTCGCTCGACTGTGCGGGGCTTGTGTGCGCCGCAGAGCCAGCCGCTCTATGCTGGTTATGTGGCCTGGCGCGCGCTGATCGCGGAAGGCGCGATGCCGCAGCATGTGCATCGCGATATTTTCCCGTACATGGCGTTTTGTTTGCCGCCAGGCGAGCAGATGCTCGGCTATCCGGTCGCGGGCCCCGATAACGATTTGCGGCCGGGGCATTTGCGTTACAACCTTGTCTGGTACCGGCCGGCTGACGAACGCACCGAACTGGTCTCGCTGCTCACCGACGAGAACGGCGTCGCCCATGCGATGTCGATCGCGCCGCCGCTGATCAGCCGCGCCTCGATCGCCGGCATGCGCGACGCTGCGGCACGGCTGCTGGCACCGCAATTCAGGGACGCTGTGGCGCTGGTCGATCAGCCGATTCTGCAGCCGATCTTCGATCTGGTGTCGGACAGGGTTGCGTTCGGACGCATCGCCATTATCGGCGACGCGGCCTTCGTGGCGCGGCCCCATGTCGGCGCCGGTGTCGCCAAGGCAGCAGGCGATGCGGCGGCGCTGGTCAAAGCGCTTGGAGAGAGAGAGGATATTGCGGCCGCGCTCCGCGCATATGAGGCGGTGCGCTTGCCAGAGGGCCGCCGCATGGTGCAGCGCGCGCGCCATCTTGGCGCTTATCTGCAGGCTTCGCGGAGCACGGAGGAGGCGGCGCTCGCCGCCCGTCATGCGGTGGCGGAAGCTGTGCTGGAGGAAACCGCAACACTGGATTTCCTGTATGCGTGATTGAGCGCGTCACACGCATCGCCGTTCGTCCCCGCAAAGGCGGGGACCCAGAGCCAAGGACCGGGCTCCCGCTTCCGCGGGAGCGAACGAAGCACTGGCGAGTGCGGTTTTCTATTTTTTCTTCCCCTTCTTTCCCTTCTTTTTCCGTTTCACACCCGCCATCTTCTCCAGGACGCCGCAGACCGCGCCGGTATCCTGCTCGGCGTAACCGATCGACATCGCGGAGGCGTAGACCGGCAGCGTGGCCGAGAATAGCGGCGTCGGCACGCCAAGCTTGGCGGCGAATTCGCCGATCACCGCCATGTCCTTCTGCCAGACATAATTCTTCATGGTGGCTTCGGTGTAATCGTCCGCGACCATCATCGGGCCGCGCACCTCGAACATGCGGGACTGGCCGGCGCCGCCATTGGCGAACTTGAAAATCTGTTCCGGTTCGAGGCCGGCCTTCATGCCGAGCACCATGGCTTCGGCCGCAGCCACGTTGTGGATCGCGACCAGGAGGTTCGCGACATATTTCATCTTGCTGCCGTTGCCGAACACGCCGAGATTTTCGGTCTTGCGCGAGAAGCCGGCGAAAACGGGCATCACGGTCTCGATCGCTTTCTTGTCGCCGCTGGCATAGACGACGAGGTCCTTTCGCGCCGCCTGTGCGCCGGTGCCGGACACCGGACAATCCAGCATCGTATGCCCGGCCTTGCGCAGCACCTTCTCGGCGGCAAGCTTGTCGTCGAGTGCAAAGGTCGAGGCCTCGATCACGATGCGCGGCTTTGCCTTGGCCTCCGCGATCTCCTGCACCACGGCATGCAGCGCCTTGGGACTCGGCAGGCTGGTGATGACGATGGGGACCGCGGCGGCCAGTTCTTTCACACTGTCGGAAACCGAGACTCCGGCCTTGGTCATCTCCTTGCGCCGTTTCGGGTCCGGATCGACGCCCGCAACGATCCATCCGTCAGCAATCAGGTTGCGCGCGAACGCGCCACCCATGATGCCAAGGCCGATAATGCCAACCCTTCCTTTCGAACCTGCCGCCACCTTATGCCTCCCCTATTTCCGCGGCGTTCTTGGCCGCGGGGCTTCGTTACTATATGGCTTCGGTCGCGGGCGGTAGACCCGCGACAGTCCGGGGGAATGAATGCGTCCGCGCGTTTACGTCACGCAACCGATCGCCGAGAGCGCGCTTTTGCGCCTGAGGGGCATCGCCGAGGTCGAGGTCAACGAGGATTCCAGCCGTATTCCGGTCAAGGACAAGCTGATCGATGCCGCGAAGCGCTCCGATATCATCCTGTGCCTGCTGCACGACACCATCGACCGCGACGTGCTTGCCGCCAATCCGAAGCTGAAGGCGATCGCTTCGATGACGATCACGCCGGACCGCATCGACGTGACCGAAGCCACCACGCGCAAGATCATCGTCACCAACATTCCGGCTGTGGTAACGGACGCGACCGCCGACCTCGCCTTCGGGCTGATGCTTGCGGTAGCGCGGCGGATCGTCGAAGGCGATAAGGTCACCCGCTCCGGCGTGTTTCCCGGCTCTCAGTCGAACCACCTCGCGGGAGCGGCGGTCAGCGGCAAGACGCTGGGTATCGTCGGGTTCGGCCGGATCGGGCAGGCAATGGCGCGCCGTGCGCGCGGCTTTGACATGACGGTGCTCTATTCCGATCCTCATGCTCTGCCGGCGGAGGACGAGCAGAAACTCGGCGTAAGGCTGGTCAGTTTTGAGGAATTGCTCGGGCAATCGGACTTTATCTCGCTGCATCCGGCGCTGAACGAAGAAACCCGCCACATGATGGGTGCGCGGCAATTCGCGCTGATGAAGCGGACGGCATTCCTGATCAATACGTCGCGCGGGCCGATCATCGACGAGAAGGCGCTGGTACAGGCCCTGACCGAGGGCCGTCTGGCCGGCGCCGGGCTCGATGTCTACGAGCACGAGCCCAAGATCGAACGCGCGCTCTTGACCATGAACAACGTGGTGCTCACGCCGCATCTCGGCAGTGCGGTGATGGAATTGCGTGAGCGCATGGCGCATGTGGTGGTGGACAATATCGCGGCGATCATCGAGGACCGCATGCCGCCGAACTGCATCAATCCGGCTGTGTTCGCGCCGGGAGCGTAATCACTCCGCCGTCCAGCCTCCGTCCACGAGCAGCGACGCGCCCGTCATCAGCGACGACGCGTCGGAGGCAAGAAACACGATCGCGCCCATCAGGTCCTCGACCTGGCCGAGCCGGCCGAGCTTGATCTTGTCCAGCACCGAACGTTTGAATTTCTCGTCCTGCAGGAACGGGCGCGTCATAGGCGTTTCGATGAAGGTCGGCGCAAGTGCATTGACGCGGATGCCGTGCGGACCGAGCTCCACCGCCATCGCCTTGGTCAGTCCTTCGATGGCGGACTTCGTCGCGCAATAGACGGTGCGGCGCGGGCCGCCGACATGACCCATCTGCGAGGAAATGTGGATGATCGAGCCGGGCTTCTTTGTTTCGACAAGGCCCTTCACCACGGCCTGGGCGACGAAATAGGCCGAGCGCACGTTGAGCTTGAAGATCGCGTCGAAGTCCTCGACGGTCACGTCGATCATCAGGGCCGGGCGGTTTGACCCCGCATTGTTGACGAGAATGTCGAACGGCTCCGCCTTCGACACGAAGGCCCGCACCGCATCGATATCGGTCACGTCAAGCGCCGCGGCGCTCGCCTTGCCGCCGCGCTTGCCGATTTCGCTCGCGGCAGCCTCGATCTCGTCCTTCGATCGCGCCACCAGAGTTACATGCGCTCCGGCGTCGGCCAGCGCTGCCGCTGCCGCGAGCCCGATCCCTCGCCCCGCACCGGTGACCAGCGCGCGCTTTCCGTCGAGCCGGAATGAGGGGGTGACGGGAAGCTGCGCAGTCATTGGAAGAACCTTATCGAAATATCTGAACCAGGATCGCGAGTGCCGCAGTCAGTATGACGGTGAAGGTCATCGCCATGCCGCTGACACGAAACCCGAAGCTTTCCCGGATCTGGCTGACGCCATAGGCATGGCTGAGCCGTCCGGCGATCAATAGCCAGCCCATGCCGTGCAGCAGCCATGAGGCCGCGCCGCGCATTTCGACGAAAGCCATCAGCAGCAGCGCGAGCGGCACATACTCGGCGAAATTGGCCTGCACCCGTACCCGCCGTTCGAGCGCGATATCTCCCTGAAAGCCCAGCGGCAGCTTGCTTGCCCGGCGCAGCGCGATCACGCGGATCGATAGCGCAAAGAAGAGAACAGCGAGAATTGCCGCATAAACAGGCACGATTGCGAGCATCGGGATCCCCGTATCTGGCATGCAATGCCTCGGATACGGATGAGCCGTTGCCCGGTTCACTCCGCCGCGGTCGCATAGGCAATATTCCGGCCGCCATAGCGCCGGACCCGGATATTGGCCTGCTCGGCGTGGCCGAGGAAGCCTTCGAGCACGCAAAGCCGCGAGCAATATTCCCCGATCATCGCGGAGGCTTCGTCGGTCATGACCTTCTGATAGGTACAGGTCTTGAGGAATTTCCCGACCCACAGCCCGCCGGTATAGCGCGCGGCCTTCTTGGTCGGCAGCGTATGGTTGGTGCCGATCACCTTGTCGCCATAGGCGACATTGGTGCGAGGCCCGAGAAACAGCGCGCCGTAATTCGTCATGTTGGCGAGGAAATAATCCGGATCGCGGGTCATCACCTGCACATGCTCAGAGGCGACGCGGTCGGCTTCCGCCACCATCTCCTCATAGCTGTCGCAGACGATCACCTCGCCATAATCCTTCCAGGCCTGGCCCGCGGCGTCGGCGGTCGGAAGGATCGAGAGCAGGCGCTCGACCTCCACCATTGTCTCTTTGGCGAGCTTCTCCGAATTGGTGATCAGCACCGCGGGCGAGGTGGGTCCGTGCTCGGCCTGGCCGAGCAGATCGGTCGCGCACATCTCCGCATCCACTGAATCGTCGGCGATGATCAGCGTTTCGGTGGGGCCTGCGAGCAGGTCGATGCCGATGCGTCCGAATAGCTGGCGCTTGGCTTCAGCCACATAGGCGTTGCCGGGACCGACGATCATATCGACCGGGTCGATGCTTTCGGTGCCGAGCGCCATCGCGGCCACCGCCTGCACGCCTCCGAGCACATAGATTTCGTCGGCGCCGCCGAAATGCATGGCTGCGACGATGGCAGGATGCGGGCCGCCCTTGAACGGCGGCGCGCATGCGATGATGCGTTTGACGCCGGCAACGCGCGCAGTGACGATCGACATATGCGCGGACGCCACCATCGGATAGCGCCCGCCCGGCACATAGCAGCCGATCGCATTCACCGGGATATGTTTATGCCCGAGGATGACCCCGGGCAGGGTCTCGACCTCGAGGTCCTGCATGGTGTCGCGCTGCTTCTGCGCGAAGTTCCTCACCTGCGCCTGGGCGAAGCGGATGTCGTCGAGGTCGCGTTTCGAGACTTGCGCAATGGCGCGTTCGATCTCCTGCGGGGTGAGGCGGAAATTCGCCGGCTCCCAGTTGTCGAATTTTTTCGAGAGGTCGCGGATCGCGGCATCGCCGCGCGACTTTACGTCTGCAAGAATACCTTCCACCGTGGCGCGCACCCTGGCGTCGGCGGCTTCGACAGCATCGGCGGACAGTCCGCGTTTGAGAAAGCGGGGCATGGGTGTTTCTCCTTCTTCTTTCCCTCTCCCCGCGCAGCGGGGAGAGGGTGGGTCGCATCAAGCGCAGCGAGATGCGAGCCGGGTGAGGTGCGACAAGTGCGACGACGGATAGCGGCCCCTCACCCGCCTCGCTCGCTTCGCTCGCTCGGCACCCTCTCCCCGCTTCAGCGGGGAGAGGGAGGGACCCTATTTTATCGCCTGCGGATTGATCGGGCTCCCCGTTCCGCCGGTGATGATCAGCGGCGGGCCGGAGAAGAAGAACTCGTAGATGCCGTCATTCGCGCAATCCTCGGCGAGCTCCTTGAGATAGAAAATCTCGCCCATGCACAGGCCCATGGCCGGGATCACGACCCAGTGCCACGGCTGGTTGGCTTCGTCGGTTTCGTTCGGCCGCACCTCGCAGCCCCAGGTGTCCATGCAGAGCGCCGCGATCTGTTTCTCCTGGCACCAATAGCAATTCTCGAACATCACGCCGGGCGCGTCGCCGCCGGCATAGCCGCCCCATGCGCCTTCGGCCATGCAGCGCTCCATCTGGCCGGTGCGCACATGCACGAAATCGCCCTTGCGGATTTCGACATTCTGCGCGCGGGCGCATTTGTCGAGCTCTTCGTTGGAAATGCCTTCGCCGTCCTTCATCCACGGCACACCGCGGAATCGCGCGATGTCGAGCAGGACGCCGCGGCCGACCATCTTGTTTTTGGAATGCTCGATGCCGAGCACGGCAAGGCCGCGGGAGTCGATCAGCTTGGCATCGTGGCCATTATAGCACTTGTCCTCGTAGAAGATGTGGCCGAGCGCATCCCAGTGCGTTGCGCCCTGCACGCAGAGATTCAGCGTGTCGTCGGCGTAACGGATCTTGTTCCAGTCCTGCTGGCCGGCGACGGCGTCGGTGCCGGTCGCGAGCATCTGGTGGATCGGGTTGAAGCGGCCGCCGAACAGGCCGGTCTGCGGACCGTTGCGGTCGAGCGGAATGCCGAGTGCGAACACCTTGCCGCTGCGCACGAGCTTCGCCGCATTGACGATGTCCTCCGGCGTGACGTGGTTCAGCGTGCCGATCTGGTCGTCCTTGCCCCAGCGCCCCCAGTTCGAGAGCTTCTGTGACGCTTCCTCGATCGCTTTCAGGCCGACCTTGATATTCATTGACACGGTAGTCCTCCACGCAGTCTCGTTGCGGCTCTTCCCGCAATGGGATGCGGGCGGCCGGGCCGGATTGTGATCAAGCGATGCTGTCCCGTCCAGCGCCAGATTGGTGTGGTTGGTGTGCAGCGAACTTTCGACGATGTGGGAATTCTCTCGTGTCCCGGGCGCGGCGCAGCACGATCAAGGCGAAGCGATGCGCTGCAGAACCGGGACCCATCAGATAAAGTCATGGGCCCCGGCTCTGCGGTGCATCACCACGTGCTGCACCGCATCCGGGGCGCGAAACCGTTAGACCTTCCCCAGCGCGCGCAGCACCTTGCCGGGCGTGAAGGGCATATCGGTGAGCGGCTTTGCGCCGAGCGGACGCAGCGCGTCGTTGATCGCGTTCATCACGCAGGCCGGCGCGCCCGCGGTGCCCGCTTCGCCGGCACCCTTGGCGCCGAGTTCGGAATCGGCCGTCGGCGTCACGACATGGCCGATCTCCATGTCTGGCATCTCCATCGCCATCGGCACGAGATAGTCGGCCATATTGCCGTTCAGCATCTGGCCGCGCTCGTCGTAGAGGCAATGTTCGAACAGCGCGCCGCCCAGCCCCTGCACGATGCCGCCGCGAATCTGCTCGTCGACCAGCTGCGGATTAATGACGGTGCCGCAATCCTCCACGCACCAGTGCTTCAGCAGCTTGATGAAGCCGGTATCGGTATCGACTTCCAGATACGAGGCCTGGATGCCGTTGGTGAAGGAGAACGCCCAGGCACGTGGCACATAATGCCGTGTCGCCACGAGTTCGGCCTGGAAGCCCGGAGGCAGTGTGTCGGGGCGGAAATAGCAGATGCGCGCGACCTCTTCGAGCGAGATGCGCTCGGTCTTTGTGCCTTTGTCGACAACCACGCCATTGTCGATGTCGAGATCGGCGGCCTTGGCCTGCAGGATGGAAGCTGCGGCGGCGAGGACGTTTTCGCGCAAGGCCTTGCCGGCCTGCCACGCCGCCTCGCCGCCGATGCCCGCCGCCCGGGATGCCCAGGTGCCGCCGCCGTAAGGGGTGTTGTCGGTGTCGCCCATGATGACGCGCACCTTGTCCATCGGCACGCCGAAGGCCGACGCGACGCATTGCGCGATCACCGCTTCGGCGCCCTGGCCCTGCTCGGACACGCCGGTATGGCAGAAGATCGCGCCCTTGCCGTCGAGCCGCACCGTGGCGCCGTCCTGCGCGGAAATCTTTGCGCCGCCGACGCCGTAGAATGCGGCGCTCGGATTGGTCACCTCGATGAAGGAGGCGAAGCCGATGCCGCGATAGATGCCCTTCGCGCGCGCAGCGGCCTGATCGGCGCGCAGCGCCTTGTAATCCATCATCGACAGGATTTTCTCGGTCGAGGCGATGTGCGACAGCTTCTCGAACTTGATGCCGGAGGCCGCGGTCGCCGGATAGGCGTTGTCGGGGATCAGGTTTTTCTTGCGCACCTCGACCGGATCCATGCCGATCTTCGCGGCGGCGAGATCGACGAGACCTTCGGTAACAGCGACCGCGATCGGATGGCCGACCGCACGGTACTGGCACATCACGTTCTTGTTCTGGAACACGACGCGCGCGCGCGCGCGATAATTCGGGCAGGCATAGGGCCCGCCGGTGAGATTGACGACCTGATTGGCCTCGATCCCTGATGTGCGCGGGTAGACCGAATAGGGACCGATGCCGGTGAGATCGTCGATCTCGAACGCCGTGATGGTACCGTCCTTCTTGATGCCGATCTTGCCCTTGACGCGGTGATCGCGGGCGTGAATGTCGGTGACGAAGCTTTCCAGCCTGTCGGCGACGAATTTGATCGGCCGCTTCAGCATTTTCGACAGCGCCACAACCGCCATCTCGTCGGCATAGGTATGCACCTTGATGCCGAACGAGCCGCCGACATCCTTGGTGATGACGCGGACCTGATGCTCGGCGAGACCGAGATGCTTCGCGAACAGGTTCTGCATCATGTGCGGCGCCTGGGTCGCGTGATAGACCGTCAGCCGCTCTTCGCCCGGGTTCCAGTCGGCCAGGATGGCGCGCGGCTCGTTGCAGACACCGGTATGGCGGCCGAAACGGAAGGTCTGTTCGATCACGGCGTCGGACTCGGCAAAGGCCTTGTCCACTTCGCCGGCGTCGAGCGTGCGCTCGAAGGTGAGGTTGTCGCCGAGCTCGGGATGGATCACCGGCGTCGTCGGGTCGAGTGCGGTCTCCATGTCGGTGACCGCGGGCAGTTCCTCGTAAACAATTTCGATCAGCTCACAGGCATCCTCGGCTTGCGCACGGGATTTTGCGACAACGGCGCAGACCGCCTCACCCTGCCAGCAGGCGCGGTCAACGGCGATGGCGTATTGCGGCGCCGACTTGATGCCCTTGAGATGCGTCAGCACGCCGACCCATGGCGTGATGACCTTGGCCAATTCCGCACCGGTCACGACCGCGATCACACCCGGCGCTTTCTCGGCTTTGCTCTTGTCGATCCTGATGATCCGCGCATGCGCATGCGGCGAGCGCAAATAGGCGACATGGCCCATGCGCGGCAGCGTCATGTCGCTCACATATTGCGCGCGGCCCTGTGCAAGGCGTTTCAGGTTCGGACGCGGCACCGAACGGCCGATATATGAGTTAGGCCGGTCGAGGGCGGTCAGCGGTGAGGGAAGGTCGGAGACGATTTTCATGTCACTTCCCCGCGCGCGCCAGCGCCACAGCTTCCACCGCATCGATGATCGCGTGATAGCCGGTGCAGCGGCAGTAATTGCCCGAGATGTGTTCGCGGATGTCATCGCGGCTCGGAGTCTTGCCGCAAGCCTCTGCATGCGCGAGCAACTCCTGCGCGGTGAGCAGCATGCCGGGCGTGCAGAAGCCGCATTGCAGCGCGTTACGCTTCTCGAACGCGTCCTGGAGGTCGGAGATCTCGCCGGTATCCGACACGCCCTCGATGGTCTCGACCTTGGCGCCATCGCATTGCACCGCCAGGATCAGGCAGCCCCGCACGATCTCGCCGTTCACCCGCACAGTGCAGGCGCCGCAGACGCCATGCTCGCAGCCGACGTGGCTGCCGGTGAGGCTGAGGTCCTCGCGCAGGAAATCGACCAGCGACTTGCGGGCCTCGACTTGTGCGCTCAGCGTTTCGCCGTTTACGGTCAGGCTGATGTCATAGGACTGAGTCATGCGCGCGCTCCCGTCATTTGCGCGGCAACGCGGCGCAGCAGAACGCCCGCGAGATGTTTCTTCACGGCGCCGGTTTCCTGGATGTCGTCGGGCGGATCGAGATCGGAGGCGAGCGCCTTCACCGCATCGTCGATGCTTCCGTTGGCGAGAGCCGCTTCCGCGCCTTTTGCACGAACAGGGGTAAGACCGACGCCGAAATAGGCGAGCCGCACATCCTTCAGCGTCCCGCCGTCGGCGCGGGCAGAGGCCGCAAGCCCGGCGATCGCATAGTCGCCGTGACGGCGTGAGAGCTCCGCAAAGCCGTAGCGCATCGCGGGTGTCGCCACCGGCAGGCGGACCGCCGTCAGCATCTCATCCTGACCGATGGCAGTTTCGTACAGTCCCTTGAAGTAATCGTCGGCCTTCACCCAGCGGCGGCCGCCCTTTCCGACAATTTCGGCCTCGCCGCTGAGCGCGAGGAAACAGGCGGGCAATTCGGCAGCCGGATCGGCGAATGCGATGGAGCCCCCGATGGTGCCGCGATTGCGGATCGCCGGGTGGGCGATATGCGGCATCGCCATCGCGATCAGCGGTGCGTGCTTTGCGACAATGTCGGATTTGGCCGCGGCGGCATGACGGACCAGCGCGCCGATCTCGAGCATGCCGTCATTCACGGCAATGCCGTCGAGCCCGGAAATGCCGTTCAGATCGATCAGGATGCTCGGCTGCGACAGCCGCATGTTGAGCGTCGCCATCAGGCTCTGCCCGCCCGCGAGCAACCGGGCGCCTTCGCCGTGCTCGCCCAGAAGCTTGACCGCGTCCTCGACCGAACGGGCCTTCGCATACGCAAACGGCGCCGGCTTCACGTACCCTCCCAAAGTCCAGCTTATGGTTTTTAGTTTTTCTTATTCTGAGCGGGAGATAGCGGGCACGTCAATGCGATTCAATCAACCGGCCATTGCGCAAGATCAATCCGTATCCCGGTTGGTGAAGCGTGCGTTGCCCAACCCGGTCCCAATCGTCAGCACCGCCCAATGGTCGACGTCCTGCATGAACGGGGTCTCGCTCAGGCCCTGAACCACGGCATCGTTATGCAGCACGATCGCGGTGTCATCGTCGCCGATCTTCGGGATCGCATCATGCAGTGCTTGAGGGAGGTTGAACCTGCTGGAGGTCCAGTTGCCGGGCAGGTTCTGTGCGCCGCGATCGATCGAGCCGTCGGGTTCGATCATGCCGGGACACCCGATACCGATGAACGGCGCGAGCTTGATTTTCTCGCGCTGCGCCTTCGCGATCAGGCGCTTAAGCATCCCCGCGAGATTTTCGACCGCATCCTCACGCTTGACATCATCCTCTTCGGCATGCCGCCACAATTCGTATTTCCAGACCACCGCCTTTGACAGATCGGTCTTCTTCTTCAGATTGAGATCGATGATTCCCGCGCGCATATTGGTGCCGCCGATATCGACGCCGACGATGGCGTCATGCGCCTTGAACATCCAGGCGGGGGCAAGGTGGGCCGCGCCAAGCAGCCCGGCCTCGTCCGGGTCGTTGCGGATCGGAACGAGGTCTACCTTGATCTTGTCGGCCTTGAGGATCACGGCGGCGCGGCCAATGGCGAGTTCGCCGACGCGATGGCCGCGAAAGCCGCCGCCGACGACAATGCGTTCGGTGCCGGCCCAGGCTTTCAGCTTGAGAAAACGCCGGATCACGAGGGCCAGTTCCTGCGCAAATTCCTCGATCGCGCCATGAACAAGACCCGCCGCCTCGATGTCGCCCGCGGTCAGCAATTCGTCGAACTGTTTCTTGCTGAGGTCTTCGGTCGGGACATCGCCGAACGGATCGCCCCCAGCCTTGCGCAAGGCCCTGCGCCAGTTATCGACGATGTCGGTGAAAGCGCCTTTGCTGGCGCGATCGCCCAGGAAGCCCTCGTCGTCCTTCAATTCGACATTGTAGCTGTCGATCTCGACCGACGGCAGACGCGCAGCGCCGTGCGCCGCAACGGCAGTCAGGGATTTTGTTTCGGCCATGAACCCTCCAACGCGAACCAACGGTGGAGGGATGGAAGAGTTCCTGCCCGCGTCAGAGGCTTTTCACGATGTCGATAGCGCGGCGCAGGAGCGTCATCGACGCTTCCGGCGTGCGGAAGGCTGCATGGGCGGACAGCGTGACATTCTCCATCCGGGTCAGCGGATGATCCGGTTTCAGCGGTTCGTTATGATAGACGTCGAGCCCGGCCTGCCGGATGTGGCCGGAGCGAAGCGCCGCAAGCATCGCCGCCTCGTCGATCAGGGCGCCGCGCGCGGTGTTGACGAGGATGACGCCGGGCTTCATGCGGGCGATGCGCGCGGCATCGAGGAAGCCGCGGGTCTCGTCGTTGAGCACAAGATTCAGAGAGATCACGTCGGACGTTGCGAGCAGTTCGTCGAGATCGACCAGCGGCACGGCCGCATCGGTGCGTTTCGTGCGGTTCCAGGCAATGACTTTCATGCCGATGCCTTTGGCAATCCGCGCGGTCTCAGACCCGATGCCGCCAAGGCCGATGATGCCGAGGGTCTTGCCGAGCAGCTGCATGCCTTCGAGCGGCTTCCAGGTGCCGGCGCGCAGCGTGCGATCCATCTGCGCGATGTCGCGGGCGCAATCGAACATCAGCGCGATGGTGTGTTCGGCTACCGCGGTATCGCCGTAGCCCTTTATTGTGTGGACGGTGACGCCAAGGTCCTTCAATTCGGCGATATTCATATAGCTCGCCGCGCCGGTGCCGAGAAATACGATGTGCTTGAGCGACTTGCACTGCGCGATCATCGGCGTCGGCATATAGGAATGGTCGTCGAGCACGACGTCATAGCCGTCGAGCAGGCGCGGCAGGTCCTCGCTCTTGAACGGGGAGGTATTGACGGTGACCGGCGGATCGCCCGCGCCGTGCACACGCTGCCAGACCGGTTCGAGCTGATGATTGCAATCGATGAAGATGGATTTCATGAGCTACGTATTCGCGCGTTTCATCGCCGCGCGCAACAACAGCGCCACGGTGAGGCCGGACGCGGTGACCGCTAGAAACAGGAATGGTACGCGGCTCCAGCCGAAATGCTGCACCATCGCCGCCATCGCCGCCGGCCCGAACAGATTGCCGAGATTGCTGGACTGGTTGAGCAGACCGAGCACAATCGCGAGCAGCGCCGAGCTTGCCGCGAAACGCGGCGCGGCGGCGAAAATCGAGGCCGGGATCAGTCCGGTGACGGCGAGGCTGGCCGAGGCGAGCGTTGCGATCAAAATCACCGGCAGGTTTTCCGAGAATACGCCGAAGCCCGCTGCGCCGACGAAGCAATAGCCGAAAGCGGCAATCGCCCAGATCGGCGCGCCCATGCGCAAGAGTGCGCCGGCGAACAGATTGCCGACCGCATTGGCCGCAACCGTGATCGCGCTGATCGTACCGGCCGCCGAGATGGACAGTCCCAGCCGGTCGACCAGGAGGGTCGGCAGGAAATTCGCCATCGCCGCATACTGGAATGTGTAGATGCCGAAAGCGAGCGCGAGGAGAACCGGCCCCGGCGCACCGAGCGCCGCCTTGATGTTTGGCAGCAGCGATTGCAGCGGAGCGGTCGGCTGAATGTCCTCCTTCAACGGTATGAGTGCGACCGCAAGCGCATATGCGAGTGCGAGGACGCCGTTGACGATCCACAAGGCTTGCCAGCCATGAACCATCAGGTGCGGTCCGGCCAGCATCATGATGAGTGAGCCGGCTGGCATGTAGCAGCCCCAGGCCGCGAGCACGGTGTCGCGATCCTTCGGCGCGGTTGCGGCACGCAATAGCCGCGGGATCGCGAGCACTGCGGCAAGAAATCCGCAGCCTTCGACGATGCGGGTGACGATAAGAAGTGCGCCGTCATGGACAGCGGCGCCGGCCAGGCTGCCGAGGCCGGAGGCGACCAGGCCGGCGATTAATGTGCGGCGTGCGGTGAACAGGGATGCGACGATTCCCGACGGCAGGCCTGCAACAGCCCCGAACACGCCATAGGCGCCGATCACCCATGACGCCACAACGAGCGTCAGCGCCAGGTCCTTTTGCAGCACCGGGACCGCGATGGCGGCCTTGCCGATTTGCAGGGCGACCACCACGCCCGCAAAAATGAGGGCGGCCACCGCGCCCCAGCGGGTCCGTAATTCCATGTCGACAAGTCCGGCTGTTTATCGCGAAGCAACACGTGCGGCGTGTTATAGCGGTTCGATGGGCACGCTCAAATCTGTCCTGCTCGTCGCGCTGGTCTGCTATGTCGGCCTCGTCGCCGTGATGTATTTGGCGCAACGCGCGCTGATGTATTTTCCCTATACGGTACGCATAGCACCGCAGGATGCCGATTTCCCGCAGGCGTCCGAAGCCGAGTTAAAGGCCGCCGATGGCGTTCGCATCCTTGCCTGGACCGTGCCGCCAAAGCCGGGAAAGCCGGTGGTGCTGTACTTCCACGGCAATGGCGGCTCTCTGGCGCATCGGGTCTCGCGTTTCCGCAAATTGATTGGCGACGGCACCGGCCTAGTCGCGTTATCGTATCGCGGCTATGGCGGCTCGGAGGGAAGCCCGACCGAGGACGGGCTGATCGCGGACGGGCGCGCAGCTTATGACTTCGCGCGGCAACGCTACCCGGATGCGAAGATCGTGCTGTGGGGCGAATCGCTCGGGACTGGTGTTGCGGTCGCCATTGCGGGCGAAAAAGATGTGGCTGCCGTGATTCTTGAGGCGCCGTTCACCTCGGCCGCCGACGTTGCATTCTCCGCTTATCCGTTCCTGCCGGTCAGCCTCCTGATGAAGGATCAGTTTCGTTCGGATGCCCGCATCGGCCGGGTGACGGCGCCGGTTCTGGTTATGCATGGCGAGCGCGATCGCGTGGTGCCCTTCCGTTTGGGCGAGCGGTTGTTTGCGATGGCAAACGAGCCCAAGCAGTTCGTGCGCTTTCCGGATGGCGGCCACGAGGATCTCGACCGCTACGACCATCTCACGGCGGCGCGAGCCTTCATGTCAAATCTGTCGATGTGAAGTTTCCGCGGCCGTCGCCGCACACGCCTGCTTTTACTTTTGCGTGTGGTGCCGCGTCAAAGCGCGCCCTGATTTTGTTCCGGCCGCTTATCGAATAATCACGGCAGCCGCGCGTATATTCACGGCGCCGTCTCGACCCAGAAAAAGTTCCGAACCGCTTGTTTTCATAAGGTTTCGTAAAGCGACGCTGAGCACTTTCCGGACGTTCGTGATCGCGGTGCGCAGGCCGCGATCGAGATTGTGCGAGGAATTACAGCCAAAATGCCGGACGTTGATACGTTGAAGCAGCGCCTCGATTTCATGCAGTTGGACGCGGCGGCGAGCCAGGCGATTCGCAGTCTCAAGCCTGTGATCGACAAGGAGCTCCCCGCGGTTCTCGACTTCTTTTACACGCACATCCAGAGCTACCCCGAGGCTGCCCGCCACTTCAAGGAGCCGGCGCGTGCCGTGCAGGCCAAAAATGCGCAGTTGAAGCATTGGCAGCGAATCAGCGGCGGCGAATTCTCGGATGATTATCTCACCAGCGTTCGCCGCATCGGCGAAGCGCACGCCCGCATCGGTCTTCCGCCGCAATGGTATATCGGCGGGTATGCGCTGATTGCGGAGCGGCTGGTCGCGGCCGCGATTCAGGCGACACGTCCGAAAGGGTTATGGTTCGGCGGCAAACAGGCCGCAGAGGCCGCGGCCGCCATCGGGGCGCTGATCAAGGCCGTCTTCCTCGACATGGATATCGCGATCTCGACCTACATCGAGGCCGCCGAGGAGGGGCGGCGGCGTGCGGAGGAGGCCAACGCCGAAGCGGCGCGTCAGCAGGCGGTCGTGGTGGAGGCGCTGCGTGCAGGCCTGGCAGCGATTGCGCGCGGCGATCTGACCTACCGCTGCACCGAGGCCTTCGCCGGCGAATATGTGGGACTGCAGGACGACTTCAACACCGCCGTCTCCAAGCTCAACGAGAGCATGGTGGCGATTGCGGCGTCCGCCAGCGAGGTGGCGGCTGCGGCCACGGAAATCTCGGCCGGCACAACGGACCTGTCGCAACGCACCGAAGAGCAGGCCGCGAGCCTCGAACAGACCACGGCATCGCTCGAACAGATATCGCAGCTCGCCAGGCGCAATGCCGACAATACTGCACAGACTCAGACGCTGACCACGAGGGCCCGCGACGTCGCCGATGGCGGCGGCAGCGTGGTCGCGGAGGCGGTCGCCGCGATGGGACGCATCCAGCAATCTTCCGAAAGGATCGCCGACATCATCGGCGTGATCGACGAAATCTCCCGGCAGACCAATCTGCTGGCGCTGAATGCGGCGGTCGAGGCTGCGCGCGCCGGCGAAGCGGGCCGCGGCTTTGCGGTGGTGGCGTCCGAAGTGCGCAGTCTTGCCCAGCGCTCCTCGCAGGCCGCCAAGGACATCAAGGACTTGATCGTGAACAGCTCCGAACAGGTCAAGGACGGCGTCACGCTGGTCGGCAAGGCCGGCACGACTCTCACCGAAATCGCCCAGGCGATCCGCGACGTCGCCGAGATCGTGACCCAGATTGCCGAAGCAAGCGTCGAGCAATCGACCGGTACCAGCCAGATCAATGTCGCGCTCGGCCAGCTCGATGCAGTGACGCAGCAGAATTCCGCACTGGTCGAAGAGAATGCGGCGGCGGCGCGTGCACTGGAAGAGCAGGCCGCCGCAATCACGCGGCGTCTCGGGGCCTTCAGGCTCGACGCGAACGCGGCCGTTAAGCGGCCGGCCGGCCGTGCGCCGCTTCACGCCGTGTCCTCATCAGCTTCCAGGGCAGCACCAGCAGCGGGAAGCTCAGTGCGGCGAGCGCGAGCAGGATAATGGCGCGCTGCGGCCAGGGGCCGAGCGCATCGACGAAGGGCGGAATTTTCAGCGGCGGCCCCGGATCGCCGATATAGGCGTAATTCGCGCCGAGCCAGGCATTCACCGCCGCCACGCCCGCCACATAGACCGCGCTGAAGGCGTAGACGCGCGGCAAATCGGCAAACAGCGGGCGATAGCCGAGCACGATGAGATCGTAGAGCGCGCAGGCCAGCACGATCGCATGCGCGGCGAAGAAGAACCAGAATACCGATGTGGCCGGCCCGGCCGACAGCGCCGGCTGGACGAAGGCCTGCAGCGTCAGCGCGAAGGTCCAGAAATACAGCGTTGCGCGCAGGAAGCGGTTGCCGGTGAGCAGCGCGAACGGCCCGATCAATCCGCCGAGATCGCAGATGTGCAGCGGCAGCCCGGTGAGCCAGTCGATGCCCGCGGCGTGAAACCATGCATTCTGGACCACCCAGAACAGGATGCAACTCCATGCGAAGCCGCGCCGGAAGGCGGGCTCGGCGCCGGTGTCGCGCAGCCGCCGCGCCACGAGGATCAGTGCGGCAATCGCAAGCGCGCAGACCAGCACCGACACCGCATGCAGCGGGGTGTAGGGTGTGAAGATCGCCCAAGGTCCCGCGATCGCCTGCTGCATGCGTCGTCGCCCCCGTTACCGATTCATGCCGGATGAACCAAGTCTAGCGCGAAGGCGGAACCTCTGCGAGGCGCTGCCTGCGTGACTGCGCGATCAGCGCTGCGCGGCGATATAGGCGGCGAGGTCGCGTGCTTCCTCGCGGCTCAGCCCGATCGGCGGCATCGGCTCATGCGGCCCGAGCAGAAATGTGACAAGTCGCCCGCCCGCAAGTTCGGGCCGCCGCGCCAGCTCGGCAAAGGTCGGCACCCCCTCGATGGCCTTGGTCTGATCCCGCGATACGAGATGACAGGACGAGCACCAGCGTTTGGCAAGCGCTGCGCCGTTATTCGGATCGACGCGGCCGCCAGCCGCAGCGCCCTGTTGCGCGTGCGCCGTATCGGGCAGGGCCAGAAGACAGGACACGATGGTGACAAGAAGCGGTGCGGTCGCATATCGGACCGCCGCCGGTGGCATGCGCATCAGCTAACCTCAACTTCGACAATGAGAAAACGTGCGAGGCGGGATCAGGACATCGCCCCGCCGATTTCAGAACGGTCGGACGGAATTATGACAAGCGCACGCATGGCGCTCTGCGGGGCGCGCGGAGCAACGCATCGTCTTGCGCCAGGTGATGCAGAAGGCAGCATCCGCACAAGACTGCGGCGCAGGCAATGGCAATGACGCGCGGGCATGGACGCGACCCTGCGCGCCATGGCAGACTCTTTCGACGATGTGAGAAAAGTCTGGATCCGCGGAGGCGATGCGGCCATAGGGGTGCATTCGCCGGATCGCATCCGGGCATGTGCCGGACGGCAGGCCGCCGTGGTTGTCCGCTTCGGATTTCAAACAGCCACGGCAGATTGTCCTCACGATGCAATTTGCATCGTGCGGGTGAGAAGAGGGGCGGACGGCGCGCCGGCAAGCGCAGGCCAGTCCTGAATGCCGCGGCCCATTGCTGAACCGCAGCCGCCTCCCGGCGCACCGTCCAAAGCGGCGTTCTTCTGCGAAGCAGGGCTTCGCATTCAGGCTTGCGGGCCGCGTTTGCGTACCTGCACCCAAAGTGAGGCGCAGGCCGTATAGCGAGCTCCTCGCGCACGGGTCGTAGTGCCCGTAGAGCGGGGTCCCGAAGCCTCCCGGTGTCTGCGTGCGAGGCAGACAGCAGGCGCCGCACCTCGCTCCGCCATCAAGAACGCCTCCGGACGGCGCCCCTCGATGAGCGAGGTGAAACATAATATATGCTTTTATTCCTACAATGTCAAGTCTGATCCGCCCTCATCCTGAAGGCGTGCTTGACGCTCGTTTTGAATCTGGTGTCCCGGGCGCAGCGCAGCGTGGAAACGATGCGCTGCAGAACCGGGACCGATAATACGGTCACGTCAGATCGATGGGACCCACTACTCCGCTTACGCAATCTCGCCGCACCGCGTCTGCAACACGTGGCTGTAGCGTAGACTGTGGGCAGCGATATGCGGACTCTGCCCCATCCGAAAAACCTCTCCAGTGCGCGGTGTTGCGAGTAACTTTGAGCAACCCTAGATTGAAACGATTCGGTTTGAAAATGACCCGATTTTCTCAATTTCACGGTCTGGGCTTGTCACAACATCAGCTCGATTTTGTTGATGTGAACAACAAGCGCGACACGTGCGTGTCAACGGAACCGGGTGCGGGCCAATACGTCTTGCTATATTCGTCGCCGACCCGGCGGAGGCCGTCGACGGCCCGCGCATAATTCTGCTGGATGTCGAGCGCTTTCGCATTTGAGTCCACGAACCCTCCCTACCGTGCCAGCGCACGCGTCACAGCCTCGGGTTCTTTCTCCACGATCTTGAGCAGAATACGCGCGCTGCGTTCGGGCTGGCGGCGACCCTGCTCCCAGTCGCGAACGGCGGAGACGGCGAAGCCGTAGGTCGCGGCGAACCGTTCCTGCGAGAGACCGAGCCGCTTGCGGATTTTCCGGACGTCGATATGCGCCGGGACATGCACGCGATAGCGCCTGGTATCGGCAGTTCCCTCAAGGAAGGCCTTTGCGTCATCAAGGCCCGCTTTGATCTTGTCGAATGCACGCTTGCTCATTTCTGTCTCCGATAGTCGTCAAGCATAGCGGCAACCGATTTGCCGAGCGCGTTGCGTTCTGCTGCGGACAGGTCCGCCTTTTCGTTCTTGGCAAACAACGCCAGCAGAAACACCGGCACGTCGTCGCCGCCGAAGAGATAAATCACGCGCGCGCCGCCACGCTTGCCGCGGCCTTCGACGCCGACGCGAACCTTGCGCACGCCACCTGTACCGGGAACGACCACGCCGCACAGAGGGTCGGCAGACACCATGTCGACGATGGCCTCCCGCTCAGCGCGATTCAGCAACCGTTCCGCGTCGTCGAGATAGGCCGGCGTTTCGACGACCGCTTGCATGCTGCAGATATATACGGCAATGCCGTACTAGATTCAAGGCCTGCGCCGCGACTCTGGGTCCCCGCTTTCGCGGGGACGATCGGATAACAAACGTTGTCTGAAATCCTACTTCTGCGTCCCGATATACGCCGCGAGATCGCGCGCCTCGTTGCGGGTGAGCGTCATGGCCGGCATCACCGGATGCGGATTGAGGAGGAAGAAGGCGAGCTGCTCGCCGCTGAGATTTCCGCGTGCCGATATCGCCGCGAACGACGGCACGCCGTCGATTCCCCTGATCTGATCCTTCGCCACGATATGGCACGATGCGCACCAGCGTTTCGCCAGCATCGCGCCGTTCTCCGGATTTGGGCGCGCTACTTTCCGCTCCGGCTCCTGTGCCAGGGCGCTTTCCTGCACAAAGCCCGCGAGCGGCAGTAGCGTGAGCGAGAATGCGGCGGCGCGCAGGATGCGTGTCCTTATGAGGTTTGCCCAGATGGGTCCCGGCTCAGCGTCGCATCATTCCGCTTCGCTTCATGCTGCCACAGCGCGTCGAAGACGCGCGTAAACGCGCTTTCGGCGTCCGGGACACGAATGCACGCTATGACATCCAGTTCGGCGCGCTTTGCCCCAGATCAAATGGCGGCAATCAATGCGAGGATCTCAGAACGCCTGATACGTCTTGCCGTATTGCCCGCCGACGCGCTTGAAGCCGTCTGCGGCGGGCGCGTAGTTCTGCTGGATGTTGAGCGCCTTCGCATACGAGCCCGCGGCCTTTTCCTTGTCGCCCATGCGCTCATAGGCAAGCCCGCGCGAGGTCCAGGCGGCGAAATTCTGCTCGTCGATGCCGACCGCGTTGTCGAGATCGCTGGCCGCGGCTTTCAGGTCGCCCGCTGCGATATAGGACAAGGCGCGCGCCAGATACGGATCGGCCTCGCGCGGCGCCAGCGTGATCGCGGTCGAGAAATCGTCGATCGCGAATTGGTGCTGGTTGTCGCCCTGATAGAGCAGACCGCGATTGTAATAGGCCTGCGCGTTGTCGGGCTTGATCGCGATCGCGCGGTTGATGTCTTCCAGCGCTTTCAGGTTCTGCTTCTTGTCGCGCCAGGCCAGCCCGCGTCCGAGATAGGCCGCGGCATAATTCGGATCGATCCGGATCGCCGTATCGTAATCCTTCAGCGCGAGATCGGGCTTGCCGTCCTGGCGATGCAGCAGGCCGCGATTGGCGTAAGCCTCGGCATAATTCGGATCGAGCTGGATCGCCTTGTTGAAATCGATCAGGGCTTCCTTGCGGCGGCCGGAGGAGGCGAGCACGGTACCGCGCATATTGTAGGCCTGCGGGTCGTTCGGCTGCGACTGGATCACATCGGTCAGCGAGGCGATGTTGGCGGGCGAGGCGGCATAGGTCGCCTCGGGCGCAAGCACGCCATGGTCGAGCATGGTGGAGCAGCCGGCGAGCGCAAGCGAGGCGGCAACAAGACAGACGGTGGGGACGATCGGCGGGCTCATTCGAACGATGATAATCGCAGTGACGTGGCGGTAAAACGGCGGGGATCGTCCTGCCCAAAAGCAAAACCGCCGGAGAGGCCTCCGGCGGTTTTGCGATTCCCTCGTGCAATCGAACCGGCTTAGCCGCGCGCGCCGCCGATACCGCCGCCGCCCGCAGGCCGCGCGCCACGGCCGCCCTCGCGAACGCCTGCACCGCCGCCGGCGCCGAAGGCCGGCTTCGCCTTCACCGGCAACAGGCCCTCGCGCTGCAGCTTCTTGCGCGCCAGCTTGCGGGCACGGCGCACGGCTTCCGCCTTCTGGCGGGCCTTCTTCTCGGACGGCTTCTCGTAATGGCCGCGAAGCTTCATTTCGCGGAAAATGCCCTCGCGCTGCATCTTCTTCTTGAGCGCCTTGAGAGCCTGATCGACGTTGTTATCGCGGACGAGAACCTGCACGGATAATCCTTCTTCGCGGATGCCGCCCAGGCCGGACCGGCCGGCGGGCAGGGCGTAATGTTGTTCGGGAGCCGAAAAGGGCCGTCACAGGACCCTTCGAGTCGGGCGGCGAGATAGCAGAAAGCCAGGGGAAAGTCCACTTCGGACTTGAAACGGCCGGGTCCGGGTATCGGGGTCCCGCGACCCTGCCTGGGATCGAGGGAACTCACAGCCGCAATGTCACAGGTGCCCAATTTTACACCTTCGGCCTTGTTTGGTCCGCCTTTCGCCGCCATGCCAGACCGATGCGGCAAATCACCGGGGGACCAATGACTTCGTACAAAGCGGCGATTCTGGCAGTATTTCTCGCGGTCGGGCCGGCAGCGGGGGCAGCGCTTGCCCAGCAGCAACAGGCGCCCAGCCCGTTTCCCAATATGATGCAGGGAACGCCGGAGGAGCAGCGCGCCTGCGCGCCGGATTCGGCAAGATTCTGCAAGCAGTTCGAGCCCGATCCGCTGCAGGTGCTCGGCTGCCTGCAGCAAAACCGGACACGAATCAGCAAGGCCTGCGAGACCGTGCTGCGAAACCGGGGAGTCTAGACCCGGTGCGTCACCCGCCGGGCAAGCCCGCGGGTGACATCCATCAATCCACCTGCACGCGGGTGACGTGGCCCATCTTGCGGCCGGGCACCGGATCGCCCTTGCCGTAGAGATGCAGCGAGGCGCCGGGTACGGTCAGCCATCGGCCGTAATCGGCGGCCTCGGCGCCGATCAAATTCACCATCTCGACCCGGCCGAGCCGCACCGGCACCGCCAGCGGCCATCCGGCAATGGCGCGGATATGCTGCTCGAATTGCGAGACCGAGCAGCCGTCGATGGTCCAGTGCCCGGAATTGTGGACGCGCGGGGCGATCTCGTTGACCAGGACGCGCTGGGCCGTGCCGTCGCGCAGCACGAACATTTCCACCGCCAGTACGCCGACATAGTCGAACGCGGTGGCGATGCTTTCGGCGATGCGTATGGCTTCCGCCGCGACCGGATCGGGGATCGCCGCCGGAACGCGCGAGACCTTCAAAATGTGGTCGCGGTGCTCGTTCTCGGTGACGTCGAAGCTCTGCAGCGAGCCATCTCTCCCGCGCGCGACCACAACCGAGACCTCGCGCTCGAACGGCACGAAGCCTTCGAGAATGCAGGGCGCACCGTTGACCGCGCGCCAGGCCGCAGCCGGATCGCCGCCGGCATCGATCTTGTATTGGCCCTTGCCGTCATAGCCGAAGCGCCGCGTCTTCAGGATTGCCGGCAGGCCGAGCTTGCGGACCGCCTCGAACAGCTGCGGCGCATCGATCACCGCGGCATAGGGCGCGGTCGCGATCTCCAGCGTCTCGACGAATTCCTTCTCGATCAGCCGGTCCTGCGTGGTCGCAAGCACGCGCGGATCCGGCAGCACCGGACGGCGTTGCGACAGGAAGCTTGCGGTCTGCGACGGCACGTTTTCGAATTCATAGGTGATGACGTCGCAAGCCTTGGCGAAGCGGCTCAGCGCATCCTGGTCCGAATAGGCCGCGACGGTGGCGCGCTTGACCACATCGAACGCGCAGGCATCGGCCTCCGGCGCATAGACATGGCAGTTGAGCCCGATCCGCGAGGCGGCCTGCGCCAGCATGCGCGCGAGCTGGCCGCCGCCGAGAATGCCGATGGTCGCGCCGGGTGGCAGCGGGGCGTTGTCGCGGCGGTGAATCATCGCGTCTGCATCATGGCTTGGGCCGCCGCTTCGGCTTTGACTTGGGCTCGGCCTTCGGCCGTTTCGCAACGCTTGCGGTCTGTGCCTTGCGGAGCGCCGCCAGCCGCTTGGCCAGTGGCTTGTCATCGAGTGCCAGCACCGCCGCCGCGAGCAGCGCGGCATTGATGGCGCCGGGCTTGCCGATCGCGAGCGTTCCGACCGGGATGCCGGCCGGCATCTGCACAATGGACAGAAGCGAATCCTTGCCTTCCAGCGCCGTCACATTCATCGGCACGCCGAACACCGGCAGCGTGGTCATGGCCGCCGCCATGCCGGGCAGATGCGCAGCCCCGCCCGCGCCCGCGATGATGATGCGGTATTTCTTGTGGGCGGATGTCGCGAAAGCATAGAGCCGGTCGGGTGTGCGATGCGCGGAAACGATCAGCGCCTCGTAGCCGACCTTGAGACGGTCGAGCGTCTCCGCGGCATGCTGCATGGTCGCCCAGTCGGACTGGCTCCCCATGATGATGGCGACAGGCTTCTTCCTGGAGGATGATTTCGGCCGGGCGGCCATTGCGGCGGTTCCGTGAAGCGAAAGAAGCGGGTGACTATACGCAGGGACGACAGGGCGGCAAGCCGGAGAACCCCGTTCTGCACGTGGTTTGGGCTGTGGTTCTTACATCCGGACGCCCTTTCAGGGCGAATTTGGTATCCGTCCGTGTGACCCGCGTCCGATTTTCGCTAGACTTTGAAAAACCCCGGAACCCGAGCAGAAGCCGTGCAGCGCGTCACCATATCGATCGACGACGATATCCTCGCGACCCTCGACAGGCTCTGCGAAAGGCGCGGCTACACCAGCCGCTCGGAGGCCATTCGCGATCTGGTGCGGCACGCCGAAACGCACGAGCACGCGGCCAGACATTCGCACGAGCCCTGCGTTGCCACGTTATCCTATGTCTATGAGCACGAAACCCGCGATCTGGCGCAGCGGCTCACGAGCCGCCAGCACGACCATCACGAATTGTCGGTCGCGACGCTTCATGTGCATCTCAACCACGAGGATTGCCTCGAGGTGGCGGTCCTACGCGGCTCAGTCGAGGCGGTCCAGGCCTTTGCCGATTCGGTGACGACCCAACGCGGCGTGCGACACGGGTACCTGCATATCGTTCCGGCGCCGGAAGCCCCTCACCAGAACCACAGCCATGTGCACAAAACACACAAACATAGGTAGATCTGCCTAATTTCTGAGCGACGCAGGGAGGCGCGCCGCCGAAAAGTTCCGGACGATCACGATGGTATGAACTTTGCTTAAAATGTTCATACGAAGCGGCGCACATTTCGCTGCCTCGCTGCAACCTGATCTGCCGGGAGTTTCAAAGTGCATCTCGCTCCGTATGAAGTCGACAAGCTCACTCTGGTCTCGACGGGCTTGCTCGCCCAGCGCCGTCTCGCACGCGGCTTGCGGCTCAACTATCCCGAGGCCGTCGCCCCGATCTCGACTGTCCTGCTCGAACTGATCCGCGACGGCCGTCATTCCGTCTCCGATCTGATGGACATTGGCGGCACGATCCTCGGTCGGCGTGATGTGCTGCCCGGGGTGCCGGACCTGGTCGGCGAAATCCATATCGAGGGTACTTTCCCGGACGGCACCAAACTTGTCGCCGTGCGCGCGCCGATCACGAAGGAGGCCGGCGACCTCAAGCTCGCGCTGCATGGCAGCTTTCTTCCTATTCCCGATGCGGCGCTGTTCGCGAACGTCGATGCGGATACGGCGGGCGTGATCACGACGCCGGACGAGACGCTCAGCCTTAACGACGGACGTGAGACGATCACGCTCAGCGTGTCGAACACCGATGTGCGACCGATTCAGGTCGGCAGCCACTTCCACTTTGTCGAGGCCAATCCTCGTCTCAAGTTCGATCGCGACAAGGCCTACGGCAAACGTCTCGACATTCCGGCGGGCACCGCCATCCGCTTCGAGCCGGGAGAGACCAAAACCGTGACGCTGGTCGAGATCGGCGGCAACAAGGTGATCCGCGGCGGCAACAACCTCGCCGACGGCTCCGTGGGCGCGAGCAACAAGTCCGCGACGCTGTCGCGGGTCGCGTCGCGCCAGTTTGCCAACCAAGCCTGACCGGGGGAATGATCGATGGCCTATCAAATCAAGCGACGGCATTATGCCGCGCTGTTCGGACCGACGACCGGCGACAAGGTACAGCTTGGCGATACCGGCCTGATTGCGGAAGTCGAAAAGGACTTCACGGTCTATGGTGACGAATGCGTGTTTGGTGCGGGCAAGGTCATCCGCGACGGCATGGGGCAGGCTGCTGGCGTGGATTCAAGCCGTGCGCTGGACTGCGTCATCACGAATGCGCTGATCATCGACTATCGCGGCATCATCAAAGCCGATGTTGGTATCAAGAACGGCCGCATCGCCGGTATCGGTAAGGCGGGCAATCCTGATGTCATGGCCGGTGTCGATCCCGACCTTGTGATCGGCGTCAACACCGAGGTCATCGCGGGCGAAGGTCTCATCCTTACTGCGGGCGGTATAGACACGCATTTCCACTACATCTGTCCGCCACAGCCCTACGCCGCGCTGGCGAGCGGAATCACCACGCTGGTTGGCGGGGGCACCGGACCCGCGACCGGGTCCCTCGCGACGACGTGCACTCCCAATCCGAACTATCTGCGCTTGATGATGCAGGCGACGGATTCGATGCCGCTCAATTTCGTATTTACCGGCCGCGGAAACTCTTCAAAGCCGGACGGCATGAAGGAGCAGATCCTGGCCGGTGCCGGCGGGCTAAAGCTGCACGAGGATTGGGGCTCGACGCCTGCAGCGATCGATACCTGCCTGACGATGGCCGACGCATACGATGTGCAGGTGACAATCCATACCGACACCATCAATGAATCATGCGCAGTTGAGGATTCCATTGCCGCATTCGGAGGACGCACGATCCACACATATCATTCGGAGGGTGCGGGCGGCGGTCATGCGCCGGACCTGATGCGGGTTTGCAGCGTGCCCAACATATTGCCCAGCTCGACGAGCCCGACCAATCCCTACACCGTCAACACCGTGGCCGAGCATCTCGACATGCTGATGGTCTGTCACCACCTCGACAAGAACATCCCAGAAGACGTTGCATTCGCAGCAAGCCGTATTCGAGCCGAAACCATCATGGCGGAAGGGATCATGCACGATCTCGGCGCTATCAGCATGATGACGTCGGACAGCCAGGCGATGGGGCGCGCGGCCGAAGTCATCACCCGCACCTGGCAGACCGCCGATCAGATGAAACGCCAGCGCGGCAAGCTGCCGGAGGACGCTGCAAGCAACGATAATTTTCGGATCAAGCGCTACGTTGCCAAATACACGATCAACGGAGCCATCGCACACGGCATGTCGCACCTGATTGGTTCGGTTGAGAAAGGCAAATTTGCCGATCTGGTACTTTGGAAACCCGCGTTCTTCGGCGCGCGGCCGGAAATGGTTCTGAAGGGCGGCTTCATCGCTTTCGCTCAGATCGGTGACGCCAATGCGTCGATCCCAACACCGCAACCCGTAATCATGCGGCCGATGTTTGCGTCGAACGGCAAGGCGGTGGGGCCAAGCTCGATCCTGTTCGTCAGCGAAGCGTCGTTGACGGAAGGTTGGGTTGGCGACTACGGCCTGGAAAAGCGCGTCGAGCCGGTGCGCAAATGCCGGGGTTTGACCAAGGCGGACATGAAGCTCAATGACGCGTTGCCAGTCGTCGCGGTTGACCCAAAGACCTACCGGGTCACGGCCGATGGCGAAGACCTGGTCTGCGAGCCGGCCACTTCTCTGTCGCTGGCGCGGAAATACAATATTTTCTAGCGCGATATCCCAGGTGGCGGTCGCGGGGCCGGGTGGGCCTGCGACCGGAGCTCCTACGCGATGATATCCGGCGTCAGCTGGTCCTCGATGAAGGAGATGCGGTCGCGCAGGATCAATTTGCGCTTTTTCAGCCGCTGCACCTGGATCTGATCGCGGCCGGGGGACTCGATCAGCGCCTCGATGGCGGCGTCGAGGTCGCGGTGCTCCTGCTGCAACCGCGCCAGCTCGGCCCGCAACATGATCTCGTCGTTGCCCGTCATCCGAATCTTTTGCGAAAACCCTGTGAGTTCAGAGGGTTGCCTCTGCCACTGGTTCCGCTCCCGCGCGCTGTTGTGCCGTGAGACAGAAACCCGATCAAGCCAAGTCACCAAAAAGTAGCGAAAAACGGGGATTTGCCGCAATGCAATATCGCCCGCTGTCGACTTGCCACATTCTGCATGTCAGACTGTCAAGGTTAGGACTCCAACCCATCCAAGGAGGCCAATATCCCCATGTCGATTCAAGAGCATCTTGTGGAGCTCAAGGCCCGCCACCGGGAGCTTGAGGAAGAACTCGCCGATGCGCTGGCGCATCCGTCGAGCGACGATATTAAAATCGCCGAGTTGAAGCGTCGCAAGTTGCAGGTGAAGGACCAAATCGCACGGATGCAGACGAGTATCCACTGATCCTTCTGTCATGGTGTGAACGACGGCCGAGCCGCCGGCTCTCGGAAGGGAGTCCGGCGGTCTTGTTTTTGGGGACGCTGCACCTGACATTGGGGCGCCTGACAACGACAAGACGGGGATGGACGTGCGCCCTTATCAGAACCGAAACATCAGATTCCGGCTCCTTGGCCTGGCATTGCTGGCCAGTCTTATGGCTTTGCCGGCTGGTCCGGCGCCGGCCCAGGATTATCCGGCGCGGCCGATCACTCTGATTGTCCCGTTCCCGCCCGGCGGCGGCAACGATGCGATGGCCCGCATCATTGCCGAAAAGCTCTCGGCCGCGCTCGGCCAGCAAATCGTGGTCGACAATCGCGGCGGCGCCGGCGGTGTCATCGGCTCGCGTGCGGCGGCGAAGGCGGCGCCCGACGGCTACACGCTGCTGATGGGCCATACCGGCACCATGGGCATCAATCCGAGCCTCTACGCCAATCCCGGCTATGACATCCGCAAGGACTTTGCTCCGGTCGGCCTGATTGCGGTGATGCCGATGGCGTTCATGACGCAGCCTTCGTCGCCGTACAAAACCATCGCGGATCTGATCGCTGCGGCGAAAAAAGAGCCCGGCAAGATCAATGTCGGCTCGTCGCCGAAGGGCACCGGCTCGCATCTGTGCGCGGAATTGTTCATGGCTACGGCCGGCGTGAACATGAACCTGATCCCGTACAAGGGCACGGCACAGAGCATCACCGATCTGGTCGGCGGTCATGTCGCGGTGGCATGCAACATCATCCCGCCGGCCTTCGGCAATCTGAAGGCAGGGACCTTGCGTCCGCTGGCGGTGACGTCCGCCAAGCGCTCGCGCCATTTCCCGGATGTGCCGACGGTCGCGGAATCCGGGCTGCCCGGCTTCGAGGCCGACCTCTATTACGGACTTCTGGCGCCCGCCGGTACGCCGCGTCCGATCATCGAACGGCTGAACAAGGAATTGCGCGCGGCGCTGGCCCAGCCCGATGTGCAGGCGCGGATCGCCAGCGATGCGGCGGAGCCGCTGTCGAGCACGCCGGAAGAACATGCAGCATTGCTTGATCGCGACGAAACCAAGTGGTCGACACTGATCAAGAAGCTCGGCCTGAAGATCGACTGACGATGCGCCGCCTCGTCCTTGCGCTGGCCATTCTGTCCGCGTGCAGCGGTCTGTTCGCACAGGCGTCGCGCGCGGACGGTCCGGCGCCGCAGAGCGAGAACGGCTCTGCCGCGACGCAGTCCGTTGCGGAGGATTCGAAACTCGATCTGCAGAAGCCTGAGGACGACGCACCGACAGCCGCCGACAGCTGGTGGCAGAAGCTGCTGCGCGCAGCGCCGAATTGCAAATCCTTCACCGACGGGTGCCGGACCTGCAGCCTGACCGTCTGCTCCAATATCGGGATCGCCTGTCAGCCCAGAGACTGGTCCTGCAACGATCCCGACGCCAATTCAAAACCCGAGTCCGTGCCCGATGAAACATCTCAGTCAAAGCAATAGACAGCGGCGTGTGGCGCGGCTTGTTGCGGCGGCCTTCGTCTTTGCGGCGATTACGCCTGTGCAGGCTCAGGACGTGCGCGGTCTGGAAGTCTGCACCGCCGAGAAGCAGATGGAACGCCGCACGAGCTGCCTGCAGGCCAATACCGAGTTTCTTCAGGGCGTCATCGATCGCAATGCGCGCGAGGCACGGCAGAAGCTCGATGCGGCAGCGAAGGAGCTTGCTGCGGCGCGAACCGAAATCTCAGCGCTGAAGGCATCGCTCGCCGCCGCCCAGGCGCGGCTCGATACGCTGGAAAAGGCGAAGGCCGATAAGGCCGGGGCAAACGAAACCAAGAGGTGAGGGGCGCCGGCGCTCGTTGCGCCTGACGCGAGCGGGCTATCGCGACGCTGCCGCCACGATCTGGGTCGCTTCAGCTTCGGTCCGCGCATCGCGATAGGCGGAGAGCACGCCATCGACCATCGCATCCAGCGAGAAGGATGACGCCACGCGCTGGCGCAGGTCTTTTGCGAGAGAAGCGGCTTCGGCCGGATTGTCGAGCGTGCGGGCGATTGCGCCGGTGAGGGCCTCGGTGTTGCCGGCTTCGACCAGCGCCGGCGACAGCGGTCCGTAAATTTCGGGAATGCCGCCGACATTGGTGGTGATCAGCGGTTTCCCGGCGGCTGCGGTCTCCAGCACCACATAGGGCAGCGATTCCGCGAGCGACGGGATCACCATAATGCGGCCGAGCGCGAGCGCCTGGCGCGCAGGCATCGCCGGCATGAAGCGGACCGCATCCTGCAGCGACAGGCGCAGGACTTGCGCCTTCAGTGCGGCTTCGTCCGGGCCGCTTCCCACCAGCGTCGCGGTGACTATGCGGCCGGCCGCATGCAGACGCGCGATTGCCTCGATCAGAATGTCGATGCCTTTCACCGGACGGAATTCGCCGATGAACACGAGGTCCGTGGCGTCGGGCGCAGGTGTGACGGGCTCGAACTCGTTTGGCGCCACACCGTTATGGATGACGCGCACGAGGCCGTTCGGCTCGCCGATCTTCTCGCGGAAAACGCGGCCGCTATAGGCGCTTTCGAACAGATACAGCGAGGGCCGCAACAGCAGCATGCGCTCGAGCGCGAGATACATCCGGCCGGACAAATTGTCGTGGTTCAGGAGCAGGCTGCCGCCATGCGGCGTGTAGGCCCGCACCACGCTGCGACCGGGCATGGCCAGCCGCGCATAAGCGCCGCCCTTTGCGCCATGACCGTGGATCACGTCTGCGCCGGTCTCACGGATACGTCGCGTGACATGGAAGACCGCCGGTGCGTCCAGCGGGCTGAGCGGACGGCGCATCGGAACGCGGGTCAGGCCAAGCGCAAGCTGCGGGGCAAGGTTTGCAAAGACCTCGTCGGAGCGGGCATCGCCGGTGGTGGAATCCGCGATAATCCCGACCCGGTGGCCGCGCGCGCTCTGGCCTCGGACGAGATCGGTCACATGCCGGAACAGGCCTCCGAGAGGGGCGCGGAAGACGTGGAGGATAGTGAGAGACATCGCAGGCTTCGCTTTGGACAATATGTCGCATCTGCGCCCTGAAGCCGGCTTTGGCAAGGACGAACCGTCGTATTCCTACGAGCGTAGTCTCTCGAATTTGTCTTAACATTAACGATGTTGCGAACCGATCGGGGCGCTGGCGGCGTTCGGTGCCGAATGCCGCCAAGAGACCGGTGCTCCGGTCAAAATCCGGCGCGGCTGCGGCCGCCGCAGCTCAAATTTTAGACCTCGCGTGCCATGTCCCGCAGCTTGAATTTCTGAATTTTTCCCGTGCTGGTTTTCGGCAAGTCCCGGAACACGATGTGGCGCGGGACCTTGTAGCCCGCGAGATTCTGCCGGCACCAGGAGATCAGGTCGTCTGCGCTCGCGCTCGCGCCCGGCTTCAGTTCGATGAAGGCGCAAGGGGTCTCGCCCCATTTCTCATCGGGCTTCGCCACGACCGCGGCGGCCTGCACGGCTGGATGCTTGTAAAGAGCATCCTCCACCTCGATTGAGGAAATATTCTCGCCGCCGGAAATGATGATGTCCTTGGAGCGGTCCTTGAGCTGGATATAGCCGTCCGGATGCATCACGCCGAGGTCGCCGGTATGAAACCAGCCGCCGGCGAAAGCCTTGGCGGTAGCGGAGGGATTCTTGAGATAGCCCTTCATGATGACATTGCCGCGCATCATCACTTCGCCCATTGACGCGCCGTCGCGGGCCACCGGCTGCATGGTCTCCGGGTCCATCACCTCCAGCGCTTCCAGCGCGCCATAGCGCACGCCCTGCCGCGCCTTCTTTGCGGCCTGTTCGGCCGGAGAGAGCGCATCCCATTCGCCGTGCCAGTCGTTAACCACGGCGGGCCCGTAGCTTTCGGTCAGGCCGTAGAGATGCGTGACGTTGAATCCTGCCTCTTTCATGCCGGCGAGCACCGCTTCGGGCGGCGGTGCTGCGGCGGTGAAGAATTCCACCACATGCGGCAGCGGCTTTTTCTCGTTGGCCGGTGCGTTGAGCAGCGTCGCCATGACGATCGGCGCACCACACAGATGCGTCACCTTGTGGGTGGCGATGGCATCATACATGGCGGCCGCCCGCACCTGACGCAGACAGACATGGGTGCCGGCGAGCACCGAGATCGACCAGGGAAAACACCAGCCGTTGCAATGGAACATCGGCAGCGTCCACAGATAGACTGGATGCTTGCTCATGCCGCAGGTCACGACATTGCCTGTCGCAAGCAGGTATGCGCCGCGGTGGTGATAGACCACGCCCTTGGGATCGCCGGTGGTGCCTGACGTATAGTTCAGCGAGATCGCGTCCCATTCGTCGGGCGGCATCCGCCAGGCGAAATCCGGGTCGCCGTCCTTCAGGAATTCCTCATATTCGATTGTGCCGATCCGCTCGCCGTCGCCTTTGTATTCGGGATCGTCATAGTCGATCACCAGCGGCGTCACCTTGGCGCGCGACAGCGCATCCTTCATCACGCGCGAGAACTCGCGATCGACGATCAGCACTTTGGTTTCGGCGTGATCGAGGGTGAAGGCATTCACCGCGGCATCGAGCCGGGTATTGATGGTGTTGAGCACGGCGCCGGTCATCGGTACGCCGTAATGGCATTCGAGCATCGCGGGCGTATTGGCGAGCACGACCGACACGGTATCGCCGCGCTTGATACCGCGCTTGGTCAGCGCCGAGGCAAGGCGGCGCGCCCGGGCATAGAAGTCGCGGTAAGTGCGGCGCAGCGGCCCGTGAATGATGGCGGTGTGGTCGGGATGGGTCGACGCCGCGCGCTCCAAGAATTGCAGCGGCGTCAGCGGCTGGTAATTGGCCGGATTGCGGTCGAGGTCGATGTCGTAGGGCGTTTTCGCCATTGGTCGCTTCCTCTTGAATTTTGAGAGCGACGTTAACGAACAATCGATCGTCCGTCATCGCCGGGCTTGACCCGGCGATCCATCCAGTTGCAATCGATGGATCACCGGGTCACGGCGCTTCGCGCCGGCCCGGTGATGACAGCGCCTTTACCTCACATGCACCGGCATTGGCGCCGCAATCCCCTTCGGCAAGGCGGCCCGGGCCCGGTCCGGATAGTCCGAAATGATGCCGTCGATGCCGGTCTGGTACATCAGCTCGAGATCGGCCATTTCGTTTACGGTCCAGGGGATCACTTTCAGCCCAAGATCGTGTGCCTCCTTCACTTGCGCAGCGGTGAGATTGCGGAAGTAGGGCGACCAGACCTGGCAATCCGCGGCCTTCACGAGACGCGGGACCGAGCCGCCAAAGTCGTCGATATCGAGCCCCGCGGTCCAGGGCGAGGGGCCGGGCAGGTTGCGGCGGATATTGTCCTCGCCAGGACTTTGGATCGTGAGGCAGACGCGCTCGATCTCCGGCGCGATGCGCTTTGCCACCATCAGCGTGCGCCAGTCGAAGCTCTGGATGCTGGTGCGCTTGGTGAGCCCCGCGTCCCGGATCGCTTTCACCAGCGCCGTCGCGAAGGTTTCCGGGTCGGGCGTGTCGGCGCCGGACGTCGGCGTCAGCTTGGTCTCGATGTTGAATCGGATGTGGTCGGCGCCGTTGCGCTGCACGAGATCGAAGACATCGGTCAGCTTCGGGATGCGGACGCCGTCAGCGCCCTTCTGCATCGGAAAGCGCGCGGCGTAAGCTGTGCCGGGCTTGATGCGGCCGACATCATAACGCTGCAATTCGTCGAAACTCAGCGAGCGGATCGCCGGTCCTTGCGCTTTCAGGAATTCGCCGTCCGGCCCGCGGGTGTGGTCCGGATTGAGATACGAGTCGTGGCTGACGACGAGGACATTGTCCTTCGTCATCGCGGTATCGAGTTCGAGCGTGGTGACGCCGATCTTCAGCGCGGTTTCGAAGCCGATAATGGTGTTCTCTGGCGCGAGCCCGCGGGCGCCGCGATGGCCCTGCAAATCGAATCCATGGGCGGGAAGAGTCATGAGGACGAGCGCGGCGGCCGGTAGGATGTGCGTCATGCGGCGAGGCTAGAAAGCGCCTGTGTCAGCACAGTGACGCAGGTTCAGCCCCGCATCAAGCCGGTGATGCCTTGCCAGAGCAGCATCGCCGAGACGCAGAACACGATCGCATAGGCGATGCGATAGAACATCTCGACCGGCGTGACGCGAACCAGCCAGATGCCGAGCGCGTTCGATGCGACGGCGAGCGGCAACAACAGCATCGAGGTCGCGAAATTCACCGTCGAGAACTGGCCGAGCGCGAAGTAAGGTCCGATCTTCAGCGCGTTCACGATCGCAAAGAAGATCACGGTGGTGCCGACCAGTTTCAGCTTGGGAAGGCGCTGCGGCAGCACATGCACCTGATAGGGCGGGCCGCCCGCTTGCGAGAGAAACGAGGTGAACCCCGCGACGCCGCCCCAGAATGCGCCGCTCAATGCGGTCTTCCTGTGGCCCTCGGCCGGGATATGCGTGACCATGGAATAGAGTACGAAGCAGATGCCAATGATGCCGACCGAAATACGCAGCGCGTCGTCGCTGACATAGGCCGCAAAAGCCCACGCGACGCCCATTCCGGCGAGAGCGCCGGGCAGCATCACCTTCAGATTCCATGCATCGAAATCGCGCCGGTACCACCAGACCGAGATCAGGTCCTGCACGATGAGCACCGGAAGGATGAGTGCGGCCGCTTCCAGCGGCGGCAGATAGAGCGCCGTCAGCGGCGTCGCGACCACCCCGACACCGGCAAAGCCGCCCTTAGAAAGGCCGAGCATGATCAGCGCCGGAACCGCGACCAGATAGAACAGCGGGTCTGTGATGACGGTCATTGTGCGAATCTGGGTCAGGCCGCGAATGCGGTCACGCCGTTGCGGATCAGTTCGAGCGAGATCGCGAAGGTGATCACATAGACGATCTTGTAGAACATCTCCTGCGGAGTGACGCGCACCAGCCAGATGCCGAGAAAGTTGGTGGCGATCGCCAGCGGAAACAGCACGGCGGACGTGAGCAGGTTGTCAGTGGTGAACTGCCCGAGCGCGAGATAGGGAATGACCTTCGCCAGATTGGTCGCGGCGAAATACATGGTCGCGGTGCCGGCAAAGATCAGCTTGGGCAGATGCTGCGGCATCATGTGCACCTGCCAGGGCGGTGCGCCGGCATTGGCGAGCGTCGAGGTGAAGCCGGAGATCGCGCCCCAGAAAACCCCGCTCGCGGCGCTCGGCCGGATACCGATATCGCCGCCCTTCGGACCGAACCATTGCCACAGCACGAAAGATACGCCGATGATGCCGACGGCGAGGCGCACCGCGGCATCCGGGACGTAAGCCGCAAGCAAGCCCGCGGCCGCGATCCCGGCCATGGCGCCCGGGATCAGCACCTTCAAATTCCAGGCGTCCCAGTGATGCCGGTAGGCCCAGACCGAGACGGCGTCCTGCACCAGAAGGATCGGTAGCATGATCGCGACCGCCTGCAGCGGCGGAACGATGAGCGCGAGCAGCGGGGTCGCCACCATGCCGACGCCGGTAAAGCCGCCCTTGGCGAGGCCAAGGAGCGTCACGGCTATGGCGGCGACAATCCAGAAGAGGGGGTCGGAGGGGAGGTGCAAGGAATGAGGACTCGTTTTGCGGCGGATCAAATACGAGCGGCGGCCCCACGGCTACTGCAAATTGCGAATGGCGCGCCTGCGCCGGCGCTTGTTTCCGGTCGGAGGCTGTCCGCCGCTTGCATTGCGACCCGACACTTGCAAAGCGACGGCGCTCGCCCACAATGCAGGCAAAATCATAGAACCTCACCCTGAGCCCCCAAACCAAGAGAGGGCGTCTCGAAGCGGTGAGGCCCGCCCGCATCCTTGCAGACGGCGCTTCGCGCCGCCACAGGATGAGGCGGGAGCGGGAGGAGTGAAGCCGATGGATGCCAAAGCTACGCGCGCAGCGACCACGAGCCGGTACCACGAGGTCTACGCGCAATGGCAGCGCGATCCGGAAGGCTTCTGGGCCGAGGCAGCCAAGGCGATCGACTGGTTCGAGCCGGCGAAAAAGGTGTTCGACCCGGGAATGGGCGTCTATGGCCGGTGGTTCGCCGGCGGCGTCATGAACACCTGCTATAATGCGCTCGACCGGCACGTCGTCGGCGGCCGCGCGCGCCAGACCGCGCTGATCTACGATTCGCCCGTCACTGGTACACAGGCCTCGTTCTCCTACGAAGAGATGCTGTTCGAAGTGGCGACGCTCGCCGCGGTCCTGCAGGATTTCGGCGTCGGCAAGGGCGACCGCGTCATCATCTATATGCCGCTCGTTCCCGAAGCGGTGTTCGCGATGCTGGCCTGCGCGCGTCTTGGCGCGATCCATTCGGTGGTGTTCGGCGGCTTCGCGGCCAAGGAGCTGGTCAAGCGTATCGACGACGCCAAGCCCAAGCTCGTTCTCTCGGCAAGCTGCGGCATCGAGCCGGGCCGCATCGTCAAATACAAGCCGCTGCTCGATGAGGCGATCGCCATGGCGGAGTCGAAGCCGGCCGCCTGCGTGATCCTGCAACGGCCGCAGGAACAGGCGGCGCTGGCCGAAGGCCGCGATCATTGCTGGGCAACGCTGCGCGATGCGGCCATCGCGGCGAAGAAAAGCGCCGATTGTGTGCCGGTGCTCGCGACCGATCCGCTCTATATTCTCTACACATCCGGTACGACCGGCATCCCGAAGGGCGTGGTGCGCGACAATGGCGGGCATGCGGTCGCGCTGAAATGGTCGATGAAGAATCTCTACGGCGTCGATCCGGGCGAAGTGTGGTGGTGCGGCTCCGACATCGGCTGGGTGGTCGGGCATTCCTACATCGTCTACGGGCCGCTGATTCATGGTGCGACCTCGATCATGTATGAGGGCAAGCCGGTCGGCACGCCGGACGCGGGCGCATACTGGCGTGTGATCTCGCAGCATGGCGCCGTCGCCTTCTTCACCGCGCCGACCGCGTTTCGCGCGATCAAGAAAGAAGATCCGGACGCTAAGCTGCTGCCGAAATATGACTTGTCGAAATTCCGGACGCTGTTCCTTGCCGGTGAGCGCGCCGATCCGCCCACGGTGGAATGGGCGGAGCAGAAGCTGAGCCGGCCTGTGATCGATCACTGGTGGCAGACCGAAACCGGCTGGTGCATCGCCGGCAATCCGGTGGGACTCGGCATGCTGCCGGTGAAGCACGGTTCGGCGACGGTGCCGATGCCGGGCTGGGATATCCGCGTGGTCGACGAGAGCTGCAAGGAGGTACCGGCCGGCACCATCGGCTCGATCGTTGCCAAGCTGCCAATGCCGCCCGGCGCGTTCCCGACGCTATGGCAACAGGACGAGCGTTTTCGCGAGGCCTATCTCGCCGAGTTTCCGGGCTATTACAAAACCGCCGATGCCGGCTTCAAGGACGCGGACGGCTATGTCCATGTGATGGGACGCACCGACGACATCATCAATGTCGCGGGGCATCGCTTGTCCACCGGCGGTATGGAAGAAGTGCTGGCGTCGCATCCCGATGTCGCCGAATGCGCGGTGATCGGCGTGGCCGATACGCTGAAAGGCGAGGTGCCGTGTGGCTTCATCGTGTTGAAGGCTGGCGTAACGCGCGATCACGCCGCGATCGAACAGGAGATCGTGGCGCTGGTGCGCGAGAAGATCGGCCCGGTCGCTGCGTTCAAGCTTGCGATTACGGTGCCGCGTCTGCCGAAGACGCGCTCCGGCAAGATTTTGCGCGGCACGATGAAGAAGATTACCGACGGCGAAGCCTGGACCATGCCTGCGACGATCGAGGATCCGAAGGTGCTGGAGGAGATCGGCGCCGCGGTGAAGGGCAGAAGCTCTGCCGGAATGTAGAACGCGTCGTTCGGATCAGGCGATACAAAGAAAAAAACGGCCGGGCTGCACCGCCCGGCCGCTTTGCTCCGCAACAATAACTGTTGCCGCGCCCAGCCAAACATCTGACGTCTCACGGCACCAAGCCCGCGATCTCACGGCAGCCAGATGGGAGCCGAAGGCACTTCGGTCGAGGCGGTCTTGCAATCGACCGTCAGCGAGGTCGTGATGCAGTGAGGCAGAGCATGAGCCGGCACCATCATGGCCAGGCCGATTTTTGCAGCAGTATAGGCCACACGGATCGTGCGGACGGTGGTCGTCTTCCATCCGCTGAGCGGCCGCCTCACGTCCAGTCTGTCATGTCCGGTCATTGCAGTGTCCCTCATCGATATCCGCAAGAGGCGGCTGTTTTGCTGGCGGCGAACCTCATTGTCCGGCCGTTTACCTTCGATTAGTCTTGCGGCTGCAGGGACGGTTTGGGGGTGCGCGGAGCAATCGTGTTGCCCCCCTCCAAATGATTTGGAGCCTCGCAGGGCGAAGCCGGGATGCTGGAACAAGGCGCGACCTCGGACCTGTACGCGGATGCGGGTGAGCTGGCGCGCGACCTGTGGCTGATCGAGAGTCTCCAGTGGTTCCGCAAGACGTTTTTCGAGCGGCTCTGCGAGAGAAGTGTGACGACGGACGAAGACGTCGTTTCCGTTCTGCGGATGGATGCGACCTACCAGGTTGCGGAGTTCTTCTACCTGTTGCGCGCCCATTCGATCACGACCGAACAGCAGATGAGCGTCTTTGCCGAGATGCACAACCAGTACATCGTCGATCTCACCAAGGACTCCGGGAAGATGGTTCGGCTCGGCCTGAAGCAGGACCGGCTGCTCGATGCGATGTTTACAGCCGACACGCTGCCGCGCCTGTTACATCATTGGGCCGAGCGGCCCGGCACGTTCGATCAGTCGAATCTGGCGCGGTTTCTCGCCGTGCTGATGTCGAGCGAGACTTGCCGCAAGGTTGTGGTCGCCGGCGAGAAGGCCGGCTTTCTGATGCGGGTCCGCAGCGCGCATGGCGCGATGCTGGTTCAGTCGAACGGCACGCTCGAGGCGCTGTTCGGGGGATGCCTGCGCGACCTGCGCAAACGGCTGGAGTGATGACGATGCGCCTCGGTTTCCGTCTTGCCATCGCTCTCAGTCTCTGCTGCGGGACGGTGGCGGCTCTCGCGCCGACCGGCGCTGCGAACGAACCGGACTTCAGCGCGGCGGAGCGCGCCATCATCGACCGCAACCGGGCGCTTGCGATCGCGCTCAGTGTCGATCCAGGCGTGGTCAGGCGCATTCTCGACGAGATGGCGCAGCCGAAACCGAGGCCGGAAAAGAAAGGCGCTGAAAAACAGCGTGGCATGTTCGACCGCAACGGCGCGTCTGCACCGATCGACCTGTCGGAGAATCCCGATATCGATGTGTATCTGCAGCGAGCCTCGCCGGAGGCGGCCTACGATCTGTTCCAGATCCTGAAGCGTGTCGGCGCCGCCAGCGGCGGGCCGAAGCGGTAGCGGTGGCGCCTGCGATCGGACGAGGGGGCGTCCTGAATTATCGCTGTACGATCACCGTCGCGCCAATGCGCGTGCGCTTATAGAGATCGATCACGTCTTCGTTGGTCATGCGAATGCAGCCGGACGAGACTTCCTCGCCGATCATCCAGGGCTCGTTGGTGCCGTGGATGCGGTACAGCGTGTCGCCGAGATAGAGCGCGCGTGCGCCCATCGGATTGTTCGGACCGCCTTCCATGTGGCCCGGCAGGTTTGGCTGGCGCGCAAGGATCGCAGGCGTCGGCGTCCAGCTCGGCCATTCGCGCTTGTTCGAGACGGTCGACGTGCCCGACCACGCCGCACCCTCGCGCCCGACCGCAACGCCGTACTGGATCGCCTGTCCGTTGCCGAGCACATAGTAGAGGCGCTTCTCGCGATGGCGCACGATGATCGTGCCCGGCGCGTAATTGCCGGGGAATGCCACCGTCTGGCGCGGAATCTTGGTGTAGAACATGCCGAATAGCAGGCGATTGTTCGGCCGCGACGAATAGCTGGGAGCCGCCGGATATTGCGGCTGCCCTGCTGCGGCCGGGCGCGGATCGTTCTGCGGATTGCCGACGCCCCACATCGCCCGCATGCGCTCTTGCCAGGTCATCGGCTGCTGTTGTGGCTGCGGCTGCTGTTGCCGCGCCACGGGACGCCGCACCGGATTTTGTTTCGGCCGTGCCTGCGCGACCGGCTCGACTGCAGCCGTTGCTGCGGGCAATTGCGGTGTGGCCGCCGGGGAGCTCGGTTCAGCCGTGACTGCGGCTGTGGCCGCGGCGACGCGCATTTCAGCAGTCTGGGCGGAAGTTTGCGAAGCGGTGAAGGCGAGCAGCGAAAAGCCTAGAACGACTTGAAATTTCATTGAAATTTTCCCTCGACGCCCCCGCCGATGAGGGGCGGACATTATCGGTATCGCCGCACTGCACCTAGTGCAGGCAAGTCACAATACGTGCGAATGACGAAAAGGCGGGACGTGTCGTTGTGCGCAGGCTTGGCCGCGTCGCCCTGCAGCCAGCCAAACCCTGGACGTGTTTCTGCTGCCCGAAGAGACAGCGGCGTTTAGTCCTCCTCCGGACGGGTCCCGCCGATTTTCTTCAGCTTGGCGAAGACCGAGGCGACGTCAGCGTCTTCCTGCGACTTCGCGGCGGCGGCCGCAGCGCGCGAATCCTCTGCGGGCTCCTGCTCAGGCGCGGTGGTCACGGAGGCCGGCAGCAGGGTGACGCGATCGTGATCGGATGGCGCGGGCTTCTCCTTCGCCGCCTTGGCGACCTGCATGTCGAGATCGATCTGCGAGCATAGACCGAGCGTCACCGGGTCGAGCGGCGTCAGGCTGGCGGCATTCCAGTGCGTCCGTTCGCGGATGCTCTGAATCGTGGTTTTGGTTGTGCCGACCAGCCGCATGATCTGGCTGTCCTTCAGCTCCGGGTGATTGCGGATCAGCCACAGGATGGCGTTCGGCCGGTCCTGGCGCCGGGATACCGGCGTATAGCGCGGACCGCGCTTGGTCTTCTGCTCCGGCACACGGACCTTGCGGTCGGCGAGGTGCAAGCGGCGGTTTTTGTCGGCTTCGGCGCGCTCGATCTCGTCGCGGGTGAGCTGGCCGGTCTGGATCGGGTCGAGCCCTTTGATGCCCTGCGCGGAATCCCCGTCGGCAATCGCCTTCACCTCGAGCGGGTGCAGCTTGCAGAATTCGGCGATCTGATCGAACGTAAGCGCGGTGTTCTCGACCAGCCACACGGCGGTGGCTTTCGGCATCAGCGGCGCTTCCTGCATGGCAAAATTCTCCTTCGCGCTCCGCCCGCCCGTCAGGGCGCATTTGAACGGCAGGAGCAGGTCGTCATCGGGGATGACAGGAATGACGCGAATATAGGCCCTGCAGGGCCTATCGGCAACCGCCGGGACCGGGTGCCGGTCAGCAGCCCCGGCAGATATCCATCATCCGCTTCAGACGCGCGTCCTCACGCCGCTCATTTTCCCACCATTGCTCGGAAAACGGCTTGGTGGCGTCGGCCTGCACGGACGTCCGCGACCCGGTGGTGCTGGAACTGGAGACGTTGTCGGCCCGCTCAATGGCAGTTGGACGCGAACGGGCGACCGCACGGGTTGGGGCACCGGGAGGCAGCGGTTCCGCATGGCGCCGCTCGACGGCGCCTTCCGGGGCCGGCTGCGGCAGCCTGCGGGCGGTGACGCCGGTTCCATCCAAATATACCTCGTCGGCCAGCGCGTGGTGCGGAATGGGACGCCCGGTGGCGTTTTCGACCTGATAGCTGCTCCCGGCACTCACACAGCCGGTCAGGGCCGCAGCGCAGACGGCAATCGCTATCACCTTGATGTGGATCGAAATCATGTCCCTCGCGCCCCCAGTCCGCCCCTCGGAGCATAAAACCAGTATAGCTTTGCCGAGGCGTTAAGTCGAATGCTGCGCCTTGACTTCCCCGGGCGAGCGCCCCCATGTCGCGGTGAGAGTCCCGATGAATAGCGCGCCAATGAATGGCCTGACCGGTGTGCCTGGCGGCGGAAAGCCGACGCTGCGGGTGATTTTATGTTCGCCGCGGGGGTTTTGCGCCGGGGTTGTGCGCGCGATCGACACTGTGGAGCGCGCGCTGGCGCTTTATGGCGCGCCCGTCTATGTCCGGCATGAAATTGTGCATAACCGTTTCGTGGTCGACGGTTTGAAGGCCAAAGGCGCGATTTTCGTCGAAGAGCTCGATGAGATCCCCGAAACCGACGCTCCGGTTGTGTTTTCCGCGCATGGCGTGCCGAAATCGGTTCCTGAGTCGGCCAAGGTTCGAAACTTCATCACGATCGATGCGACCTGCCCGCTGGTCACCAAGGTGCATCGCGAGGCCGACCTCCACTTTCGCCGCGGCCGCGAAATCCTGCTGATCGGGCATGCCGGGCACCCCGAAGTGGTCGGGACCATGGGGCAGTTGCCCGAGGGCTCTGTCACGCTGATCCAGACGCTCGAGGAAGCCCGGACCTTCGTACCGAGGAATGCGGACAATCTGGCCTTTGTGACTCAGACCACACTGTCGGGGGGCGAGACCGCC
>JBMOOQ010000031.1:0-208076 GCA_049324435.1 Pseudomonadota bacterium
TGGAATCGGCGGCGATTGGCCTGCTCGCCGGGCTATTTGCAGCGGCCGAACGCACCGGCACTGTGATTGCGCCGCCACCGCCTGCGACCGCGCATGGCGCCCTGCTTGCGCATATCACCGGCGGTCATATCGAAACGATCGACGCCGGCCCCCGCAGCTTCCAGCCGATGAATATCAATTTCGGTCTGTTCCCGCCGCTCGCGCAGACGCCGACCCGCTCCGCCACTGGCGAGCGGCTGCGCGGTACCGCCAAGACAATGGCGAAGAAGCGTGCGCTGACCGCCCGCGCGCTGTCCGAACTTGAAGGCTGGGCCGGCCGCAGCGTCTCGGCCGCCGCATGACCAAACTGCGTCCGGCGTGCTAAGAGCCGCCCCCGAGCTTCAACGCCGACCGATGACCGACCAGGATACCACACCGCCCGAACTGTCTGGCCGCTTCCGCAGCCGCGTCGTTCTCAAGCAGGACGTCTTCTCAACCGTCGAGCGTGGCACCTACACGTCGCCGAATGGCCCGGTTGAGGCCGTGCTGCGCCGGATCGATCTCGTGCCGTGGTGGAGCTATGGCATCGCAAGCCATTTTCTGAAACGTGAGGCGCGCGCGCTTGCCATCGCCGGCGCGATCGGGATCGCGCCACCGCTGCTGTTTCTCGGCCGCAAGGTTCTGATCCGCGGATGGATCGATGGCTTGCCGCTGCATATCGCCAAGCCCGAAGGCGACATCAATTTCTTCCGCTCGGCGCGACGCGCGCTGCGCGCCATTCACCGCGAAGGCCTGACGCATAACGATCTCGCCAAGGAGCAGAACTGGCTGCGGACTCCGACCGGCTATGCGTCGCTGACCGACTTCCAGCTCGCCACGCATTTCCGGCGGCGCGGTCCATTGTTTCGTATGGCAGCCTACGAAGACCTGCGGCACATGCTCAAGCACAAGCGCCGCTACGCCCCGGCGTTTCTCACCGCGACCGAAAAGCGCATTCTCGCGCGCAAGACCTGGCCGACCCGGATCTGGATGGCGACGGGCAAGAAGGTCTATTACTGGATCACCCGCGGGCTATTGAATTTCACCGACCGCGAGGGCTCCGGCCCGCGCTTCGTCAATGACGCGCCGCGATTGACCGCACGGCTTAAGCAGCACGCAGGGGTACGTGACGCCGTGATCGTGGCGTTTCCCGACCGCCGCACCGGTACAGGCCTCTATGCGTTCGTTGAAGGCGAGCGTCTGGCCGAGAGCGATCTCGTCCGCTTTCTCGATGACAATCCCGAGCGGGTCACCGCACCGGAGCGGCTGCAGGTGGTCGAGCGCCTGCCGCGCGGCGCTGCCGGCGAGATTCGCACCGACATTCTGCAGCTCGTGGCGATGAATCAGATCGATCTCATCGATCCGCTGCTTGCGAACGAGGCCGAAAAGGAAATCGTCGCCCGCATCGTCGCCGGCCGGCAGAACTTGCGCGACCGCTTCGCGTATTGATGTTTCGTGTCGCGGGCGCAGCGCAGCACGAAGTGGTGCGCTGCCGAACCGGGACCCATGCAGGCTCTGGCTTATCGGAGATGGGCCCCGGCTCTGCGATGCGGCACTTCGCTGACGCTCGCACCGCACCGCGTCCGGGGCACAGAAAGCTCACAGCCATCGCGCCAGGTTCTTCGACGCACGCCACAGGATCCATTGCTTGCGCCATTGCGGCAACGCTGCGCGATCCTCGACGACGAGCACCAATGGAAGAAATGCGGGCAGCACCGGCTCCGGCAAGTCCGCAATAAGCCCGCGGACTGCATCACGATGGCGCCGCAGCATCGGGGCCCTATCGAATGCCGTCCGCGCCGGATCACATTGGCCCGCTGCCACAACGACACCGGCGTGATGCGCCGCAAGCCGCGCGGCTTCGCCCGGCAATCCTCCAAGTATTTGCACAGCCATACGGACAATCGCGCCTGCCGTCTCCGAGGCCGACAGCTCGATTTCGGCTTCGGTCACGCTGTCGGCGGGATACAGGGCCCGGCGCCGGGCATCGACCAGATCGAGGGCATCGCTCACCGCGATGCCATGACGTTGCAGCACGCGATGCATGGCATCGGCGACGGGATGACCTGAAGCACCATCGTTCGCGGCCAGCGCATCGTGCCACCATTGCAGCCGGACTTCGCCTGCGACCGGATCGCGGACACGTTGCGCGACCGCTGCTGTCTCGGCATCGAACGCATAGAGCGCAAAAAGATCGGCCCGGCGGGAGGACGGCGCAAACAGCGTTGCGAGAAACCGGTCCTTGTCGGTTTCCCGGACCAGCATTTCACAATATTCGGTCTGTTCGGTCATGGCGACAGGATCAACTGGCAACGTCAATCGACCGCGATCAATGCCGCCGCAACCCTGCGGCCTTCTTCGAGCAGGATATTATAGGTGTTGGCGGCCTGGCCGGTCTGGCTGGTCTCGGCCGAGATGCGATGCGCGGCAAAGAGCTGCATCAGCTCCGTCGGCAGCGGCCAGCGCGCGCGTCCGGTCCCGATCAGAAGGAGGCCGATCCGTTCGGCCTCCGCGATAATGGGTGCCAGGGTCTCGGCGGAGATATCCGAGGGGTCAGACACCGGCCACGCCCAAATGCCGCTCGGCAGCAGCAGCAGCGAGCCGCGATGCGACATTCCGGCAAAGCGGAACCCGCCTTTGCCATAGGCCTCGATCGGCGCCGGCCGCGGATAGTGCGGAGGCTTGTCCGTCCGGTCCAAGCTCAGCGCTTGGCGGCGGCCTTCGCCGCCGCAGCCTTCTGCGACGCGCCCTCGGGCACAAACTCTTTCGGCGCCGGCTCATCGGCCTCCTGCCGGCCAAGACCAACCCCGAGATAGATCAGGATCGGGGCGGCAATGAAGATCGAGGTATAGGTGCCGACCAGCACGACGCCGAACAGCATGGTGGCGGTGAAGGCGTGGATGGCATGACCGCCGAAGAAGAACAGCGCGAGCAGTGCCAGCGTGACGGTCACGTGGGTAATGACGGAGCGCGACAGCGTCGAATTCACCGAAATGTTCAACAGGTCCGCGATCGACATCTTCTTGTAGCGCCGCAGCATTTCGCGGATGCGGTCGTAGATGACCACGGTGTCGTTCAGCGAATAGCCGAGGATCGTCATTAGCGCGGCAATGCCATTCAGATCGAAATCGATCTGCATCAGCGAGAGGAAACCGATCGTCAGCACGAGGTCGTGCACGTTCGCGATCATGGCGCCGAGCGCGAACTGCCACTCGAACCGGAACCACAGATAGATGAAGATGCCGCAGATCGCGACCAGAAGGCCGAAAATGCCGTAGGCCAGAAGCTCGGTGGAGACGCGCGGCCCGACCACCTCGATGCGCCGGACATCGATGCCGTCGCCAAGTGCGGCTCGAACCTTTTGCGCCGCCTGCTGCTGCGCCTGCTCGCCGCCCGGCTGCTGCGGAATCCGGATCAGCACGTCGGTCGGCGCACCAAATTGCTGGAGCTGCGCTTCGCCGAGATTGAGCGAACTGACCGTGGCCCGCATCTTCGCGAGATCGGCGGGACCGGACTTCGACTGAACTTCCATCAACGTGCCGCCGACAAAGTCGACGCCGAGATTGAGGCCGTTGAAGAAGAACAGCAGCATCGCGGCGATCGACAGGATGGCCGAGATCGGAAAGCTGATGCGCCGGAAGCGCATGAAGTCGAATTTGGTATCGTCCGGAACGATACGAAGCAGTGGGATGCGCACGGGCGTTCTCTAATCTCAGATCGGGACGGTGCGCGGGCGATACCAGCGCACCCACAGGGCCACCATCAATCGCGTCAGGGTGAAGGCGGTGAAGACGGTCGTCAGGATGCCGATACCGAGCGTCACCGCAAATCCGCGCACCGGGCCGGTTCCGATATAGAACAGCACGGCGGCGGCGATGAAGGTGGTGATGTTGGAATCGAGAATCGTCGCAAGCGCCCGCGAGAACCCGGCATCGAGGGCGTTGAGCGCGGAACGTCCTGCCCTCACCTCCTCGCGAATGCGTTCGTAAATCAGCACGTTGGAGTCCACTGCGATACCGACCGTCAGCACGATGCCGCAGATGCCGGGCAGCGTCAGCGTCGCGTTGAGCAGCGACAGGATGCCGAAGATCATCGCCACGTTGATTGCCACCGCGATATTCGCGAACAGACCGAACAGGCCGTAGGTGACGAACATGAAGATGACGACGGCGAGCGAGCCGATCCAGGCCGCGCGCAGGCCGTTCTCGATCGAGTCCTGACCGAGGCCGGGGCCGACGGTGCGCTCCTCGATGATGGTGAGCGGCGCCGGAAGCGCGCCGGCACGAAGCAGGATCGCCAGATCGTTGGCAGACTGTACTGTAAAGCTTCCGGAAATCTGGCCCGAACCGCCGATGATCGGCTCGCGGATCACCGGCGCCGAAATCACCTCGTTGTCGAGCACGATCGCGAACGGCCGGCCGACATTGGCCTGTGTCGCCTCGGCAAAGCGCCGTGCCCCATTGTTGTTGAACCGGAAATTGACCACGGGCTCGCTGGTGCGCTGGTCGAAGCCGGGCTGTGCATCGACCAGATCCTCGCCGGAAACGACGACGCGCTTCTCGATCACATAGGGCTGCCGGCCCTCGGACGAACTGCCCTGGAGCAGCTCGGATTCCGGCGGCAACCGGCCCTGCTGCGCCTGATCGGGCGTCGTGGTCATATCGACCATCCGGAAGGTCAGCTTCGCGGTCTTGCCGAGCAGATCCTTGAGGCGCTGCGGATCCTGCAGGCCCGGAACCTGGACCAGCACCCGGTCTACGCCCTGGCGCGCGATCGACGGCTCGACGGTGCCGAGTTCGTTGACACGCCGCTCGATGATCTGGATCGACTGATCGACCGACTGACGGATGCGCTCGACCAGCGCTGGCTCGGTCACGGTCAGGCGGAACAGGCCGCCGCCTGCGTCCACCACGTCAACGCTGCGCTGGCCGGTGGCCTGCAACAAGCCGCCCAGCGGCTGCGATAGTTCCTGAAATTTCTGCAGCGCCAGCTTCTGATCGACCCCGTCGCGGACGCGGAACTCGACCGTGTTGCCACGGACCGTGACCGCCGCGGGACTTCCGAGCTTGTTCTCGCGTACGACCCGGCGCACATCGTCACGCAATGCTTCGACTTTCTCCCTGCGAACGGCTGCGGAATCCACTTCCAGCAGGATGTGGGACCCGCCCTGCAGATCGAGGCCCAGCACGATATGGCGCTGCGCCCATTTCGGCCACTTCTCAACGACCTCTTTCGGGAAGAAGTTTGGAATCGCGAAGGCGCACACGATCAGTGTGGTTGCGATGATCGCCAGCGTCTTCCAGCGAGATATGTAAAGCATCGGCCTGGTCCGTAATGGCGTCCGTTATGGCAAGACAGTCAGGCGCGCCCCGCTACGCCGGAAAATGCCGTCACCCTTCGGTCTTGGCCGGTTCGCCCTTGACCGGCTCACCCTTGGCGCGCACGTCGCTCACCATCTGGCGCACCTGCCGGACCTTGACGCCATCGGCGAGTTCGATCTCGAGCTGGTCGTCGTCAATGACCTTGGTCACCTTGCCGATCAGCCCGCCCGAGGTCACGACGGTATCGCCGCGCCGCACGTTCTTCACCATCTCCTGGTGCTGCTTCACGCGCTTCTGCTGCGGGCGCAGGATCAGGAAATACATGATGACGAAGATCAGGACGAAGGGCAGCAGCGAAACCAGCATCGAGTTGGCGTCACCACCGGCGGCCTGCGCATAGGCGGGCGTAATCAGCATCGAACGGCCTCTTGAGAATATGTCGTTCGGCGCGAACACCGCGCCCAAAACGGCGCGGACTATAGCGGCCGCCCGCCCAATTGCAATGTTACGGCGGGTTTAAGCCAAGATGCCGCAAGGAGCCGGCAAATCACTGGCCTTGCAGGCCTTTTTTGCTCCGGCTAATGGGTGCGGCTCACGACCGCAAGAGGAAGCCCGCCGCATGCGCAAAACCAAGAAGCCCGCCAGGAGCGGCCGGACACGGACGGGCTCGCTTGGCAAGCCGGCGCAACCCGCTCTGTCGCCCGACACGCTCGAGCGGATTGCGGCCGCGCTCGAACGTCTGTCCCCGGTTCCCAATGCCAAGCCGGACTTCCGCGCCGCCGACGCCTTCGTCTGGCATGCCGCCGGAAGCGTGCTGATGCCGGTCAAGCGGGTCAACCGGGTCGATCTGGGGCTGCTGAAGGGCATCGACCGCATGCGCGATACCCTGATCGAAAATACCGAGCGCTTCGCGAAGGGACTGCCGGCCAACAATGCGCTGCTGTGGGGGGCGCGCGGCATGGGCAAGTCCTCGCTGGTCAAGGCCGCCCATGCCAGCGTGAACGCCACCTCCGGCAAGCCTGGACAGCTCAAGCTGATCGAGATCCACCGTGAAGACATCGAAAGCCTTCCGGTCCTGATGGCGATCCTGCGCGATCAGCCGTTCCGCTTCATCGTATTCTGCGACGATCTCTCATTCGATGGTGACGATACCACCTACAAGTCGCTCAAGGCGGTGCTGGAAGGCGGTATCGAGGGACGGCCGGACAATGTGATCCTATATGCCACGTCCAACCGGAGGCATCTGATGCCGCGCGACATGATGGAGAACGAGCGCTCCACGGCGATCAATCCGGGCGAAGCGGTCGAGGAAAAGGTGTCGCTGTCGGACCGGTTCGGATTGTGGCTTGGCTTCCACAAATGCAGCCAGGACGAGTTCCTCGCCATGGTGGACGGCTATGTCCGCTATTTCCGAATTCCGGCCGAGGCTGAGGAATTGCGGCGCGAGGCGCTGGAATGGGCGACGACGCGCGGCTCGCGCTCCGGCCGCGTGGCGTGGCAATTCATCCAGGATTATGCGGGACGCAAGGGCGTGCGGCTCGGGTAGCGGCAGGCCTTTGTCCCGGGCGCAGCGCCGCGTGCAACGGTGCGCTGCAGAACCGGGACCTTTGCAAGTTCTCGCTGTCCGAAGGGACCCCGGCTCTGCGGTGCACCGCTCCGCATCGCTACGCACTGCACCGCGTCCGGAGCACGAGACCGAAGACTCAGCTCGCGCCGGTGAGGAATTGCATCGGGTCGACCGGGGTCGCGCCCTTGCGGATCTCGAAATGCAGCTGCGGCGATGACACATTGCCGGTCTGGCCGGACTTCGCAATGACCTGGCCGCGCTTCACGGTATCGCCCCGCTTGACCAGCAATTCGCTGGCGTGGGCATAGGCCGTGACATGGCCGCTGGCGTGACGCACCAGCACGAGATTGCCGTAGCCTTTCAGTTCGTTGCCGGAATAGGCAACGACGCCGTCCTCGGCCGCCTTGATCGGGGTGCCTTCAGGCACGGCGATATTGATGCCGTCATTCTGCTGTCCGGTCGGCTTCGGACCGAAGCCCGCGATGATGCGGCCGCGGACCGGCCAGCGGAACCCGGCGCCGCCCGCAGAAGCGGTCGCCTCTTCCTTGTCCTGCTTGGCCTGCTCGACCGGGCCCGGCGATTCCTTGATTGCATGCGCCATCGGCATCTGCTGCGAATGCGCTTCGGCAATCCGCTGAGCCGGAGGCATGGTGGCCGGGGCCTGCGGCGCTGGACGCTGGGCCACCTGTGCAGGCACAGGGGCCTGGACCGGTGCCGGACGCGGCGCCTGTGCGCTCCGGGCCGTCCCGGGAATGGTGAGCTGCTCGCCCATGCGCACCTTGTGATGCGGCGGCAGCCGGTTCGCCTGCGCCAGCGCGACCGGGCTGACATTGTAGCGCCGGCCGATGCTGAACAGCGTCTCGCCGGGTCCCACGGTATGCACGTGGCCCTGCGCCGCGAACGGACGCGCGGGCGCGGGCTGACGTACGCTGCCGGTGGTCAAAGGCGCAGCGGCAAGCTGCGGCGACGCGGGAGCCGGCGCCGGACGCCCGCCCGAATAGTTGTATTTCGGAATGACAAGCCGCTGGCCGGGATAGACCGGCGTGCCGGTGGTCATGCCGTTGGCTTCGGCGATCGCGATGGCGGGAACGCCATAGCGCCGCGCGATGCTCTGGATCGTCTCGCCCTGCCCGACCGTGACCGGCGTACCGCCGTTCCAGTCCCAGCGCTTTGAATCATGCGGCTGCGCGACCACCGGCCGCTGCGGAACCGAGCCGGTCCATTCGGGCTGCTGCTGATAGGGAGCTGCGCCACGTCCGCCGCCGGATACACCCTGTTGGTAGGACGGCTGCTGGTAGGACGATTGCTGGTAGGACGAGGGCTGATAGTGCGGCGCCGGCTGCTGATAATAGGGCTGCGGCTGGGCCGGCGGCAGCGGCTGGCTCTGCACCTGGCTGTATTGCTGGCCATAGCGCTGCTGCGGCGGCTGCTGGGCGACGGGCCCGCTCGGTTGCGACGAAAACGGATTGGAGAATGGCTGTTCGATGCGGTTGGCGTCGCTTGAACAGGCGGCAGTCGCAAGCGCGAGCGCAGCGCAGACAGCCAGACGCGACACGGCAGGCGAGCGGACAGGCTCAGCAGAACGCATCGTACAAACTCACTCAACGCTACAAAGACGGTTGAGCGAAGTTAAACACCTGCGGAGTAAACAAGGCTTTAAGCAAAGGCTATGCGTAAACCTTAATGGACGTCGCAACGCTGCAACAACCGACAGCGTTTACAATTGCTTGCGGTTACAATTCCTTCGCCTGACCGGGCACCAGCGGCACGAACCGTACGGCGATCAGATCTTCGCGCGCGACGCCGTCCGCAGCCTTGCGCAGCCGCACGATGTGCTGCGGTCCGTTCATGGGTCCGACCGGGAGCACCATGATCCCGTCATCGGCCAACTGATCGACCAGCGCCTGCGGTACGATTTCCGCAGCTGCGGTGACGATGATGCGGTCGAACGGCGGCAGGTTCGGCGCGCCTTGCAGGCCGTCGCCCACCAGCACATCGATATTGGTATAGCCGATCTGGTCGAAGAGGCGCCGCGCCTTCTCGGCGAGGGTGCGATAGCGTTCGATCGACACCACATGTGCGGCAATGCGCGAGATCACCGCCGCCTGATAGCCCGAGCCGGTCCCGATCTCCAGCACACGATGATGCGATTGCAGCTCCAGCAGCTCGGTCATGTAGGCGACGACATACGGCTGGCTGATGGTCTGGCCGCAAGCGATCGGCAGCGCACTGTCCCGATAGGCCTGCGGTTTCATGTCGTCGCCGACGAACATCTCGCGCGGCACTTCGTCCATTGCCCGCAACACGGCACCATCGGTGATCCCGCGGCGCCGCAGCGTCAGCAGGAACTCCATGCGGTCCAGATTCTTGTTCTTCGACGGCCACATCGCGGGGCCCTCACGAACGGCTCGGGCGCACAGTCAACGCGAGACCAGGTGCGTCAGTCAAACTGATCCGCAAGCCGCGTCATGAAATCGTGGTCGGTCTGGTCGAGGCGGAGCGGCGTCACCGAAATGCGGTTCTGGTCGAGTGCCGACAGATCGGTGCCATCGACCGGCGCCGGCTTGCCCTTCCGCGAAAACGCGATCCAGAAATAAGGGTTGGAACGGCCGTCGAAGCGCGGCTCGATCCGCAGCAGTTCCTGGTCGCGCCGGCCCTGCGCGGTGACGGCGATGCCCTGCACAGCATCGGCATGGCAATCCGGGAAATTGACGTTGACCAGCGACCCCTTCGGAATACCGGTGGCGAGCACCTGGCGCACAACGTCGGGACCGAATTTGCGCCCGGTATCCCATGGCGGATTGTCGCGATTGCCCGGCCCATAGGCTTGCGACAGCGCAATCGAGGGAATGTTGAGCACAGTGCCTTCCAGAGCGCCGGCGACGGTGCCGGAATAGCCGACATCCTCCGCGACGTTCTGGCCGCGATTGACGCCGGACAGCACGAGGTCCGGCTTGCGGTCGGCGATGATGTGGCGCACCGCCATGATGACGCAATCGGTCGGCGTGCCCTTCACCGCAAAGTGGCGCGGCCCGACTTCGCGCAGCCGCAGCGGATCGTTGAGCGACAGCGAATGCGACACCCCGGAATTGTCGGTCTCGGGCGCAACCACCCAGACATCGTCCGACAGCGCTCGCGCAATGTCCTCGCAGACCTTCAGCCCCTCGGCATGAATGCCGTCGTCGTTGGTGACCAATATCCGCATTTACAATCCTCGCGTCCCGGACACGGCGCAGCGTGAAATCGTGCGCAGCAGAACCGGGGCCCATTGAACCGAGCGATAAAAAGATGGGTCCCGGTTCTGCAGCGCGTCATGACATGACGCGCTGCGCCCGGGACACGAGACCTCGGTCATCATTGCTTTTTCTCGATCACCGTCATCCCGCCCATATAGGGCCGCAACACGTCCGGCACCACGATCGAGCCGTCGGCCTGCTGATAGGTCTCCATCACCGCGATCAGCGCGCGCCCGACCGCAACGCCCGAGCCGTTCAGCGTATAGACAAAACCCTTCGACTTGCCGTCCGCGCCCTTGTAGCGCGCGTTCATGCGCCGCGCCTGGAAGTCGCCGCAGACCGAGCAGCTTGAGATTTCGCGGAACATGTTCTGGCCCGGCAGCCAGACCTCGATGTCGTAGGTCTTCTGCGAGGCAAAGCCCATGTCGCCGGTGCAGAGCGTGACGACGCGATAATGCAGGTCCAGCCGGCGCAGCACTTCTTCGGCAGATGCGGTCATGCGCTCGTGCTCGTCCATCGCCTGTTCGGGCGTGGTGATCGAGACGAGTTCGACCTTGGTGAATTGATGCTGGCGGATCATACCGCGGGTGTCGCGACCCGCAGCTCCAGCTTCTGCGCGGAAGCACGGCGTGCAGGCGGTGAGCCGCATTGGCAGACGCGCTTCGTCGGTGATGTCCTCGCGGACGAGATTGGTGAGCGGGACTTCGGCGGTGGGGATGAGCCAGAACTCTTCGGTTCGATCGATCAAATCTTGCGGCGTAAGATACTTTTCCATTTCGAATGAACCGGGTTTTACATTTGCTGCCTTGATCTCATCGGCCCAGCGCTGAATTTGATGCGCTCTTGTCTCTGTCCGAGTTACAAGGAATTGATCGTCAGCAAACTTCGGCAACTGCGCCGTACCGAACATCGCGTCGTCCCGCACCAGCACCGGTGGATTGACCTCGGTGTAGCCATGCTCCTGCGTATGCAGGTCGAGCATGAATTGCGCGAGCGCGCGTTCGAGCCGTGCGAGGCCGCCGGTCAGCACCACGAAACGCGCGCCGGACAGTTTCGCCGCCAGTTCGAAATCCATCATGCCTAACGCTTCGCCGAGTTCGAAATGCTGCTTCGGCGTGAACGCGTAATCGCGTTTGGCTCCAAATTTATGATGTTCGACATTGCCGTGCTCGTCGGCGCCGTCCGGCACTTCGTCGAGCGGCAGGTTCGGGATCTCGGCGAGCGCCTTCTGCAACGCCTCGTCGGCCGCCTTCGCCGCAGCGTCGAGCTTCGGCTGCTCGTCCTTCAGCGACGCCACCTCCGCCATCAGCGCGTTGGCGCGCGCCTCGTCCTTCACCTTCTTCGCCTCGCCGATTTCCTTGGAGGCTGCATTGCGCCGCGCCTGCGCGGTCTCCGCCGCGGTAATGGCTGAGCGGCGGGCTTCGTCCAGCGCGATCAGACGTTGCGCCGTGCCCTTGAAGTCGGACTTCCGCCGCATCAGACGGCGGTCGAACTCGTCCGGGTTGTCGCGGATCCATTTGATGTCGTGCATGGCGGTGTCCGTACCTGATTCTCGTTACAGCCAGCCGTGGAGGCGCAGGCCGTCGGCCCTGTTCTTTAAGACGCGGGCGCGTCTGTGTCCCGTTTTCCTTTCCCGCACAAGCACGAGTTGGAGTGGCGGGGGGTTGGACCGGGCAAAGATAAGGCGGGTTCTTGCGGAGGATACGTGTGCTACCCGCCCGCGCCTTCGGCCGGCGCCGCGTCCGACGCATCCCCCGTTTGCGGCGGGGCCTTCTTTTCGACCAGCCGCGCCGCCCAGATCGCGCCCTCATACAGCGCCATCAGCGGCACCGCGAGCGAGAGCTGGCTGATCACGTCCGGCGGTGTCAGCACCGCCGCCAGTACGAAGGCGCCGACGATGAAGTAGCGCCGTTTGGTGCGCAGCTGCTCCGACGTGATGATGCCGACCCGCGCCAGCAGCGTCAGAATCACCGGCAGCTGGAACGCCACCCCGAACGCAAAGACCAGCGACATCATCAGCGACAGATATTCGCCGACCTTCGGTAAGAGCGCGATCTCGGCCATCCCCTCGCCGGTCTGCTGCATGCCGAGCGAGAAGCGCACCAAGAGCGGCATCACGATGAAATAGACGACCAGCGAACCGAGAACGAAGAAGATCGGGGTCGCGATCAGATACGGCACGAAGGCCTGGCGCTCGTTGCGATAGAGGCCGGGCGCAACGAACATGTAGATCTGCGCCGCGATCACCGGAAAGGCAAGGAAGGCGGCGCCGAACATGGCGAGCTTGAGCTGCGTCAGGAAATATTCGAGCAGCGCGGTGTAGATGAATTTCGAATTCTCGATGCCGGCCACCCAGACGAACGGCCAGACGAGAATGTTGTAGATCTGCTTGGCGAACGCGAAGCAGAGAATGAAAGCCACGCCGAATGCAATCAGCGCCTTGATCAGGCGCGAGCGCAATTCGATCAGATGGTCGATCAAGGGCGCCTTGCTGGCCTCGATCTCGTCTTCTTCTTCCGGCCTGCGGTTGCTCATGCCGCTCCGCCCTGCTTCGCAGAATCCGGCTTAATCTCGATGGTGCCGTCTGCCGAGACCATGGGCGCGTCGGGCACCACCGAGGGCGGCGCCTCGGAAGACGGCGCACCGGCGGACGGCTCGATTGCACCGGGATCGGCAGTCGCGACGGCATGCGTCGCGGCGGATTTGTCCCCGCCAGACGGATCGGTTCCGAACGCGGCCTCAACCTCTTTCTGAGCAATATCGAGCGGATTGTTGAAGGCGGATGTCGCCTTGGCGCTGGCCTCGTCGAATTGCCGCTTCAGGTCGGCGACCTCGGCCTCGCGCATCGCCTCGCGGAACTGATCCTGGAAGTCGGAGGCCATGCGCCGGACCTTGCCCATCCAGTGACCGAGCGAGCGCAGCACGCCGGGCAATTCCTTCGGCCCGATGGCGATCAGGGCGACCACGCCAACGATGAGGAGCTCGCTCCAGCTGATGTCGAACATGGACCTTTGACTCCAAGGGGCGCCCAACCCTTCCGGATGGCGCCCCTTTCACACCGCGAGCGTCGGCGGTGCAGACCGCTCAGGCAGTGCCCTCGAACTTCTTGCTGGTTTCCGCCTGCTGTTTCAGGTCGGCCCCGGCATTGATGGTCTTCATCGGCTCGCCGGGCTTGGTTTCGGTCTTGGCGGTGTCGTCCTCCGACATGCCCTTCTTGAAGGCCTTGATGCCCTGAGCCATGTCGCCCATCAGTTCGGAAATCTTGCCGCGCCCGAACAGGAGCAGCACCACGACCACGACGACGATCCAGTGCCAGATGCTGAGTGAACCCATAGCGCGAAACCTCCGCGTAACCTCCGGGAGGCGCGCCTTCCTTCAACCGAGTGAGGCACGCCGGGACATGTCCGGAAACTAGGCTTCGGGCGCGGCAAAAACAAGGACTTCGGCCGGATCGCATTCCAGCCGCAGACTATCGTTAACCGGCGGAATGGCATCGCGCAGCAGGCGGCCTTTCAGCGGGGTCTCAAGGCCTTCAACTGCAACATCAACGAGATCGACATGGCCCATGAACTGGCGATGCTGAATCCGCGCCTGGACCCCCTCGCCGCCGCCTTTCAGCCGCAGCGCCTGGGGACGGATGGCAACCACAGCCTCCGCCCCCTCCGGAAGGCCGGGTGCGGCAAAGCGACCGACCCGGGTCTCGGCAAAGCCGCCGCGCACGGTTCCCGCAATCTCGTTCAGCTCGCAGAAGAAGCGCGCGACAAACAGGTCCTTCGGCCGTGTATAGATGGCCTCCGGCGTTCCCTGCTGGACCAGCGATCCGCGATCCATCAGGGCAATGCGGTCACCCATCTGCAGCGCCTCTTCCGGATCGTGGGTCACAACCACGCACGTGACCCGCGCCTCGCGCAGCACGTTCAGGGTGTCGTCGCGCACCTTTTCCCGCAGACGCCGGTCGAGACCTGAAAACGGCTCGTCCATCAGAAGCACGCTCGGCCGCGGTGCAACCGCGCGGGCCAACGCGACGCGCTGCTGTTCGCCGCCCGACAGCATATGCGGATAGGACGTGGCATATTTCGCAAGTCCGACCCGGTCCAGCGCACGCATCGCCTCGCGCTCGGCTTCCGCCTTCGGCAGCGACTTCAGCCCGAACATCACATTGGCGAGATTGGTCAGGTGCGGGAACAGCGCGAAGTCCTGAAACATCAGGCCCACACCGCGCCGTTCCGGCGGCAGATAATACGGTCCTTCCGACACCGCGCGGTCGTTGATCAGGATACGGCCCTCGGCCGGTTCCTCGACTCCTGCGGCGAGCCGCAGCAGCGTGGTCTTGCCGCAGCCGGACCGACCGAGCAGACATACGATCTCGCCCGGCTCGATGTCGAGCGAAACATCGCGGACCGCCGTGACGTCGCCATAACGATGCGTGACCCGGTCGAATGACAGCTTCGCCGCAATCGAGGCGGGCGTGCGGCCGGCGTCGATGCGGTTGGTACTCACACTGGTGCTGCTCACGCTGGCGGGTGCCGCCATCTACTCCTCGGGCCGGTCTCCGGTGGACTGCTCCGCGGATTGCTGCTCAGGCTCCTCCTCTGCCCGCGGGGCAAGGCCGAGGTCAAGATCGCCCGGCTCCAGCGGATCCTCGTCGTCGCGGAGGGCCGGATCGTCGTTCGGGACCGGAACCGAGAAATTCGGCGGCAGGTGCCCCTCCAGCATGCCGGAGCCCTTCAGTTCGTCGAGGCCCGGCAGATCGCTCAGTTGCTCAAGCCCGAAATGCGAGATGAAGGCCTCGGTCGTCCCATAAGTGATCGGGCGGCCGGGCACCTTGCGGCGGCCGCGCGGACGGATCCATCCGGTCTCGAGCAGCACGTCGAGCGTGCCTTTCGACATGGTGACGCCGCGGATGTCTTCCATCTCGGCGCGCGTGACCGGCTGGTGATAGGCGATGACCGCGAGCGTCTCGATTGCCGCACGCGACAGCTTGCGCGGCTGGATCGCCTCGCGGGTCAGCAGCCAGGCGAGATCATTGGCGGTACGGAAGGTCCATTTGCCGTTGACCTTGACGAGATTGACGCCGCGCGGCGCGTATTCGTCCTTGAGCATCTGCAGGGTCTGCGCGAGATCGACCCCCTCGGGCAGGCGCTGCGCCAGCGTCTTCTCGTCAAGCGGTTCCTTCGACGCAAACAGAAGCGCTTCCAGAATGCGCAATTCCTCCGGCCGCACCTGCGGCTGCCGGATCGCCTCCGGAGCCTCCCCGTCGTCATCGATCAGTTTGCGGGCCAAGCCTTGCATCCTTCTGTCACTCCCCTCTCCGATCGGACAATATGACGATCGAACAGTCTGACGTTTGCGATCGCAGCGCTAATGCGCCGCGGCAGTTGAATTATCCGGTCCCTTGCCGGGACGCTTGCGAATGTAGAGCGGCGCAAAGGCCGCATGCTGCTGCAGTTCGATCGCGCCTTCGCGCACCAGTTCCAGCGTTGAGGCGAAGGTGGATGCGGTGACGGTCGCGACCATCGACGGCTCCACCAGATAAGAGAGCAGGAACTGGTCGAGCCGGCTCCAGTCGTCGGTGGTGCCGATCAGGCGCTCGATCTGCTGCCGCGCCTCGGCGAGCGTCCAGACCTGCCGCTTCTTGAAGCGGACCTGGCTCAGCGCGCGCTTCTGACGCTGGACCGCATAGGCGGACAGCAGGTCGTACAGGCTCGCGGTCCATTGTGGATGCTTGATGTTCTTGATCGGCTCCGGCGCGCCGCGGCTGAACGTGTGCACGTCGAGCTGCGGCAATTCCATCAGCTTCTGCGCCACCACGCGGAAGGCTTCGAGCCGCTTCAGCCGGAACGCGAGCGCAGTCGCCATGTCCTCGGCGCTCTGGCCCTCCTGCTGCTTTTCGTCCGGCAGCAGCAGCCGCGACTTCAGATAGGCGAGCCACGCCGCCATGACGAGATAATCGGCGGCGAGTTCGAGCCGCAATTTGCGCGCCTGCTCGATAAAGGTCAGATACTGATCGGCCAGTGCGAGAATGGAAATCTTCGCAAGATCGACCTTCTGCTGCCGCGCCAGCGTGAGCAGCAGATCGAGCGGCCCCTCGAAGCCCTCGACGTCCACCACCAGCGCGGGCTCATCGGTCGCGCGTTCCGCCATCTCGGCATTGAACGGAATGATTTCGGCGGTCATCAGGCAATCGCTCCCGCCGCCGGCTGCTTCATCAGATCGGCAAACCGCGCGCGCGCCGCAGCCAGATCAATCGCGGTTCTGTTGCTCCGCAATGCGAGGGCCCGGTCGGCGCGTGCGGCCGCGTCGCCTTCAAGCACCGGTGCGGCTGCGGCCACCGCCTGCATCTCGTCGAGATTGCCGTTGCAGTGGAGCACAAGATCGCAACCCGCTGCGAGCGCAGCATGACTGCGCCCGGACAACGAGCCGGACAAGGCTCCCATCGATACGTCGTCGCTCATCAGCAATCCTTCGAAACCGATCGATCCGCGAATCACGTCGCGGATCATTATCGCCGATGTGGTCGCCGGTTGGACGGCATCGATGGCGCTGAACACAACATGTGCGGTCATGCCCAAAGGCAGTCTTGACAGCGGCCGGAAAGCTGCAAAGTCGGTCTTTTCCAGTGTCGCGCGGTCGGTTTCGACCACCGGTAATTTGAGATGGCTGTCGGCAGTGGCGCGGCCATGTCCCGGCAGATGCTTCACCACGGGCAAGACTCCCGCCGTCATCAGGCCTTCCGCCTGGGCACCGGCAAGCGCGGCCACCTGCTCAGGCGTATCGCCGAACGCGCGGTCGCCGATAACGCGGTCGGCGCCCGGAACCGGCACGTCGGCCACCGGGACGCAATCCACGTCGATCCCGACCGCGAACAGATCCTCTGCCAGCAGCCGGCCGCCGAGCCGCGCCGCCTCCAGCCCGCTGGCCCGGTCGGACCGGTACAGCGCAGCATAAGCCGCCCCCGCCGGATAAACCGGCCAGTGTGGCGGGCCCATGCGCTGCACCCGCCCCCCCTCCTGATCGATCAGGACGGGAGCATTCCAGCCCAGAATTTCGCGAAAATGCTGTGTGATTGCTTTTACTTGCGCGGGATTGTCGATATTGCGCTTGAACAGAATCAGGCCCCACGGCCGAGCGTCCCGGAAAAATCCGGCCTCATCCTCGCTGATCGTGGTGCCGGCCATGCCGGTGATGAAAGCGCGCGCCGTCATGGGCGCGGCTTAACCGTTACTGGAGTCAGGGGCAAGCGATCGCAACGCCGGCGTGCGGGACGTACCGCGAACCGCACGTGGCCGGGCCGTCAGTTCTTCGCCACCACGCACTGCCCGCCGGCGGCCTTCAGGCTGGAGCAAAACTCGGTCGCCTCGCTCTGTGTCGCGAACGGAATCTGCGCCCGATAATAGGTACCGCGTTCGCCGAGATCGGCGCGACGGATGACCGGCTGACGGTTGCCGAGAACGGCAGGGAATTGCTGTTGCAGAGACCGGTAGGAGGCCTGCGCATCGGACTCGCTGCGCTGGGACGTCACCTGCACTGCGTAGGGCCCAACAACTGCGCCGCGTGATGCGGCAGGACCGGTGCTTGCGGGCAGCGGAGTTGGGAATGGCGATCCGCTCGCGGGCGCCTCGTTCGGCGTCAATGCGGCATGGGCCTGACGCGCGGCAGGACGCTGGGTCACGGGCAGCGAACCGGTTGGCGACAACGCCATCGGCGCATTGCTCTCCGCCACATTCGCCTCGGGTTCGGCGGCCCTGCTACTCCGCGGGCCCGGCGCTTCGGCCCCCTGCTGCTGCGGCTTGATCGGTACCGTCCGCACGCGCTTCGGCTCGGCCGAGGCCGGCTGCGATGTGGCGGATTGCGATGCACCCGGTCCGCCGCCGGGCGCAATATTCGCACTCGCCGGCGGGAAGGCTTGCGGATTTTGTCCGGCCAGGAACGGCGCAATCACGCGCGGTTGCCCCGGCGCGGCCTGCTGGACCGGCTCCTCCTGACGGGGAACGATCTTTTCAGTTCGAACGCCGACCCGGTCCTGGATCGGCTTGCTGGTCGGATCGGCCGCCGGCACGACTTTCGACGGCTGGGTATCGGCCTTGATCACCGGCGGCGGGACAGGCGCGCCGGCGCCGACGAATACGGCGCGATAGCCAAAGGCCGCGGCCGTGCCGACTACGGCAAGCGCAAGGACCGCCAGGACAGTGACCATGCTGCCGCGCCGCTTGGCCGGCACATGATCCTCGGCCGCATGCGGCATTGCTCCCGGTAACGGCGGTGCGCCATAGGCATGTCCATAGCCGTGCGAACCATGGGCCTGCGGCGCGGCACCATCGTGAGTACCGTAGGCGGAATATCCCGGCGCGCCCATGTGCTGCGCATACCCGTCCGCGGAACCGTAGGACTGCGCGCCGTAGGGCTGGAAGCCGGGATTTGGCTCGGCATAACGCGGATCTGCGTAATCCTGGCCGCCATATCCGGGATCGGCATAGCCGGAATCGGAATAGCTTCGGGCAGCACCGCTTTCGTAACCGGACGGACCATATTGTGAATGAGAGTAAGGCTCGGCGTAGCCTTGGGCGGCATAACCGGACTGGTCGTAGCGCGGATCCGACGCGAATTGCTCGCCGCCGTAACGCTGATCCGGATACGGGCTATCCGCATAATGTTGTCCAGACAGGCGCGCGTCGCCATAGGGTTGCGAATAGCCGTTCGAATAACCGTTATAGCTATCACCTGCCGACGATGCGTACGATTCATGGCGCGGGTCATACGGACCACTGCCGTAGTGCTGGTCCTCGGGCGCCGGCTGATGCGATGGCCAATGCGGCGCTTCAGAAGATCCCCCGCCCGGCGCGGATGTATAGGAGCTTGTCGCCGTCCAACCACGCTCGGTCGCGGCCGGGCCGGCATGCGCAGACCCGCCGCCAAGAGCGAACGGAGTGGATTCGTTCTGCTGCCCGATCAGCCGGGCAAGCTCCGCCAGTGGATCGCCAGCGGCGTCGGGCAATGGCGGCCTCGGCCGTCTTGGTGTCTCGCTATCGCGGTATCCGCGGTTACGATCGTTTTCCGCCATCCTGCGACCTTCTTCGACCGGGCCGGTTCGGCACGGCCGTGATCCGGCCGCACCGTCGTCGATTTCACACAGCGGCGTGCCGCGTGGCACTCAATCCCAAGGGAACCCCCATGCAAACCTGCGCCGCTCACGCGACCTCACCGCATCTCCTCCGGCGCCCCCACGCCAAGCAGTCCGAGACCCGAGGCAAACACGGTGACGACGGCCTGGACCAGTGCCAGACGCGCCACGGTTAACTCTTCATCATCTTGTCTAATGAAGCGTAAATGAGGCAAGCCCTTTCCTTGGGTGAAATGGGCATGAAAATCGCTTGCCAATTCATATAGATAAAAGGCGATTCGGTGCGGTTCATGGGCCTGGGCGGCGGTTTCGATGAGCCGCGGATACAGGGCGACCTTACGGATCAACCCCATTTCGCCCGGGTCGGTCAGTCTCTCAATCGCGGCGTCTGACAGGAGCGCCTTCCAGCCCTCTGCGGTCCCGGGCAGGTTCGGGAACGCCTCCCGCGCCTGCCGGAAAATCGAATGACCGCGCGCATGGCCGTACTGCACGTAGAAGACCGGATTGTCCTTCGACTGCTCAATCACCTTGGCAAGGTCGAAATCGAGCGGCGCATCGTTCTTGCGGTAGAGCATCATAAACCGCACCGCGTCCGGGCCGACCTCGTCCACCACTTCGCGCAGCGTGACAAACTCGCCGGCGCGCTTTGACATTTTCACGGGCTCGCCGCCGCGCAATAGCTTGACGAGCTGCACGATCTTGACGTCGAGGTTCGCTTGCCCGTTGCTGATCGCCTTCACCGCGGCCTGCATGCGCTTGATATAGCCGCCGTGATCGGCACCCCAGACATCGATCATGTCGCGGAAGCCGCGATCGAATTTCGACTTGTGATAGGCAATGTCGGACGCGAAATAGGTGTAGCTGCCGTCCGACTTCTTCAGCGGCCGATCCACGTCGTCTCCGAAATCGGTAGAGCGAAACAGCGTCTGCTCGCGATCTTCGTAATCGTCGACCGGCGCCCCCTTCGGCGGCGGCAGGCGGCCTTCGTAGACTTCGCCTTCGGCTTTCAGTTGCGCGATGATCGCGCCGACCTTGTCGCCATCGGCAATCAGCGAGCGCTCCGAGAAGAAGACATCGTGCTTGACGTTGAGCGCGGCGAGATCTTCGCGGATCATCGCCATCATCATGTCGATGGCAGTCTGGCGCACGACCGGCAGCCATTCGCTCTCCGGCTTTTGAGCGAAATCGCGTCCATACTTCTCGGCAAGTGCCGCACCGACCGGCTTCAGATAATCGCCCGGATAAAGCCCTTCCGGAATCTCCCCGATATTCTCGCCGAGCGCCTCGCGGTAACGTAGAAACGCCGAGCGCGCGAGCACATCGACCTGCGCACCGGCATCGTTGATGTAGAATTCGCGGGTCACGTCATAGTCCACGAACGCGAGAAGACTTGCGAGAGCGTCGCCGAACACCGCGCCGCGGCAATGACCGACATGCATCGGGCCGGTCGGATTGGCCGACACATACTCCACATTGACCTTCTTGCGCCCGCCGATCCGGCTGCCGCCGAAACCGGTTCCGGATGAAATTGCCGCGCGCAAGGCACCGAGCCAGGTCGCATGCTTCAGCGTCATGTTGATGAAGCCAGGACCCGCAACATCGACCTGTTCGATCAGCGGATCGGTGCTGAGCTTCCCGGCCAGCGCATCGGCGATTTCGCGCGGCTTCTTCCCGGCATCTTTCGCGAGCACCATGGCGGCATTGGTCGCCATGTCGCCGTGAGCCGGATCGCGCGGCGGCTCGACCGTGATCCGGGACAGATCGATCCCGGCCGGCAGCACACCTTCAGCGATCAGCGCGTCGTTCGCCGCGATAACGCGGCCGAGCATGGTGGCAAACAGATTGTCGTAATGGATGTGCTTCGCCATCGGCTTTTCGCGGGGTCGGACGGGCGTCGGCTGCTAACGCAGTTCGGGGGTCGAGTCAAAGAAGCGCCGGTGCTCCTGGAGTGCAAAGCGGTCGGTCATCCCGGCGATGAAATCCCCGGCCCGGCGGGCGCGCGTCGCCTCGTCCGCCCCAGCCAGACCGTCCCGCCATTCCTCCGGCATGTCGCCGGGCGACTTCACGAAATGGCGGAACAGATCGCGCACCACGCCCTCCGCCTCCCCCATGACACGCATGACCCGGCTATGCCGGTACATGCGTGGGAACAGGAAAGCCTTCACGCTGCGCTCGGCCTCTGCCATCGCCGGAGAAAAGCCGATAACCGCGTGATCGGCATTGCGGATGTCATCGGCGGATTGCGGGGCGAGCGCTTGCAGCCGGCGCGCCGACTCCGCCGCCACGTCCTCGATCATCCAGGTGATCAGCCGGCGGATCAATTCGTGCGCGGACCGCGCCGGCTCAAGGTCCGGATAACGCCGTCCGATCTCGCGCACGATCCCGCCGACGAACGGCACATCCTCAAGATCGCGAATCGTGAACAGCCCGGCCCGCAATCCGTCGTCGATATCATGGGCATCGTAGGCGATATCGTCGGAAATCGCGGCAATCTGCGCTTCCGCGCTGGCATAGCTCCATAGCGGGAGATCGCAGGCCGCTGCGAAATCTAAGATCGTCTGCGGCACACCGCGCTCGCGATAGCGTGCAACCGGCACGCCGGCGCGGTCGGTGAGCGGACCGTTGTGCTTAACAAGCCCCTCCAACGTTTCCCATGTCAGATTGAGGCCGTCGAAATCAGCATAGCGGCGTTCGAGCGAGGTGACGAGCCGCAATGTCTGCGCATTATGGTCGAAGCCGCCAAAGGGCTTGAGTTCGCCGTCGAGCGCCCGCTCCCCGATATGCCCGAATGGCGGATGGCCGAGATCGTGTGCAAGCGACAACGCTTCCGCGAGATCCTCGTCGAGTCCGAGGACACGCGCCAGCGACCGGGCGATCTGCTGAACCTCCAGCGTGTGGGTCAGCCGGGTCCGGTAATGGTCGCCCTCGTGGAAGACGAACACCTGGGTCTTGTATTTCAGGCGGCGGAAGGCGGCCGAATGGATAATCCGGTCGCAGTCGCGCCGGAAATCGTTGCGGCTCGGGCTCGGCGGCTCGGCGACAAGCCGCCCCCGGCTGAGCGCCGGATCGGAGGCATAGGGCGCGCGCGGCGCGGACAGGATTGCCATGACGCCGTGTTTAGACCGGCCCGCGACAGACGCAAGGCTGACCGGTCCGGGGAATTGACGGAGCGCCACGGCGCGCCTAACTATCGCGCATGTCCGAAGGCAATGTGACCGTTACCGACCGTGCCGTTTCCAAGGTCGCCGCGATCCTGTCCAAGGAACCCGCGGGTGCCATGCTGCGGGTCAGCGTGGAAGGCGGCGGCTGCTCGGGCTTCCAGTACAAGTTCGATGTCGAGCGCGAGCGGGCCGACGACGATATCGTGCTTGGCTCCGACAAGGCCACGATCCTGATCGACCCAGTCTCCGCCGGATTTCTGGCAGGCTCCGAGATCGATTATGTCGATGACCTGATCGGCTCCTCCTTCAAGATCAACAATCCGAACGCGAAGTCGTCCTGCGGCTGCGGCACGAGCTTTTCGCTGTAGCCTCAATTCACCTTGATCCCGGCCTTCCTCACGAAGTCGCCGTAGGTCTTCAGTTCGGTATCGATCAGCGCACCGAATTCTTCCGGCGCCATCGGCATGGTCTGCACCCCGATCTTGTCGAGCTTTTCCCGGAGCGCCGGCGCTTCCAGCGCCTTCTTCATCTCGCCGTTGAGCTTTGCCGTAACCTCCTTCGGGGTGCCGGAGGGCCCGAGAATGCCGACCCAGAGGGTGTAGTCGGAATCCGGGAACCCCGCCTCCAGTGTGGTCGGGACATCCGGCAGCAGCGGCGTGCGGGTCTTTGACGACACCGCAAGCGCCAGCAGCTTGCCCGACTGGATGTGCGGCAGCGCGGTCGCAATCGGACAGAAGTAATAGTCGACCCGTCCGGCGATCACTTCGGACAAGGCTTCGGCCCCGCCCTTGAACGGAATATGGACCGCGTCATAGCCTGCGCTCGCACGGAATCGCTCGGCGCTCATGTGCACCGCCGAGCCGACGCCGAGCGAGGCGAAATTCAGCTTGCCCGGATTGGCCTTGCCGTAGGCGACGAAGTCCTGGATCGTCTTGATGCCCTTGTCCGGCGAGATGATCAGGACATTCGGCACGCTGCCGATCATCGACATCGGAACGAGATCGCTATCCGGCTTGAACGGCAGATTGGGATAAAGCGCCGGCGCCACCGTATGCGCCGACGAATGCACGAGCCACGTATAGCCGTCCGGCTCGGATTTCACGACCTGCAGCGCGCCGATCGTGCCGCCGGCGCCGCCGCGATTCTCGACCACGATGGTCTGGCCGAGTTGCGCCTGCAACTGCTCGAACACGATGCGCGGGATGATGTCGGTTGCAGAACCCGCGCCGAACGGCACCACGGCCCTGATCGGTTTTGACGGCCAGGTGTCTGCAGCGGCAGAAGGCATGGCTGCCAGCGAAATGAGCAGAGCGAGAAGCGGATAGCGGCGCATAACGTGTCTCCGAATGAATCGGAGACACTTTCGACGCGCCTCCGAAAAGTTCGAAGACGAGGCAGCAAGAACTATGCCGCAGCTTCGGACCTACTCCGCCGCCACCGCGCGCGGCCGCTCGACCTCCGGCACCTCTTCGAGCTGCGGCTCGAGCCCGCGCTTGAGCATGCGGTCAAAGCGGTCGAGATAGATGTAGATCACCGGGGTGATGTAGAGCGTCAGCAACTGGGAGACGCACAGACCGCCGACCACGGCGATACCAAGCGGCTGGCGCAGTTCGGCACCGGCGCCTGCACCGAGCGCAATCGGCAGAGCGCCGAAGATCGCGGCAAAGGTCGTCATCATGATCGGGCGGAAGCGCAGCAGGGCCGCCTCCCGGATCGCGGCTTCCGCGCTGAGGCCGACGCGGCGCCGGTCGATCGCAAAGTCGATCATCATGATCGCGTTTTTCTTCACGATACCGACCAGCATCACGATGCCGATGATCGCGATCACCGACAGATCCATGCCGAACAGCCACAGCGTCAGGATCGCGCCGACGCCTGCCGACGGCAGTCCGGAGATGATGGTGATCGGATGAATGAAGCTCTCATAGAGGATGCCGAGGACCACGTAAGCCGCGAACACGGCGGCAAGGATGAGCAGGCCCTGCCCTTTCTTCACGTCTTCGAAAACCTGGGCCGAGCCCTGGAAGCCGGTTGCAATGGTCGCCGGCAGATTGGCTTCCTGCTCGACGCGGCGGATCGCATCGTTGGCCTGACCGATCGAGAAGCCCGGCGCGACATTGTACGAGATGGTGACCGCGTTCTGCTGGCCCTGGTGGTTGACCTGAAGCGGACCGACGGTCGGAACCAGCTTCGCCACGGACTCAATCGGGATCGTCTGCCCCGACGCCGTCTTGATTCTGAGCTTGGACAAGTAGCCCGGGTCGGCCTGGAATTTCGGCAGCGTCTCCAGGATCACCTGATAATAGTTGGTCGGCGTGTAGATCGTGGAAACCTGACGCGACCCAAAGGCGTTGTACAATTCCTGCCGTATCTGATCCACGGTGATGCCGTAGACCGCGGCTTTCTCGCGGTCGATATCGACCAGCATCTGCGGGTTCTTGATGTAGAGATCGGTCGTGACGTCCCGCAGTTCCGGCAGCTGCGCCAGCCTGCGCTCGAGTTCGGGCGCGATCTTGTAGAGAGCGGCGGTATCTGCGCTCTGCAGCGTATACTGGTATTCGCTCTTGGAAATGCGGCCGCCGATATTGATGTTCTGGATCGGGCGCGGGAACACCTGGATGCCCGGCACACCGGCTGTCGCGCGCATCAGCCGGCCGATCACCACACGCATCGGATCGCGCTGCTTCTTGTCCTTCAGCACCACGAACATCCGGCCATAATTCGCCGTGGTGTTCGGACCGCCCGCGCCGACCGTGGAGTTGACATACTCGACGTCCTTGTCGGCCTTGACGATGTCGGCAATTTTCGCCTGGCGCTCGACCATCGCTTCAAACGAAGTGTCGGTCGCAGCCTCGGTGACGACGATCATGAAGCCGGTATCTTCGGTCGGGAAGAAGCCTTTTGGATAAATGTAATAGAGCCAGATGGTTCCGGCGAGCGTCGCAATGGTGATGACGAGCGTGACCGGTTTGTACTTGATCGCCTTGTCGAGCGTCCATTCGTAGCCGCGCAGCCAGCCATTGAACATGGCTTCGAACCAGCGCAGCAGGAACCAGGGCTTCTTCTCGTGATCGTGCGGATCGTGCCCGCGCAAAACGCGCGCGCAGAGCATCGGCGTGAGAGTCAGCGATACAAATCCCGAAATGATGATCGCGATCGAAATCGTCACAGCAAATTCGCGGAAAACGCGCCCGACGACCCCGCCCATCAGCAGCACCGGGATGAAAACCGCGATCAGCGACAGCGTGATCGATACGATGGTAAAGCCGATTTCGCGAGAGCCTTTCAGCGCCGCCTCGAACGGACGCATGCCGCCTTCGATATGCCGGACGATATTCTCCAGCATGACAATCGCGTCATCGACCACGAATCCGATGCACAGCGTCAGCGCCAGCAGCGTCATGTTGTTGATCGAGAAATCGAGCATGTACATGACGGCAAAGGTCCCGATGATGGAGATCGGAACCGCAAGGCCAGGAATGATGGTCGCGGACAGCTTGCGCAGGAACAGGAAGATCACCAGCAGCACAAGCACCAGCGCGATGAACATGTGCCCCTGGACGTCGGCCACCGCCTGCCGCACCGAGATCGAGCGGTCCATCAGCAATTCGAGCTCGATCGAGGCCGGGATCGAGGCGCGCAGTGCGGGCAGACGCTCCTTGATCGCATCGACCACCGCCACGGTATTGGCGTCGGGCTGCCGCTGGATCGCCAGCACGATCGAGCGCTCGCCGTTGAACCAGCTCGCGATCTTGTTGTTCTCAACGCTGTCGAAAACGGTCGCGACCTCGTTCAGCTTGACCGGGACGCCGTTGCGCCAGGCCACCACCACATCCTTGTAGTCGGCAGCGCGACTGAGTTGCGCCGGCGCCTGCAGCGTGATGTTCTGCTGCGGTCCGGCGAGCGTGCCGACCGGCACCGACGAGTTGACCTTCGCCACTGCCTGACGGATGTCGTCGAGCGAAAGATTGCGCGCCGCCGCCTTTTCCGGGTCGACCTGAACGCGCACCGCAAATTTCTGCGCGCCATAGACCAGAACCTGCGCAACGCCCTGCAATTGCGAAATCGATTGGGCGAGCACGGTGTCGGCATATTCATGCACCGTGGATAGCGGCAACGTCCCGGATCGCGCGGCAATAAACAGAATCGGGAAGTCGGACGGATTGACCTTGCGGAAGCTCGGCGGCGTCGTCATCTCGACCGGGAGCAGCCGCTGCGCGATGGTCAGCGCGGTCTGAACGTCGAGCGCGGCGGCATCGATATTGCGATCCAGATCGAACTGGATGGTGATACGCGTGGTCCCCTGATAGGAGGACGATGACATCGACGAAATGCCGGCAATGGTCGAGAGCTGGCGTTCGATCGGCGAGGCGATCGAGGCCGCCATGGTCTCCGGGCTGGCGCCCGCCAGGTTCGCCGTGATTTCAATCGTCGGAAAGTCGACACGCGGGAGCGCGGAGACCGACAGCAGCTTGTAGGCGAAGGCCCCAAAGACAATAAACGACGCCGTAATCAGCGTCGTCATGACAGGCCGGCGGATACAGGCTTCGGAAATATTCATGTCAGGCCCCAGGCTTCCCCTTGCCCCGCGGCGCAACCCGCGACCCATCGACAAGCTGCAACTGGCCGTCGCGCACCACCGTCTCGCCGCCGTTCAGCCCTTTGCTGATGACGGACTGCATATCGAGTGTGCGCTCGACTGTAACGTTACGCACCTTGGCGACGCCATTCTCGACCACGAACACATAAGGCCCGCTTTGGCTGACCTGCACTGCGGGCGACGGCACCACCACCGCCTTCTCGCTACGCAACGTCACCTGGGTATTGACCAGCGTTCCCGGCCAGAGCAGTTCGTCGTTGTTGTCCATGGTCGCACGGACCAGCACCATGCCGGTTGCCGGATCCACCGTGTTTTCGATCATGGTGACCTGGCCCTGCGCAGCGCGGGAATCGCCGGGTACGAAGGCCTCGACGGAGGCGGTTTCCGCGGCTAGCGCCTTGCGCAGATCGGGCAATTGCCGCTGCGGCAATCCGAAGGTCACGTAGACCGGCTTGATCTGGTTGATGGTCGCAAGCGGCGCGGTGTCTGCCGGGCGAACGAAATTGCCGACCTTCACATTGGCGGCGCTGATCCGTCCGGAAATCGGCGCGCGAATCTTCGTCCAGGACAATTGGACCCTCAGATTGTCGAGCGTTGCGCGATTCGAGGCCGCGAGCGCACTTGCGATATTGACCTGGGTCTGAGCGTTGTTGAGGGTGACCTGGGTGGTGGCGTTTTTCTTGACGAGTTCGCTGTAGCGTTCGACGTCGCGCTCGGCCTGTTCCTGCTGGGCCACCGCCCCGGCAATCACGGCCTCGACCCGCTTGATCTCGGCTTCGAGCTGGCGGCTGTCGAGCGTGAACAACAGGTCGCCGGCATTGACCATGGCACCGTCACGGAAATGGACCTCGGTGATCACACTTTCGAGCCGCGCCTTGATCGCAACGCTGGCAATGGGCGTCACGGTGCCAAGCGCTTCGATCCGGACCGGTATCTCCCGCAACTCCGCCGTGACGACCTCGACCGGAATGACCCGCGGCGGCGGTCCCTTCTTCTGAGGCGCGGCATTATCTGCCCTGAAAAGGCGGGCGACCGGGTCCGTGACCGCATAGAAAAGAGAAGGCTGCACGGCATAGACCGCGGCTCCGACGGCAACGAGCGCGGCCAAGCTGACAGACCATTTACGAGCGCTCATGCTTGACTTTCGACCTGGCCGCGATCGCGCAGCACCAGACGTCCCTCTGGGCCCGCGGCCGCGCCGGCCAGCGAGCTGTCTCTTGTTCAAAAGTTCGTACCATATCGATGCAAGAACCGCACCCGGCCCGCCAATATGCGGTAAACACCCGACTGGCGCAGTCTATACCCGGCATGCCCGCAAAAATTCGGTCCTTCCATTAAATATCGGCAATCAACCCGATGCGTATCGCAACCTGGAACGTCAACTCGATTCGGCAGCGGATGGATAATCTCTGCGCCTGGCTGACCGAGCGCCAGCCCGACGTGGTGTGCCTTCAGGAGACTAAAATCACCGACGACGCCTTCCCCCGCGGAGAAATCGAGGACCGCGGCTACAATCTGGCAGTGCACGGCCAGAAGACCTTCAACGGGGTCGCGATCCTGTCGAAATATCCATTCGAAGAGGTGACTATCGGACTGCCGGGCGACCCGTCCGACGATCATGCCCGGTTCATCGAAGCCCTGATTTCCCATCCGTCCGGTGCGCTGCGGGTCGCCTCGATCTACCTGCCCAATGGCAACCCGGTCGCCAGCGAGAAATATCCCTATAAAATGAACTGGATGGACCGGCTTTATGACTACGCGTCTGAACGGCTTAAGCTGGAAGAAGATCTGGTTCTGGCCGGCGACTACAATGTCATCCCAGCGCCCGAGGACGTCCACGATCCGGCTGCCTGGGCGGAGGACGCACTATTCCGGCCGCCGACCCGGGAGAAATTCCGCGCCCTGACCCATCTCGGCCTGACCGATGCCATCCGGGCGGCGAGCGACGAGAAAGGGCTCTACACCTTCTGGGATTATCAGGCCGGCGCCTGGCAAAAGAACAACGGCATCCGGATCGACCACCTGTTGCTGTCGCCACGGGCCGCGGACCGGCTTACGGCTGCCGGTATCGACAAGCATGTCCGCAACTGGGAAAAACCGTCCGACCACGTGCCGGTCTGGATCGATCTCGATGTTGCACCGCACTGAGGCGCCGGTCCAATGCTGCCCTTGCGCGGCTCCGACGAAGTCTGACTGGGCGCTGCTCAGTCCCGGCGCCCCTTCATGTGGCGCTCGAGATAAAGCGCCGCCATCTGACGCTCGCCGTCGGTCGCCTGCTTGAAGGCAGAGTCATACATCTCGACGACCCATTTCTCGCCGGCGGCACCCTCGCGCGCCAGCGTCAGCCACATCAGACCGCGCGCAGCCTGACGAGGCACGCCCTCTCCCTTGAACATCACATGGCCGAGCAGCGCCTGGGCCCGCGCCTGGCCCTTGTTGGCCGCAAGATTCAACCAGCGCAGCGCCTGCTTGGTGTCTTTGACGCTGCTCGGGCCGTTGAGCAGAAGCCGTGCCAGCGCATATTGCGCATCGGCGTCGCCGAAATAGGACGCAGCATAGGCATACATTTCGCGGGCGCGATCGGGGTCGGCCTTGACCTCGGTGTTCGGAATGCCGTCGAGGTAATAATGCCCGAGCTGGACGAATGCGTTGGCAACGAAACGCGCCTGCGGCAGATGCGGCGAGTCCTCGGCATGGGTGTTGGCGATCCGGCTGAAATACTGGAAGGCGCGTAACTCATTACGCGGCACGCCATCGCCCGCAGCGTACATCCGCCCGAGCTTCCACTGCGCCAGGGCATGGCCCTGATCGGCCGCGTATTGCAGCGATATCAGCGCCTTGTCGTTCTCGCCGGCCTTCAGTTGCGCGGCCCCCGAACGCAACGCCTCGATCGGCGAAACCTCGGGCTTGGTGTTCGCCGGCGTCCGCGTGCCGTCGAACGCAAAGGCCGGCGCAAGCCAGAGCGCGCAGGTGACAAAGCCGAGCTGTGCGAGACTATTCATCTGCATAGCTGATCTTCTCGGCCTTGGCGCCCGGATGGGTGATTGCGCCGGAGACGGCGGGCCCGACCTGCTGGGCGTATTTCCACAGCACACCCGACGCCGCGTGGTCGTTCTCGCGCGGAGTCCAAGACGCCTTGCGCTTTGCGAGTTCGTCGTCGGACAACTTGACGTTCAGCGTCCCATTCACGGCATCGAGTTCGATGACGTCGCCGTCGCGCAGGAGCGCGATCGGACCGCCGACAGCGGCTTCCGGACCCACATGCCCGACGCAGAAACCGCGCGTCGCGCCGGAGAAGCGGCCATCGGTGATCAGCGCGACCTTGTCGCCCATGCCCTGACCATAGAGAGCGGCGGTGGTCGACAGCATCTCCCGCATGCCGGGACCGCCCCGCGGCCCCTCATAGCGGATGACCAGAACCTCGCCTTCCTTGTATTTGCGGTTTTTCACCGCCTCGAAGCAGGCTTCCTCGCCGTCGAAGCAGCGGGCCGGACCGGTGAATTTCAGATTATGTATTCCGGCGACTTTGACGATCGCACCTTCCGGGGCGAGATTGCCCTTCAGGCCGACGACTCCGCCCGTCGGGGACAGCGGCTTGGACGTCGGACGCACGACGTCCTGGTCCGGATTCCAGGTCACCGACTTCAGGTTCTCTGCAATGGTACGCCCGGTAACGGTCATGCAATCGCCGTGGAGATAACCGCCGTCCAGCAGTGCTTTCATGACGAGCGGGATGCCGCCTGCTTCGAACAAATCCTTGGCGACATAGCGGCCGCCCGGTTTCAAATCCGCGATATAAGGTGTTCTTTTGAAGACCTCGGCGACGTCGAACAGCGTAAATTCAATTCCAGCTTCGTGAGCAATTGCAGGCAGATGCAGCGCAGCATTTGTGGAACCGCCTGAAGCGGCGACGGTGGCAGCCGCATTCTCCAATGACTTTCTTGTGACGATATCGCGCGGCCGGATTCCGGAATGGATCAGGTCCATCACTTTCTCGCCCGCGGTCATGCAGAACTGGTCACGGATTTCGTAAGGCGCGGGCGCACCGGCCGAATACGGCAAAGCCAGACCGATCGCTTCCGACACCATTGCCATCGTGTTGGCTGTGAATTGCGCGCCGCACGCACCCGCGGACGGACAGGCGACCTGTTCGAGCCCGAACAGATCCTCGTCGCTCATCGCGCCGACCGAATGCTTGCCGACCGCCTCGAATACGTCCTGCACGGTCACCGGCTTGCCCTTGAAGGTGCCCGGCAGGATCGAACCGCCATAAATGAAAATCGACGGTACGTTCAGCCGCACCATCGCCATCATCATGCCCGGCAGCGACTTGTCGCAGCCGGCCAGACCGACCAGCGCGTCATAGGCATGGCCGCGCATCGTGAGCTCGACCGAATCCGCGATCACCTCGCGGGACGGCAGTGAGGCCCGCATGCCGCCATGCCCCATCGCGATGCCGTCGGTAACGGTAATGGTGCAAAATTCGCGCGGTGTACCGCCGGCGGCGGAAACGCCCTTTTTGACGGCCTGGGCCTGTCGCATCAGCGAAATGTTGCAGGGCGCAGCTTCATTCCAGCAGGACGCGACGCCAACCAGGGGCTGGTGGATCTGCGCGGTCGTCAGGCCCATCGCATAGAGGTAGGAGCGGTGCGGCGCGCGTTCAGGCCCTTCGGTAACGTGGCGGCTCGGCAACTTCGCCTTCAGATTGGTCCTGGCGTCCGGATTCTTGGCATCCATGAGAATTCGATCGGGCTCCCCGCCCCGTCGTACGCGCAACAAAACGCTGTCACGCCGCTATTTCTGCCGTTTTGTGTGAGAGAGGCCTATGGCCAAATAGCGGCATCAAGGCACCGATGCCGAAATGCTTCTAAAGTGTGGCGAAGAAGTCACTAACGCGGCGCCGAAGCCGCACCTCAATCCCGGGGTGTTTTGGCTTCCAGTGCATCCGCGGAAATGGACGCAATCGCGGCGGCGATCCTGAGCCGGACGATCTGGTCGTCAAACGGACTGTCGGCCGGGGCCGCCAGCAGCCAGTTTTTCAGGGCGCGGATCGAGGCCCGCTCCCGCTCGCTGGCGGGGAAGGCTTGATGCGTGACGATGTCCCGTTGCATGTCACCCTCCGTGTTGCCGCCAACGGACGAATCGGCAGCCCCGTTCCCGCCTGGACATCACATTTGCGGGACATCGGAACGCCCTCGCCTTTCGCAACGCACTCGCCTAGGGGATCGCGTGCCCAGGAAGCTGACCCGCGCCTTCTTTGACCGTCCCGTGCTTGAGGTCGCGCCCGACCTGATTGGCGCCACGCTCCTGTTTAACGGCGCGGGCGGGATCATCGTCGAAGCCGAGGCCTATCACCACACCGATCCCGCGGCGCATTCCTTCAACGGGCGGACGGCCCGCAACGCGGTCATGTTCGGCCCGCCTGGCTTTGCCTATGTCTACCGGTCCTATGGCATCCACTGGTGCGTCAACGCGGTCTGCGAACCGGAAGGATCGGCCAGCGCGATTTTGATCAGGGCACTTCAGCCGACGCATGGCATCGCCGCGATGAAGCGCCGGCGCGGTGTCGAGGATGAGCGGCTGCTCTGTTCGGGTCCCGGACGACTCTGCGAGGCGCTCGGGATCACGCGCGACCACGATGGTCTCCCGCTCGATCGCGCCCCGTTCGAGTTGCGCGCCCGGTCGGAGGCATTCGATATCGCGGTGGGCCCGCGCATCGGGATTACCAAGGCAGCACAGCTGCCGTGGCGCTTCGGATTGAAGGGATCGCGCTATCTCAGCAAGCCGTTTCGCGAAGCCAACGGCTAGCCGTATATCCGGTCGACACCGATGCGCAGCCTTGATCAATCGCCAGGGCCACCCGGCACGATCGAATTCGTAAGCGCAAAGCGCTCCTGCCACCGCGAGGCATGCTGATAATAGGTGATGGCATCGGCAAGCAAAGCCCTGTCAAATTCGTTCGCTCCATCCTGGCCGCGAACCGATTGTCCGTTCCGGAACGCGGTGATCTCGCGCTGCGGTCCGAGCAGTACAAAGCCGTCCGGCCGAACCAGCCCGACCTTCTGATAGTTCGAAATGAAGGCGCGCTCCGGACCCGTCTCCCCCGACTGATCCGCACCGACGAAACGGCTGCGATAGCTCATGTGCAGGATGCCGAGGATGGTCGGCGCGATATCGATCTGACTCACCAGCCGATCGATCCGCCGCGGCGCGACAAAGCGCGGCGCATAGAACAACGCGGGGATATGGTAGGCGGCCGGATCGACCTCGATCTTGCCGGCCGACGAGGCAGTGTGATCGGCAACGAATACAAACAGTGTATTTTCGAACCAGGGTTTCCGGCGCGCCTGTTCGATAAACTTGCCGATGGCATAGTCGGTATATCTGACGCCGCCTTCGCGTGTCTGTTCGATGTAGTTCCTGAGCGTGCGCCCCTGTAGCGAGGTGTCGCCGTGCGGCGGCGCGATGCGGCCCTCCGGATAGGTAAAGGGCCGGTGGTTCGAAACCGTCATGACGTGCTGAAAAAACGGCTGGCCGCTTGCGAATGACGCATCGGCCTCGCGAATGGCGCGCGCGAACAGATCCTCGTCGCAGACGCCCCAGGCGTTCGAAAACGTCACCTCCGGCGCGGCAAACGCCTTGCGGTCGATGACCCGGTACCCGTTCGCCGAGAAAAACGCATCCATATTGTCGAAATAACCGTCGCCACCATACAGGTAGGTGGCGCTGTAGCCGTGGTCGCGCAGCACCGATCCGATCGAGAACAGATGCTCGTTCCCCGGACGCCGCAGGATCGACTGCCCCGGAGTCGGCGGGACCGACAGCGAAACAGCTTCAAGCCCTCGCACCGTGCGCGTGCCGGTCGCGAGCATCTGCGTGAAAAACAGCGACTTGTCCGCAAGCGCATCGAGATTGGGCGTGAGCGCAAGCCCGTTTCCGAACTGCCCCATGAAAGACGCGCTCAGGCTTTCGATCGTGACGAGCACGACATTCATGCGTACCGGCGGCAACGGATCAACGATATCGCGGGTGATGTCACCCGGTACCTTGCTCGTGAATTTTGCGCGCGAAGAGGCGACAAGATCACGGATGCGATTGTTGACCTGCGCCTCGTCCTGCATCGCGTAGAAGCGGCGATAGTCGATCTCGTTGTTGAAGAAGGCGCGGACCAGCGAATAATAGCCGTTCGCCGAAAGCTCGTTGGCGTAATTGTTGCTCGAAATGTCGGTCCAGGACGATTTGGAGCTGTCGTTCACAACGAAGGCCAGCAGGGCAAGCGAGGCGAAGACCGCAACACGGCCACGCATCGGAGCATCGCAGGGCTCAACCCGCAGCACCTTGCGCAGCATCACGGTCAACAGCAGCGCGGCCCCGGCGAGTGCCGCAAGCATCCATCCGACAGGATAGGACTCCCACACATTGCGAACGACCTCGCGGGTGTAGATCAGATAATCCACCGCAATGAAGTTGAACCGCGCCCCAAATTCGTTCCAGAACAGCACCTCGCCAATCATCGTGAAACCGATGATGAAGGCAAAGATGGCAAAGCCCGACAGCGTCGTCGCACGATCGACGCCGCCGCCATGCCAAGACCGCGGCAGCAGCGCCCAGTACAACGTTCCGGGGATCACAACGACCATCAGCACCGCGAGATCGAACCAGAATCCGATGGCAAACGGCCGGACCAAATCCCAGGGACCGTCGATGAAGGCGGCACCCGAGCGGAAGGCAAGTCCCACGCGCAGCAGCATTTGGGCGAGCAGAAATACCACGATCAGCGGCCAGAAGCGCCGCAACCACAGGGCGAGTGACGCGCGAAATGTCTGGGCAAAAGCTTTCATGAAAACCAAGTCCCCTCCTGCAGCCAATCACAGCCGCTCCGATTGCGCTACAATTATGACAAGCCGGCCGCGCGCGAGAAGAGCCTTGGCCCCTGCGTCCGCGACCGCGTGCCGCCCGAAGGCTCGGACTTAGGCCGCGCCCGCCCGCTTCACGTCCTTGATATCCGTGAAAGCGATGCCCGGCGCGCGCTCGCGGGTATAGTCGAGATTGAACTGGTTGCGGGCGAGGAAGACCGGATCGCCGTCGAGATCGTCTGCGACACTCGATCCGTTGTTCTTGATGAATGTCTCGAACGCCTTCGGATCGCCCTTGCCGTCGGGCGCGATCCAGCGCGCCAGCGTGAACTCGCTGACGTCCCAGCTCACCTCAAGCCCATATTCGTCCATCAGCCGCAAGCGCAGCACATCGAGCTGCAGCGGGCCGACTACACCGACAAGCGCCGGCGAGCCATCATGCGGGCGGAACACCTGGACGACGCCCTCCTCCGCCAGCTGCTGCAAAGCCTCCTTCAGCTTCTTGGCCTTCATCGCATCCGGCAAACGCACACGGCGCAAAATTTCCGGCGCGAAGCTCGGCACGCCGACGAAATTCAGCTCCTCGCCCTCGGTCAGCGTATCGCCGATCCGCACTGAGCCATGGTTTGGAATGCCGACCACGTCGCCGGCATACGCCTCCTCGGCGAGCGCGCGATCCTTGGCGAAGAAGAATTGCGGTGCATTCAGCGCGATCTGCTTGCCGGTTCTGACCTGCTTGACCTTCATGCCGCGGGTCAGCTTGCCTGAGCACAGCCGCGCGAAGGCGATGCGGTCGCGGTGGTTCGGGTCCATGTTGGCCTGGATCTTGAACACGAAGGCCGACATGCGCGGCTCTTCGGCTTCGACCATTCGCGTATCCGCCTTCTGATCGCGCGGCGGCGGCGCGACGCGGCCGAGCGCATCCAGCAGATCGCCGACACCGAAATTCTTCAACGCCGAACCGAAAAAGACCGGCGACAAATGGCCTTCCCGGAATGCCTGCAGATCGAAACCACGGCACGCTTCGCGCACCAGCTCGAATTCGCCCTCGATCGCCGACGCATCGAGATTGGGATTGAGCGCGGCGACATCATGGATGCTCATCTCCCGCAAGGTGCCCGCCTTGCCCGCGTCTCCCTCAAGCAGGCGGACGCCGCCGCTCTCGACCTCGATGGTGCCGACGAAATCGCGCCCCCGGCCGACCGGCCAGTTGATCGGTGTCGTGTCGAGCGCCAGCGTCTTCTCAATCTCGTCGAGGATTTCGAACGGATCGCGGCTCTCGCGGTCCATCTTGTTGATGAAGGTCAGGATCGGGATGTCACGCAACCTGCAGACCTCGAACAGCTTGCGGGTGCGCGCCTCGATGCCCTTCGCCGCATCGATCACCATGACGGCGGAATCGACCGCGGTCAGGGTGCGATAGGTGTCTTCCGAGAAGTCCTCGTGGCCCGGCGTGTCGAGCAGATTGAAGACATGACCGCCATATTCGAAAGTCATGACCGAGGTGACAACCGAAATGCCGCGCTCCTTCTCGATAGCCATCCAGTCGGATTGCGTGGTCTTGCGGTTGCGCTTGGCCTTGACCTGGCCGGCGAGCTGGATCGCGCCGCCGAACAAAAGCAGCTTCTCGGTCAGGGTGGTCTTGCCGGCGTCCGGATGCGAGATGATCGCAAAGGTCCGCCGCCGCTCGATCTCCGCCGCAAGCGGAGAGCGTGATTCGGCGGATTCGGCGCGGGCGGGCATGGTCATGGCGCGCTATGTACAAGCTGGGGATCAAGATTCAACCCTGAAACGGCCCCGCTCGCGGCCTCGCAGCCGACCAATCAGTACGACACGACGTATTCGCAGCCGGACGCCGTGCCGAATTGCCTGGTGACCCGTCCGGTCGGGAGTTCGAATTCCAGCACCACGGCGTCGTCGTGACAGCACAGAAACGCGTGCGTCCCGTCGGCCCCGAAACCGAAACCCATGGGCGCCTTTGGCGTGGTAAAGGACGCAATCTGATCAAGGGACGCCGTGTCGAAGATGGCGTGATTGTCGAGCAGCGACGAGACGCAGGCGAAGCGGCCATCCGGCGAGACGCGCACGCGCTTGAGCTGGTTCGGCTTGCCCTCCCCGCCCGCGATCGTGATGGTCTTGCGCAACGCCCCGTCGGTCGCGTCGAACACATAGAGTGTCGGTGTCCGGTGCGCGCAGACAAACAGCGTGTCGCCGTCCGGGGTGACGCAAAGCCCTTCAGCGAAATCGGGGATCGGCAGACGGCCGGTCACGGCCCGCTTGGTGCGGTCGATCACCGCGACGAAATCCGAGGTCTTGCAGGACGCAAACACCCTGTTGGCGGCATGACTGATTGCAAGCCAGTGCGCGGGTTTGCCGGTTTCGATCCTGTGCATCGCGCCGGTGGCCGGATCGATTACCAGCACGGCATTGCCAAGCTCGGCGGTACACCAGAGCATGCCGTCACGGTCGAACATGACTCCATGCGGAGCAAGACCGGAACCGACATCGATCATCCGGACGACAGCCTTGGACTGCAGATCGATAACCGCGATGCGACGATCCGGGTTCGCGTTTTTTCCAAAAATGCCGCCGCCATAGACCGAGGCGTAAACGCTTCGCCCGTCGGGCGACAGAACCATCTCATGGGTCGAGGCCGGCATGTCGATTTCGCCGGTCCTGGCGAAAGTTGCTGCGTCGAAGAATTGCACCCGGTTCGCGGTCTTGGCAGTGATGACAAGGCGCGGACCGCCAGGCCGGTTGTTGGGATCAGCAAGCATTTTTTCGGCTCAGTTGTCCGTCTGGAGCGGTCTTGGCAAAGGGTCGAGCCCCGCCCGCCATTTGAGGTCGAGCAGAAGGCCAGGCGGCACGGTGTCCAGCACAGGGGTCACAGGCAAGCCGGCGGCTGACAGCATGTCTGCGACCCAGTGATTGCACACGCTGAAAATATGGAAAGCACCGTTCGCACGAAAAAACAGACTGGGACCGTACAGCCCCCGCCCAAGCTCCTGTAAGCCCGCCGGGTCATCGCTCAGTGCGAAGGTGCGGTTGAGGGCCGACAGCAGCCGTGCAAAGCCGGTCTCGCTCACCACTATGCGGACAATGTCCGCCGACGGGAACGCCTTGCGCGGCGTGTCCGGCAGTCCGACGACGTGGACTACGGACTTGTTGTCCGGGCGAAACAGAGCCCGCGCCGCAAGTCTAAGCTTCAGATCTCCGACTGTCGGCACCGATGCATAAAAATCCTGTTCGCCCCATCCGATCTCGATGAAGGGATAACCGCCGAAACGTTCGGCGACGAGACCGAGCGCGGTGTTGCCGCTGCGGCGCACGGCCGCCGCAATCTGCGCGGTCGAGAGCGCGATGCCTGCATGATACCCATGGCTGACGACGAAAATCTCCTTCACCGGCTCATCGGGCTTCGCCGGCCATAGCGAGGGGTCGCCGGAACGCGCGGTGACACCGGCCAGGAGGAGAATGGCAAGAGCGATTGCCGACAGGCCGTATCCGATGCCGCGGAACAGCCGGCGCATCCGCTATGCCGCTCCCTTCAGCCGCTCCAGCGCCTCCAGAATCTTGGCCTTGCGGGCTTCGGCTTCCTCGCGCTTTTCCTTTTCGCCTTCCACCACCTCCTCGGCGGCGTTGGCGACGAATTTCGGATTGCCGAGCTTCTGGTCGACGCGGGCGATGTCGGATTCGGCCTTCGCGAGTTCTTTCTGAAGACGCGCCTGCTCGGCCTTGAGGTCGATCACGCCCTTGAGCGGCAAAGCCGCGACTTCACCGCGCACCAGAAGCTGCACCGAGCCATCGGGTACATCCCCGGTGAATTGCAGTTCAGAGATGCGGGCCATCCGCTTGACCAGATCGAGCCAGCGCCCGGCGCGCGCACGGGTCTCGTCCGACACGCCGACCAGAACCAGCGGCATCATCTTGGCAGGCGGAATATTCATCTCGGCACGCACCGAACGCACCGACGTGACGAGATCCACAACCCAGCCGACCTCGGCCTCCGCCGCCGGATCGTCGAGCCCGTCATGGACAGGCCACGCTGTAAGCGCGAGCATATCGGGACGTTCGTCGCCCTTGCGCGCAAGTTCCCGCTCGTTGCCGGACATACGCTCCGGTTCGACCGGCACAGGTCCCGTCACCCACCACAATTCTTCGGTGATGAAGGGCATGAAGGGATGCAGCAGCTTGACGATCTCGTCGCGCGCCCAGGCAACAGTGGCACGGGTCTCGAACTTCGCCTCGCCGTCCGGCCCGGTCAGCACCGGCTTCACAAGTTCCAGATACCAGTCGCAATAGATGTTCCAGACGAATCTGTAGGCCGCGCCGGCCGCCTCGTTGAACCGATAGGCTTCGAGTGCGGCCGTGATCTCGCGCGCGGCCTTCGCGGTTTCGTGCGCGATCCAGCGGTTCAGAACCTGCTTGGCGTTACGCGGGGAGAAATCTGCAACGGTGACGCAGCCGTTCATCTCCGCGAACCGTGCCGCGTTCCAGAGCTTGGTGGTGAAGTTGCGATAGCCTTCGACGCGCTGGGTCGAAAGCTTGATGTCGCGGCCTTGCGCGGCCATCGCCGCCAGCGTGAAGCGCAATGCATCGGCGCCGTACTGGTCGATCAGATCGAGGGGATCCATCACATTGCCCTTCGATTTCGACATCTTGGCGCCCTTCTCGTCGCGGACGAGGGCGTGGATATAGACGGTGTGGAACGGGATCTCCTTCATGAAATGGAGGCCCATCATCATCATCCGTGCGACCCAGAAAAAGATGATGTCGAAGCCCGTCACCAGCACATCGGTCGGGTAGTAACGTTTCAGCTCCGGTGTTTCGTCTGGCCAGCCCAGCGTCGAGAATGGCCACAAGGCAGAGGAGAACCAGGTATCGAGCACGTCCTCGTCACGGGTGAGATACGCCGCGCGGCGGCCCGGATCCTGCGCAATCGCCTCGGCCTCTTCTTCGGTGATGTTTCCGTTCGCGACATCGTAACCAAGCGCCTCGGCAACCGCCTCGTCCTGTGTCTCGGCGACATAGACCCGGCCGTCGGCGCCGTACCAGGCCGGAATCTGATGACCCCACCAGAGCTGGCGCGACACGCACCATGGCTGGATGTTCTCCATCCAGTCATAATAGGTCTTTTCCCAGTTCTTCGGCACGAACACGGTACGGCCGTCGCGCACCGCCGCGATCGCCTCCTTCGCGAGAGTCTTGGCGTCGACATACCACTGGTCGGTCAGGAACGGCTCGATCACCACGCCCGAACGGTCGCCATGCGGCACCATGTGCGTGTTCGGCTCGATCTTGTCGATGAGGCCCTGCTCCTCCATCCGCGCAACAATGACTTTGCGCGCTGCGAAGCGGTCCATGCCATGCATGGCGAGCGTCGCGTCGAGCTCGGCTGATGATTCGACCCCGGCGAGGAAATCCTCGTTGCCCTTGAGATTAAGCTTCGCCTCGATGTCGAATATATTGACCATCGGCAAGCCGTGCCGTTTGCCGACCTCGAAGTCGTTGAAGTCGTGCGCCGGCGTGATCTTCACTGCGCCCGTACCTTTTTCCGGATCGGCATAGTCGTCGCCGACGATCGGAATGCGCCGGCCGACCAGCGGCAGGATCGCGTTACGGCCGATCAGGTGCCGGAGCTTCTCGTTCTCAGGATGCACCGCAACCGCGGTGTCGCCGAGCATCGTCTCCGGCCGCGTCGTCGCGACAATGATGTACTCCCCAGGGATGCCCTCGACCGGATATTTCAGGTGCCAGAAATGGCCTTTGACCTCGACCTGCTGCACTTCAAGGTCGGAAATGGCAGTGAGCAGCTTCGGGTCCCAGTTGACCAGCCGCTTGTCCTTGTAGATCAGGCCCTGCCGGTACAACTCGACGAAGACCTTGATCACCGCCTTCGACAGCCCCTCGTCCATGGTGAAGCGCTCGCGCGACCAGTCGCAGGACGCACCGAGCCTTTTCAGCTGGTTGATGATTGTGCCGCCCGATTCGGCCTTCCATTCCCAGACGCGCTCCAGGAACTTCTCGCGTCCCATGGTGCGGCGGTCGGGCTGCTGACGTTCCATCAATTGCCGCTCGACAACCATCTGGGTCGCGATGCCGGCATGATCGGTGCCGACCTGCCAGAGCACATCGCGCCCGCGCATGCGCTCGAACCGGCACAGGATGTCCTGCAACGTGTTGTTCAGCGCATGGCCCATATGCAGCGAACCGGTCACGTTCGGCGGCGGAATGACGATACAATACGGTTTCGCGTCGGCACGATCTGGCCGGCCGGCCCGGAAGGCCAGCGCATTCTCCCACGCCTGCGAGATGCGCGGCTCCACGTCGGACGGCTGATAGGTCTTGTCGATCATCTGGAAATTCGGGGTTTCTGCGTTTGCGACGCGCGGGCTACAAAGCCCGCCACAGCGCACCCTGTCAACAATCGCGGACTCGGTTCGAGCCGTGCTGAAACGATAAATCGTGGCGAATTCCGCAACCTCACCGATCCCTGCCCGAGCGATCTTCCTGCTGTCGCTCGCCGGCTTCGCCAGCCAGGCGATGGTGCGGGTTTCCGATTCGATCCTGCCGCAGATCGCAGCCGACCTCTCCGTCACCATCGGCGCCGCCTCGATCGTGGTGACCGCTTACGGGCTGGCGCACGGCACGGTTCAGCTGTTCGGCGGCGAAATCGGCGACCGGTTCGGAAAATACTATTCCGTCGCTGGCCTGAGCCTTATCGCAGCCGCAGCCACGGTTCTTTGCGGTCTGGCCTTCTCCCTGACCGAGCTGGTCGCCTACCGGCTCGTGTGCGGGCTGGCAGCCGGCTGTATCATCCCGCTCGCCATGGCCTATATCGGCGACGTCGTCCCTTACGAGCAGCGGCAGCCGGTGCTCGGGCGCTATCTCACCGGCCAGATTTCCGGGCTGCTCTTCGGACAGGTCGCGGGCGGCGTGCTGGGCGACATGTTCGGCTGGCGCAACGTGTTCTTTATCCTTGGCGGGATTTTTGCGATTGCAGCGGCCGCCCTCATCGCGGAGCTCGTGTTCAATCCGGCGACGCGGGCCTCAAGTGCCCGTGCCGAGCGCAAGGGCGGATTGATTGCCGAATACAGAAGCGTCCTCGGCTCGCCCTGGGCGCGCTTCATCACACTCAGTGTGTTCGTCGAGGCTGCCCTGCTCTATGCGGTTCTGTCCTTTATCGGCGCCGATCTGCACCTGCGCTTCGGACTGAGCTTCACGATGGTCGGTCTTGTGGTCGGCTGTTTCGCAATCGGCGGCCTGCTCTACACACTCGCCGTGCGTATGCTGGTCAACCGGCTGGGCCAGATCGGCCTCGTGATCGCCGGCGGCGCCCTGGTTTCGGCGGGCTTTCTGATTTTGTCCTTTCAGCCGGTCTGGTGGTTTGCACCTCTGGCGACCACGCTGATCGGACTGGGCTTCTACATGGTCCACAATACCTTCCAGACCAACGCCACGCAGATGGCACCCCAGGCGCGCGCGACTGCGCTCGCGATCTTTTCGTCGGCGCTCTATATGGGGATCACTGCAGGCGTTGCAGCGGCCGCGCCGGTCGTCGACCGCTTCACCGCCGTGCCGGTATTCCTCACATCCGCGATTGGCTTTCCGCTGCTCTGTGCGATTTTCGCGCGCGGCCTTGCCCGGCGGCGCAAGAGCGAGGCACAGACCTCGCCCCAAGCGGATTAGCTATCGGCCGCGGGAAACCCGCTCAATCTCCGCCCGCACCAGCCGTTCGACAAGGCTCGGCAGGTTATCGTCGAGCCATGATTTCAGCATGGGCCGGAGCATCTCCTTGACCAGATCGTCCAGCGTGCGCGCATTCTGGCTCAACACGGTGTGGGCGAGCGAGGCGAACGCAGAGTCCACCGCAGCGCTTGCCGTTCGCGACAGCAGCGGCTGATCGGTCTCCATCTGCATCTGCGCCGACAGCGTCCGCCGCGCATTCTCCAGCGGATCATAGGCCGGCGCATCGGATTGCGCGCTCTCCGGTTCGGGCGCCGGCGGCTCCTCAGCAAAGACCACGTCCGGCTGTGCGTCCACTGTCCGGAAATGCGGAGCGGGCTCCGGCTCGGGTGCCCGCATCTCCTCGGTCAGTTCGAGGACATCAGCCGGCTCCGGCATGGGGGCCGGTTCGGGAGCCGGCGGAATGTCATTGACGAACTCAAGCGGTGACGGCGGCGGCGGTGCTACCGTAGCCGCCGCCATGGCCGGCGCAGGCCGCGGCGGCTCCGCGGCCGCAGCGGGGGCCGCTCCCTTCGCGTCATCGTCTGCAATGATCCGACGGATGGACGCGAGAATCTCCTCCATCGACGGTTCGTGCGATTTCGCCGGCTGGTTCATTCCGCCTCGTCACATCTGATACGAATTCTTCGAACCTGCACTGCAACAGCCGACGCGGGCGTCGACGCGTTTCAGCATCGAATCAATGCGCAATTATCGCCGGTTTTTGCGGGCTTGGGGAGTATTGCATGCGGGCCTTGAAATACAATCCAGAGGCGCGCTTGTGGATGTGGATGACGGCGGCGCAGGATACCAGACCGCTGCGCTGCCTGTTGTGCGAGCTCAACGTCCGTCAGGTGTCCTGATGCCGATCCAGGCGTCACGCACCTGCTGATAATGGACCATCGGATCGTAGAGCGGAACCTGCAGGCCGAGCACCGGCACCGACAGGCGGCCAACCGCAGACAACAGCGTATAAGAGGCGACGACACGGTCGCGCTGAGCGGTCACAAGCGCGACACGCGCATTGAGCAGTTCCTGTGTCGCGTTCAGAACATCGAGCGTCGTACGCTGTCCGACACGCGCTTCCTCGCGCACACCGTTCAAGGCAATCTCGGCAGCAGTCACCTGCGCGCGGGTTGCATCGATCTGCGCTTTGGCGGCATCGAGCTGGCCCCAGGACTGAACGACATTGGCCCGTGCCTGATCGCGGTTCTGCGCCAGTTCGAGCCGGCGCTGTCCGACCGTCTCCTTCGCCTGGCGAATCAACGCGTATTCCTGGCCGCCTTGGTAGATCGGCACCGTGATCTGACCAACGACCGAGGCATTCATGTTGTCCATGACTGTCTCGGTCTGATTCCAGCTCTGCTGGATCGCCCCGGTAACAGTGACGACCGGGTACAGCGATCCTTCGTTGACGCGCACCTGAAGCTGAGCGACGTCGACACCATATTCGGCAGCGGTCACTGATGGATTTTCGGCCTGCCCCTGCGCGACCGCGAGATCGAGCGAACGCGGCACGAAACGATCGACCGGAGTGCCATTGGCGAGACGGCCCGGATCGACACCGATGACGCGCCGGAATGCGGCACGCGACGTGGTCAGATTGGCCTGCGCGGACAGGTATTGCGATTGAGCGGCCGCAACGCGCGACTCAGCCTGCGCCACGTCAGTGCGCGTCACTTCGCCGACATTGAATCGATCGCGTGTCTGCCGCAGCTGCTCCTGAATCACCTCGACGTTGCGCCGCTGCAATTCAAGAACCGCGGTGTCGCGCAAAACATTCATGTACACGGTCGCGGCATCGAGCAGGACGGTTTGCTCGATCACCCGCAACGTCTCGCGCGCCGCAAAGACCTGCGCTTCGGCCTGGCGAGTGCGGTTTGCAGTCTGAAAGCCGTTGAAGACATTCTGTTGCAGCTGCGCGCCGACCGATGCCGGATTGGTGCGCGAGACATTTCGGCTGCGACTGCCAACCGTCCCGCCGACCACCGGGATCTGCGTCTCGGTCGTCGTTTCAGTCCACTGCACACCGTAATTGTAGGTTCCGCTGATCCGCGGCCGGTATCCTGCCAGAGCCTGTGGCACGCTTTCATCGGTGGCACGGACCAGCGCACGCTGCGCGTTGATCTGCGGATTGTTCTGGTAGGCTTGGACGAGCGCCTGCTCAAGCGTCGTTACGCCGGTGCCGGGCGAGACACCCGGACCAGTACCAGCGCCCGATACGCCAACCCGGCGATCGGCGGCAAAACCCGTCGCGCTGACAGCCACAATTGCGGCGGCCACCACCAACGATCCCGCACGCACAAGCGGCATCAAACCCCCCAATGGCCCAAGCGTCCGCAGCCCCCTTCGCGGCGACTCCCAAGCCGATCAACGATTCCTTAACTATATCCGTCCTTTCAAGGCTTTGAACCCCCGATTGAAGCGATCAGGGGAAAAGACCGGCACCTGAGTATTTCGGGATACAGGTGCCCCATATCGGGTCAGAACGCGAAGGCCTCCGGCCGGGCAAAACCAGGCAAAACAGTCCCGGAAGTCTCGAAAACCGTCCGGGGCGTTATGTCGTCGCCGTCGCGACGGTATAAAACCACCTTTGCCCCCGGCCCGCGGCCACGGATGCAAATCAGAGCGCCACCGTTGGCCAATTGGCCGAAGAGCCGGGACGGCTCCTGTTCGATGGCGCCTTCGACGAGAATTGCGTCGTAAGGGGCTCCGGCGGCGTGACCATCCACGAGCGGCCCTTCCACAACCGAAACCGCAGGCAGACCCGCAAGATTTGCCCGGGCATGCCGGGCCAGCACGGGATGTTCTTCCAGCGCGACCACCGCAGCGCCGAGATGAGCCAGCAGAGCCGCCGCGTAGCCAGTCGCGCAACCGACGTCGAGCACCCTCTGTCCGGATGATATTTGCAGGGCTTGCAGCATCCTGGCGAGCACCATGGGCTTCAGGAGACGCCGGGTACCGTCCCCTGCCGGTAGGTCGAGGTCGAGATAGGCAAGGCTCACCTGATCCGCCGTTACGAAGCGCTCGCGCGGAACGTCCAGCATCGCCTGGATCAGAGGGCGGTCGGTGACGTCGGCGGTGCGGATCTGCCCGTCCACCATCGCACGGCGCAAAGCTGCAAAATCGGCCATTGTTTCGTCCAGAATAAAGGCAAATCGCTTCTGCGGCAGCGCGGATCAAAACGCAAGGCAGCAACGGCCTGTGCGCGAACCGCATGTTGCCCGGTCCACAGCGCTCCTATATGACCTTCCTCAATGACCTGTGGTCATGGCGACGTGGCGGAGTGGTTACGCAGCGGTCTGCAAAACCGTTTACACCGGTTCAATTCCGGTCGTCGCCTCCATTTGGCTTCAGGATCGGGCCGCCTGCAGCCTTTGCCCGGGCTTTTCGGCCCGAAAGACTTGCAATCGAGCGAGGCTTTGTTATAGCCGCGCAGCGTTCCCCGGTAGCTCAGTGGTAGAGCAACCGGCTGTTAACCGGTTGGTCGCTGGTTCGAATCCGGCCCGGGGAGCCAATTCCAAAACATTCAGTGGACGATGATCCGGACCGCGAGCGAACCCGATGAGCCGCGGGTGGTCGGGCGCGCATGTGTTTTGTGCCCGGCGCCGCCGCGATCGCACCCCGTCCCGGGCGAGGGCTTTCACGTGAGACCGGAGCGCAGCGCTGGTCCAAGGCCCGGCCGTCAACCTGTCAAAGTTGACAGCGCCCATAAGCCAAGAATTGGCCGTTGAAGACGTGCTCGCCCTGACGTTGTGGAGCGCCCGTTCGATGGACCGACCCCGCCAGCAAAAAACCGGCAACATGATCGATGCGGAAGTTGGAGCGCGTGTGCGCACGCATCGCCGCCTCCTCGGAATGACCCAAAGCGATCTCGCCGTGGCGCTCGGCGTGTCCTTCCAGCAGGTTCAGAAATACGAAAAGGGAGTGAACCGGATCGGAGCCGGTCGACTCCATGAGATTGCAGCCGTCCTTGGCATACCGGTGGCAGAATTGTTCGGCGACAAGCCGCAGATCGAATGCAGAGCATGCCACGGAAGAGATGGAACGGCCGATCAAGAGAGCGAACCGGCCGATATCGCGTTGACAAGCGATGGCCTGGCACTCGCCCGGTCATTCGTTCGGATCAGCAACGCAAGAGTGCGCCAGCGCGTGGTCCGGCTGGTGGAGGAGCTCTCGAAAGTCGCCGACGATTGCCGCGCAGTCGCAATTCCGTTCGGCGATGACGCAGCTAATCGCGAAGGAAGGTGGGACAGTGACCATGCTTGAGCGCCCAGGCGCGGAGCGCATCGCGCGTCACCTCGGTATTCCATCCGGGATTTGCCTGCTCGCGCGCAATCATTTCCTTCGTCGCATGCGGCTTGGCGCTGATCGGTAGCGCGCCCGACTTGATCGCATCCAGCATCGCCGCAGCCCAGGCCATCGATTCCTGCGAATAGGGATGGCCCGGTTCGATATCGCACCAGAGCCGCGACGCATTCGAAACATTCAGCGTATTGACGAGCTTCCATGCAGCGTAATTGGGCTTGCGCGACGGCTGCGCCGGCGCAGCCTTCTTGGTGAGATGCGCAAGAACGAGTTGTGCCACGAACAAGGCGATGCCGGCGATCATCGTACAATAACCGCCCATCAATGCGAGCGGCAGCGACACACCCTCATGGACGGCCCAAAGCGTGCAAACGAAGGAAAACGCAATCGTGCCCGCAAGACATACGATATGCAGCGGCCGGATCCGGTCGCGCAAGCCCTGCAGAATTTCACGCAGACTATCGAACTCGGTCCCGCTTGCTTGCGTGACAGAGACAGGCTGGGTCGCAGCGATCGCTGATGATCGATAATTTGTCATAATCCGCGCTTGGCCATGAGTTGAGCAACGAACAACGCGACGCAACGAATCAAACGTCTCGTGCATCAGTTAATCGAAAGCGTCACGATGCGGCAATCACATGGCCGTCCAATTGGCCGCCGTCGCAACCGGGACCGCGACGATGCAAAGCTCGGTTGCGGTGTTATCGCACGCCGCACACCGGCCGGCGCATGGGCTACTCAGATCGACGACGCTCTTTGACCAGGGATCAGCGGCTGCATCGCCTGCGCGCCGCTCGCAACCCATCGGCCAGCCAGCGTGCAGGAGTCCGGATCAGGAGTGAACTCAGATCCGAGCGCATCTTCTTCCCGAAAGATGCTGCATCGCAACACGATCCCGTGAGGCGGTCTCCACAGCCGCGTTTGGAGCGCTATATCGCGGTCAGACCCGCACCGACGGGGGGCTTTGCAGTTATGACCACACAGACCATTCGCGATGCTGCCGCCTTCCCGGCCCTCGTCGCCGCTGCCTTCTTTGTCCGCAATGCCGCGCTGATCGCCATCCTGCTCGTATTGTTCGTGTTCGCCTCGATCTGACCGCGCGCCGAAATTCGCCAAACGTCAGGACACAGCAAAAAAAGACCCGGCATAGGGCCGGGTCTCGAGCTGGTCGATGCGCACCGAATGATACCGAATGATAACGAATGATAACGGCGCCGCCGTTTCAGTCTTCGTAATCGTCTTCCAGTGGAGCCGGGTGCCAGAGCGGCCCCTGAGCCAGGCTGATCTTGCGCCGGCCATTCTCCTGAATCGCCACCGGCGCGCCGGACTGGCGGGACAATTCGTAAAGAGCAGCGCCCGCTCGGCCGCCAGCATCGATCAGATCGCTCTCCTCGCAGGTCGAGGCGATCGCCAGACTGAGGGCATGGAGATGAGCACGCCGGTAGCAAAACAGCGCGAGCAACGCGCGGGTGCGTGCGGGAATGGTGGCCACCAGTTCCGGCAGCCCATTGGGATGCGAGCGGTACAATTGCCCGAACAGGCTTTCCGGAATCGGGCAAAGATCGTCTGTCGAATTCAGGCCGTAAGACGGCATCGTGAGCCCCCGAAGAAAAACCCCGATTCGGAAATTGCGGCCGAACTTCTTAAAGAGCGGTTAACCGGCGCCATAATGAGCGCTTTGCGCTAGCGCAAGGCCGGGACGCGATTGCGAATGCATCCTCCGGGACCATTTGGAAGGAGGAACTGCAATGCCCGCCGCCACTCTACTGGTCGTCAGCCTGATCACGCTGGCGTTTGTCATCTTCATCGCCACCCTGTTCTATGGCGAACGCGCAACACGCAACCTTTGACCTGGACGTTACGCTCAACCCTTGGCGCGCCCAGCCGACAATGGAAGCTTCGCGATTTCGCGGATTGCATCGCGGTTCGGCTCAAATCCCAGACCCGGCTTGTCGGACAGCGCGAGCCAGCCATCGGCTGGCATTGGCAACCCGCTATAGAGCTGCTTGTAGAGTTCGACCGCCAGATAATGGTGTTCGACGAGCGAGCCGTTGGCGACGCCGGCCTGCAGATGCATATTGTGATAGGACCAGGCGCCGCCATTGGCGATCGACACATTGTATGACGCCGCAAGGCCCGCAATCTTCAGGCATTGCGTGAAGCCGCCGGTAATGCAGACATTGGGCTGCGCATAGTCGATGGCCTGCGCGGCGAGCAGATCGCGGAAGCGGTACAGCAACCCCTCGTTCTGGCCGCAGGCCAGCGCGATGCCGCTGTTGCGGCGCAACTGCGCCATCCCCGGCACGTCATTCTGGGTCAGCGGCTCCTCGAAGAACGAAATGTTGAAGGGCTTGATCATCTCCACCAGCTTGGTCGCGTGGTAGAGATCGAGATTGCAATTGGCGTCGATGAAAATCTCGACATCAGGGCCGACTGCCTCGCGCACCGCCTGGACGCGCTTCGCGTCCTCGCGGATCGCATCCACGACCGGACGCTCGTCCTTGTGCTTGAGCGCTTCGCTTGCGACCGTCATCTTCAGGCGGCGGAAACCGTCCGCCACCCACTTCTTTGCTGCCGCTGCAAGTTGCTCCCGGTCGAAAAAGCCGAACCCGAAGGTGGCATAGACCGGCACCCGCTGGCGTGCGCCGCCGAGCAGCTTCCAGACCGGCAGGCCCAGTGCCTTGCCCTTGATATCCCAGAGCGCGAGATCGACCGCAGCCAGCGCGTGCGCAGCATAGCCGGTCTGGCCGCGCGGCATGATCGTCCAGTAGATCTTCTCCCAGATTCGCTCTGTCAGCATCGGATCGTCGCCGATGAGGTTCGGCGCGATCACGCCGTTTACGATCTGTGCAACGACGTCCTCCTCGGTGATCGAGGTCAGCCCATGCCCGACGATGCCGGTGTCGGTTTCGACTTCGACAAAGCAGGCCGCGAGCGATGTTTTCTTGTCGAGCCCCATGAGCGCGATATGCAGCGGGACATTGAGTGGCGTGGCGGTGACGCGGACGATTTTCATGCAGGCCTGCCGGAACAATTTGTGAAAGGCGCTTCGGCCCACTCAATACTGTGGGCAGCGCCGATTTGATTTGGAGCTTGCCTATAGGCGATCCACGTTCTACCGGCAATTTGCCGCGGCGCATGGCGGTTGCGCACCGCACATTGTGTTTTGTTGACGCATCAAACGCGATATCGGTCGCAGACCAATCAAGGGAGGACGGATTTCAAGATGGCGAAGAACAGGAAAGGCGGATCCGCCAAGGCCGCGAAGGCGCGGGTCAAAGGCGATCGGGCCAAACGTGAGTCGAAGAATCCGGACTTCGCGGCCGGGCTGAAGGTCCGCCGCGCGATGTGGGGCCACGACGGCGCCGAAGGCCAGATCAACGCGGCCAGCGACTTCATTTGGCCGTTGCAGGAGGTCGTGACGAAATATTGCTTCGGCCAGACCTGGACCCGTCCAAAACTGTCCCGCAAGATCCGCTCCATGATCACCATGGCCATGCTTGTCGCCATGGCTCGCCCGCATGAGCTGAAGGTTCACGTGCAAGGTGCGATCGCCAACGGCGTCACGACGGACGAGATTCAGGAAATCCTGCTGCATGCCATGGTGTATGCCGGCATTCCGCGCGGAGTCGAAGGTTTCCGGGCGGCCGAAGAGAAACTGAAAGAAATGGGCCTCGCGTGACGGTGACCAGAATGACGGATATCAAGACAGTCGGATTTATCGGCATCGGCAATATGGGCGCGCCGATGGCCGCTAATGTGAAACGCGGCGGCTTCGAGGTCGTGGCCTTCGATCTCGATCCTGCACGCGCGAAGTCGTGGGCTCAGGACAATGGCGCACGCGCGACCGATCAGCTCGCCGAACTCGGAAAAGCCTGCGACGCGATCGTCACCATGCTGCCGACCGGCAAGGAAGTTCGCGAGGCGCTGTTTACGATGCAGGGTGGCGCGCTGGCCGCGAATCTCAAGGCGGACGCCATCGTCATCGACATGAGCTCGGCCGATCCGGTCGGCACGCGGACGCTCGGCAAGGATCTCGCCGCACGCAATCTCAAGCTGGTCGATGCGCCGGTGTCGGGCGGCGTCCCGCGTGCCAAGGACGGATCGCTTGCGATCATGATCGGCGGCGACGCCGGGTCGGTTGCTGCCGTGAAACCCGTGTTGGCCTGCATGGGCTCGAAACTGTTCGAGGTCGGCTCGCTCGGTTGCGGCCATGCGATGAAATGCCTCAACAACTTCCTTGCCGCGACGAGCTTTGCGGCGGCGGCCGAAGCGATCACGGTCGGCCGCAAATTCGGCCTCGATCCGGAGGTGATCGCCGATGTCGTGAATGTCTCGACCGGGCGCAGTTTCGCGTCCGAAATGCTGATCAAGCAGCATTTCCTCAGCGGTACCTTCGGTACCGGCTTCGCGCTTGGTCTGCTTGCCAAGGACGTGAAGATCGCGGCCGATCTTGCCGAGCAGATCGGCGTGAATGCACCGGTCGGCCAGCTGATCTGCAATATGTGGGCGGATGCGCGCGATGCGCTTGGCGGCGATCAGGATCATACCCGTGCCGCGTTGCACTGGGAGAAGCGCGCGTTGCCTCCAGCTGCGGAATAATGCCTTGCTCTGCCCACCACGGTGGGCAGAGCAGCGCACGTGCCGGCACCTATCACCTCGCAGCATGCGCGAGCGGCGAACCGACTATCAGCCGCATGAAGTTCGGCGTGGTCCGCGACGAGTGGCGCGATACCAAGACCGTGGGCGACGAGGTTGGCCTCAAGATCGAGATATTTGCGCGCTGCAACAATTGGAATTCCTCCATTGCCACAACCATTGTGCAGCGCGGGCGTCTGTCGATGCCGATGCCATTTACCTGAGTTTGTCGTGGATGCGGGTCCGCTCGCCTAGGCGGGTGCATCCGGTCTCGCTAGATTGATGCCGCATCCCGAACGGACCGCATTCGCGCGGTGATGCCGGCGCTGTACGGTCATCGGCGGCGCCGAGTGAGCTTGCGCTTCATACGGGGAGACACATCATGGCGGCTAGACAACCGTCCCAGCACTATATGCCGGGCCTCGCGAAACTCTATTCCGGCTGGGAGGAATTCGCTTATCTGATCCTGCGCGTCGCTGCGGGTGCGATACTGATCCCACATGGCATGCAGAAGCTGTTCGGGGCGTTCGGCGGTCCGGGGATGAACGGATTCATCGGATTGCTGCAGAAGGTGGGCTATCCGATGCCGGCCGTCTGGGGCTGGTTGATCGCGCTGTTGGAATTCGGCGGCGGCATTCTTTTGCTCGTAGGGCTGTTCACGCGGCCGGTCGCGCTGGCAGTGCTCATCTTCATGCTGGAGGCCGCGCGCTTCCATCTCGGTGTCGGCGGCTTCTTCTGGACCGCGCGGGGCAATGAATATCCGCTGCTGTTCGCCGCAGTGGCGCTGATGCTGGTGATCCGCGGCGGCGGCCCCTATTCCGTCGACGCGAAGATGAGCAAGGAATTCTGAGACGTCGTTCCCTTATACGAAAGCGCGGGCTCATCGCCCGCGCTTTTTCTCTTGGTCGCCTCTCAGACGGCGGGAGCCGGCGGCGGCAGCGGCTCGCTACGGCGGGTGACGGCGACTGTCATTTCGCCGACCTTCTCGATCTTCGCATGCATCACGTCGCCAGCCTGAACCGGCCCGACACCCTCCGGCGTTCCGGTCATGATGATATCGCCGGGGTAGAGGGTGTAGAAATTCGAGCAATAAGCGATCAGCTTGGCGACGCCGAAAATCAGGTGCCGGGTGTTCGATTTCTGCCGGACCTGGCCGTTGACGAGGATTTCCAGATCGAGATTCTCGGGATCCGGAATTTCGTCGGCTGTCACAACGTAGGGCCCGACCACCGAGAAGCGATCGAGCGATTTGCGTAAAGACCGTTCCTCCGGACCGCGGATCGTCATGTCGAGGCCGATCGTATAGCCCGCGATGTATTTGAGTGCGCCCTGTTCCGGCACGTTGAAGCAGGTCTCGCCGATGATAGCCGCAAGCTCGACCTCGTGATCGGTACGCCGGTCCTTCTCCACCACCGGCACCGGCTCGGAGGGGCCAGACAGCGAAGAATTCGACTTCAGAAAGACGCCGTAGTGGTCGATGGTCTTGATGGTCTTGCCGAAGCTGATCTGCTGATCGCGGTTCGCCTCGTCGATATGCGCGTGATAGTTGACCGGCGCACCGATCACCTTCGATGGGTTGGGGACGGGATTAAGCAGCTTCACTGACGAAATGGGAACCGGCGTCACGCGGTCGGCTTCGGCTTCCATGTCGCCGCGGAGTTTTGGCAGCGCTGCCACCAGCGGATCGTGAGCCGGCAGCGGCCAGCGAACCGCCGGAAGCTTGTCGAGCACGGCGGTCACATCGTGGACCATATCGCCCCGGACGACGCCGAGGCGATCGTTGTTGAACCTGCAATAGCGCATTCCCTGCTCTCCGCTAAACGTCGCGGCAGAGCTAGTCCATTCCCATCACCGGATCAAATTCAATCGGGTGATACGGCCATCACGGGACTGAAGGGCTCCCGCCGTCGATCGCGCGAGCCCCCTGTTCGTCACCGCGTTCCTCGCGCTCAGTTGGCCTTGGCGCCGGTCTTCTTGACGACATCGGCCCACTTGCCGATGTCCTTGCGCAAATAGGCGTCGAATTCCTTCACTGACATCACCATTGGTACGGCACCTTGCTTTGCCCAGTTCGCGCGCACATCCGGACGATTCACCACCTTGGTGATTTCCGCGTTCAGCTTCTCGACAATTGCCGGCGGCGTCTTGGCCGGCGCCACGATGCCGAGCCAGATCGTGGTCTCGTATCCCGGCACGCCAGCCTCCGATATCGTCGGAATATCGGGCGACAGATCGTTACGCTTGGTACCCGATGTGCCGAGCGGTTTGACCTTCCCCTCCTTTGCGTTCGCGGTCATGGTGGTGACGGCGTCGAACATCATCTGCACATGTCCGCCGATCACGCTGTTGCGCATCTCGCCGGACGCCTTGTGCGGCACATGCACGATATCGGTTCCGGTCATGGCTTTGAACAATTCGCCCGCCATGTGATACGGCGTCCCCGGCCCCGACGATGCGTAGTTGAGTTGTCCCGGCTTCGATTTCGCGAGCGCGATGAATTCCTTCAGGTCCTTCGCCGGCACCGACGGGTGGATCACCATCAAGAGGTCGGAATAGTTGATCGGCGCCACCGCGACGAAATCCTCCATGAGCTTGAATGGCTTGTTCGGCTGAAGCGTCTCGTTGACGGTGTGGGTGTTGGACATCACCAGCAGCGTGTAGCCGTCGGGGTCGGATTTCGCGACCGCATCGCTGCCGATGATCGAGCCGGCGCCCGGACGATTCTCCACCACGAACGGCTGCTTCAGTGCCTCGCCAAGATGCTGCGCAAGCACGCGCGCATAAACGTCCGCCGGGCCGCCCGCACCGAACGGTACCACGAACTTGACGGGTCGCGATGGATAATCCTGCGCCTGAGCCTGCGCCGCACATGGAGCGGCAATAACGGCAAATGCAGCGGCAATTCCGAGCACATTTCGACGCAGCATCGGTGATCCTCCCTGACGTGTTGTTGTCCGATTGATAGACCACCAAACGCGCAGCGGCAATTCCGCTCCGCAACCGGCTGGTTTTCACAACATCAAAATCAGACGACAATCACGTCCGGATGCGGCTTGCCGTCGAACAGGCGCTCACACTCGGCCCTGCGGCATTCGAGCGCAACACGCTGATTGATATAGCCCTTGTCGGTGATCTCGTTGCGATCGATCGACGGCAGATCGGGCAACAGCAGAACCCGCGCAATACGCATTGTTGCGCCGGTATTGACCTCATTCCAGCGGGCAAGCGCGTTCCGCAGGTGGGTGTGGACCTTGGGATGGGTCGCATAGAACGCAAGATCGCCGTCGTCGCCCGTAATCTCCTTGCACCCTGCCGCATTCAGCCAGGCGATAAGGCCGACTTGATCGCGCCCTTCCCCGCATACGATCGCGTCCTGCAGCGCCGGAGACGCCGCCGCGATCACGCCGATACGCAGCGCGCCGACCGCAACCCAGGTGCCGTTGGTCAGCTTGAAATCCTCGGCGGTGCGGCCGTCGAAAATCAGGCCCTTGCTCGGATCGTCCGGATCGGCAAAGCGAACCGCATCGCCCGGAAGATAATAGCCCTCTTCATCGAACATCGCTTGCGTGAGGTCGGGTCTGCGCCAATATCCGGGAGTGATATTCGGACCGCGGACCCGGATTTCGAGCTTGCTGCCGACCGGCACGAGCTTCACATCGACGCCGGGAACCGGGACCCCCACGTTGCCCGCCCGTTCGAGCAGCACGTGGGCCGATGTTGCCAGCGGCGAGGTCTCCGTCGTGCCCCACGCCGATGTCATTGGTATGCGCGTGCCGGTGATGCGGATCGCGAGCGCTTCGAGCCGATCCCACATGTCCTGCGGCAGCGATGCACCGGCGTAGAACAGCAAGCGCAGCCGTGAAAAGAAATGCCGCGCCAGCGCATCGTCCTTCTCAAGGAACGGCAGCAGCGCGCCGTAGCCCGCCGGGACATTGAAATACACGGTCGGCGCGATCTCGCGGAGATTTTGCACCGTTTGACCGACCAGCGCCGGAACCGGCTTGCCGCCGTCGATATAGAGCGTACCGGCCTGCTGCAGGATCAGATTGAAATTGTAGTTGCTGCCGAAGGTGTGGTTCCACGGCAGCCAGTCGACGAGCACCATCGGATCGTCTTCGATAAACGGCCAGCATTGCACCGACTGCTGCTGGTTCGCCGTCAGCATGCCGTGCGTGTTGATCACGCCCTTTGGCAGGCTCGTCGATCCCGACGTGAACAAGAACTTGGCGATGGTCTCCGGACCGATCGCAGCCACCGCACGCTCCACGGCCGGCCCGGGCTGCGTTTTCTCGAGTTCCGAAAATAGCGTGACATCCGGCCGATTGGCTCCGTTCTTTCCAGCGACAACCGGCGCTGTGATATGCGCTAGCGCCTTCGCGAAAGGCGCTGTGTCTGAGACATAGACCAGACCCGGCGTCAGAAGCTCATTGATATATTTGAGCTTGGCGTGATCCTGGCTCTGCAGCGAATAGGCGACCGAGATCGGCGCGATCGGAATGCCGGCGGTGTAGCAGGCCAGCGTCAGCAGGCCGTGCTCCACCGCATTGCCGGACAGCACCATGACCGGCCGCTCGGCCGAAAGGCCGCGATCGATCAGCGCCTGCGCAATGGCGTCGGCTTTCTGCCGGGCCTGCGCATAGGTCAGTCCGGCCCAGGCGCCGGTGGCATCGCGCTCGGCCATGAGCAGCCGGTCGGGCTGCCGCTCCACCGCGCGGCGGAACAGATGCGCGAGGTTCGGATCGTACTCGGCCAGCCGCTGCACGGCTCGCAGCACAATCGCGCCATCGGCGCGATCCTCGCGCCTCACCTGCGGCTCGGCAAAACGGATGGGGCGAAATGGCGGCTTACCGGCTTCGGGTGCCGGTTTTGGCATTGTCGAATTCATGGCGTCCTCCCAGACGACATGAACTATAATGCATGTCGAGCCATACTGCTGTCAATGAACCGGAATCATGCGGATGCGGGCCGCGATCGCATGGCGCGGCTGCGCAGATAATTCATCGTCAGCACAGCCACCGAGCCGGCCAGTCCGATCCAGTCGAGAATATCGGCCCCGGGGAAGGCGTTCGGCGGCATCAGTATCGCTAGCGCCGCCGCACCGAAACCGATCCGCATCGGCAGCGATAGCGGAATGAACCCGTACCCGACGATTGCGGCTGTCCCCATGAAGATGCCGAGCAGGTTGCGGGCAAGATGCCAGACGATCAATTGCCATGGCGCATTCATCAGCAGCGCCGGTTCCAGCACGAACAGGAACGGAATGAAGAACGTGCTCCATCCCACCATCACCGCGACCCAGCCGGTGGTCCAGCCGGACACGCGCGCGATATTTGCAGCCGCATAAGCCGCGATTGCGACCGGCGGCGTGATCATCGACAGCATGCCGAAATACATCACGTACATATGCGCAGCCATCGGCGATACCCCGAGCTTGATCAGCGACGGTGCGAGCAGCGTCGCGGTCAGCACGTAGACGCTAACGGTCGGCATGCCCATGCCCAGTACGAAACTGACCAGCGCGGTCAGCAGCAACAGAACGAACAGATTCTCGCCCGAGATCGCGATCAGCTGCAGCGTCAAACCGAACGCTATGCCCGAAACATTGAGCGCACCCACCACCATGCCGGCGGCGGCTCCGATCAAAATGATATCGAGCGCGGCGCGTCCGGTGTCGAGGACCGCACGCGCCATCTCCACGATCGTCACCTTCCTGCCGCGATAGCCGAACAAGAGGCAGAGAACGATCATGATGCCGGTCGCGTAGACGGCGGCCCGCTCGATCGGAATCTGGAAGACTTCGGGCCAGGCCAGCGTGGCGACCAGAAATGCAATGGGTACCGGGAAGTGCCATCCTGAGCGCAGGATTTCGAGAAAGCCGGGAACATCCTCGTCGACCTGTGCCGCGCCGATCCGGTGCTTTGCGGCCTCGAGGTCCACATGCATGAACAGCGCCGCGTAATAAAGCAGCGCCGGGATCACCGCCGCAACGACCACCGCGCCGTAAGAGACCTGCAGGAATTCGGCCATGATGAAAGCTGCGGCGCCCATCACCGGCGGCATCAATTGTCCGCCGGTCGAGCCGACCGCCTCGATCGCAGCAGCCCTGGCCCGCGTGAAGCCGGACCGCACCATCAGCGGAATGGTGACGATTCCGACGGCGACGACATTGCTGACCGCAGCCCCGGAAATCATGCCGAACAGTGCCGAACCAACCACTGCGATCTTGGCCGCGCCGCCGCGGAACCTGCCCATCCCCGACATCGCCAGATCGGCAAAATAATTGGCACCGCCGGTCCGGCCGAGCACCTGCCCCATCAATGTGAACGGCACCACGATGAGCACGGCGACTCCTAGGATCGTGCCGATCATGCCGTTGGTGTCGAGGCCGAGATAGACTGCGAGCCGCTCGGGGCTGACATGGCGGGTCTGGAAATCGCCCGGCAGGTTGGGACCGACGAAGACGTACCCGACCAGTGCGAGGATGATGATCACCAGCACGCCGCCCGAGGTCCGGCGCGTCGCTTCGAGCACCAGGACAATCAGAATCAGGCTGCCGACGATCCCCTCGACCGGCAGCAGTGCAATCTCGTAGGTCAACGCTTCGTAGCGCGCCGCGATATAGCCGCAGATCGCAAGTGACATCACAGCGCCGGCCCAGTCAAACCAGTGTGGCGGACGCTTCCGGACCGCAATGAAGGCAAGCGCCAGGGTCAGACCGAGACAGACCGCCAGGAGCTGCTCGGTGTAGAACGCCGCCCCGAACCAGCGGCGCGGAATGTCGAGCACCCAGCCGACAACGCAGGCAATGAGCAAGCCTTGCAGAATGTCGGTCGCAAGCGATTGGGCGCGGGACGCGACGAAGGTCTGCGCCGCGTCCCGCTCGTGGTCGTCTGAAGTCACTGCACCGCCTGCGGCTGGATGTTGTTGTCCTTGAAGTATTTCACCGCTGCCGGATGGTACGGGACGTCGTATTGCTTGTAAGCGAAGGCCGGGGTGAATTCACGCAGCACCGGCTGCACTGCGATCAGGTCGTCCCTGTTCTTGAACAGCGTGTCGAGAAATTTCCGGACGAATTCATCGCTGGTCTTGGCACTGGTGAAGAACAGATTGTCGAAGCTGTAGACCTTCATCGGCTTGTCGACGCCCACGAAAACCGGGCCAGGCTTTACGTCGGTCAGGTAGCCCCAACGCTCGATCTTGCGGGCCGCATCCATGCCCTTCTCGTCAATTTCAACCACGCGGATGCCGCCGGACGTGGCGTCGACCTCGCGCACTTTCGGTGCGCCGAACGCAAAATAGAACGCATCCGCCGCGCCGGAGGCAAAATCGTCGGCGCTGCGCACCACGTTGGGAACCATCACCGGCTTGATATCCTTTTCGGTGAGATTGGCCGTCGCGAGCATCGCGCGAACCGTCGGTTCGAGCGCGCGCATCGCCGAAAAGCCGTAGGGCACCCGCTTGCCCTTCAGGTCGGCGATCGTTTTGATCGGCGAGTCCTTGCGAACGAAAAATCCGACACGGAGCGCATGGGCGGCCGCAATGATCCGCAGATCCTTGTTGCCCTTGGCGAGACCGTCATGCACCTCCATGGCATTGGCGATACCGACCTCGACCTCGCCGCGGCCCACCATCGGGACGATGACCTGATCGCCCGCCGTCGGCTGGACCAGCATGTTCATGCCGGCCTTTTCCTTTAGCACCTTGGCGATTGCGGAAGCGGTGGTGTGATTGAGTGTCCCGGGCGGCAGAGTCGCAAAGCCGTAGGTCTGCGCATTCGCTGCGGTCGCGCACAACCCGAATGCTGCAAAAGCAGCCAACAGCGATCTGACGTTGAAAGCCATGACCATCCTCCCATGCGATTTTTTCCGGGATGATGGTCCGCCGCAGCATCAAAGGCAATGCGAATTCGCTGCCCACCCGCGGATGAGGGATAATCAGGCCGCCGATTTCGTTTCCATCCCGTCGATCCGCAACGACGGCGTCGACGCATCGAGACGCAGCACGAATTCGACGGTTGCCAGTTCGCTGCGGTTACGGCCTCGCTCCTTCGCCGAATACAGCGCCTGATCGGCTTGGCCCAGCAGATCGGTCATGTCGAAATGTCCGTCGTCCGAGAGCGCAACCCCGATGCTGCATGTACCGGCGACGGGATATCCATCCACGTCCGACGCGACATATTCGAATGCCTTGCGAATATTCTCCGCAACGCCCATCGCGCGGTCCCGGTCCACATCGAACAGAGCAACCGCGAATTCCTCTCCGCCGAGCCGGCCCAACAGATCGTCGGGGCCGATCTGATCGTGCGCGGTTTCAGCAAAGACCTGCAGGACGCGGTCGCCGACAGCATGGCCGAACCGGTCGTTGATGGTCTTGAAGTGATCGAGATCGATCAGCAGCACGGCCGCAGGACGCCGCTCGTCCTCGATCCGCCGTGCCAGCGCCGCGGCACCCTCCATAAAGGCGCGGCGATTGGCGATCCCGGTCAGAGGATCGACAAGCGACGCGGTCTTGTGAAGGAGCTCGATGCGCTCCTTGGCCATGGCCAGCAGGATGAACGCGATGGCGATGGTGAACAGCAGCGCCTCAAAGCTCAGCACGGTCAGCCAAACGCTGTCATTGACCTCCCGGCCCGGGACCCAGGGCACAATGGTCGAGAGCGGCGTGCGCAGGAGAAACAGCGAGCCGTGCGCAAAAAGCATGAAGATCGCTGGCCACCGCGACACCAGCGGCTCGCCGCGGCCGCGCCAGAATTCGTAGGCGGCTGCCCAGGTATAGGCCGTGACGATGAAGGATGGGATCAGAACCCGCGCTTCCAGCGAAGCCGCGACCGCCGGAATCCGGCACACCGCGAACCACAGAAGCGCCCCGGCAAAAACACCGGGATAGCTCGGCGCACGTCCGTCGAAGACGCGAGCGCCGGTCCAGGTGGCCGCGAAGGCGGTGAACAAGATGGCGTTCGACAGATCGATGGTCACCCATGCCGGCGCCGAGCCGTAGAGCCCGAACAGCACAATCGATACCGCACGCAACAGATGCGCCGAGCCCCACCAAGCGACCGCCGTGATCGCCGAGTTCTGAACCCACGCGAACAACAGCAAGAGCCCGAGCATCGCCTCGACATAAATCGTGACGAGAAACAGGGTATTGACGTCGAGATTCATTATGCGTTCACCGGACGAGCGCGCCTCTGAAAGGGCGGTCGCGCTCATCGCCCGCTCTTAGCCGGAACGGCCAAAAAATAGGTGAAGACCGGTTTGACCGGCCGTTGATGCGACTGCGATGGTTTCAATATCCTTTCTTGCAACGATCGCCTTGCACGGACTTTCGCAAGCCGGCTGCCGGACAACACGGCAGCGCTGTCGCGATCGGATCGTGGACCACCACATTGAGCTGCGATTCCCACAGGTCGGCCAATGACGGCCCCTCTCGGGACGATGGCTGACGGCGGGAGAGGCTCACTACCCCACCTCCTATGCCGGGACATGTAACTGGACCGCGTTGGCGCCAACTGACCGTCCGGAAACCCTTGACGAGACCCCACCCGGTTGCGGCATTCTTCGAGCCGCCGTCGATGACTCTGAAGGTGACGGGGGGCGTCAATTGAGAGGATGTGCGGCTAGGCTCACAGGGGCTTTCTGCTCCCTGCCTGCGGCGCTTTCCCGCCTCCCGGTCGCGATCAGGTCGATACTGTCCCCGGACCATCCGGGATAGAACCGGGAACCCGATCCATGGCCACTCCGCTTCTCGTAACCCCGGAAACGCGAAACGTCGCGCTGGCGGGGTTGCCGGGCGCGGCAAGGCTTGCTTTCTCGCTGGCGGACAACATTCGCTGCGGCTCGCTGGAAGTGGTCCTGCCGGACGGGCGCAAGCTATTGTTCCGCGGACCGCAATCCGGGCCATCGGCAACGATGATCGTGAAGGACTATCGCTTCGCGTGGCGCGCCTTGCGATCCGGCGATATCGGCGTCGCCGAATCCTATCTGCGCGGCGAATGGGAAACGCCCGACCTGACCGGCTTCCTCTACCTGTTTTGCATCAACCGCGAGATGATGGAGCGCGTGCTCCGCGGCAATGCCATTGTGCGATGGCTGCAGGTGCTGCGCCATTGGCTGAATCGCAACACAAAAAGGCAGGCACGCAAGAACATCCACGCGCATTACGATCTCGGCAATGCCTTCTATTCGGCGTGGCTCGATCCGACCATGACCTATTCGTCGGCGCTGTTCGACACCGGGAACAATGACCTGACCGCCGCCCAGCTGCGCAAATATCAGAGCCTCGCTCAATCGATCGACCTCAAGCGCGAGCAGCGTGTGCTCGAGATCGGCTGCGGCTGGGGTGGCTTCGCCGAATTCGCAGCCAAAACCTACGATGCCCGCGTCGTCGGCCTGACCATCAGCCGCGAACAGCATGACTTCGCGCGCCGCCGCATATTCGAAGCCGGGCTCGCGGACAAGGTCGAGATCAAGCTCCAGGATTATCGCGACGAAACCGGCCGCTACGACCGGATCGCGTCTATCGAAATGCTGGAAGCGGTCGGCGAGCAGTTCTGGCCGGCCTATTTCCGGCAATTGCGCGACCGGCTGAACCCGGGCGGCGCCGCCGGCATCCAGACAATAACGATCCAGGAGCGCTTCTTCGACAATTACAAGCGCGAGATCGATTTCATCAGGCGCTACGTCTTTCCGGGCGGCATGCTGCCGACGCCTTCGACACTGAAATCCCTTGGCGATCGATTCGGAGTACCGTTCCGGACCGAGCGGATTTTCGGAGAGGATTACGCGCGCACGCTTGCCGAATGGCGGGAGCGGTTCCGGGCCGCCTGGCCGCAGATTACGCCGCTCGGCTTCGACGAACGATTCCGCAGGCTGTGGGAATATTACCTCGCCTATTGCGAGGCGGGATTTCTATCCCGCAATATCGACGTCCGGCAGATGGTTTTTGCCCGGAGCGCGTGACCGCTAGAACAGCGCGGCTATATGCTGGCGGCGCAGACCGGATTTTCGCTTCATGGCTTGTCGCTTTCGGCTCGCCCCGATAGGGTCGCGCCCCAATTGTCCTTGGCGCGCGCCCCGGTTGAGCTCAGTGTCCATCTTGGCTGGTCGCGCGCCGTAGTGCCGGGTTCTTACGATGAGCATCAAAGACGGCGTCCTCGACGCCATCGGCAACACGCCCCTGATCAAGCTGAAGCGCGCGTCCGAAATCACGGGCTGCACAATTCTCGGTAAGGCCGAGTTCATGAATCCCGGCCAGTCGGTCAAGGACCGCGCCGGCAAGCAGATGATCCTGGAGGCCGAGAAGCGCGGCGAGCTTAAGCCCGGCGGACTCGTGGTCGAAAGCACGGCCGGCAACACCGGCATCGGGCTCGCGCTCGTTGCCAATGCCCGCGGCTACCGCACGCTGATCGTCATTCCGGAAACGCAGAGCCAGGAAAAGAAAGACATGCTGCGGCTGTGCGGTGCCGAACTCGTCGAGGTTCCGGCCCTGCCCTATGCCAATCCGAACAATTATCAGCATGTGGGGCGCAGGCTTGCCGACGAATTGCGCGAGACCGAAAAGAACGGCGTGCTGTTTGCCGACCAGTGGAACAATCTCGACAACCGCAAGGCGCACTACGTTTCGACCGGTCCCGAAATCTGGCGCGACACCGGCGGCAGGATCGATGGCTTCATTTGCGCGGTCGGGACGGGCGGCACGCTTGCCGGCACCTCGACATATCTGCGCGAGCAGAAGAACGATATCGTCATCGGCTGCGCCGATCCGCGCGGCGCTGCGATGTATCATCTCTTCAAGGACGGCAAGCCGACGGTCACCGAGGGTGGCTCGATCACCGAAGGCATCGGCCTGGCACGCATCACACCGATCATCGAGGACATCAAGGTCGACCGCTCCTATCTGATCCCGGACGAGGAAGCGGTCCCGCTGGTTTTCGATATGCTCGAACATGAGGGCCTTTGCCTCGGCGGCTCGTCCGGCATCAACATCGCGGGCGCCATCCGCCTCGCCAAGGATCTCGGCAAGGGCGCGACCATCGTCACCGTGCTGTGCGACTATGGCACCCGCTACCAGTCGAAACTGTTCAATCCGGACTTTTTGCGCTCGAAGAATCTGCCCGTTCCGGAATGGCTGACCCGCAAAAGTTCGATCAAGCCGCCATTTGTATGAGTTGCGTCATGACCTCCGGCACCACGACCGCAAGCCGCGCGCTCGTCACGACGCAATGGCTGCACGATCACCTGGACGCTCCCGACATCGTCGTTGTCGACGGTTCCTATTATCTTCCGGCAATGAAGCGTAATGCGCGCGAGGAATATCTCGCCGGTCACATCCCGGGCGCGGTCTATTTCGACATCGACGCGATTTCGGACCATTCCAGCGACTTGCCGCACATGCTGCCGTCGCCCGAGGCATTCTCGTCGGCCATGCGGAGCCTCGGAATCGGCGACGGCACGACGATCGTCGTTTATGACGGTGCCGGACTGTTCTCGGCGCCGCGGGTATGGTGGACCTTCCGCACCTTCGGGGTCCGCGACGTCTACATCCTCGATGGCGGTTTGCCGAAATGGAAGGCGGAAGGACGCCCGCTCGATTTCGGTGAAGTCCGCCGCACCCCGCGCCATTTCACTGCGCGCTTCAATCGCGGCGCGGTCGCCGATGTCGAGGACATCAAGAAGGCGCTCGCCGATCCTGACATTCAGGTGGTCGATGCGCGCAGCGCGGCGCGTTTTGCGGGGACCGCGCCCGAGCCAAGACCGGGGCTGAAGTCGGGGCACATGCCGGGGTCGCTCAACCTGCCCTACGACACCCTGCTTGAAGACGGCCGGCTGGTTTCGCCGGAGCGGATCAGAGCCGCGTTTTCATCGGCCGGGGTCGATCTCAACAAGCCGGTGGTGACAAGTTGTGGTTCCGGCGTGACCGCCGCGGTGTTGTGGTTTGCGCTCGATGCCATCGGCAAGGAGCCCAAGGCTCTATACGACGGATCCTGGACCGAATGGGCCTCCCGCGGCGATCTTCCGATCGAAACCAACGGCTGACAGGCATCGCATTTCGCGTGGCAGGTTGAGGCGTGGCCAAGGCTGCGTCCGCGTGATAGACACCTGCATGAACATGAATGCGTCCTCTCAGAGTCGGCCCGCTCCGCTGCAATCGGCCTTACCCGAGGTCACCGGCTTCTATCACGAAAGGACCGGCAGCATCGCCTATGTCGTGGCAGACCCTGCGACCAAGCATGCTGCGGTGATCGATCCGGTGCTCGATTTCGATCCACGGTCGGGCCGTGTCACCACCACATCCGCGGACGAAATGTTACAGGTCATCGCCCAGCGCGGCCTGACCATCGACTGGGTTCTCGACACCCATCCGCATGCCGATCACTTTTCGGCTGTGGCTTACATGAAGGAAAAGCTCGGCGCCCCGATGGGTATCGGCGAGAAGGTGGCCGACATCCAGACGCTCTGGCAGAAAATCTACAATCTGCCGCCTTACACCACCCATTATTGGGACCGCCTGTTCAAGGACGGGGAAACATTCACGATCGGCTCGCTCAATGCACGGGTTATCCTCTGTCCCGGTCATACGCTGGCGTCCATCACCTATGTGATCGGAGATGCGGCATTCGTCCACGATACCTTGTTCCAGCCGGATTCCGGCACCGCGCGTTGTGACTTCCCGGGCGGCAACGCAGGAACATTGTACGATTCGATCCAACGCATCTTTGCACTACCCGACGAAACCCGCCTGTTCACCGGGCACGACTACATGCCGAACGGCCGGCCTGCCGCGTGGGAGTCGACGGTCGCGCAGCAGAAGCGGGATAACATCCATGTCGGCGGAGGCCGCAGCCGGGAGTCCTTCGTCGCATTGCGTGAAGCGCGCGACAAGACGCTGCCCCTGCCCGATCTCATGCTCGCGGCGCTGCAGGTCAATCTGCGCGGCGGCCGGCTGCCTGAGCCTGAAGACAATGGCCGCAGCTATCTGAAAATTCCGCTGAACGCTTTCTGAGAGCGCCAGCCGCCGGGCACCCCCCCCCCCCCCGCGGCCAGTCGCGAGATTTTCAGCTGGACTTGAACTTTTTCAGCCGGAACGCGAGCGCGATCCAGGTCACGCCGAGCAGCATGGCAAACCAGCCGATGATCCACGCCACGGCAAGTGCGCCGACCGCAGGACGTGCGATCAGGACCACGCCGAAGATCACCGTCAAAAGTCCGCCGAGCCCGAGCAGCCACTCGCCCTCGATCTCCTTGCGCAGCTTGATCGCACCCCAGATCTCCATGATGCCGGCAACGATCGCCCAGCAGGCGATGAACAGAAGCAGGATGATTGCGGTCTTGACGGGCCAGGCGAAGGTGAGAATGCCCGCCGCGATGCCGGCGGCACCGACGATCGCCAGCCACCAGCGCGGCGCGATGGTGCCGCCCTTGCCGAATATCGCGGTCCACAGCGCAAGGGTGCCATCCACCAGTGCAAAGGCGCCCCAGAACAGGGTCAGCGTCAGAAGTGTAATGCCGGGCCACAGGAAGGTCAGAAATCCGAAAACAAGTGCTGCGGCTCCGCGCAGCAGCAAGACCCACCAATGGTCCGCCAGCGCGTGCAGCATCACCGCACCTGCAAGAGGGCCCGGTGTCGGTTCGGCCTGAGTGCTCATGACGGTCTCCTCGAAAGACGTTTCCGCGCCAGGTGGCCTGCCCCCGACAAGTACTGGCGCGACTCGCCTGCGGTTTCGCAGGCAGACGAACGCTAGCGCCTTGCCCGCGCGCTGACCAATCAAATGGTGTCGCCGACGTCAGGGACGCAGCGAAACGGCCTCGTCAAATTTCCGCAATGTCAGTGCAAAATCTGGCTGAGAAAGAGCTTTGTGCGTTCGTGCTTCGGATGGGCGAAGAACTCGGCCGGCGCGTTGATTTCCACGATTTGCCCTTCGTCCATAAACACAACGCGATCCGCGACCTGGCGAGCGAAGCCCATTTCATGGGTCACGACCAGCATGGTCATGCCGCTCTCCGCCAGTTCGACCATGGTCTCCAACACTTCCTTGACCATCTCCGGATCGAGCGCCGAGGTCGGCTCGTCGAACAGCATGATCTTCGGATTCATGCAGAGTGCGCGGGCGATCGCCACCCGCTGCTGCTGACCGCCGGACAGCTGGCCCGGATACTTGTTCGCCTGTTCGGGAATCCGCACACGCGCGAGGTAATGGCGCGCGATGTCCTCGGCTTCCTTCTTCGGCATCTTGCGCACCCAGATCGGCGCCAATGTCAGGTTCTCCATGACGGTCAGATGCGGGAACAGGTTGAAATGCTGGAACACCATGCCGACTTCGCGACGCACCTCGTCGATGCTCTTGAGGTCGTTGGTCAGCAATACGCCGTCAACCACCACGCGGCCCTGCTGGTAATCCTCCAGCCGGTTGATGCAGCGGATCATCGTCGACTTGCCGGAACCGGACGGGCCGCAGACCACGATGCGTTCGCCGCGCGCGACCGTGAGGTTGATGTCGCGCAGCACATGGAAGTCGCCGAACCACTTGTGCATTCCGACGATCTCGACCGCCGGGATGGTCGGATTCCCTTCGCGCTGTTCGGACCGATCGTTCATCGCCGGTACCCGGTCGCAAGCCGCCGCTCGAGGCTTCGTGCATAGCGCGACATCATCCAGCAGCAGACAAAATAGAAGATCGCTGCGAACGCATAGCCCGTGGTCGAGGTGACGGGCGTCGCCCATTTCGGGTCGATGCGCGCGACCTCGATCGTGCGCAGGAAATCGAAAATACCGACGATGAAAACCAGCGTCGTATCCTTGAATAGGGCGATGTTGCTGTTGACGATATTCGGAATGGTAATGCGCAACGCTTGCGGCAGGATAATCAGCCCCATCATCTTCCAGTAGCTCAGGCCCAGCGCCTGCGCACCCTCATATTGCCCGCGCGGGATTGCCTGCAGGCCGGCCCGCACAACTTCAGCCATATAGGCTGCAGCGAACAGCGCGACCCCGATCAGAGCGCGCAACAGCTTGTCCGGCGACCACGATTCCGGCACGAACAGCGGCAGCATCACGCTCGCCATGAACAGCACAGTGATGAGGGGCACGCCGCGCACGAACTCGATGAAGATGACCGAGAACAGCCGCACGACCGGCATGGTGGAGCGCCGCCCGAGCGCAAGGATCACGCCGAGCGGCAATGAGAACACAATGCCGACCGCGGAGACCACAACGGTCACCAGAACGCCGCCCCAGAGAGAGGTCGAGACATAGCTCAGTCCCAATGGCGCGAAGCCAAGCAGAAGCATCACCGACAGGATCGGCAGCACGATAAAGAAATAGACCGCGGCGAGACGCTTGTTCGGCGCCCACGTGGCGAGAAGCCAAACGATCCCGATCGCCAGCAACGCAAAGAACGCGTCGACCCGCCAGCGTTCGCTCGCCGGATAGAAGCCGTAAATGAAGAAGTTGATGCGCTCACTGACGAAGGGCCAGCAGGCTCCGGCGCGCGGGCGGTCTGGCGTGACAATGCAGGCCGTCCGGTCGTCGCCGACAAACGTCGCGTCGAAGATCATAAAATTCAGGAGCGGCGGGACGATCCACCACAGCAGTAGCAGCGACAGCAGCGTTAGAATAACGTTCAGTGGTCCGGACAACAGATGCTCCCGGACCCAGCCCGTGATCCCGCGATCGCGCGAGGGCGGCGGCAAGGCCGGCGACGGCGCGGAGCGGACATAGACCTGCACAGTCATGGTCAGCGCTCCACCAGCGCGATGCGCCGGTTATAGAGATTCATCAAGCCCGAGGTCACGAGGCTGATGGTGAGATAGACCGCCATGGTGATCACAACGACCTCCACCGCCTGTCCGGTCTGGTTCAAGACCGTGCCGGTAAAAACCTGCACCAGATCGGGATAGCCGATCGCGACCGCAAGCGAGGAGTTCTTGGTCAGGTTGAGATACTGATTGGACAGCGGCGGCACGATTACGCGCATCGCCTGCGGCACCACGATCAGCCTCAAGGTTGGCCCCGGCCGCAGCCCGAGCGAATAGGCGGCCTCGGTCTGGCCATGGGAGACGGACTGGACGCCGGCACGTACCACTTCGGCGATAAAGGCCGCGGTATAGAGCGACAGCCCGAACAGCAATGCGGCAAACTCGGGCAGGATTTCCACGCCGCCACGGATATTGAAGCGGCCCATTTCGGGGAAATCGAAGGTGACCGGAAAACCCGTCAGCACGAATGCCAGAAGCGGAAGTCCGACAATCAGCAAGGCGCCGACCGTGAAGACCGGAGCCTGTTGCCCGGTTCGCTCCTGACGCAACCGCGCCCATCGGCGGAACGCAATGGCCCCGGCGATCCCGAGGGTCAAGGCAATCGGCACCGCCTCGAAGCCCGGTCCGAATATCGGCTTCGGCAGGAACAGCCCGCGATTGTTCAGGAGCACGCCACCGGGGATCGAAATGCTGTCGCGCAAAACCGGCAGCGCCTTCAGCACCGCATTGTACCAGAACAGCAGTTGCAGCAGCAGCGGCAGATTGCGGATCACCTCGACATAGCCGCGCGCGAGCTTCGCCACGAGCACATTCTTGGACAATTGCAGGATGCCGATCAGGAATCCGATGATGGTCGCAAAGATGATGCCCAGAAACGAGACCAGGAGCGTGTTGAGAAGCCCTACCAGAAATGCGCGCCCATAGGTCGAGCGCGGCGTATAGGGGATCAGGTGCTGGCTGATATCGAAGCCCGCTGTCGAGTGCCAGAAGCCGAAGCCCGAGGCAATGCGGGCGCGAGCCAGATTGTCCGCCGCATTGGTGACAGCGCTATAGGCCAGCCAGACGATGACCGCGCAGAGCAGCAACTGAAACGCGACGCTGCGCCAGCGCGGATCGTAGAATGGAGAGATTCTGGGCGGTGTGGCCTGCGCCATTACGCGCCGCCACGCGGATCAGCGGACCGGGGGAGCGTATTGCAGACCGCCTTTGGTCCAAAGCGCGTTCAGACCCCGGGAAATCTTCAGCCGGGAGCCCTGCCCCAAATTCCGTTCGAAAATCTCGCCGTAATTGCCGACATGCCTGATCATGTTCGCGCCGAAGTCGTTCGACAGGCCGAACGCCTCGCCAAACTTGCCTTCCGCGCCGAGAAGACGGCGGATATCCGGGTTGTCCGACTTCATCTGTGCATCGACATTCGCCTTGGTGACGCCGAGCTCCTCAGCATTGATCAGCCAGAAATTGACCCAGCGCACGATATCGAACCACTGGTCGTCACCGTGACGCACCGACGGGCCGAGAGGCTCCTTCGAGATAATATCCGGCAGCACGACATGATCGTCGGGTGCTGCGGTGCGCAGCCGCTCCGAATAGAGCGCGGACGCATCGGTGGTGTAGGCGTCGCAGCGGCCGGCGTCATACGCCTTCACCGCCTCGTCGGAGGTGGCGAAGGTCACGGTCTTCAGCTTCATGTTGTTCGAGCGGAAGAAGTCGGCGAGGTTCAGTTCGGTGGTCGTGCCCTGCTGCACGCAGACCGCGGCATCGTTCAGTTCGAGCGCGGAATTCACCTTGAGCGCCTTGCGCACCATGAAGCCTTGGCCATCGTAGTAATTCACCCCGGTGAAGTTCAGGCCAAGGGTAGTGTCGCGCGACGACGTCCAGGTGGTGTTGCGGATCAGCACGTCGACTTCACCGGATTGAAGCGCGGTGAAGCGATCCTTCGCGGTCAGGGGGACGAACTTGACCTTGGTCGGATCGTTGAAGATCGCAGCAGCGATCGCGCGGCAATAATCGACGTCAAAACCGGTCCAGTTGCCCTGCGCATCGGGAAGTCCGAAGCCGGCGAGGTTGCCGTTTGCGCCACAATTAAGGACGCCGCGGCTCTGGACCTGCTTCAGCGTTTGCGCCTCTGCGGCGGTGCCCGCAAGACCGACAAAGGTTGCGAGGGCAAAGGTGAAAAGGCTGCGCTTCATGTTGTGTCCCCAAACTCCACCGGGCGGTGATGACAAATACGGTTTGCTGGTCCGCGGCGCTATCGAAGGCGATCTTCCAAGGCGTACGGCACCCGGACCATCCGGCGCAAGCCTGCCCGCTCGCGCCAAAGGCCGCAGATTGCGTCAGACTAGGCTGCCCAGAGCAATCCCGCAATTGACGGCATCTGAGAACGATTGCACAGATAGGTCAAGGGGTTGACTGGCTCCGGCCGGCTCGCCCGAAATTCGCTTCAGAGCCCTCGCCGCCCGCGTTCCCGCCGCCGGGCCAAGGACATGTGATGAGCAAGCCGACCGAACGCCACAACCTTCAGATCGACACCCGCGTGGTGACCGGCGGCCGCACGCCGCGTGAGTACCACGGCTTCGTCAATCCGCCGGTCTATCACGGCTCGACCGTGCTTTACCCGACCGCCGCCGACATGGTGGCACACAGAGCCCGCTACCGTTATGGCCGCCGCGGCACCCCCACTTCGGAAGCGCTGGAAAACGCGCTGCGGGAGCTGGAAGGGCCGCAATGCGCCGGCGTATCGCTCCTGCCGTCGGGTGCAGCCGCAGTCTCGACCGCTCTGCTCTCGGTGCTGTCGGCGGGCGACCACCTGCTGATCACCGACAGCGTCTATCGTCCGACCCGCACGTTCGCCGATACCGTTTTGAAGCGCTATGGGGTGGAGACCACCTACTACGATCCGCTGATCGGGGCGGACATCGCGGCATTGTTCAAGCCGAATACCCGCGCGGTATTTGTCGAGGCGCCCGGCTCGCAAACCTTCGAGATGCAGGACGTGCCGGCGATCGCTGAGGCCGCGCATGCGCGCGGCGCGGTCGTCCTGATGGACAATACCTGGGCGACCCCGCTCTATTTCAACGCCTTCGCCCATGGTGTCGATCTGTCGATCCAGGCCGGCACCAAATATATCGGCGGCCATTCCGACATCATGTTCGGCACAGTATCGGCAAACGAAAAAACCTGGCCGCAGCTCAGCGAGACCGTCGGCAATTACGGACTCTGTGCGGGCCCCGATGACATCTATCTGGCGCAGCGCGGCTTGCGCACATTATCGGTACGGCTGGAGCGTCATCAACGCTCCGGGCTGGAGATCGCGCGCTGGTTCGAACAGCGGCCGGAGGTCCTGCGCGTCCTGCATCCCGGCCTGCCGTCGCATCCCGGTCATGCCATCTTCAAGCGAGACTTCACCGGCGCCTCGGGCCTGTTCAGCATCGTGCTCAAGCCTGTCTCCGAGACCGCACTCTATGCCTTCTGCGACGCGCTCACGCTGTTCGGGATGGGCTTCTCATGGGGCGGCTATGAGAGCCTTGTCATCATTTTCGACTGCAAGGACTACCGCACAGCGACCCCATGGAATCCCGGCGGTCCGTGCCTGCGTTTTCACATCGGGCTGGAAGACACCCGCGATCTGATTGCCGATCTCGAAAGCGGCTTTGCCGCGCTTCACGAGGCGGCGCGGCTCTGAGCGGACGATTCCACTACGACGCGAGCCCAGTGCTATCGACAGCGCCGTCGGCGCGCTTGTCATCGTCGCATCATTGATTACCGCGCGAGCGGTAGATCGTGAAGGACACCCGTCCGCCCGACCCGAGATTATAGCCTCTGAAGCGCGATGCCTGGGTGTAATGCACGCCGATCGCTTCGGCGCGCCGCGCGAAGGTTCGCTCCACTCCCTGTTCGACGACGGCAAAGCGGCACTCGCCTCCCCCTTTCAGGAAATCCGCAGCGCCGGCCGCGCTTGTCAGCACGGTATCAGTGCCCGACAGGAACACCATGCTTGGCTCGTGATAACCGGCTGCGGCGATTTCAGGGGTTTTGCATCCCGTTGCGCCAATGGCGCGCTGGATTGCAACACTCGGAAATACGCCTTCGAGTGCAGGGATGACCGACCAATACACAGCGATTGACAGCAGAACGGTCGTCACCGACGCTCGCAACATCGAGCGCTCGATCCCGTCAACATCATAGAGCCACCAGGCGCGGAAGCCGAACACCATGGCCGCCGCAAGGAAAGGCCAGGCGCGCCAGCCGAGATCGCCTTCGTAGCGCAGCAGCAACACCAGGGAGCCGACGAAAATCAGAACCGGCACCGCAAACCACCAGAAAGTGCCCCATTCCATCCACTTCTTCGACGACATCTGGCCAGTTTCGATGGCGCGCGCCAGCAGGATCGCGACCGCCGGATAAAGCGGCAGGACGTAATGCGGCAGCTTGGTGATGATCAGTTCGAACACGATCCAGGCCGGCACCAGCCAGGCGAGCAAGAATTTGATGCCGGTCTCCCACCTGTCGCGCCACACGCCGGGCACCGCCATGCCGGCAAGCAGCGAGGCAGGCCAGAAAGTAAAGAAGAACAGAACGATGAAATATCCCGGCGGCGCGCCATGACCCTCCTGGCCGCTATAGACCTTGCTCAGCATGTCGCCACCGAGCGAGTCCGCGAAAAAGGTCGAGCCGGTCCGCATCACAATGGCGGCAAACCACGGCAGCACGATAAGCAGAAAGACTGGAATGCCAATCAGCGGCCGCAGCGGCTTCAGCCATGCCGCCGACCGGTCGAGCGCGACGAGTGTCACGATTGGCAGCCCGATGAACATCAGGATCAGCGGTCCCTTCAGCAGGACACCGACCCCCAGTGCGATCCAGAACACGAACGGCAGTGCGGGATTGGGCGGCTCGTCCGCGCGCCGTGGCAGATAGGCGCGCGCCAGCACACCCATGCAGAGCACCACCATGAGCAGCAGCATGGCGTCGGTCTTGGCGAGGCGCGCCTCGATCCCGAGCAGGATCGACGCAGCCATCATCATCGCCGCGAGAATGGCGGCGCGGCGGCTGACGAACATCCCGGCAACCCAGAAGGTGGCAATCACCGCCGCCACCGCTCCGATCAGCGAGGGAATGCGATAGACATAGATGCGCGTGTCCATCTCGCGGCGCGAGACGAATTCCGCGGCATGCAGGGCCGCTGCCTGCATCCAGTAAATGCCGATCGGCTTCGTGTACCGCACCTCGTTCTGAAAGCGGATGTCGATGTAATCGCCGGTCGCGACCATTTGCTTGGTGGCCTGCGCAAATCGCGCCTCGTCGCGGTCGATCGGCGGGATTTTCGCCTGTCCGGGAAGGAAGGCGAGCAGAGAGAAGATCAGCAGGAAAACGATCGCGCGAGTGTCGGTCGCCGACGCATAGTCGAGCAGCCCGCCGAGACCCCGTTGCCAGGTGTCGCGCGGATTGCGCTTGGTGAAACTGTCATTGCCCCAACCGGTCGCCATGCGGGCCGGACCATAGGGAAAAAGATCCCGGCCGGGAAGAACCGGTTACTGCAACCGCACCATGACGCTGTCGGCTGTGCCTTTTCCGTCAACCACGGTCAGCCGGACGAAACCCGGTCCCTGCGGATCGAAGAAGATCGTACGCCCGCTACCGCGATCCTGCGGCACGCCGTTGACAAGGATCGTCAGCGGCTCGACCCCGCCAGCGATCTTCAACGCGACGGGCTCAGTCCGTCCCTCGGACGATGCGAGTTCGAGTCGCGCGCCATGCGGGGGGAAAACAATCCGCAGCCGCTCGCTTTGCCGCACGCCGGCGCCGTCCGGACTGAACCGCTGCAACGGCAACGGCAGCTTGCCATTGGCGGCCAGGATCGCCCCCTTCGGAGCCGGCGCAAGCGCGGCCGGAAGATCGCCGGTGCGCGCGAAAGCATCGAACAGGATCGGCGCCGCCGCGGTCCGCCCGAGGATGCCGGGAACCGGAGCCCCATCGGGCCGGCCGACCCACACACCGATGGTGCGGCGCCCGTCGAAGCCGACGGCCCACGCATCGCGATATCCGTATGAGGTGCCGGTCTTGAAGGCGATGCGGTTACGCGCGGCATTCTCGGGTGGCGGCGTGCCGATCAGCACATTGCCGACATACCAGGCCGCGACCGGATCGAGCAGATGCCGCGGCGGGCGCGCCAGCGCCGCTTCGCTCTTTCGCTCGATGAGCGGCACCGTCATCCCCTGCCGCGCCAGACCGGCATAAAGCATGGTCAGATCCGACAGCGTCACGCCGACGCCGCCGAGCCCCATGGCAAGGCCGGGGACCTCGCCCTTCGGAAACACCATGCTGCCGCCGGCCTGCGACAGCCGCGCCGTCAGACGCGCGGCGCCGACGCGGTCGAGCAGCGCCACCGCCGGGACATTGAGCGACAATTGCAGCGCCTTGCGGACCGGCACCGTGCCCTGGAATGTCAGGTCGAAATTCTCCGGCGCATAATTGCCGAAGCGGATCGGACGATCGTCGATCAGCGTTTCGGGATGCGCGAGACCATCCTCAAACGCGAGCCCGTAGATGAACGGCTTGAGCGCCGATCCTGGCGACCGTAGCGCGCGGGTGAGATCGACCTGCCCGGCCCGGCTATGGTCGAAATAGTCGGACGACGCGACGCGGGCGAGCACCTCGCCGCTCGCATGATCGACCGCAAGAATCGCAACCGAAATCTCCGGGCCGAAGGACAAGGCTCGCTCGCGCGCCAGTATTTCGAGGGCACGCTGCAGACGCGCATCGATGGTGAGTTCGTGCCGCCGCAGATCGGGAGCGGCAATCACCGCCTGATCGGCCGCATGCGGCGCAAGCGCAGGCATGGCCGTGCGTTGCGCCGGCACGGGCTCTGCCCGCGCTGCGGCGATCTCGTCGGCCGGAATCGAAATGTCGGCTGCAATCCGGCCGAGCACACGGTCGCGTGCGAGCCTGGCGCGCTCCGCCGACCGGTCAGGCCGCCGGGCTTCCGGCGATTGCGGGAGCGCGACGAGCAGCGCCGCTTCGGCGCGCGTCAGCCGCTTTGGCTCCTTCCCGAAATAGGCGAGCGACGCGGCACGAATTCCTTCGAGATTGCCGCCATAGGGCGCCAGCGTGAGATAGAGCGCAAGGATGTCGTCCTTGCTCATCGCGCGTTCGAGTTCGACCGCGCGCACCATCTGGCGCAGCTTCGCAGCCAGCGTGCGCTCCGTGCGCGGTTCGAGCAGTCGTGCGACCTGCATGGTGATGGTCGAGGCACCGGACACGATCTCGCGATGGATGAGCCACTGCCAAGCGGCGCGCAACATCGCAACAGGATCGATGCCAAAATGCGACCGGAACCGCTTGTCCTCGTAGGCGATCAGCATGTCGAGATAGCGCGGATCGACATCCTCGAATCGCGCTTTCAACCGCCAGCGGCCTTCCTCGGTCGCATAGGGCCGCAGCAACCGCCCGCCCCGGTCGACCACTTCGACCGAGGAGGCAAGCGCCACGGACCGCGGCAATGGCGGCAGCGCGCGCACCCAGAGCCCGATAGCAATCACGCTGCCGGCAACGAGCGCACCCGCGATAACCGACGCTATCGCAACGCCGCGCCTCATTTCGCCGCTGTCACCTCGAGCTTGCCGGTCGCGGTGCGGCCGAACCGGTCTGGGCGATACATATCCTCAACGAAGGCCTGCGGATGCGTGTAGGTGCCGGGCGCCACCGCCCGAACCACATAGGCGACGGTGAAAATCGCAGCATCCTTGCCGGTCCGGTTGAACGCCGCGGTGAAGCGGTCGTCGCGGAACTCCGCGTGCTCAGGAACCTTGGCCAGCTGGATCCAGCCCAACGTCCCGGTATCGCCGGACGAGACGAGCCTCGGATTGTCGATCTCGAAGCCGGCCGGCAGATAATCGGCAACGATGATCCGGCCGAATTGCGGCTGGCCTTCGGTGATCTTCAGCACCACCGCATAACGTTCGTTCTGCTTGACCTTTGCGATATCGGCCGGCTGGCCGTCGAGCGTGAAATAGCTGCGCTCGATCTTGAAGCCGCTTTCGGCGGCCGGTTCCGGCACGATCGGTGCGCCGGTGACCGATACCACCGCCTGCAGCGTCTCCTCGCCATTGTTGGCGACACGCAGTGACGACGCCTGCAAGCCGGTGGCGCTGACGCTGCGGTACAGCGCACCCTTCTGCGCCGCGCCGTTGACCGTCATGGAAACGCCCGCGGCATCCTTTGCAATCGCGCGTGCGGCAAGGACAAGCCAGGCATTCTCCTGCGTCGAGGTATAGGGAGAGAGCTGCCGCGCCGCCTCGACACGAGAGACGGCCGCGGCAACCATCGGCCGCGGCGCATTGCTCTCGGACGCCAGCGTCACCAGCGCTGCGGAATCGCGCAGCGCCGAGCCGTAATCCTCGCGGCCGAATTCGAGCTTCGGCTGCGGGGCAATCGAGTCGAGCGCCGCCTGATACACGCGGTCCGCCCGTGTCTTGTCGCCGAGCAGGCCGAGCGCCGCGGCGATCTGTGCCTTGGCGATGGGGGTCGCGATGGCATTCAGCTTGGTGTCGGCGATGTAACGCAAGTCGCCGACCGGCGCCGTGCCGTTGCGCGCGAGGACATAGAGCGCATAGGCCAGCTCGCGGCCGCCATCCTTCGACGGATCGGGTGCCGTCGCGATATTGTTGCGCAGCCGGTCGAGCGCCAGCCGGAAGGCGACATCAGGCACGACGAAGCCGCGCTCGCGCGCCCGCGTCAGGAAGTCGGTGACATAGGCGTCGAGCCACGGATCGTCGCCGCCGGTCGACCACAGCCCGAAGGAACCATTCGATCCCTGCCGCGCCAGCAAGCGGTCGATGGCATCGCGGATCCGCTGATCGGCCTCGGTGTCGAGCGCGAGCTGTGCGGAGGCTGCCAGATCGTTGACATAAAGAAGCGGCAACGCCCGGCTGGTGATCTGCTCGGAACAGCCGAACGGATAGCGATCCAGCGCCTTCAGGATGCTGGCGGCATCAAGCGCGGTTGACGGGCCGACCGACAGCGCGACGCTCCCCGTGCCCGGCACCAGATCGGCGAACAGATCGTTCGACAGCGTGATGCTCTCGCCTTTCGCGATCTGGCGCACGGTACGGCGCGTCAGCAGCTGGTTCGCGGGCCGCACATTCAGTGCATAGTCGCGCTCGAGCTTGAAGCCGTTCGGCCCTTCGACGTTCAGCGTAATCGTCGCGGTCCCTGCGGCCGACACTTCGAGCGGGAACGACACCGGACGGCGTTGCTTGGCATTCAGAGTCACCTTGTCGGCGACTTTGCCAACAGCGCCGGCCGGCCCCTTCGCGGTCAGCATCACCGCATACTCGCCAGCGGGTCCTTCGACATTGTCGATATCGACATGCATCGTCGAACGGTCGCCGGTATTGAGGAAACGCGGCAGCGTCGCCGTCACCACCACCGGATCGCGGATGATCACGTCGCCCGTAGCCTTGCCGACACGATCGCGGCTCCAGGCAATGCCCATGACCCGCGCGGTGCCGGCGAAGGCCGGAATGTCGAACGAGACTTCTGCCGTACCGTCGGGCTTGACCTGCACGATGCCGGAATAAAGCGCGAGCGGCTTCTGGACCGGCGGCGAGCCTTCCAGCGTGCCGCCGCCATCGTCGCCGCCGGTGCGGATCGCACCGCGCGTCCCCTGCATGCCATCGATCAGCTGGCCGTAGAGATCGCGGATCTCGGCCGAGAGGCGGCGCTGACCGAGGAAATGCTCATCCGGCGCCGGGGGCTTGTAGTTCGTCAGGTTGAGGATGCCGACATCGACCGCGGCGACGACGATCCGCGCGTCCTCTCCGGGCGCGAGCCCGGTGAGCTTCACCGGCACGCGGAGCGTGGTGTTCGGCCGGATCACCTGCGGCAGCGTCATCTCCATACCGAGCGTGCGCGCCGCCTTGTTGACGGTGAACCATTGCACGCCGATGGCGCGGCCGGGCATGCGCTTCGCCGCGGCATCGAGCGGACGGCGCAGCGTCGCGACCACATAAGCTCCGTTGCCCCAGTCCTTGCCGACCGGGATTGCAAGCTGGTTGATGCCGGTCTTCACATCCGCAGAGACCGTCGACAGCATCCGGTCGCCGACCACATTCAGCGTGACGCGGCCATTGCTGCGTGCGGTGACCGCAACATTCATGGTGTCGCCGGGGCGATATTCCGGCTTGTCGAGCGCGATCTCCAGAAGGTCGGGCGTATCGGCACCCGCTTCCGCATAGAAGCCGGCATCGAACGACACTTGAGTCAGCGGCCCGCTCGCATCCGACACGTCGAGCCGGTAGCGGCCCCAGGTGACCGGGAGCGAAAGGCGTGTCGCCTGTCCGTCCGCCGTCACGTCAATCGTTCCGTCGGCGATCCGGCGTGACGATTTCACCGGCTCGTAATTCCAGTAACCGTGCTGCCGGTACCATTGGTAGCGGCTCTCGATCCGCATCAGCTCGTAGCGCAAGCCGGTTTTCGCGATCCGCTTGCCCGCCGGATCGACCATGATGACGTCGAACGCGGCATTGTCGCTCTCGCCGAGCGAGCGGCCATTGAACAGCGGGCGCACGCCGATCATGTCCCCGGCAGGCGTCACCGGCAGCGTGATCTTGCGCTCAACCGCGCGGCCGCCGGATTCGGCAAGGCGAACGGTAATGCGCGCTTCGAGCGGACGCTCGGTGGTCGGCACCTTGTCGAGCGACACCTCGAAGGCCGCCTTGCCCTCGCCGTCGGTCTCGGCGAGCTTGTCCAGCGGCTGCTGCTCAGCATCGACGCGCTCCTCGGTGCCGAAGCGATAGCCGGGGAAGCCGGGCCGCTCCTTCGCGGCGCTGATAAGAAGCTCGCCCTCGACATCGAGATTGGCGGCAGGCGCGCCATAGAGGAAGCGTCCGGTCAGCGTGATCTCGGCCGGGGCATCCGGGGAAATCTTTCCAGTCGGCGACGCGAGCTCGAATTCCAGGCGGTCCGGCACATAGTCCTCGACCATGAAGGTGGTCTCGCCGATGGGCGGCCGCTTCGGATCGGTGAAGGCCTTCACACGCCAGGTGCCGGTGGATGCAGTCTGTGCGATCGGAATTGACAGTGACCGGCCGCCGAGCCCCTCATCCTTCGTGACCATACGACGGTATTCGACCCCGTCGGGGCGTTCGACCACAAGCGTCAGCGGCACGTTAGGCGCCGCGACTGACGCCGCATCGCGCAGCAGCGCCGTGATATGCACCGTCTCGCCGGTGCGGTAGACGCCGCGTTCTGTGTAAACAAACGCATCGAGCCCGTCCGGCGCCTTGCGTCCTGCGACGCCACGATCCGACAGATCGAAGGCCGGCGCCTTCAGGCTGAGGAAGGCATAGTCCGCGGTGGCGCCTGCGACGAGCAACGCGGGCGAGAGGCCGCCCTCGCCGCGGGTCAGGTTCGATTCAAACTGCACCTGCCCGTTCGCGTCGGTGCGCTTGATCGCCAGCACCTCATTGCTGCGCGACAGAAGCCGCACCTCGATGCCCGCAACCGGCGCGGTCGTCGCCAGTGAATTGACCGACGCATGGATGCCGTCATTTCCCGAGAACGCGGCAAGCCCGAGATCGGAAACGATGAACCATTGCGTGGCCAGCGACGAAAAATCGTCGCCGGGATCGGCATCTTTCGGTGCCGCGACCATGACATAGACGCCGGGTTTCAATTCGCCCAGCGCTTGGTCGATCGGGAACGCGGTCGTCATCTCGTTATTGAGCGAATAGTCGAGAGCCAGCTCGCCGGTCCAGACCTGCTGGCCGCGCTCATCGCGCAATTGCTCGGCGTCGTAGCGCGTCAGGGCGCGCTGGAAGTCGTTGCCAAGCACCGTGTCGATGAGGTTGCGGTCGCCGACGCGATAGATATCGACCTTGGCCACCTTGCTGTTGACGGCGACCAGCGGAATGCCCTGCTGGCCGGAGCGCGGCAGCACATAGGATTTGCCGGTGAAGCGGACCTGCGGCTTGCGATCGCGGATGTAGATGGTGAATTCGGCGGCGCGAGCGAGCGGTTCGGTGGTCGATGGCAATCCCGAACGCAGCGTGATGGTGTAACGCTCGCCGTGCTTCAGGCCCTCGACGCAAAGCTGCTTATCGTCGGCGGTGATCGCCGGACGATCGATGCCCGGCACCGCGATGAAGGGCGAGAAGTCGGTGCGCTTGCCGGGCAGCGTCTCGGAAAACTGGAAACAGGCGCGCGGCGACGCGCCATCGGCATCGACCGAATAATCGAGCAGCCGGAAGCCATGCTCCTCGCGCAGCTTCTCGTATTGCGCACGGACCGACGCCACCTCTCGCAATTCAAGCGCGTGACGCAGCGCATCGAGTGCGGGGCGCCATACCCGCCGCTCGGCGAAGGAATTGCCGATGATCTGCAGCGCCTCGGCCTGCTCGGCCGGGTTGTCGGAGCGCTCGTAAGCGATGTAGCCCGCCGTCGCCGAGCGTTCGAGCAGAAGCGTGCGCTCCTTCGCATTGGCTGGGCGGATCTGCGCGACGCTGCGCGCGAGCCGCAGCCAGCTGGTCGCATCGTCCGGTTCCACCGAGACGATCTGGCCGAGCAATTGCAAGCCGGTGCGGAAGTCGTTCTTCTTGAAGGCTTCGTCCATCTCGCGGCGAAGCTGCGCCACCGGCTTCGTCACCTGCCCGGAATCGGTCTTGATCTGCGCTTCGAGCCGGATCGCGGCATCGTCGAGGTCCTCGCGCGAGAACGGTCTCTCGCCGGATTTTGCGGCGCTGTGGGTCTGGGCTATCGCGGGCGGAATGGTGGGGATCGAGGCGACGCAGGCAAAAGCGAACAGCGCTGCAACGAGGCCAGCGCGGGCGGTCGCGAACATGGGGAAATCCTCCTCCCCGGCGGCAAGCAAATCACCGCGGGACTGAAGTCTAAATCAGCGGCAAAAGGTGTCGACGTCGTGACCTATAGCGGGGCGTCAATCGTCCCGCCGATCACAAGCGCGAAATCAGCGTCTCCACGCGGTGAAATTTGGTGCCGGCAGCCTCGCTACTTCCATTGCGGCCGCGGCTTGGAGACCGGCCTCTGCTCCTGAGGCGCCGCGGGAGACAGGTTCAGCGTCACCCAGACGTTCCAGCCTTCTGGACGGTAATGGCTCTCGAACTCGTAATAGCCCTTCACCGCAAACAAGCCGGCGACACCGGGTGCCGCCTGGAACAGATAGCCGATCTGCGGGCCAATGCCGAACACGCGCGACTTCGGATCGTCAATGAAAGCCGGCGCCCCTTTGTCCGCGGTGAACTGATCGTAAGCATAGCCCACCGCGCCGACGTAGAACTGCTTGTTGAGAAACTGCGCCGCAGCGACATCGAGGTGCCAGTCGATTCCATTCTTGTAACCGGTGTCGTGATTCGCGTTGTTGTAGGTCACGCCGAACGTCGCCGAAAATTCGTGCCCCTTGACAGGGTCGAGATAGGTGTAGCCGGCGCCGCTGTCCCAGGCATTGAAGCCGAGGCCGGTATTGGCAAGGCGCGTCGAATTGTAGCTGCCGACCCGGACATTGGTGGTAGTGTAGACCATCAGGTTATGCACACCGGCATTCCAGCGCAGGCTCGCCTGCGGATACAAGTCCGAGAAAGCAGTCACGGAATCGGAAATCGATCCCTGGCGCGTCACGGTCAAGGGACCGGCCGACGCCGTGAGCGTGCCGTCGAGCGCCGCGAAATTGCGGCCATAGGCAGCCAGCATGCTAAGCGCGAACTGGCCGCCCAGAATTTTCTGCTCGAAGACATATTGCGGCGAGGCGAACATGATATCGCCGCGGCCGGTCAGGTTGAGATCGAGACTGAGGTTGACCGGCACATTGCGCGGATTAAGGCGACCGGTCTCGATCTGCTTAGCCGCGGCAAGCGCTCCGCTCGCCTCGACCGAGGTGTGATAGTAGATGGTCGCAAGACTCCAGCCGGGCAGCAGCGGCGATGCGGCAAAGCTGCCGAACAGACCCGGCACATAGAAGCTGACGCCGCCCTGATCGGCCGACGCTGGCGCGGACGCGATCATTCCGGCCGCAATCGCGGCCAGGCTCCAGTGTAAGGTTCGAGCTGCGCCGCCAGACATAGGCACCTTACCCCCCCATTGAGCGGCCTGCCGCCGCAGCTTTGCACCGTCATGATGCACACATCGACCGAGTCGCGCATCGGTTACCACGGTCGTGTATTGCCGCATCTGCAGATTTTTCGCCGAAATCGCCAAACACAATGACAGGCGGGCCGCCGTCCGTTGGCGATAGCCCCCTCCCCGCGGCCCCTTCACTATGCATGACTGGCAAAGGTCCGCCTCGGAGGCAGCATGGCGATTTGAAGGCGCAGTCGAACGCGGCTATATGAGCATCGCTGAACTCTGCCGGCTTTGTAGGGCCGGTCGTGTCGCTAAAGGCCCCGTAGCTCAACTGGATAGAGCATCGGATTTCTAATCCGGCGGTTGGATGTTCGAGTCATCCCGGGGTCGCCATCGCCTGCGGCGCGCCACCCCTTCGATCGCGGCTCGTTGATGGTCGCGATCTCGTAACCGGTCTGCTCACCCTCGCCGCTATCGCGCAGCCAAATGCAGCCAAATATTGTGCCTGCCCTCGCCGAACATCAGGCCCTGCCAGTTTTCGAACACAAGTTCCGGATCCGGCACCAGTTCGCGCGCCAGCAACGTTCGTCACGCGTCCGCCAGCATCACCACCGCTTCGACCTCGAACAGTGCGCCGGGCAGCGCGAATTTCGAAATCTCGACAGTGGTCGATGCGGGCGGCGCCTCGACGTTTACATAGCGGTCCCGGACCTCACGCAGGATGGGGAGATGCGACATGTCGGTGAGATAATTGTTCAGTTTGACAATGTCGCCGAAACGGGCGCCGACCGCCGCAAGCGCGAGACTCAGATTCTCGAAGGCCTGCGTCGCTTGCGCACGGAAATCGCCGGGCGGTCCGACCAGCTTGCCCTGCACATCGAGCCCGAGCTGCCCGGCGATATAGACGATGCGGCCCGGCCCCCTGATTTCGACCACATGGCTATAGCCCGGCGGCTTGTAGAGAGTCGGCGGATTGAGAAAACGCGTGCATCCCACGGCAATCTCCCATCGTCTGGCCATATGATCCTGCAGTACGCTGTCATCGCCCGCGCATTCGGTGCGACGCAACTTTTCCTGCAACGAACGACTGCTGCGCGTTCGCGGGCCGGGCTAACAAAATCAGTGCGTCCACTGGCCCCGGCGCTGGAACGCAAAATTGTCGGCATAGGAGATCGGCCGGCGAACCGGCTCCTTGGGCTCGATCACCTGATACGCGATGCCTTCGCGCTCGCAATAGGCGACCGCCTCCTCGCGCGTCGCAAACCGGAGCCGGATCTGGCTCTTCATGTCGGTCGAAGAGGTCCAGCCCATCAGCGGCTCCACAACGCGCGGTGCCTCCGGCTCGAATTCCAGCACCCATGCCTTGGTCTTGGCGGTACCCGATTGCATCGCGGTCCGGGCCGGCTTGTAGATGCGTGCCGTCAAACGTGCCTCCTCATTTTGCCGGCGGAGTGGATGGTCGGGGCAGCAGGATTTGAACCTGCGACCCTCTGCTCCCAAAGCAGATGCGCTACCAGGCTGCGCTATGCCCCGATCCGGCCAGCAATCGCGCATGAATAGGGATTTTGGACCGGCCCCGCAAGCGGGCGGCGCCCCGTGCGTTACCGCCCGGAAAACAGCGGATGGGCGACCTTGTCGCCTGCCTTGATGCCGAGCTTTTTCGCGGTTCCGCCGATCACCTCCAGCACACCGCGCACGGGCCCGCCCGAGGGGATGGTTTTTTCCGACAGCGGCTCGGTATTTTCGGCAATGCGACGGATGGTGCCGTCACCGTTGATGAACAGCATGTCCAGAGAGATATAGGTGTTGCGCATCCACATTGAGACATGCTGGTCGGGCTTGAAGTCGAACAACATGCCCCTGCCTTCCGGCAGCTCCTTGCGGAACATCAGACCCCTTTGCCGCTCCTCGTCGGTCTTTGCGATCTCGACGGTGAACACATGAACGCCGTCCTTGGTGACGATCTCGAGCGTCGACTCCTCGGCCGCCTGTGCAAAGGCCCCCAAAGCCAGCACAACAACAAGGACGGCCGCAATCCGGGATCTGAGAGCGCGCAACCCCGGACACGCCGGCCCAAACCGAAAAAAAGCGAACTGAGAAGATGTCACGCCAACCGCCTCGCCGCGCTCCCGATCGCGCAAGCCGTTGCAGCGATCAGCAAATTAGTGAGAGGCGGGTCCGTGGGGTCCGCCATCGGGCTGCACTTCGGCAGCCATCAAGCCTTTGGGACCGGGTCCGAAGCGCACCAGCACGGTCTGGCCCGGACGCAGCTCGGTCATGCCGTAGCGGCGCAGGGTTTCCATGTGGACGAAAATGTCCGGAGTTCCATCGCCGCGGGTCAGGAAGCCGAAGCCGCGCAGCCGATTGAACCATTTCACCATGGCACGCTCAAGCCCGGACGTCGGGGTCACGGTGACGTGAGTCCGCGGCGGCGGCAACTGCGCGGGATGGATGGCCGTGCTCTCGTCCATCGAGAGAATGCGAAACGCCTGCATCCCCTTCGGGCGAACCATTGCCTCGCAGACGATGCGAGCGCCTTCATAGGCCGTTTGAAAGCCGTCGCGCCGCAAGCATGTGACGTGCAGCAGCACGTCGGCCGAACCATCATCGGGGATGATGAAGCCGAAGCCTTTCGAAACGTCGAACCACTTGATCGTGCCGGAAATTTCAATCAGTTTGCCGGCGGACTCGTCCGCGACTCCTGAGTGACGATCTGGCCCCAGATCGTAGCCTGCACCGGACAACTTTGGCCCCATCTCGCCGGACGCCATGACCACCGCGCCGCCGCTTTCCTTAGCGCCTCTTCAGGACGCTTGAAACGAATCTCTTACGTTCAAGAGTAACACTGGCGCGCCTTTGTAAAAGGGGAAAATGAGGACCGCAAACGATTACCCGGCAACCTGTGCAAAAGTAACACGCTGCGAATCAGTGACGAATCAGCGGCTCCAGCGCATCGCCGATGTCGTGGCGAATGACCAGATCGGCGATGGAATCGAATTCTGTCGGCTCTCTGTTGACGATTACGAGTCGCGCACCGCTTTTTTTGGCCTGTAACGGAAATCCCGCCGCCGGCCAAACCACGAGCGAGGAACCGATCGCGAGGAACAGATCGCAATCCTGTGACCAGGCCTGGGCGCGGGCCATCGCATCTTCCGGCATCGCCTGCCCGAACGACACCGTCGCGGTCTTGATAAAGCCTCCGCAAGCGCAATCGGGCGCCCGGCCGCCCGCCGCCTCGAACTTCTTTTTGATGTCCATCAATTCGTAGCGCGTTCCGCAATCCAGACAGGTGGCGAAAGTCGTATTGCCGTGCAGTTCCACGACATGCTCCTGCGGAACGCCGGCCGCCTGATGAAGATTGTCGATATTTTGCGTAATCACGCCGGGTGCCTTGCCCGCGCGATACAGGGAGGCCAAAGCAAGATGGCCACGGGTGGGCCGCGCCTTTCCGAAATACTCTTCCATGGCAAAACGGCGCCGCCAGGCCTCATCCCGCATGTCGCGGCTGGACATAAATTGATCGAACGGGATCGGCTGCGTCTTGGTCCACAGCCCGCCCTGCGAACGGAAATCCGGAATGCCGCTTTCGGTCGAAATTCCGGCCCCGGTGAATGGCACGACGCGGTGCGACTCCTCGATCATCGCTCGCAATGTTGCCGTCGCGGTTGCAAGATCGGGCGCGATCATCGTCAGGCACTTCATTATCCGGCCGGTAACGCTGTAAATGGATATTGCGGTCTGCGGCTGCGCGGCGCAACGGCTTGAACTCGCCTCGCCCGGCACTACCTGATAAGGCTCCCGGCACCATTCAATTCAACCCGATCAAGGATTTTCCGGAACCGCAATCATGCGCTACCTGCACACCATGCTGCGCGTCCGCGACCTCGACGCTGCGCTCGACTTCTACTGCAACAAGCTGGGCTTGAAGGAATCTTTTCGCCGCGAGGATCCTAAGGGACGCTATACGCTCGTGTTCCTGATGGCGCCGGGCGATCAGACCGTGGTCGACCAGTCGAAGCGATTGGGCCGGCCCGGGCCGCTGCTGGAGCTGACCTACAATTGGGATACCGAAGATTATGGTGAGGCGCGGTATTTCGGCCACCTCGCGTTCGAGGTCGACAATATCTACGACACCTGCGAGCGGCTGATGAAAGCCGGAGTTACCATCAACCGGCCCCCGCGCGACGGCCAGATGGCATTCGTGCGCTCCCCGGACAAGCAATCGATCGAACTTCTCCAGAAGGGCAACGCCCTCGCGCCCAAAGAGCCCTGGGCGTCGATGCCCAATATCGGTCATTGGTAACGGGTCTCCGGTCGCTCTTCTCGGCTGCCCGGTCGCGACGAATTTTCCAGGGGGCGGCGGGCCTGGCGCCGCCCCGGCCTTGCCTCGCCGCCGAACCCTCTCTATACAACGCCCGGTCAATTGGCCCGGTCAGCGCCCATCGTCTAGCGGTCTAGGACGTCGCCCTTTCACGGCGAAAACAGGGGTTCGAGTCCCCTTGGGCGCGCCATTCGCTCCCCCGTACCCCTCAAATTGCTGCAATAAGCGGTCTGGCGCCTGACGGTGCCGCCGCGGCGAGGTAGCGTGCTGCGCCGATCGGCCTTTCGGCAGCGGGTCAGGCCGCATCGGCGACTCGGATATGAAGGTCCGTACACGAGGGCTCACCATGGCGGCCACGAACGACGCGCTGATCAAAAGCTTGCCGAAATGCGAGTTGCACATTCACATTGAGGGCAGTCTGGAACCCGAGATGATGCTTGCACTCGCGCGACGGAACGGCGTCGCCCTGCCCTATGCCTCGCTCGACGAGATCCACCAGGCCTACCGGTTCGGCAACCTGCAGGATTTCCTGAACGTTTATTATCTCGGCATGTCGGTGCTGATCACCGAACAGGACTTCTACGACTTGGCCTTTGCCTATTTGCAGCGCGCGCAGGCCGACAATGTCCGGCATGTCGAGATGTTCTTCGATCCGCAGGGCCATACCGGGCGCGGCATCGCATTCGAGACCGTCATCAATGGCCTGTCGCGCGCCATCGCCGAGGCGAAGCAGTCGCTCGGTGTGTCGGCAAGCCTCATCATGTGCTTCCTGCGCGATCTCGACGAGGATAGCGCGCTGAAAACACTCGATACGGCGCTGCAATTCCGCGACCGGATCATGGGGATCGGCCTCGATTCCGCCGAGCGCGGCAATCCGCCAAGCAAATTCGCCCGCGTCTATGCGAGAGCCCGCGACGAGGGATTCTTTCTCACCGCCCATGCCGGCGAGGAAGGCCCGGCGAGCTATGTCTGGGAGGCGCTCGACAGTCTTGGCGTCATGCGGGTCGACCACGGCAACCACGCCATGGACGACGACGCGCTGGTGCACCGGCTGGCTCGTGAGAAAGTGGCGCTGACCGTATGCCCGCTGTCGAATTTGCGGCTGCGGGTCGTCGACGATCTCAAGCATCATCCGTTGCGCCGGATGATGGACAAGGGTCTCGTCGTCACGGTCAACTCGGACGACCCGGCCTATTTCGGCGGCTACGTGAACCAGAATTACCGCGCCGTGTCGGACGCACTCGCGCTCGGACGCGACGAAATCGTCGCGATCGTGCGCAATGGCTTCCATGCCTCGCTCCTGAGCGAGTCCGAAAAGGCCAGTTCACTCGCCGAGATCGACAAGGTGCTGGCGGCCGCATCGTGAGCGGCAGCCGTAGCGCTCAGAATTCCTTGCGCGCACCGACAACGCTGCAATCGATGCCCTTGGCATCGCCGCTGACAAAGCCAAGCGACACGTCGCGGATCAGCCGCTCGGTGCGAGGCTGGACGATGTCGTAGACGCCCTGTGTGTGGTTTTCGATTGCGCCATCCCTGGTTCGGAAGCGGCAATTGATGCGATCGACGCGAACGGCGAAGCTGTTGTTGTTCCGCACCGACACATCGGCGACTGCGGTGAAACCGAAGCCTTCGCGGCGCCAGTCCACCTTGACCACATTCATTGCAGTTCGCGGATCGCTGTCGAGCGGATGCCCGGACGTCTTGACGCTGCCCGTCACCGCCGGCTTTTCAGTGTCCGACAGAAGCATGTAACCGCCGGCACCCAGAAGCGCACAGCAAAGCAAACCTGCCACTGCTACCGGTTTCATGTGCTCACCACGCACCGTCGCGCAGCCGAAAACCGCTGCGGCACGACGATAGCGCGAAGGCTTTAATCAAACTTTAAAGAATGGGCAGGTCGTAGGGCGGCGAGCCAAACCCCTCAGCAGCCGCACCCGGCCCCGGCCGGCAATCCGATGCGATGGATGCCGCATTCGGTCCGGTTCTGGTTGCGCCAGCGGCCGGCACGCGGCGCCTCGCCGGGACTGGTTCGGCTGGTACAGGGCATGCAGCCGACCGAGGAGAATCCCAGCTTCTCCAGCGGATGGCGCGGCAACCCTTCCGCCTCGAACACGGCCTCGACCTCCGCCCGGCTTAGCGCCGCGAGCGGATTGAATTTCAGCATCCGCCCGTCGCACTCGACATGCGCGATGCCCGCACGCGCGTCGCCGTGAAAGCGCTTGCGTCCGTTGACCCAGCCATCGAAGGCACCGAGTGCATCCGAAAGCGGACGAACCTTCCGGATATGGCAGCAGCTATCGGTGTCGCGCAGCCAGAGATCGCGGTCCGGATCGAGCCGCTCCACCAGTTCGATCTTTGGCTTCAGCGAGCGCACATCCGTCAGCCTGAAAAAATCGATCAGACGGTCGCGATAATCGAGCGTCTCATCGAAGAGCATACCGGTATCGATAAAGAGCACCGGAAGACCCGGATCGACATCGGCGACATATTTCAAAAGCACCGCGGACTCAGTCCCGAACGAGGACACAATCGCCAGACGCCCGGCCGGGACCGATTCAATCGCCTTTTCGATCACGGTTTCGGGGGAAGCTGAGGCCAGTGCGGCGTTAAGAGCGGCGGTACGGGCGCTCAACGTTTCAGTGGCAGTCATTGGGCAAACTCCGCCACCGTAGGATTTTGCCTCAAACCAGCACCCAACCGTCGGCGCAGGATGCTGACCTCCGTGTCGGATGCGGGCTGATAGAACACGTTGTATCGCCGCAGCACCTCACAGAACGCATCTGCATCCGCTGCTTTCCTCACCTCGAACGCATCGAATCCGGCGCGGTGCATGAGCAGGAATTGATCGCGCAGCACGTCACCTGCCGCCCGGATTTCGCCTCGAAAATGGTAGCGCTCCCGCAGCGTCCGCGCCTGACTGTAGGCGCGGCCATCCTTGAAGGCCGGAAAGACCAGAGTAACCAGCGACAGCCGGTCCAGATACGGCGCAAGCTCTGCAATATCGCGATTATTCGGCCAGACCACACCGATGTCGCCGCTTCTGGCGATAATATCCCTGGCATCGGCCAGGAAGCGGGCGGCCGGGATCAGAATTGCACGATCGTCCGGCAGCGGCGAGTCGTCGTCAATCCGCATATAGCGATCTTCGATCTGTTCGGAACCTTTAATGAGCGGCATAGACACGTTCCTTGAAAGGCTCGACTCCGATCCGCTTGACCGTGTCGATGAACAATTCGTCCGGCCGCGCACGCAACTCGATGTAGGCTGCGACCACATCCTCGATCACATCGGCAACCTGTTCGTAAGGCACCGCCGGCCCGAGCAGCGTGCCAAGTTCGGCATTCTCGTCGGCGCGGCCACCCAGCGTGATCTGGTAGAATTCCTCGCCGTTTTTCTCGACACCGAGAATGCCGATATGACCAACATGGTGGTGGCCGCAGGCATTGATGCAGCCGGATATGTTGATGTGCAGCCGGCCGATATTGTGCGCGGTCTCGATGCTGCGGAAGCGGCGGGTCAGTTCCTGTGCCACCGGAATCGAGCGCGCATTGGCGAGACTGCAATAGTCCAATCCGGGGCACGCAATGATGTCGGAGACGAGCCCGACATTCGGCGTCGCAAGCCCAACGGCATCCAGCGCTCTGAACAGCGCCGGCAGGTCGCGCTGGCGCACATGCGGCAGCACCAGGTTCTGCTCGTGCCCGACGCGAATTTCGCTCGCCGAGTACCGGTCCGCGAGATCGGCGATCACATCCATCTGGTCCGCGGTCGCATCGCCGGGCGGTGCGCCAGCCGGCTTCAGCGACAGCGTCACGATCGCGTACCCTCGCACCTTGTGCGCCGAGACTGAATTGCCGAACCAGGTATCGAAGGCGCGGTCGGCGGCTCGCTCCTTGTTCAGCGCACCGCTCTCGTCGGGCAGGGTCTCGTAATCCGGATAACGGAACCGCGCGGCGATATCGGCAATCACCGCCTCATCAAGCGCCAGCGCGCCATCCCTGATGGTGCGCCACTCCTCTTCGACGGCGGCTGCAAACTGTTCGGCGCCGAGTTCATGGACCAGGATCTTGATGCGCGCCTTGTAGATATTGTCCCGCCGTCCGTAAAGATTGTAGACGCGTAGCACCGCCTCGATGTAGCTGAGGAGGTCGCGCTTGGGCAGGAACGGCTTGATGGTCTTGCCGATGAACGGAGTCCGCCCGAGCCCGCCGCCGACTACGACTTCGAAACCGACCTCGCCGGCATCGTTCCGGTGCAGGCGCAGACCGATATCGTGGACACGGATCGCCGCGCGATCGTGATCCGCCGCCGTCACCGCGATCTTGAACTTGCGCGGCAGGAACGAGAATTCCGGGTGCATGGTCGAGTGCTGCCGCAAAATCTCGGCATAGATGCGCGGATCTTCGACCTCGTCCGGCGCGACGCCGGCCCATTGATCGCTCGTGACATTGCGGATGCAATTGCCGCTGGTCTGCATCGCGTGAAGATGCGTCTCGGCCAGAACCGCGAGCACCTCCGGCATTTCTTCGAGCTTGATCCAGTTGAACTGGATATTCTGGCGCGTGGTGAAGTGTCCGTAACCGCGGTCGTAGCGGCGCGCGACATGCGCAAGCGTGCGCATCTGGTCGGACGACAGCGATCCATAGGGAATCGCGACGCGCAGCATGTAGGCATGCAGTTGCAGATAGACCCCGTTCATCAAACGCAGCGGCTTGAACTCTTCCTCAGTGAGCGCACCAGACAGCCTCCGCGCGACCTGATCGCGAAACTCGGCGACGCGCTCGGCAACCACGGTGCGATCGAATTCATCGTAGAGATACATGGCTCAGACCAGCTCGTTTCCCGGAAGCGCGAAGGTCGGACCGGCCACCCGGATCCGTTCCCGCAGATTTCCCGGCTTGATGTCGTCACCGTCGAGAATGACCGGCGCGACATAGGCGCCGACCGCCTCGATGTCGCTTGCATTGGCCTCCTTCAAGAGGCGTGTCGCTTCCTCCGCTGTCGTCGTCACCACCGCATCGTTCAATGACGTCGACCAGCCGCGCGAAGCGGTGCGATAGACCACCGCGCCGTCGCCGAGACGATTGCCGGTGATCACCACCGGCCCTTTGACTTTCAGCTTCTGCTGCTGCGGGGCGGTCATTCGGCGGCCTCCAGAAGTTCAACCGCGTCCTTCCAGGCGCGGGAATGGGCCACGACGTCGCCGACCACGATCAGCGCAGGTCCCTCGCCAGCCGCGGCTGCAAGCGACGGCAGTTGCGACAGCGTGCCCGTTACGGTGCGGGAATCCGGCCGCGTGCCGCGCGCCAGCACCGCGACGGGAGTCTGAGGATCGCGGCCCGCGGCAACCAGTCCGTTGCGGACCGCGCCCGCTGCGCTGAGGCCCATGTAGATCGCGACTGTCGTGCTGCGGTCGGCAAGGCCCGACCAGTCGATATTGTCCGCACCGTCCGCGGTGCTTGCGGTGACGATGGACAGCCGCGTCGCCTCCTTGCGCAGCGTCAGCGGTACGCCGGCTTCCGCCGCGCAGCCAAGCGCCGCAGTAATGCCCGGAACGATGGTGACATCGATGCCTTCGGCTTCGAGCGCTTCGCGCTCCTCGCCGCCGCGGCCGAAGATGAAGGGGTCGCCCCCCTTCAGCCGGACCACGTTGCGGCCTGCCTTGACTTCCGCGATCAGGCGGCGGTTAATGGCATCCTGGCCGATGCCAGGCTGGCCCTTGCGCTTGCCGACATGGACAATTTCCGCATCGCGCCTGACCCGGCCGAGAATCTCAGACGAGACCAGATCGTCTGTGAAGACGATGTCCGCCGATTGCAGAGCATGGAAGGCTTTGAGCGTCAGGAGGTCGGGATCGCCGGGACCGGCTCCCACGATCTGCACATGACCTTGCTGCGGCGATTCCAGCCCGGCCCGCTCGATCTCGATCATTAGCGCGGCTTCCGCCTTCGCGCTGCGCCCGGACAGAAACAATGCGGCGATCGGCCCGTCGATCACCCGCTCCCAGAACGCGCGTGTCGAAAATCCGCGATGGCGCAGCGCATGCAGCCGGTCGCGATAACGGCCCATCATTGCGGCAAATTCACCGATGCGCTCGGGAAGAATCTGCTCGATCTTCTCACGCAATCGCCGCGCCAGGACCGGCGATGCACCTCCGGTGCCGATTGCGACCACAACATCGCCGCGATCGACGATCGACGGAAAAATGAAGGTGGAAATGTCCGGCCGGTCGACGACATTGACCGGCACATTCATCGCGCGCGCCCGTGCCGCGAGTTGTTCGTCGATGTCCTTGCCGGCGGACGCGACAAGTGCCAGGGCACCGAGAAAGTCGTCATCGCTTGGCAATCCGATACGCACATCGACGCCCTGCGCATCGGCCGAATCGATCGCCTCGCGCGACAGCACATGCCAGCGAATGGACGCCCCGGCGGCCTTCAGGATGCGCAGCTTGGCAAGTGCTTCACGGCCGCTGCCAGCGAGAATGACCGGACCTGCTGTGAGATCGAAAAACAGCGGCAGGAAACGCATGACGGCTCCATTTGCGCTTGCGCACGAGACATGTGAGGAGCCTCACGTATGGCACTGCCGCTGCAAAATGTGCTGCCGAAGTTAAAGACGAAGTTGGAAACTCTCTCTCCCAAAGCGCGAACGAGAGAAAGAAACCTTCTAATGTTCGTCCGCCATCCTTCGTTCTTTGGAAAAAACGCATCGCGCGCCGGAAAAGCCCTGCGCTCGCCCGGGCTTGCATTGCCAATCTGGAATGAGTCCCGTTACCGGTTTGGGATTGGGCGGCTGCGCCGCGATCCATTCTGCGGGATGATGGAATTGCGGTTAAGGCCGCCGACCTGGGCGGCCTCAATTGCAACACTGGCAGAGGAATTCTCGACCTGCGCGGCCATTTTGCCGCTGATGGGCGGTTTGGGGCTTCGCAGGCAATACGAAGCGGTTTAGATCGTTCTGCAATCTGGAGTGAATGCGGTGCGGAACCTTGCCGCTCTTGTATTGATGGTGATGGCGACGGGTCTTGCGCATGCCGAGACCTGGCCCGCACCGCGTACCGTCTCATTTCAGGCGGACTGGGCTGCGGTGCGCGCCGCGCTGCCGGTTATCCCCCAGGCAGTCGGGAAAGGCGATGCATTGCCGGTTGCAACCGCACTCGCTGCGGAGCGTTTTCCAGCGATCGCCCACAGCCCCGTACCTGTGCTGCTCCCTTACGCGCTCGGCGATGACGCCCATGATCGCGCGTCCGACGACCTCAATCCGCTCGACAGCTATATGTCCGGGTTCGAGCCGACCAAATTCTTTCAGAGCGGGCCGACCGGGTATGACGCGACATTCGTGCTGCGCACCCGCGACGTACGAGGCTTTGGCGATATCGGCTTTCGCGATCCGGTGGTGGTGCAGATTTCCGGCTTCAATCTGCTTTATCGATTGCCGGATGCGAAAGGAGCGAAAGTTCTGCCGCGCGGCGAAATTGCGGAGCACCTCCCGGGTGTCCGCCGTCAAATTCTCGAACACACGCTTCGCTACAGCTTCGAGCGTTTCGGCATTCCCTATGTCGTGTCGATCCAGTGCTACGATGGACCGCAGCGGCGCACCCGCCTCTCCTGCCGCAATGCCGATCGCATCGCGCTGCGCTTCATGCAGGCTCTCCGCGTCGCCGGCGGTAATCCGGAAGCGGCTGCAGACGCCGTTCCGCCGGCCGCACCAGAGCGGCCGGAGGCACATTCCGAAGCCTTTCGCTACCATCCGGTTGGGCAACTGGTGAACGGCTCGGGCATGCGCGCGCGAGCCGGCAATCCCGATCCGACCGTTTATGCGCGCATCCGGTTTCCCGCGGCGCAGGCTCCGGCCTATGTCAATACACAAGCGTTCCGGCGCCGCAGTGGTCTTGTCGTCGCATGGGCGCCGGCAGCCACTGAGGATGATGAGGCTCAAGATGCAAGACATGAGCCCGCGCAGTATATCTGGCGCGATAATTTCTGCGAACGGCGCGACTTCTCGGTCGGACAATGTCCATCGGGGCGCGGTCATCAGGGACAGGACATCCTCGGCGTCACCTGCGAGCCCGGTCCGCGCAAACGCGACTGCCGCCCGAACCGGGACGGCGTGGTCGCAGCCCGCGACGGCATGATTTTGCGCGAAAGCTGGAACGACTCGTTCTTCCTCGTCACCAATGTACCTGGCGAGCGACTGCGATTTCGTCATTTGCATATGCATCCGCGGCGGCTCGACGACGAGGGCATTGTCAGCGGACGCATGGTCAAGGAAGGCGACCGGCTCGGCACCATCGGCAACTACAATCGCCGGCCCGGCCTGACGACGACGCATCTGCATTTCGAGATCCAGGTGCCGACGCGCGACGGCTATGTCCGGGTCAACCCCTATATGACGCTGATCGCTTCCTATGAACATCTGATCGGTGCACGTGGCAGCGAAGTTTCCCCGCCAGACCGGGGCGCGGCCCATGCCGGCAGCGAAGCCGGCGCTGCCGAGGCCGCCGGGGCGAGTGCGGCGAAGACGCAGCGCGCCAAGGCGCGAGCCAAGACGAAATCCCGCTTTGCCAGACTGCATCACCGCAAGCGACGTTAGAGCGCACCCTCTCGCACGTCAGCAGCACGCACGGCCGGATTGCCGTCAAAGTCGCATCCGATAGGATCACTTATGATGATGACGCTCGATTCGGCGCTCACCCGGCGACGCCTGCTGCAAGGTGCAGTCCTCGCGCCGGCTTCGCTGGCGCTGCCCGGCGACCTCTTCGCACAAAAGGCAGCGCAGCCGTTCGACCAGTGGATCCTGGCATTCCGGCCCAAAGCTCTCTCGCGAGGCGTATCGGCAGCAACCTATGATGGCGTCATGTCCGGACTGAAGCCGGACATGGCGGTTTTCGCGCTGCAGCGGTCGCAACCCGAATTCCAGGAGAAGCTCTGGCAATATCTCAATCGGCGCGTCTCGGAATGGCGGATCGTCACGGGCCGCGAGCGCGCGAAACAATATGCGGCGCTGTTCGACAAGCTCGAAGCCGATTTCGGAGTCTCGCGCGTCACCCTGCTTGGGCTCTGGGGAATGGAAACCGCCTATGGCGACCCTGTGGTGTTCCGCAATCATATGCGTCCAGTCTTCCCCTGCCTGGCCGCACTCGCCTGGGGCGAGCCGCGGCGCCGGACATATTGGGAGACCGAACTCGTCAATGCCCTGCGCATCGTCCAGCGCGGCTGGAGCACGCCGGCCGAAATGCGGGGCTCGTGGGCTGGCGCGATGGGCCACACCCAATGGATGCCGGAGGTCTGGCTCAATATCGGCTCCGACTATGACGGCGACGGCCGCGTTAATCCGTTCGGACGGCCGGACGACGCGCTTGCCGGCACATGCCGCTACCTGATCGACCGCGGCGGCTATCGCCGCGGCGAGCCTTGGGGCTACGAGGTCAAAGGGCCGAAGCCCACCGGCACCCGCTCCTATGCCGAATGGGAGAAGGCCGGCGTCGTGCGTGCCGACGGCAAACCGTACGCGGTGCCGGGGGCGCGCGCGAAGGGCTGGGTACCCGTTCCGGGCGGACCGCACTTCCTGATCGGCGCCAACTTCCATGCGGTGAAGAGCTACAACCCGTCGACGAGCTACGCGCTCGCCATCTGCCACCTCGGCGATCGTGTGATTGGTGCCGGACCGTTCGTACAGCCCTTCCCGAACAGCGAGCGAACGCCAACGCTCGCCGAAATCCAGGAGATCCAGCGGCGGCTCACCGCGCTCGGGTTCGATACCGGGGGCACCGATGGACGGGTGGGTGCGCAGACGATGCGTGCAATTGCGAATTTCCAGCGCAAGATGAATCTAGAGCCCGATGGCTATGCCGGAGTAAGACTGCTCGCACGCCTGCGACAGGGCTCCTAGCGCGAAGCGGCCCCAGTCTGAATGCGCGACGATGTCAGATTGCCGCCGCGCGATGCAATCCAGTCCGTGAGGAACGCGACGAAAGCTTTCACCTTGGGTGGCGTTTCCGGCGCACGCGGATAGACCGCAATCAACGGACGAGCCGCCACATGGTGGCGCGGGAACAGCGTCACCAGATTGCCGGATGCCAGATCGTCGGCGACCACGTAGCGCGGCACCAGGGCCGCTCCGAGACCGGCGATGGCAGCCTTGCGCAGCGCGAGCGCACTGTTCGATGAAAAAGTGCCAGCGATCTTTACTGTAACCGGGCCGCGCGGCCCTTCGAACCGCCAGAGGCGATCGTTTGGCAGCGCGCTTTCATGGACAAGGCAGGGAAATCGCGCGAGATCAGCCGGCGTGCCCGGCCGCCCCTCCCGGATCAGTAACGAAGGCGCAGCGCAGACCACCCAATCCATCGGTGCGATCGGCGTTTCAACAAGCGAGGCATTGCGTGCAGCCGCGAATTGCAGCGCGACATCAAATCCACGCTTGCCAAAATCGGCAGGCTGGAACGACACATTCTCCAGGATGAGCTGGACATGCACCTTCGTATACAGGCGAGCGAACGCGATGATGGCATCGGCGAGATGCAGCGCCCCGAAGGATTTCGGAGCCGCAAGCCGCAAGGTGCCGGCCGGCTCCGCCGGGCTCTCGACCAGTGCCCGCTCGTGGGTCTCGATGTCGCGAAACAATTGCTCGCAGAAGGCCAGATAAGACCGGCCTTCATCTGTCAGGTTCAGAGCCCGCGTCGTGCGATGCAAAAGCCGCACGCCGAGCCGCTCCTCCAGCGCAGCGACATGCCGCGATACCAGTGCGCGCGACAATCCGAGCTGGTTCGCTGCGACGGTGAAGCTTCCCGATCGAGCGACCCGCACGAACGTCTCCATGGTGCGGAAGCGATCCATCGAAACTGTTTAATCCAGTGCAACAATGACGTTCGCATTTAGCGGCTTCTGTAAACGAATGTCAAAGTGCTAGGGTGCGCGCAACGACGGGGCGCCAAGCCCGGGCAATCAGGGACGAAACGCAGTGAGCGCAACGCAAGCCAGCCGGATTTTGCAATGAACAAGCACGCGACGCCCGCCACAAGCGCGGCGCAGGTCGAGATTCCTGCTCCCGCCGGCGTCAATGCGCCGGGCTTTGGCAGCGATGTGGTCGCGGAGACGTTACGCGATCTCGACATCCCCTATGTCGCGCTCAATCCGGGCGCGAGCTATCGCGGGCTGCACGACTCGCTTGTCAATTATCTCGGCAACGAGCGGCCGCAGATGCTGCTCTGCCTGCACGAGGAAAGCGCAGTCGCGATCGCGCAGGGCTATGCCAAGGTCACCGGCCGGGCGATGGGCGCGATCGTGCATTCCAATGTCGGGCTGATGCACGCCACCATGGCGATCTTCAACGCCTGGTGCGACCGCATGCCCGTCGTGGTGCTCGGTGCCACCGGCCCGGTCGACGCCGCAAAACGCAGACCCTGGATCGACTGGATCCACACCGCGCGCGATCAGGGCGCGCTCGTGCGCAGCTACGTCAAATGGGATGACCAGCCGGCTTCGCCCGAAGCCGCGCGCGAGGCCCTCATCCGCGCAGCGAATATCGCTAATGCGCTGCCGCAAGGTCCGGTTTACGTCAATCTCGACGCCGAGATGCAGGAGGCCAAGCTGTCCGAGCCGCTGCCGCCGATCGATGTCGCGCGTTATCGTCCCCGCGTCTCGACCGCACCCGATCCGGAAACGGTGAAAGAGGCCGCGGAGCGGCTGCGGCAGGCGAAGCGTCCGGTGATCCTTGCTGGCCGTGCTTCACGTAAACTGGAGCCATGGAATGCGCGGGTCGCGCTTGCCGAGGCGCTGAATGCGCGCGTACTGACGGACATGAAGATCGGCGCCTCGTTTCCGGGAGATCATCCGCTTCATGCCGGCGCTCCCGGCATGATCCTGCCGGATGCCGACGGGCTCGCTGCGCTTGGCGAGGCCGACGTCATCCTCAGCCTCGACTGGGTCGAACTCGGCGGTGCGCTGAAAGCGGCAAAGTCCAATGCTTTCGTGATCTCGGCCACGCTCGATCACACTATCCATAACGGCTGGAGCATGGACCATCAGGCGCTGCCGCCTGTGGACCTGCTGATAGCCGCCGATCCCGACGAAGTCGCGATCGCGCTGGCGAAGATTCTCGGCGCTCCAGCGAAGCCAGTCGCTTTGCCGGCCGCGCCGCGCGCAATGGCGAAGCCGGCCGAGAGCGCCAAGCTTCAGGTCGAGCATCTCGCCTACGCGGTGCGTCAGGCCGTCGGCACTCGCGAGGTCTGCCTCACCCATCTCCCGCTGTCGTGGAATGGCGCATGGTGGCCGTTCCGCCACCCGCTCGATTTCCTCGGTTCGGACGGAGGCGGCGGCATTGGCGGCGGTCCGGGCATTTCGGTCGGCGCTGCGCTCGCACTGAAAGGATCGGGCCGTCTCCCGGTCGCGATCTGCGGTGACGGCGATTATCTGATGGGTGTGACCGCGCTCTGGACAGCGGCGCATTACCGCATTCCGCTGCTCATGGTGATCGCCAACAATCGATCCTTCTTCAATGACGAGTTGCACCAGGAGCGCGTGGCCCGGATGCGCAACCGTCCGGTGGAGAACCGCTGGATTGGTCAGCGTATCTCCGATCCCGATATCGACCTCGCCGCCATGGCGCGTGCGCAAGGCGCCGAAGGATTCGGACCGGTTCACACAGAGAGCGAACTTGGGGCTGCCCTGAAATCGGCGATTGCGGCGGTCGAAGGCGGCGCCGTTGCGGTGGTCGATGTCAGAGTCGAACCGGGCTATGCTCCGTCAATGACAGCAATCATGACAAGAAAATAGCACCAAGCGCTCGCAAAGAAGCGCTTCCACAAAAACAGATTTCAGAGGAACCCTTGGGGACGACATGGCAGCAACCGTGACCGCAATCCGGCCCGCTCCGGCAAAGTCCGGCGACGACGGCATCCTGATCGTCAAGGACGTGACCAAGCATTTCCGCACACCCGACGGCGTCGTGACTGCGGTCGATGATGTGTCGCTCTCGGTGAAGCAGGGCGAGTTCCTCGCCATCATCGGTCCATCCGGCTGCGGCAAGTCGACATTGTTCAATGTCGTGGGCGGACTGCTCGGCGACTATGAGGGCGAAGTCACCGTTGCAGGCGAGCGCATCACAGGACCGCACGCATCGGTCGGCATGGTGTTCCAGGAAGAATCCACATTCCCGTGGCGCACCGTCATTGAGAATGTCTCATTCCCTCTTGAAATCCAGGGGATGCCGAAGGCGAAGCGCTATGACAAGGCACGGCTTTTCATCAACATGGTCGGCCTTGGCGGCTTTGAGAACCGCTATCCGGCCGAGCTGTCGGGCGGCATGCGCCAGCGCGTGTCGCTGGCGCGAACGCTGGCCTCCGAGCCGAAAATCCTGTTGATGGACGAGCCGTTCGCAGCGCTCGACGAGCAGACGCGGCTTCTCCTTGGTGACAAGGTGCTGCAGATTCAGCAGGAGCTGAAGCAGACCACGCTGCTGATCACCCACAACATCACCGAGGCGGTGCAGCTATCCGACCGCATCATGGTGATGACCTACCGGCCCGGCAAGATCAAACGCATCGTCGATATCGACCTGCCCCGCCCGCGCACCTCGGAGATCGTCGGCAGCGATGCGTTCGGCCACTATGTGGCGCAAATCTGGTCGGATCTGCGCGAAGAAGCGAGCCGCGGTCTCTCCGACGACGAAAGCCGGGCGCGTCTGACCCCGGGGCGCCGCAAGTGAACGCCGCGCTCGCCCGCTCCCGCACCGCGCCGATTTTGCTCGGGCTCGGGACACTGATCGGTTTCATCGCGCTCGTCCAGGTGCTGATCTCGGCCGGCATTCTCAACAAATTCATCGTCCCGCCGCCATGGGACGTCGCGCTGGCGTTCGAACGCGTCATCCTGGAGGAGAATATCGTCGACCGATTTCTGCTCACGATGAAGGAATGCGTGTCCGCAGCCGCGCTTCTTGCGGTATTCGGGATCTCGATCGGTACCCTGCTCTACAAGGTCAACATCCTGCGGCAGGCCACCGAGACCTGGGTTGCAGCGGCGGCTGCCGCTCCAACCGTGCTGATGTATCCGCTGTTCATGGTGATCTTCGGCCGCTCCGCCACCACCATCATCATGATGGGCTTTGTCGCAGGTCTCCCGGCGGTCATCCTCAAGACCATCGAGGGCCTGTCGGGCACGAAGCGTGTGCTGATGAATGTCGGGCGCAGCTTCAATCTCACGCCATGGCAGCTGTTCTGGAAGATCCAGTTCCCGTCCGCGCTGCCGACGATCTTCACCGGCTTCAAGCTCGGACTGATCTTCGCGCTCATCAATGTCGTCGGCGTCGAATTCCTGATCAATTTCGGCGGGCTTGGCCAGCTGATCAACGATCTCGCCGAACGTTACGACCTCGCGGGAACCTATGCAGCGATCTGCTTCGTGATCCTCGTGAGTGTGTGCTTTTTCATAGTCGTTGAATGGATCGAGCGATGGCTGACGCGGGCCGCCTGACACAGACAAGCGAGATGCGCGCACCGGGCGTCAGCCCGGTGACGCTGGTTCGTATCGTCATCATCGCCGCGGTGCTGACCGGCTGGGAGGCCCTCGCCCAATCCGGCCTGCTCTATCGCGACGTGGTGCCGTCGCTGTTCGCCATCGGCAAAGCCATCGTGGCGCTCCTCACCGATCCGCAATATTACTGGCATCTCGGCGTCACGGCCTACGAGGTCGGCGCCGCGCTTTTGATCGGCGGTCTGAGCGCGATCGTTGTCGGCCTCGTCCTCGGCGGCAACAAGTTCCTCAGCCGCGCCTACGAACCCTATCTCTACTATCTCGGTCCGACGCCGAAGATCATCTTCTTCCCGATCATGATCATGTGGTTCGGGGTCGGCCCGCCGTCGAAGATCGCGCTCGGCACGTTGTCCTGCTTCTTCCCGATTGCGCTGTCGGTCGCCGCCGGTATGCGCCAGATCGAGCCGGTGCTGATCCGCGTCGGGAAAAGCTTCCGCGCCAATGCCTGGCAGATGGCGACAAAGGTCTACCTGCCCGCGATGCGGCATCCGATCATCAACGGCGTCCGACTTGGCCTCGGCGTCGCTCTGATCGGTACGCTGCTCGCCGAAACCAAGCTGTCCAACCGCGGCATCGGCTTCCTGATCATCCAGGCCTATAGCCTGTTCGACATGCCGCGCATGTACGCCATGCTGATCGTGCTGTTCGTGCTGGCGATCGGCGCCAACGCGATCGTCGGCCGGCTCGGCGGACTCGACAGCATCAAGCGGTTCTGAAAAGGCGCGCCCGGCGCGCGCCTTAAATTTTTACGCTCTCCAGCGTCGCCGGATGGAACAGGTCCTCGGGCGTCACGAGGCGCGACGACAGCCCCTGGGCATGGTGGTGACGGAAGAACGTCTCCAGCACATGCCGGTTGGCCGGCACCCCGTATGACCAGTAGTCGTCGCCCATCAGGGCGCGCGCTTCCATGATACGCTCCTCGATAAAGGGCAGCGTCACCTTCACCGCGGAGACGTCAGCCAACCGCTCCATCGCGATCGCCTTCGACTGCTCGAACGCCTTCAGCACCGCCGCAGGCAGCCACGGGTGCTTTTCGGCAAGCGTCCTACGCACTCCGACGATATGCATGATCGGAAAGATTTTGGTCCGCGCGTAGTAGTCCTTCGCGGCGGCTTCCGGATCGGGAAACAGCCAGCCGACATTCGGCGTGTCCGCCGGCAAGGCTGGCGCGCGCGGCGCCATAAAGGCGTCGATCTCGCCCGAAGCGAGCATGCCGGAAATCGTCTTGCCGTCCGGCGCATCTTCCAGCCGCACATTCTTCGGAAGGTTCAGCTTGATCTTCTCCGGCCGCCCGGCATGGGCGATGCCGCCGCGCACCCAGGTGACATCGGACGGCTTCACCCCGAACTCGTCCTCCAGCAGCGCTCGCGCCCAGACCACCGCTGTCAGCTGATATTCCGGCAGGCCGATCCGCTTGCCCTTGAGGTCCTGCGGCGTCTTGATCCGGTCGGTGCGCACATAGATCGAGGTGTGGCGGAAGCAACGCGACAGGAAGGCCGGAATGCCGACATAGGGAAAACTGCCGTCCGCAGTCTTCACCGTGGAGCTCGACAGCGACAATTCGCAGATGTCGAAATCATTGGTTTTGAAGGCGCGAAAGAAGATTTCCTCCGGCGACAGCGTCATGAAGACCGGATCGACCCCGTCCATCTGCACGGCGCCATCGATCAGCGGGCGGTTGCGGTCGTAGTCGCCGATGGCGACGGAGAGATTGAGCTTGGACATGCGGACCCCGATCTGCGACGCGTTCTTGATTTGATAGCCCGTGTCGATAGATTATTGGGCAGCCGTTGGAAAGGTCGAACCGTGCTGATTATCGAGGTCGAACGCGAAGACGACGGGCGCTGGCTGGCCGAATTGCCCGCGCTACCGGGCGTACTTGCTTACGGCTCAAGTGCGGACGATGCTAGGGCCAAAGCCAAGGTTCTAGCGCTGCGCGTGATCGCGGATCGCTATGAGAACGGTGAGCCACTGCCGGGTGAAGTCTCACGCCTTTTTGAGGCAGCGTGAGCAATTGGCGGTCAGTCAAGGCATCGCGACTTTTTACGGCTTTGCTGCGTATCGGCTGGACGGTCAAGCGACAGACTGGATCGCATCGCGTATTGCAGCGGCCGGACTGGCCCGACTTCGTGTTCGCCTTTCACGAAAGAGATGAAGTTGGGCCAAAAATGCTGGCTCGCATTGCAAAGCATACCGGCCTCAAACCCGAAGACCTCTGATTGGCTAACCTGCCCGCGCCACATCGAGCAATCGCAACTGCACGCGCTCCGCGCCCTGCCAGCGGTCGATGGAAAGCGTGCCCGCGACGTGCATCGCCTGCCCGCGCCCCTCGATCAGCGCGCGGCCGAGATCGGTGTCGGCGGCGCGGAACGCGACCGCATGAAGGAAACCGCCATCCACGCTGCGCAGCCGCGCGCGAATGTGCTGGCCGCCGACCACATCGGCGAACGCAACGGTATGCGCCGGCAAGGCGAAAACCGGATCGGGATTGCCGGCACCGAACGGGCCCGCGCGCATTATCGATTCGCAGAACTCAAGGTTCGCCGCAGCCGCGCTGAACGCGCCATCGATCAGAAGCGCATCGTCACGCCGTGCCGCCTCGACCGCATCACCGAGTTCGGTCTCCAGATAGGCGCGAAACTCGGCCAACCGCTCGCGCCGGATGGTGACGCCGGCCGCCATCGCATGCCCACCGCCTTTTTCGAGCAAGCCATCCGCCACCGCCTGGCGCACCGCGCGCCCGAGATCGACACCGGCGATCGAACGGCCCGAGCCGGTACCGATGCCGCCGACCCCGAGCGCAATCGCGAACGCCGGCCGTCCGAACTTCTCCTTCAAGCGCGCGGCCACAAGCCCGACGATGCCGGGATGCCAGCCTTCGGACGCCGTAACCACCACGGCCCCCTTATCCTCCAGCCCGAGCGCCGCCAGAGCTTCGGCCTCTGCTTCGGCCAGCATATGCTGCTCCATCGCCTGCCGCTCGCGGTTGAGCCGGTCGAGCTCTGCCGCGATGCGTCCGGCTTCCGTGGCGTCCTCCTCGAGCAGAAGATTGGCGCCGAGATCGGCCCGGCCGATCCGGCCGCCGGCATTGATGCGCGGCCCGAGCAGAAAGCCGAGATGGTACGGCTCCGGCGGTCCGTCGAGACGCGCTGCATCCATCAGCGCAGTAAGCCCGACATTCTCGCGGCGCCGCATCGAGATCAGTCCCTTCGACACGAAAGCGCGGTTCAGGCCCCGCAGCGGCACGACATCGGCGATGGTGCCAAGGGCCACAAGATCGAGCGAGGCGAGCAGATCGGGCTCTCTATGTCCGCCATCAAAATAGCCACGCCGCCGCAATTCCCGGTTTACCGCGACCAGCGTCATGAACACGAGGCCGACCGCGGCGAGATGATTGAGCCCCGACAGGTCATCCAGCCGGTTCGGATTGACGATGGCGAGTGCCGGCGGCAGTACCGCATCGCATTGATGATGGTCGATAATAACAGTGTCGAGGCCGAGCCGCCTTGCTTCCGTCAGCGGCTCGATCGACGTAGTTCCGCAATCAACGGTGACGAGAAGCGTTGCGCCGCGCTCTGCGAGCGCGCGGATCGCATCCACATTGGGGCCGTAGCCCTCGAACAGCCGGTCCGGGATATGGATGATCGGATCGAGCCCGCAATGGCGCAGATAGCGCGCAAGCAGCGCCGCGGACGTTGCACCGTCCACGTCGTAGTCGCCGAAGATCGCGACGCGCTCGCCGCGCTGAATGGCATCGGCGATGCGTGACGCCGCCTCCGGCATCCCCGTCAGCGTATCGGGGTCCGGCATCAGCCGCTTTACCGCCGGATCGAGGTAGCTCTCGGCATCGGCCGCCTCTACTCCGCGTCCAGCCATGATGCGCGCCAGCATCTCCGGCACGCCATGCCGCTGGGCGATTGCGAGCGCAAGCGCGGACCCGCGCGCGTCCAGCCGGTCGCGCCAGGCACGGCCGCGCACAGACTTTTCAACGCCCAGAAAGAAGCGCGTCTGCGCTTCCGGCATGGCGGCCGGAACTGTCAGAGCAGCAAAGGACATCGGAGCCGATTCGAAATGTCAGAACAGCTTGCGATACTGGATGAAACCCGAGCGGTCCGCCAGTTTATCGTAGAGTGCCCGCGCTGCGTGGTTGTCTTCCTTGGTCAGCCAGTGAATCCGGCTCGCGCCATGAGCCCGCGCCGCCCGCTCGACCGCCTCAATCAGGGCGCGCCCGGCTCCCGCGCCGCGGGCTTCCGGCAGGACGAACAGGTCCTGCAGGTAACAATAGTCGCCGACGGTCCAGCACGACCTGTGGAAAAGATAATGGGCGATTCCGACTAGCCGACCGCCCGAAAACGCGCCGAGCACGAACATCTGTTCGCCGGGATCATGCAGCCGCTGCCAGAGCACGTCGGTCGTTTCAGGTGCGACCTGCGCCTCGTAGAAGGCCAGATAGCCCTGCCAGAGCGGCTCCCAGGCTGCGCGCTCGTCGGGATTGAGCGGCCGGATGACAAATTCAGATGGCGGCTTCGGCATGGATGCGCAGTCACGTCATGAGGCCGCTGCGCGCCGCCGCACCGGCTCAATCGAGGTGGAATTTGTCGAGCTGGCGATGCTCGGCGCGGATGTAGCGCACGGTACCGGTGACCGACCGCATCACCACGGTTTCGGTTTCGATGATGTTTTTGCCGAACTTCACGCCGGAGAGCATCGCGCCCGAGGTTACGCCTGTTGCGGCGAACAGGCAGTCGCCTTTCACCATGTCCTCGATCTCGTATTTCTTCTTCGGATCCTTGATCCCCATCTTGAGCGTGCGCTCGCGCAAGGCCTCGGAATCGATCACCAGCCGCGTCTGCATCTGTCCGCCGATGCAGCGAAGCGCCGCGGCCGCCAGCACGCCCTCCGGCGCGCCACCTATACCGAGATAGATGTCGATTCCGGTCTTCGGTTCGGCGCAATGGATCACACCCGCGACGTCGCCGTCTGAAATCAGACTGACGGCAGCCCCCGTCTTACGAACGGCCGCAATGATATCGGCATGGCGCGGCCGGTCGAGCAGGATAGCCGTGATCTCGGACGGCTTCACGCCCTTTGCCTTGGCCAAATTCATGATGTTTTCTTCCGGCGGCGCATCGAGATCGATCGTGCCCTTCGGATAACCGGGTCCAATCGCGATCTTCTCCATGTAGCAGTCCGGCGCATGCAGCAGCGTTCCGGCGTCGGCCATCGCCAGCGTCGCGATGGCGCCAGGCATGTTCTTGGCGCACAGCACCGTACCTTCCAGCGGATCGACTGCGATATCGACCTTGAAGCCGCTCTTGGTTCCGACCCGTTCGCCGATAAACAACATCGGCGCCTCGTCCATTTCGCCTTCGCCGATCACCACCGTTCCATCGATCGGCAGCTTGTTCAGCTCGCGCCGCATCGCATCAACGGCTGCCTGATCCGAGGCCTTGTCGCGGCCATGGCCGCGCAGACGCGCCGCCGATACCGCCGCGCGCTCGGTGACACGCACGATTTCGAGCGACAGAATGCGCTCGAGCACTTGATTGGGTGCCACCGTGATCGTCGACGCCATGTCCTGTCCTCTTCCCCGCACCGCCCAAACCTCCGGCGGCGCCGTCCGTCAATCTTCTATCGGTTTTTCTCGATGCGGATCAATTGCGGCTCGCCTGAAATCACCTGATCGGCCTTCACCGCAGCAAGAGCCCGCCGCACCGCATCCTCGGTTGTCGCATAGGTGATGAGGATCACCGGGACCGGTCCGGTCGCAGTCTTGGCATCCTTGCCGCCCTGCGGGCCGGATTCGGGCGTGACGGCGTGGCGCTGCACAATCGATTCCAGCGAAATCTCCTGTTCCGCAAGGCGCGTTGCGATGGTTGCCGCAGTACCGGGCTTGTCCACCGCGAGGAGCCGGATGTAATAGCCGCCCTCGTGCATCTGCATCGGCGCCTTGCCGGCGACGGTGAGACTGCCGACCGCGCGGCCGAACGGCGCAACGCGCGCGCCGCGCGCGATGTCGCCGATATCGGCAACCACCGCCGACGCCGTCGCAAGCCCACCCGCACCGGGACCGACCAGCGTAATCGGCGCAATCCCCTCGGCGTCCACAGTAACCGCGTTGGTCACACCCATCACCTGCGCGATCGCCGAATCCTTCGGCACCATTGTCGGATGCACGCGCTGCTCGATGCCCGTTTCTGTCCTCACCGCGACGCCAAGCAGCTTGATGCGGTAACCGAGCTCATCGGCAGCCGCGAGATCGGCCGCGGTGATCGACGAGATGCCCTCAACGAAAATAGACTCGGCATCGACCTTGGTGCCGAACGCGATCGAGGCCAAGATCGCGAGCTTCTGCGCTGTATCGAAACCCTCGATATCGAAGGTGGGATCGGCCTCGGCATAGCCGAGCCGCTGCGCGTCCTTCAGACAGTCGGCGAAGGACAGCTTTTCCTGTTCCATCCGCGTCAGGATATAATTGCAGGTGCCATTGAGAATGCCGTAGATGCGCGCGAAGGAATTACCAGCGAAGCCTTCGCGCAATGTCTTGATGATCGGAATTGCACCCGCAACTGCCGCCTCGAAATTCAACGCGACGCCGTTCGCTTCCGCAAGCTGCGCCAGCGCAACGCCGTGCTTGGCGAGCAGCGCCTTGTTGGCGGTGACCACCGACTTTTTGGCCTTCAATGCGGTTTCGACCGCGGTCTTGGCCGGATCGCCCTCACCGCCCATCAGCTCCACAAAGACGTCAATCCCGGGATCGGACGCAAGCGCGACCGGATCGTCGATCCAGCGCACGCCTGACAGATCGATACCGCGATCCTTGCCCTTCTTGCGCGCGGTCACCGCGACGATTTCAACAGGCCGGCCGCAGCGTGCGGCCAGTTGATCTTCGGCGATCAGCCGGACGACCGAAGCACCGACGGTCCCTAAGCCGGCAAGACCCACTTTGAGGGGCGCGACCATATTCAAATCCAAAACGTTTGGGCAATGAGCGCTAGCGCCGGTTGGCGAGCGGAACGACGTTATGCAGCTTGTCGACTCCGGTTTCGAGGAAGCGGCGGATGTTGCGCGCGGCCTGCCGGATACGCTGCTCGTTCTCGACCAGCGCGATACGCACATATTCGTCGCCGTGCTCGCCAAAGCCAATGCCCGGAGCGACAGCCACCTCGGCCTTCTCGACCAGGAGCTTGGAGAACTCGATCGAGCCCATGCCGCGGAACGGCTCCGGCAGCTTTGCCCAGGCGAACATCGACGCCGAAGGCGACGGTATGTGCCAGCCGGCGCGGCCAAAGCTGTCGACCAGGACGTCGCGACGCTTGCGATAGGTTTCCCGCATGTCGCGAATGCAGTCATCCGGACCGTTCAGTGCGGCCGTCGCCGCCACCTGCACCGGCGTGAACGCCCCGTAATCGAGATACGACTTCACGCGGCCGAGTGCTGCAATGATGCGCTCGTTGCCGACCGCAAAGCCGATGCGCCAGCCCGGCATCGAAAAGGTCTTCGACATCGAGGTGAATTCCACCGTCACGTCCATCGCCCCGGGCACCTGCAGGACCGACGGCGGCGGATTGTTGTCGAAATAGACTTCGGCATAGGCAAGATCGGAGAGGATGAAGATCTCGTGCTTCTTCGCAAAGGCCACGAGGTCGCGGTAGAAATCGAGACTCGCGACGCAGGCTGTCGGGTTCGCCGGATAGCAGGCGATGACCGCGATCGGCTTCGGGATCGAATGCTGCAATGCGCGTTCGAGCGCCGCGAAGAATTCCGGATTGGGTTCCGCCGGCACCGAGCGGATCACTCCGCCCGCCATGAGGAAGCCGAAAGCGTGGATCGGATAGCTCGGATTGGGAACGAGCACGACATCGCCGGGCGCTGTAATCGCCTGGGCAACATTGGCGAAACCCTCTTTCGACCCAAGCGTCGCCACCACCTGTGTATCGGGGTTGAGCTTCACCCCGAAGCGGCGGGCATAATACCCCGCCTGGGCACGGCGCAGGCCGGCAATGCCTTTCGACGCCGAATAGCGGTCGGTTCGCGGCCGGCCTAAGGTTTCCTTCAGCTTTTCGATGACGTGAGCCGGCGCCGGAAGGTCCGGATTACCCATCCCGAGGTCGATAATGTCGGCGCCTGCGTTACGGGCGGCGGCTTTGGCGCGGTTGACCTGCTCAAACACATAGGGCGGCAGACGTCGAACGCGATAGAATTCTTCCATGGAAACGTGTCCTTGGCGCCAAAGCTGTCTCAGGGCCCGAAGGCCTCCCCGAGCCGGTGGCGGGGTAACGATATCGATTCAGATGGCCGGCGAATGCGTTGCTTTTATCACGGGCGGGCGCTTCCGCCAGTGGTCTGGGACGGCACCGGCCAGGGCGGTCCGCCGGATGCAGACTGCCCGGAGGCGCCGCGCGTAGCCGCAGCCTCGTTTTGAGGCCGTTTGGCCGGCTTCGCCTTGACCGCCTTGGAGTGGCCCGTCGAGTCCGTCCGGGCCGCCTCGTTTAACGCCGCCTTCTGAGCCCTGGCCGCGCGGGCGCGAGCTGCGACCAGATCGTCCTCAAGCCTTTTCTGCTGCTCTGCATCAAGAAGCGCAGCCGACCGCGGTGGCGGCGTTTCGAACACACCCGGAAATGGCGGTGGCTGGGCCGGGCGCTGCGGCGCATCGGCCGGCAGTCCGCCCAGTCCCTTCGGGACATCCGCCGTGGAGCAGCCGGACAAAAGTACCACCGCCAGCGCCAGCATCCGCCAGCCGGGGCGGCTGTCCGGCACAGGACATGCACTCTTACGGCGATGTGACATTTACGGCGCCGATCTTGAAGGAATTCGCGCGAGTAACGGGCTAATATGACCAAAGCAAGGATGAAAGAATGGGCGGTTAACGTCCATGCCGGCCAAAGCATCGCCCGATTCGGCGTCCAATGGCCGTCACCTTGCGGGAGGATAACGCGGGTGCGGTCTGTACCCGCGGGAATGTTTGAGTGGGGCAATGAATAAACTGCCGGACCGACCGGTCGTCGCCGAACCAGGCAGCGTCGATATCGAACGCTTCGCCTTCAATGTCGCGCGCCTGGTCGAGCAAGGCGGCAAGGCGCTGGCAGCCTATCTCAAGCCGCGCGAGCAGGGCACGGCGACCATCGACTTTCCCGATCAGATCCGGGATGCGGTGAAAACGCTTGGACACGTTCTGGAATACTGGCTGTCCGACCCGCAACGCGCCGTCGAATTGCAGCGCAAGCTCGGAACCGCCTATCTCGAACTCTGGGGCAACGCGGTCAAGCGCATGGCCGGCGAAGACGCAGCCCCCGTCGTCCAGCCCGATCCGAAAGACAAGCGCTTCGCCGATCCGGAATGGTCGAGCAACCAGTTCTTCGATTTCCTCAAGCAGCTCTATCTGCTCTCGACTCATTGGGCCGAGCAGCTTGTGACGGACGCACAGACGCTCGACCCGCACACGCGCCAGAAGGCCGAGTTCTATGTCCGCCAGATCGCCAATGCACTCTCACCGTCGAATTTCGTCCTGACCAATCCCGAATTGCTGCGCGAGACGCTGTCGTCCAATGCCGAGAACCTTGTTCGGGGCATGGCCATGCTCAGTGAGGACATCGACGAACGCGGCAATCTCAAGATCCGCCAGTCCGATCCGACCGTGTTCGAGGTCGGGCGCAATCTTGCAATCACGCCCGGCAAGGTGATTTTTCAGAACGAGCTGATGCAGCTCATTCAATATACGCCGTCGACCGAGAGTGTTCTCAAGACGCCGCTGCTGATCGTGCCGCCCTGGATCAACAAGTTCTATGTCCTCGATCTCACGCCGGAGAAATCCTACATCAAATGGTGCGTCGATCAGGGGCTGACCGTCTTCGTGATTTCCTGGGTCAATCCGGATGCAAGACTGGCGCATAAGGGCTTTGCCGAATACATGCGCGAAGGCCCCCTCACCGCGCTTGACGTAATCGAGCAGGTCACCGGCGAAACAGAGGTGCATGCGGCGGGCTATTGCGTTGGCGGCACGTTGCTGGCGGTGACGCTCGCCTATATGGCGGCGACGAACGACAACAGAATCAAATCCGCGACCTTTTTCGCCACCCAGGTCGATTTCCGCCATGCCGGCGATCTCAAGGTCTTCGTCGACGAGGAGCAGCTTGAGGCGCTTGAGGAGCGCATGCGCGAACAAGGCTATCTCGAAGGTTCGAAGATGGCGACGGCGTTCAACATGCTGCGGTCGAACGATCTGATCTGGCCGTATGTCGTGAATAACTATCTTCGCGGCAAGGCGCCCTTCCCTTTCGATCTTTTGTACTGGAATTCCGACGCGACCCGGATGCCGGCCGCCAACCACTCCTTCTATCTTCGTAATTGCTATCTCAACAACGCGCTGACCAAGGGCAAGATGACGGTCGACAATGTGACGCTTGACCTCAAGAAGGTGAAAGTTCCGATCTATAATCTTGCGACCCGCGAGGATCACATTGCGCCGGCAAAATCGGTTTTCATCGGCTCGAAATATTTCGGCGGGCCGGTCCGGTTCGTGTTGTCGGGCTCCGGCCACATCGCCGGTGTGGTCAATCCGGTGGCCAAGGGCAAATACCAATACTGGACCGGACCGAAACCGACCGGGTCCGACGTCGAGGCCTGGCTGAAAAAGGCCAAGGAAACGCCGGGCTCCTGGTGGCCGGACTGGCTCGACTGGATCAAGGCGCAGGGCGACGAACGGGTGCCGGCGCGCGAGCCGGGCGGCGGCAAACTCACGCCGATTGAGGACGCACCCGGCAGCTATGTAAAGGTCAAGGCCTGAGCGGCCTCGCGGCAGAGCCCTGCTGATTGCGCGCTGCCTATCGCGCCGCGCCATTTCAGGCGGTATATCTTCAACCGACGGGAATCGGACGGGAGGCGACGGTGCTGGGTGAGATGGTGGGGGAACTTTCCAAGGAATTGTTCTGGCTGACGATGACCTGCATCCTGACGCTGGTCATCTGGATCCCGTATATTCTCAATCGCATCAAGGTTCGCGGATTGTGGGGCACGCTCGACAATCCGTCGACAAAAGACAAGCCACAGTCGCCCTGGGCACAACGGCTCTATTTTGCGCATACCAATGCCGTCGACAATCTCGTGACTTTCGCGCCGCTTGTGCTGATCCTGAACACCCTCGACATTTCGACGCGAACCACGGCACTGGCCTGCGCAATCTATTTCTGGTCTCGGCTCGCCCACGCCATTGTCTACGCGGCGGGTCTGCCGGTGTTCCGCACGCTTGCGTTCTTTGTCAGCTTTCTGGCCCAGGCCGTGCTGGTGCTCGCTATTTTCCGGATCGTATAGACTGAGGGCCGCCGGCAAGACGGCCCTTCGCCATGAGATCAAGCCGTCAGGAGGCGAGCTTCACCGGAATCTTGAGATAATGAACGCCGTTCGATTCCGCAGGCGGAAACTTTCCGGCGCGGATATTGACCTGGATCGACGGCAACAGCAGGACCGGCGCGGCGAGCGTCGCGTCCCGCTTCTCGCGCATTGCGACGAATTCATCCTCGGTGACACCCTGGCCGACATGAACGTTATTGGCACGCTCCTCGGCGACCGTCGTCTCCCACGCGTAGGTGTCGCGCCCGGGCGCCTTGTAGTCGTGGCACATGAACAGGCGCGTCTGCGGCGGCAGCGCCAAAAGCTTCTGAATTGAGCGATACAGCGTGCGCGCATCGCCGCCCGGGAAGTCGGCGCGTGCGGTGCCGTAATCGGGCATGAAAAGCGTGTCCCCGACGAATACTGCATCGCCGATCTTGTAGGACATGCAAGCCGGGGTGTGGCCGGGCGTATAGATTGCTTCGACCGTCAGGTTGCCGATTTTCAGCGTCTCGCCGTCGGCCAGCAGCTTGTCGAACTCGCTGCCGTCACCCGACACATCGCTCGCATTGAAGACAGGACGGAAAATCCGCTGGACGTCGCGGATATGCTCGCCGATCGCCACTTTGGCTCCGGTCTTTGCCTTGATATAGGGCGCTCCTGACAAGTGATCGGCATGGGCATGGGTCTCGAGCACCCAGGCAATGGTAAAGCCTTTTTCCGCTGCATATTTGAGGATCGCATCGGCCGAGCGGACATCCGCCTTGCCGCTTTTGTGGTCGTAATCGAGCACCGGATCGATTACGGCGGCCTGCTTGGTCTGCGGATCGGCCACCAGATAGCTCACAGTGTTGGTCGGCTCGTCGAAAAAAGCCTTGATTTCCGGCGTTGCGGTCATCGCTATCAACCTCTGTGCTGGACTTCAGCGCTGCATATTCATATATTCCATTTTTACAATATATAAGATAATCAAAATAGCCTGGTAGGAATATTTGTGACCGAAAGGCTGCAGCAGCAAGCCTGAAGCAGTTCAGGGGTTCAATCTGCTCGACAACGGAATCTGCTTGCTCGTTCTATCTTGTTGCCATGAAGAAGTGAGCGGCCACGACATTTGAACCGACCCCTGGAATTCACCAAGCAACAAAAACATAGGGAACCCGATCATGACCGCCGTACAGCCGATCTCTCCGGAACGCGCCGCCGAACTCATGCGCAACGGCGCCGTACTCATCGACATCCGCGAGCGTGATGAATATGCCCGTGAGCGCATCGAAGGCGCGCGCCACCATGCGCTGTCCGTGCTAGACCAAGAGCATCCGGCGCGTCCCGGCGACGATGTCCTGATTTTTCATTGCCGCTCCGGCGCGCGCACCGCGCAAAACGCGGAACGGCTCGCACACTGTGTTCCGGCAGGCGTCGAAACCTATGTGCTGGACGGCGGCATCGAGGCTTGGAAAAAGGCCGGCCTCCCCGTGACCGTCGACCGCAAGGCGCCGTTACCGATCATGCGTCAGGTCCAGATCGCGGCCGGCAGTCTCGTCGTTGCCGGCACCGTCCTCGGCGCGACCGTCTCCCCGGGCTTCTATCTGCTGGCCGGTCTGGTCGGCGCGGGTCTGGTCTTTGCGGGAGTCACCGGATTTTGCGGCATGGCAAATCTTCTGGCCTTCATGCCCTGGAACCGTCGGGCCACGGCCTGACCTCTCGCGAGACCATCGTCATGCAAGCCCTTGCGGCGATTGCATCCGGCAGCGTCGTCGGCCTTTCCCTTGGCCTGATCGGAGGCGGCGGCTCAATTCTCGCCGTGCCGCTTCTGATCTATGTCGTCGGCATGCCGTCGGTTCACGCCGCCATCGGCACCAGCGCGGTCGCCGTCGCCGCGAGCGCCGCCGTCAGCCTGATCGGCCACGCCCGAGCGCGCAACGTGCGTTGGCGCTGCGCCATCGTGTTCGCGCTATCTGGAATCGCCGGCGCGTCGGGAGGCGCGCAACTCGGCAAGATGATGGACGGAGGCCGCCTGCTTGCACTGTTCGGCATGTTGATGATCGTGGTCGGAGCCGCAATGCTCCGGCGCCGGCAGGGCGGTGACGATGCTGGCGTGCGGCTTGACCGGACCACGGCGCCGCGCCTGCTGCCGGTTCTGGTCGTTACCGGCTTTGGTGTCGGCCTTCTGTCCGGCTTTTTCGGAATCGGTGGCGGGTTTCTGATCGTGCCCGGCCTGATCGGCGCAACTGCAATGCCGATGCTGGATGCGATCGGATCGTCGCTCGTGTCGGTCACGCTGTTCGGCGCGACCACGGCGACGAGCTATGCGCTCTCCGGTCTGGTCGAGTGGCGGATCGCCGGCCTGTTCGTACTGGGCGGTGCAGTGGGCGGCATGATCGGCCTGCTCGCGGCCGGCCGGCTCGCCGCGCAAAAACGCGCCCTCACCTACGTGTTCGCCGCCATCGTGATGTCGACCGGGCTTTACGTCGTTGTCACGTCGCTGATCGGCCAAGCATAGCTCACGGGAACAGCGCGACCTGATCGATCCCCATGGTTTCAGGATAGCCCATCATCAAATTCATGTTCTGGATCGCCTGACCGGATGCACCCTTTACGAGATTGTCGAGCGCCGACACGATGATCGCACGGCCAGGTACGCGATCCTTCACCACGCCGATGAACGTCCAGTTGGATCCGCGCACGTGGCGGGTCTGCGGCGTCTCGCCGAACGGCAAGACATGCACGAAATCGGCCTTCTCGTAGAACTTTAAAAGTATTTCGTGAAGCTCTTCCGCGGTCCGGCCGCGCCGCCCCTGGACGTAGATCGTCGACAGAATGCCCCGGTTCATCGGAACGAGATGCGGGGTGAAGCTGACGATCACCTCCTTGCCGGCTGCGAGGGAAAACTCCTGATCGAGCTCCGCCATGTGCCGGTGACCGCCAACGCCATAAGCGTGAAAGCCCTCCGACACTTCCGAGAACAGCATTGCTTCTTTTGCCGAGCGCCCTGCTCCGGTCATGCCGGACTTCGCGTCGATCACGATGCCCTCGGTCTCGATCGCCTTGTTTTTCAGGAGCGGGACCAGCGGCAGCTGCGCACAGGTGGTGTAGCAGCCCGGATTGGCGACGAGCCGCGCCTTCTTGATCTCGCGCTTGTGAATTTCGGCGAGGCCATAGACCGCTTCGGTCTGCAGTTCCGGCGCGTGATGCTCGTGCCCGTACCATTTCGCATAGGCCGCCGTATCGCTGAGCCGGAAATCTGCCGACAGGTCTACAACCTTCGTCTCCGGCGCATCGGCCAGCAATTGCTTGAGCACCTTCTGGGTGGTGGCATGCGGCAGCGCACAGAAGACGAGGTCGAGCGCCTGCGCCTTCCAATCGAGGCCTTCGAGCGAGACCAGCGCCGGCAGATCGAACGGTGCGAATTGCGGAAACACGCTCCGCATCTCCTGCCCGGCCTTGCGGTCCGCTGTGAGCAGCGCGATCTCGGCGCGCGGATGGCGGAGGAGCATGCGCACGAGTTCCGAACCGGTATAACCGGACGCGCCCAGGACGCCGATCTTCGCTTTGGTCGCCATGTGTCTCTCCGCAAGGGCGGCATGTTTCGCCGCCGGGTTCTTAAGTCGCCGGTCGAACCTTGGAAAGCGCGGATTTCGGGAAGAAAACGCCGCGGCTCCAGGGCTCGCGGCAGGGATCGGATCAGGCGAACGCACCCATCCCGGCCGCGAAGGCGGCACGGCGGCGGCGGGAGGTTGCGGACTGGATCGTCATGATGCGGCCATATAGGCGGCAACAGTCTCACCGTCAATTCACAGTCGCATGATTCGCGCCCGTAATGTCGGACTTTCGACCGTCGCCGGCTTGTCGTATTGGATATCGCATGAGCCACGTCATCACCCTGTTGCGGCTGTGCCTGGTCGTACTGTTCGGGTCCATGAGCCTCATGCATGGACCGGTGATGACGTTTTCAGGGAGCCATATGGCAATCGCCACCCATCCGCATGCCGGGTCTGCCGCAGCCGTCGAGCCGGATTGCCACGCCGACGAGACCCCGTCTGCGAAGCACGCAATGTGCAACGCCTTTGGCTGCCTGATCGCGGTCGAGCCCCTGCCCATAACCACCCGCGCTCTTATTCCCGTTCTGTTTGCGGTGATGAGAGCTGAGCCAATGACGGCGCTCGACCCGCTTCCGACCGCGCCGGCTCTGCCGCCTCCCCGTTTCCAAAGCTGACCTGTTCGACGTCACCGACCTTCGCGCGCCGCCTCGGCTGTGCGCATCATTCAGCTTTGGAGATATCAATGAGAACGAAACTGATCGCTGGACTGGCCGCCGGAACGCTGGCGCTTGGTACCGCCGTTGCCTTCGCTCAGTCCCACCATCACGGTCACGGCGCGCAGCAGAAGCCTGCTGCCGCCGATCATTCCAGCCATGGCGGCAGCAAGCCCAAGGGCGATTCCGGCCCGTCGAGCGTGGCCTTCCACGCCATCAATGCGAAAATGCATGAGGGCATGGACATCACCTTCACCGGCAATGCCGATGTCGATTTCGTGCGCGGCATGATCCCGCATCATCAGGGTGCGGTGGACATGGCGAAGACGGTCCTCGCCTTCGGCAAGGACCCACAGATTCGCAAACTGGCCGAGGACATCATCAAGGCGCAGGAGACCGAGATCGCGCTGATGCAAACCTGGCTGAAGCAGAACGCGAAGTGATCGTCTGAGCACGAACCGCCCGGCGCGCCGCCGGGCGGTCTTTCAGGATCGCGGCACGCCCGCGCGTTGCAGCCCTTCGCCCAGGCGGTTCATGAAGGCCTGCGGAAACGGCCACGCATTCTGCGCGCTATGTACCGTCAGATTGCGATCCTTGCGCAACAGGACGCGCGCCAGCCGGCGTGCCTCGGCATGCGCGCCGGCATGAACCAGCGCCGCGACCCGCACCCGGTCGGCCCAGAACGAGTCCGGCACAGACTCTGTTCCGCTTTGCACCCACCGCGCCGCCCGCTCGTAGCGGCCGGCATTGAAATGCGCGCAGCCGATGCCGATGAAGGCGATGTGCCGGAGTGGCTCGATCGGCATTAGCTGCAGCGTCATCTGCAACTCGCGTATCGCACCGTCATGATCGCCACGATAGGCGGAAAGCCAGGCGCGCCGCAGCCACGCCCAGGGAGACCACGGCTCGATCGCCAATGCGCGCTCGATCAGCCGATCCGCCTCGTTCAGCCGCCGCAACAATGTCAGAGCCCCGCTGCACACGCTCAACGCAAGCGCATCCTGACCGGCCATGCGGACCGCCTCGTCTGACAAAGTCAACGCGGCCGCACGGTCGCGATCCTGCGTTGTGCTGAATCCATGTGCCGCGCGCTGTCCCAAGCACCACGCACTAACCGCCTTTGGCAACGCGAGATTCGGCGCCAACTCCTGCGCACGCGCGGCGGCGTCTAGCGCAGCGCGGTTCGCCGAAAGGCCGACCATGTAGGCGGACGACAATGCAGTCCAGCTCAACCGCAGCGCTTCGTCATCGATTTCACCGATCGGAGAGCGGCTCCGCGCAGCCTTCAGCGTATCGGAGGGCAGTTCGCAAAACTCTTTGCGATAGTGGGCGGCGAAGCGACCCAATTCGGCGAAGCCGTAGCTGTTCGCGATCTGCGTGACGCTCGCATCCTCGTCAGCTGTCATCAATTGCTGGCGCACGCGTGCCAGACGCGTCTTGCGCACCCACCCGAGCGGCGTCACGCCGAGATGGGTCTTGAAATGCACTTCGATCGTGCGCGGCCGAACGCCTGCGACAGTCGCAAGCTGTTCGAGTTTGATCGGCTCATCGAGACGTTGATTGAGCCAGGCGAGCGCGAGCTTGAGACTGTCGGGCAGCGTCGCGCGCTCCCGGGAGGTCAGTTCGTCACCGTCGATATTCGGGCGCACCATCGAAGACTCCGTAAGGGAGGCACTTCGTCCAGATAACCGCGCGCAGCATCACTGCAACGGATGATGCGCGATCACAAAATCGCGCGCGGCTGCGCTTTTTGCATAACCTTGCGCTTGCTGCATAGCCCGCGCTCTCAAGCAGCGGGCAAAAGTCCAGCCGCGCGGCAACAGCCGTACGATAACAAACCGGAGAATATCTATCATGACCGCTGCCGTTCAGTCCACGACATCGCCGACCATGACACCGCCAGCCATGACGCCGCCGAGCGCCGCTCCTGCTCCCGATCTCGCAGGTCTGAAGATCAAGCAGCAGGCTGCATGGTCGTCCGGCGACTATGCGGTGGTCGGTACGACTTTGCAGATCGTCGGCGAACAATTGTGCGAGTCGCTCGATCTGCGCTCCGGCGAACGCGTGCTCGATATCGCCGCGGGTAACGGCAATGTGACGCTCGCCGCCGCGCGGCGGTGGTGCGATGTGGTGGCAACCGACTACGTCCCGGCCCTGCTCGACCGCGCCATGGAACGCGCCCGCGCCGAGCATCTCGATATCGAAATTCAGCAGGCGGACGCGGAGGCGCTTCCCTTCCGCGACGGCAGTTTCGATGTCGTGGTGTCCACCTTCGGCATCATGTTCACGCCGGACCAGCAGAAGGCCGCCGCCGAGATGGCGCGCGTCTGCAGGCCCGGCGGCAAGATGGGACTGGCCAACTGGACGCCGCAGGGATTCATCGGACAGGTCTTCAAGACGCTCGGCGGATATCTGCCGCCGCCGGCCGGCGTGAAGTCGCCTGCCCTGTGGGGCACCCGCGAACGGCTCACCGAATTGTTCGGCCCGTCAGCCGCGTCGATCGCTGCGGAGCCTCGGGATTTCGTGTTCCGCTATCGGTCGCCGGCGCACTTCCTCGATGTGTTCAAGACCTATTACGGACCGGTGCTGAAAGCGCTCGCTGCGCTCGACGAGCCGAAGCGCAAGGCATTGCTCGCCGATCTCGAAGCGCTGATCGCGCGCTTCAACCGCGCCGAGGATGGCACGATGGTGGTGCCTAGCGGATATCTCGAAGCGGTGATCGTCAAGCGCTGACCGGCCGAACGATTTTCGCACGAAGCCATGCGCCGTTTCCGGCGCATGGCTGTTTCGTCAGACGGTTGCGTCACGCTGCTGGCGTGAAGCTGTAGCCGCCGCCGCTCTTTTCGATCCGGCCGATCGCCGGAAACGGCAGGTGATAGCCGGTCATCCGTATCTTCTCGGACGCCAGCATGTCGTAGAGCTTGCGCCGGGTCTGGACCGCCATCGGCCCGTCCATGTCGCCGCCGCCGAACCAGTCCGGATTACGCACGAAGACCAGCGCGATCCCGGACGTCACGTCCGCCTGCACCAGAAGCGTATCCGGTCCCGACGCGATCACGAACGATGTGTGGCCCGGCGTGTGTCCCGGCGTCGCCATCGCTGTGATGCCGCGCGCAACTTCCTTGCCGTCCTCGAATTTCGTCAGATTTTTGCCGGGGATCGCGCCGAACACGCGACGCACGTTGTTATGGGCGTTGCGCAGGTTCGATCCTTCGGCGGCCTTGTTCATGTTGACGTCATCGAGCCAGTAATTCCATTCGTCGAGCGGCACCTTGATCTCGGCATTCGGAAAGGCGGGCGCGCCGTCGAGCGTAACAAGTCCGCCGATATGGTCGCCGTGAAAATGAGAGATGATCACCATATCGACCTGCTTGGGGTCGAAGCCGGCGGCGGTGAAATTCGCCAGCATCTGCCCGGTGCCGGCCTGGACGCTCCGCGGCCCGTTGCCGGTATCGATCAGGATCAGCTTGCCGCCACTGCGAATCGCCAGCGGATGGAAGACTGACGCGATCTCGTCGCGCGGCAGGCTGTGCGCAGCAAGCGCATCCTGAAACTGTTCGAGGCTCGCGCTCCGCGTCGGGCTCGCGGTGAGCTTTCCCGGCCGCGCCCCGTCGAACAATACGGTGACCTCGATGTCGCCGACCTTCGTGCGATGGAATCCCGTTCCGGCTCCCGGCGTTTGCGCCACGGCCGGACTCCGCTTTGCGGCGCTGGACAGAGCGATCGCGGCAACACCGCCAAGGACATTGCGGCGAGACAGATACGTCATGCTCTCCTCCCGATTGCCTGCGCCTGTGCGTGAAACAAAAAGGCCGCCGTTCCACAGGCGGCCTTCGCAAGCGATTGGATCAGATTGTCGGGCTCCACGGCACTGCCACTTCGCGGTAGCCATTCCCGGCCTTCTCAATGAAGGCGATCGCCGGGAACGGATAATGGAAGCCCTGCACCATCATCCGGTCGGCGGCAAGCATGTCGTAGACCTTGCGGCGCGTCGCCTCGGCCTGATCCGGAATTTGATCGAACATCAGATGCCATCCCGGATTGCGCACGAACAGGAACGGCACATTGGTGACGTCGGCCTGCACGAAAACGCTCTTGCCGCCCGACGAAACGATATGGGACGTGTGCCCGGCTGAATGGCCGTGGGTCGCAACCGAGGTGATCCCGGGCACCACTTCCTTTCCGGGCTCATAGATCTTGAGCTGCTTCTTGACTCCTTCGTTGCCAAACACCCGCCGGTTGTTCTTGAACAGCCCCTCCATGCGCTGATTGCCGGTGGCCTTGGACATTTCGCCGTCGTCCATCCAGAATTTATGCTCTGGCGCGGGCACCATGATCTCGGCATTCGGAAAGGCGAGCGAGTTGTCGGCCTTCAGCAGGCCGTTCACGTGGTCGCCGTGATAATGCGAAATCACCACCGTGCTGATGGATTTCGGATCGATGCCGGCAGCGGCAAGATTGTTCATCAATTGCCCGGCCGCGCCCTTGCTGTTGGCAAAATTGGCCTCGCCGGTTCCGGTATCGATCAGCGTCATCCGCCCGCCGTTGTTCACCACAATCGGTGAATACGGGATCGCCATCATGTCCTTTTCCAGGAACGCGGCTTCCAGCGCCTTGTTGACGTCATCGCGCTTTACATTCGCGACAAAGCCATCGGGGAATTTGAAGCGGTTAACGCCGTCGGTCACAACCGTGACCTCGATATCGCCGACCTTGTAACGGTACCATCCCGGCGCCTGCCGGCTGGCGGCGCCTTGCGCATTGGCAGCCGTCGACAGCAACAAGCCGTCGGCGGCCGCGACCGCAGAGACGGCTGCTGCGCCCGTCAGAAGTGTACGGCGCGATACGTCGAGCATGATGTCCTCCCTTTATTGCCTCGCCGGATATCCCGCTTATCCGCTCAGCTCCCTCAAATCATAGCCGAGCCCGGGATGGCTTGAAACGGCCGTCCCTTTAGAATTGCGATGGTCCTGAAACACCGCGAAGCGGCGATTATTCCCGGCCGGATTTTCGACCTGCGAAAAATGCGACCGTAAACTGGACGCACGATGTCGCACCTGGCATCAGGCCACACCGGACATATTCGTGAAGTAGTGATCGATATAATTCGTCTTCAGATATCGGTATCCGAGCCGCGCAAACAGCGCCTTCAAGTCTTCGATGCGGTCCGAATACAGCTCGACCTGCACATAACAAAGATTGTCGCGCAATGTGCGCTCCATGCCGGCGAGCGCATGAAACTCCGAGCCCTCGACATCCATCTTGATCAGGATGGTCTTTCCGGAGAACGAGAACGTATCGTCGAACCGGATTTGCCGAACGACATGCTTGGCAACGCCCGGCGCCTCCTCCGGCGGCTTGTCGGGATGCGCGATCCAGGACTCGCCGCGATTATGGCTGCCCGCTTCCATCAGCACGACTTGGCCTGCCTTGTCGCCAACGGCGTCCTCGATCACACGAATGCGGTCCTGCAATCGGTTTGCCGCGATATTGGCCAGGAGCCGCGCGCGATTTCCCGGATCGGGCTCGAATGCGACGATCTCGCCGCCGAGACCCTTTATCGCCAGCAGAACCGAATAGACCCCGGCATTGGCGCCGATATCGAGGAAGCAGTCGACGGTTTGCGTCCGGCAGATCGCCGCGAAGTCTTCCAGCTGCTCAGCCTCCCAGATCGCATTGATCGCGATCTCGCGGTCGATCAGGTCGGTCGTGTCCACCACGAACCGCGCACCCTGCGCACACACGGTATAAGGCACCCGCCCCAATCCACGCATGGCGCTGTCGTAAAAGCTGCGGACCTTGCGCTCGATCGCCCCGATCGGATGGCGGAAAGTGGGACCGACGGTCATCGGCGGCTCAGTCGAACCATGGGGCCAGTCCGAACCATTTGGCCATACCCATGCCAATGTCGCCGAAGGCGAGCAGCACATACGCCCAGACCAGGGCCGAAAGCACATTCGCAAACTGGAATTTCCAATAGTCCATCTCCAGAATACCGGCGATCAGCGGCACCGTGGCCCGCAGAGGTCCGAAAAACCGGCCGATAAAAATTCCGGGGATCCCCCATCTCTCCATGAAGGCATGCCCTCTGGGCATCATGTCGGGATGGCGGGATAGCGGCCACATATGGGCAATGCGATCCTTGAAGTGAAAGCCGAACCAGTAGGAGACCCAGTCCCCGACCGCGGCGCCCGCGGCAGCCGCAAGCCAGATCGGCCAAAATACCAGCCCGGATGCGTTGATCAGGGCGCCAATGGCGACCAGCAGCGCCCAAGCCGGAATGAACAGCGAGAGGAACGCCAGCGACTCGCCAAATGCGAGCGCGAACACGATCGGCAACGCCCACCAATGGTTCTGGCGAACGAATTCGATGACAATCTGAGAGTATTCCTGCATCCGATTTGTGACAGGGGCCGGCGGGGGCCTTGATCTAGCCCGCCGATACCGAATGTTCCAGCGCCCGGTCGGTAAAATTGTCGGATCGCTCCTGCGGTCTCAAGGATTTGCCATGGGCGTGGCATAGTGAGCGCACCCCTCGATTCGCGCCCAGTTCCATCAGCCGACGATCAAGCATGGCCAAAACGACCAAGCCGACCCGCACCGTGAACAAGAACGCCAAGACCGAGAAAAAGACCCAGAAGTCGGGGGACCTTTTTTCCGGAACCGGCGCCCGAAAACCGGCCTCCTCGGGCCGGAGCTCTGCTGCGCGCGCGGGCGGTGCGGACGGCGATTATACTGCCCATCACATTGAGGTGCTGGAGGGGCTCGAACCGGTCCGCCGCCGCCCGGGCATGTATATCGGCGGCACCGACGAGAAGGCGCTGCATCACCTGTTTGCCGAAGTCATCGACAATTCGATGGACGAGGCGCTGGCGGGTCATGCCACCTTCATCGAGGTCCATCTCGGCGCCGACGGCTTTGTCGCGGTGACGGACAATGGACGCGGCATGCCGGTCGATCCGCATCCGAAATTTCCGAAAAAGTCCGCACTCGAAGTCATCATGTGCACGCTCCATGCGGGCGGCAAATTCGATTCCAAGGTCTACGAGACCTCCGGCGGTCTGCACGGCGTCGGTGTATCGGTGGTCAATGCGCTGTCGGAAAAGACCGAAGTCGAGGTCGCGCGCGGTCAGCAGCTTTACAGGATGACCTTCAGCCGCGGACATCCGAAGGGGGGGCTGGAAAAGCTCGGCAAGGTCAATAACCGCCGCGGCACCACGGTCCGCTTCAAGCCGGATCCGCAGATTTTCGGCGAGAAGGCGAAGTTCGACCCGGCACGGTTGTTCAGGATGACGCGTGCCAAGGCCTATCTGTTCGGCGGCGTCGAAATCCGCTGGTCCTGCGATGCATCGCTCATCACCGATGACACGCCAGCCGAGGCGGTACTGCATTTCCCGGGTGGACTGCAGGACTATCTCGCCGCCTCGATCGACAAGGCGACGCGCGTGCATCCGGATATCTTTGCGGGCGGTTCGGAGAAAAAAGGCGTGCGCGGCTCGGCCGAATGGGCCGTGGCCTTCGTCGCCGACATCGACCCGTTTGTCTCCTCCTATTGCAACACGATCCCGACCCATGACGGCGGCACGCACGAAACAGGCTTGCGTACTGCCCTCTTCAAGGGACTGCGCGACCACGCCGCGCGCGTGAACCAGGAAAAGCGCGCCGCCGTCATCACGTCCGACGACGTGATGGCCGGCTGCTGTGCGATGGTCTCGGTGTTCATCCGCGAGCCGGAATTCCAGGGCCAGACCAAGGACCGTCTGGCTACCCCCGAAGCCGCGCGTGTGGTCGAACAGGCAATCCGCGATCCGTTCGATCACTGGCTCGCCGCCAACCCCATGGCCGCCAACAAACTGCTCGACTTTGTGATCGAGCGCGCCGAGGAGCGGATTCGCCGCCGCCAGGAAAAGGACGTTGCCCGCAAGAGCGCAGTGCGCAAGCTGCGCCTGCCCGGCAAGCTTGCCGATTGCACCAACACGGCGGCCCAAGGCTCAGAGCTCTTCATTGTCGAAGGCGACAGCGCCGGCGGCTCAGCCAAACAGGCGCGCGATCGCGCATCGCAGGCGGTACTGCCGCTGCGCGGCAAGATTCTCAACGTCGCTTCCGCCGGCAAGGACAAGCTCGCGCAGAACCAGCAGCTCGCCGATCTGATCCAGGCGCTGGGCTGCGGCTATGGCAGTCACTACCGCGAGACCGACCTGCGCTACGACAAGATCATCGTGATGACCGACGCCGACGTCGACGGCGCCCATATCGCCTCGCTCCTCATCACCTTCTTTTACCGGCAGATGCCGAAGCTGATCGAAGGCGGCCATCTGTATCTTGCCGTCCCTCCGCTTTACCGGCTGTCGCACGGCGGCAAGACCTTCTATGCGCGCGACGAAAAGCACCGCGACGAACTGCTCAAGAAAGAGTTCCACGCCAATGCCAAGGTCGAGATCAGCCGTTTCAAGGGGCTTGGCGAGATGATGGCGAGCCAGCTCAAGGAAACGACGATGGACCCGAAAAAGCGCACGCTGCTGCGGGTCACGCTGGAAGACGCGGCGCGCGCGGCCACGGCAAAGTCCGTCGACCAGCTGATGGGAACGAAGCCCGAGGCGCGATTCGCCTTCATTCAGGAGAAGGCGGAATTTGCCAGCGAGGATTTGCTCGACGTGTGAGCCCCTGCGCTCACTTCAGCCCGAAGATCTGCGGCACGATCAGCGTCACCTGCGGGAATACAATCAGGATCAGGAGCACGATCGCCAGCGGCAGGATGAACAGCCAGATCTCGCGGTTGATCTCGCGCATCGGCACCTTCGACAGCGACGACAGCACGAACAGGATCAGCCCATAGGGCGGCGAGATGATCGCGATCATGAAATTGACGATCACCACCACGCCGAAATGAACGAGATCGATGCCGAGCGCCTTTACGGTCGGCAGCAGCACCGGCACGAAGACGAGCAGCATCACCGCGGCATCGAGCACCGTGCCGAGGATCAGGAACATCACGTTAACGAGCAGCAGGAAGGCGATCGGGGTCAGGTTGAGCGAGGCGATCCAGCGCGACAAGGCTTCTCCCAGTCCTTCATTGGTGATTGCGTAATTCACGATGAAGGATGAGATCAGCAGCAGCATCACCACCGAAGACTGACGCGTCGACTCGCGGAACGCCTCGGCAATCTCAGCAAGCGACAGGGTGCGATACCAGACCGCGCCGATCAGGATCGCCCAGAACGCCGCGACCGCCGCCGCCTCGGTCGGCGTGAACACGCCGCCCCAGATGCCACCGAGCAGCACCGCCGGCAAAGTCAGCGGCACGAACGCCTGACCGAAGGCCTGCGGCAATTTCCGGATCGGCACCGGCTCGCCGCGCGGCAGGTTGCGGCGCTCCGCGATCAGGAGGATCAGGATCGAAATCGACAGCGCCATCAGAAGGCCGGGCAGGATGCCGGCCAGAAACAATGCGCCGATCGACGCACCCGAAATCAGCGCATACAAAACCATCGGGATCGACGGCGGGATCAGCGGACCAAGGAGCGACGCGGACGCTGCCACCGCGACCGCCAGTCCGCCGGGATACCGCCCCTGCTTGCGCATCATCTTGATCGCGACCATCCCGGCACCCGCCGCGTCAGACGCCGCCGATCCGGTCATCGACGACATCATCAGGTTGGTCAGCACCGTGACGTGGCCGTGGCCGCCAGGCAGCCGGCCGACCACTGCGTTTGCGAAGGTCCACAGCCGTTCCGAAATCGTCGCGGCGTTCATGATGTTCGCGGTCAGGATGAAGAGCGGGATTGCGAGCAAAACATTCAGCGTGATCGTGGTGTTGAGAGTCTGGTCGACGAGAAGTCCGATGTCCTGCTTGCTCGCCCACAGATAGACGATACCGGCCGCAAACATCGACAGCACGATCGACAGCCGCAGCGCCGCAGCGACGACGAAGACCGATAGCAGTGCGATGAAGGACCAGCTCATGACGCGAAGATCGCGAGATTGGGGCGCGCGGTCATCTCAGCCGACCACATCGGGCGCCGCGGGACTTTCGTCCTTCACCGCATCGCGCCACCCCGAAGTTGCGAGCGTGACGAACTTTGCCGCCAGCCGCACGATCACCATCCCGAAATAGACGATGAAGCAAATATAGACGAGATCGAGACGCCATTGCAGCGCCGAGGTCTGCTCGCGCCACAGGAACATCACGTAATCGACGATCACCGGAAATGCGGCTGCAAACAGAAGTCCGAACAGACCGGTCTGCAGCAGTCCGGCGACCCGGCGCCCGCCCGGCGGCAGGCGCTCCCAGACAATATCGAAACCGACATGGTCGCTCTCGCGATTGACGAAAGCATCCGTCAGGAACATGCACCAGAGAAACACGATCATCGCCAGTTCGTCCGACCAGGCGATCGGCGCCGAAAAGACATATCGAGCCGCGATCCCGATCAGGTAGATCAGGAAGACCGCGAACAGCATTGCCGTCGTCACCCACTCCGCAACCGTGCGGAAGCGGGTGACGAGAACGGTGAGGCGCGGTGGCAATGCAGCCGCCTATTTCGTGTTGGCGATGCGCTCGGCCAGACCCGCCTGCCATTTCTGCGACAGGCCGGCCTCGGCATATTGCTTGTCGACGGAAGCCTTGAACGCGGCGAGATCGGGCTTGGTGACCTTCAGCCCGGCCTTCTCGAAGAAGGCCACCAGTTCCTTCTCGTCCTGAAGGCGGCCCTTGTCGTTGAATTCCGCGGCCATCCGCGCATGCTTGCGCAGCACCGCCTGCTGGGCCGGCGTGAACTTGTCCCAAACCGGCTTTGCAACCGCGAACGCGACCGGCTGAACCAGATGGTTGGTCAGCACAAATTGCTGCGAGACCTCGTGCAGATTGTTGTAGCGCGCGAGCGCCAGCGGGTTTTCCTGGCCGTCGATCGCCCCGCTCTTCATCGCAAGATACACTTCCGGCATCGCCATTGGCGTCGGCGTGACGCCGAGACCGCGGCCGAGCGCGGTCCAGCCAGCTCCCGGCGGCATGCGCAGCTTGATTCCGGCGAGATCGGCCGGCGTCTTCACGTCGCGGTATTGCCGCAAGTTCACCTGACGGGTACCGAGATAGATGAAGTCGATGATCTGGATGCCCATCTTGGACGCGACCGCGGCGATGTATTCCTTGCCGATCGGACCGTCCATCACTTTGCGCATGTGATCGTAGTCGCGGAACACATAGCCCGCGGAGAATATGCCGTATTCGGGGAGCTGCTGCTCGATCTCGAATGTCGTCATCGTGCTCATTTCGAGATTGCCGCGCTGGATCGCGGGCAGTTCGGTGCCCTGCCGGAACAGCGAGGAATTCGGATGCACCGAGATCGCGATCTGACCGGGCAAATCCTTCTCGACATTCTCCTTGAACTGGTAGAGCGAACGCGCGAGCCAATCCTGCTCGGCGCCTGCGGTCGAAATCCGGAACTGGATCGGTGCTTGCGCTAAGGCGGCAGGCGCGGAAACAGCTAGCGCGGCCGCAGCCGCAATCATGGTCCGTCTCGTGATCATCTCGACACTCCCCTTCGTTGCGCCGTTCACCCGATCAGCGGCTCCTGAATCGTCACCGATAGCTTGCCGATCCCCTCGATTTCCGCATCGACGCGGTCTCCGACCGCAAGGAATGTCTGCTTGGGCGCGCCAACGCCCGCCGGTGTGCCGGTCAGCACGACGTCGCCCGGATCGAGCGTCATGATGTGCGACAGTATTTCGATCTGCTCGGCAATCGAGAAGATCATGTCGGTGGTGCGGCCGTCCTGCTTGACCTCTCCGTTCACCGACAGCTTCAACCCGATATTCTGCGGATCGGGAATGGCCGAAGCCGGTACGAAGCGCGGTCCCATCGGGCAGCAGGTGTCGTGCGCCTTACCCGCGACCCAGTCGAGCTTGTAAAAGGTTTCGGGCGCGCGGTTATGGTCGCGTGCGGAGAAATCGATGCCGACCGTGTAGCCCGCAATATGCGCGAGCGCGTCGGCCGCCTTCACCGCCCTCGCTTTGCGGCCAATCACGGCGGCGAGCTCGATCTCCCAGTCGAACGCCTTCGTCCCGATCGGCATATGGACCGTGGCGCCCTCGCCAACGACCGCATTGCGCGGCGGCTTGAAGAAGAAGAACAGACGCTGCGCTTCCTTGCGGGTGTCGGGGACGCCCATCTCCTTGAGGTGGTCGTAATAGTTGGCGCCCGCGCAAAGCACCTTCCCGGGATAAAGCAGCGGCGCCAGCCGCGGCGCGTCGGCTGAAATGCGGTCTTCAGGGAGGACGAGGGCTGCGGCCTTGTCGAGCGCTGAATGTGAGCGCTCCCAATCGGTGAACAGGTTCACGACGGTCGTCACGCCAGTGATACCGCCCCGAGCAAGCGATGGGCCGAGCCGGTAGAGGGCGCCGTCAACCTCGAGGCAGGCCATCGGCCCGTTCAGCGCCACGGTTGCGAGCGACCAGCCCATCGGCACGCATCTCCTGTTGTCACCGCTTCGGACGGAATTTATAAATTCAAGTGGATCAAAATTTATAAAATATGTCAAACGCGATTCCCGGCATGCAAGACCCGCTCCTTACGTTCAGCCTCGAACCGCGCTCCGAAGCCGAGCGCGCCTATCAAGTGTTGCGCCGCGAATTGCTGAACGGCGAATGGCTGCCAAACGAACGGTTGCGTCCGCATGCCCTGCAGCAGCGCTTTGCACTCGGGCTGACGCCAATCCGCGAGGCACTGATGCGGCTCGCCGTGGACGGACTGGTGCAAGGCGAGTCCCAGCGCGGATTTCGCGCCCGCGGCGTTTCCGCGGAGGAATGGCACGACCTGATGTCGGTGCGCCGCGACCTCGAGCGTGCCTGCCTTGAGCGTGCGATCGCGCGCGGCGGCCCAGATTGGGAAAGCCGCATCGCGGAGGCCATGGCGCAACTGGCTCGCACGCCGCTCCCGAAATCCGCCAGCGACCGCAAGGCCGCCGAACTCTGGGAGGTGCGTCACCGCAATTTCCATTTCGCGCTGGTGTCGGCCTGCGATTCACCCTGGCGCTTGCGCTTCTGGAATACGCTGACCGATCACTCCGAGCGCTATCGCAAGCTGCGGCTGCTGCGGCGCAAGGAGACGGCGGCCAAGGTCCGCGATGCAGTCGGCGATCATCAGGCGATCATGGATGCGGTGCTGTCGCGCGACACCGCACTGGCGACGCAGGTGATGGACACCCATCTCGCCACCACCGAACACGCCATCGCCGAATTGCTGCATCTTGCGGCGCAGAACGATCGCCCATCGCCGCGACACAATAAAAACGCGAAGCGATCGCTCGCTTCGCGTCAGTGAGACAGCGGCACATCCTTGTGTTTGTTATCCCGGCACCGCCCTTTCCCGTGTCCTGAAACCTAATTCTCGAATTTCAGATTACCGGCCTTGATCACGTCCGACCACATCTTCTGTTCGTCTGCGATGATCTTGGAAAACTCGGCGGTTCCCAAACCGGTCGGCCTGACCGCCATGCCGCGCAGCTTGTCCTTTACCTCGCTCTGGGTGATCACTGCGCTCAGTTCCTTGTGGAGTTTGTCGACGATCGGCTTTGGCGTGCCGGCCGGCACGAAGAAACCGCTCCACAGACTGACATTCACGTCCGGGAATCCGGCTTCGGCCATTGTCGGCACGTCCGGAAGGTCGGGGAAGCGCTCCTTCGCCAGCACGGCGAGCGCCTTCAGCTTGCCGCCCTTGACCTGCGGCACCATCGGCGGCGGATCGACGATCGTCATCACCGCATTGCCCGCGATCACCGCCAGGATCGATTCACCCGAACTCTTGTAAGGGATCGCGGTGCCGTTGGCGCCGGATTTCATCTTGAACAGTTCGGACGGCAGCGTGAACGCGGGCGACGATGTCGCATAATTCGCCTTGTCAGCATTCGCCTTGGTCCACGCCACGAGTTCCTTCGCCGTTTTTGCCGGATTTTCGGCGGAAACTGCGAGGAAAAGCGGGAAGTCGCCAATCATCGTGACCGGCGTGAAGCTTTTCAGGGTCTGGTATTCGGTTTTGTAGATCAGCGGGCCTATGGCCATCGCGCCGCTTGCGCCGACAAGGATGGTGTGGCCGTCAGCCGGCTCGCGCGCGACCGACTCCGCCGAGAGCCGTCCGCCCGCGCCTGGCTTGTTCTCGACCACCACGGTCCAGCCGGTGCGCTTCTGCAATTCGTTCTGGATCAGGCGCGCAAAAATGTCGTTACCGCCGCCGGCGGCAAAACCGACGACCATCCGGATCGGCTTGGTCGGAAACGATGCTGCGGGATCCTGCGCGGCCGCGGCTCCGGCCGACAATGCCAGCGCCACGAATCCCAGCGACGCCCGAAGGGCCCACCCTGCTCCCATGCGAACCTCCCGTTGCGGCCTTGTCTCCAGCAAGCGCTGCCGTGCGGCCGTTCGATTCGCACCATAGCGGTGCAACTGCGCAGAGTGCAAGTTGCGTCGTTCACGGGCAAAACGCGGCGGGCGGCGTCACGCGATGGGCAGCCCGGTATATTGCTCTGCAAGCGAGGTCTGCGCTGCGGTCGAGTGGGCAATGTAGTCCAGTTCTGCCATTTGCCGCCTGCGGTCGAACGCACCCTCGTCCGGGAACAGATGGAAGATCTGCGTCATCCACCACGAGAAGCGTTGCGCCTTCCAGACCCGGTCGAGGCAGGTTGCGGAATAGCGTTCGAGCAAATCCGGCTTTTTCATCTTGTAAAAAGCTTCGAACGCGCGCGCCAGCATACGCACGTCGGCAAGCGCAAGGTTCATCCCCTTCGCGCCGGTCGGCGGCACGATATGGGCGGCGTCTCCGGCAAGAAACAGCCGGCCGGTCTGCATCGGCTCGCAGACGAAGCTGCGCATCGCGGTGACGCCCTTCTGCAGGATCGTCCCCTCTTGAAGCTTGCGGGTGCCGCCGAGGCGGATGTGCAGTTCTTCCCAGATACGGTCATCCGGCCAGTTGGCGATGTCCTCGTCATGGGCGACCTGGATATAGAGCCGCGCCAGCGTGGGCGAGCGCATCGTGTAAAGCGCAAAGCCGCGGTCGTGATAAGCGTAGATTAATTCGTCATCCGGCGGCGGCGATTCCGAGAGAATGCCGAGCCATCCGAACGGATATTCGCGATCGAAAAATGTCAGTACGCCTTCGGGAAAGCTCGGGCGGCAGATGCCGTGAAAGCCGTCGCAGCCTGCGATGAAATCGCATTCGATGCGTTGCTCCCTTCCCTCGTGGCGGAAGGTGATGGATGGCGTGTCGGTCCCGATGTCGTGAACCTTCGTGTCGTCCACCTCGAAGATGATCTGCCCGCCATCGGCGAGCCGCCGCGCGACCAGATCCTTCACCACCTCCTGCTGGCCGTAAATCGTGATGCCCTTGCCGACCAGCTTGCGGAAATTCAGATGATGGGTCTCTCCATTGAAACAGAGATAATTGCCGTCATGGAACATGCCCTCGCGGGCCATGCGCTCGCCGACACCGGTTTCGGTCAGCATGTCGGCGGCCCATTGCTCGATCAGGCCGGCGCGGATGCGGTGCTCGATATAGTCGCGGCTGCGGTTCTCGATAATGATCGAAGAGATGCCCTGAAGATGCAGCAGGTGCGACAGCATCAGCCCGGCCGGGCCCGCACCGATGATTCCGACTTGTGTCCGCATTGGCATTCCGATCCCGTGACGGTTTCTTATGCGCGCGTGTTAGCTGTGTTCGCGTGCACGTCCAAGATCATTTTGCCGGAAGCGATGGCATGGATGCGGCCGCCCTCGCGCCGAGGCGGCCGCAATCGCTCTTTGCCGCCTACCGGTTGTTGCGCGGATCGGCCCTGAAGGTCTTAACTTCGGACGTTGTTCCGTCACGATAGGTCAGCTCGATCGACATCACCTGCGTCTTCGGCGGCAATTTCATATAGGGCTGCGCGCTCGACGGGATCGATGACGGGTCGCGCGGGTCGCAGGGCGGGATCGCCAGCTTCTTGTCCGGCACCGTGGAATCGATGCCGATCTTCACCTCACGGATCGCGCAGCGATACGACAGCAGATGGGTGTAATAGACCATCAGACCGTTGAACTCGCGGAAGGACAGCCAGTTCCCCGACGTCATTTCGAGGATCTCGCGCTGGCTGCGCTCCAGCGCGCCGACCGGGTCGAACTTCACCGGGAACGGCTCCGCCCACTGTCCGCGCTCGTCGGCATAGCGGATATAGAGCGTGCCTTCCGGCGTATCGGCATCGAGCTGAATGGACGGATTGGGCATGCGCTTGCGGGTGCGCGGATCGAGCGTATTGAGATGGCCGGTCTCTCTGAAATTGCCGCTCTCGCCGAACCGCCATGAAATCGCGGTCACCGGATCGGCAAAGGACAGTGTGACCGACCAACCGCCATTGTGGCGCATGAAACTTGCAAGCGGCGCGTTGAGCTGTTCGGGCTCGCTGCGACGGCTTGGCAGCGGTGACGGCTGCACCGGCGTCACGGCGGCGACCTGCTGCGGGATCGTCTCCTTCGCCTTGACCGGATCGAGTGTGCCGTTCAGCACCACATCGCCGACGATCTCGTCGTAATAGGCCGGGCGCTGCGCGTGCTTGTACTTGCGGGCAAGCTCGGTGACGTTGGCCTGGGTGCGCTTCGCCACCTGGACCAGCGAGAGCCCCGGCGTCTCCAGTTCCTTCACAAAGAAGCGGGTAAAGACCGAGTTGGGATCCTTGTCGTCGTCCGAGGTGTAATCCAGCGCGGTCTGGTTTTCCGATGCCGAGTAGATGATGAAGGCGCCCTCTTCGCTCATCGCGGCAAGCCCTCCGCCGCCGCGGACGCTGCGCGTACCGGCCCGCTCGAACGGATTGTTGCGGCAGGCATCGAGCACGACGACGGTGGTGCGTACGCCCTTGTTCTTGACCCGCTCCATGATGCGGCGTGCCAGGAACGAATTTTCGTGAACCTTCTCTTCCTCGCCGTCGAGCGCCATCGGCACATCGGTCGGCAGCAGATAGTTCTCGCCCTTGATCTGGAAGCCGTGCCCCGCGAAAAAGAAGAAGGCGGTATCGCCCGGCCCGAGGGCGCGCTCGAAGGCGGTGATGCGGTCGCTCATGCCGCGCCGGTTCTGGTTGGTCGCGGCGATGACCTGGAAGCCGAGGCCCTTCAGGGTCTGCGCCATCCGGTCGGCGTCGTTTGCCGCTTTCCGCAATGGCGAAACGTTCGTGTAATTGTCGTTGCCGATGACGAGGGCGACCCGCTTCTGCGCCATGACGGGCGAGACCAAAGCCGGCGACAGCCACAGCCCCGCGCTCAGCGCGGCCAGGAACAATATCCGTTTCATCGAAGCGCTCCCCCGAACGAAAAGGCGGAATCGCGGTCCCGCGGGCCGGTCAGCCATTGTCGCACGACGGTGCTGCCCGGTTCAATTTGCGGAACCTCGCGCCAACGGATTCGTGACTTCGCATGTCCGGTCGCAAGGACCGGCAGCTTTTGTCCGTCTGCACCCACCCGCGGCAAAACATCCGTGTCCTTGCGATCCATGCCGCCACGAATTGTGATGGTCTGGAATCGGGGCTATCAGTCCTAAGGCATCAATGCGCTCATTCAGGGATACCGGGGGAAACGACATGAAGAACAATTCGATCAGACTGTGCGGGACGGGCGCTGCTTTCATTGCCTCACTTTTTGCCCTGCTGGTGTTGGCTGGCCCGGTTCAGGCCCAGACACCGGCCCAGACCTGGCCGCAGCGCCCGGTCAAATTCGTTCTGCCGTTCGGGGCAGGCTCCGCAACCGATGTCGCCGCCCGCCTGATGACCGACAGGCTCCAGGCCAAGTGGGGCCAGCCGGTGGTGATCGAGAACAAGCCCGGCGCCGACGGCCTGCTCGCGATCAACGCCTTCCTGCAGGCCAATGACGACCATACCCTGCTCTACTCATCGAGCGCCTCGTTCATGGCGCACCCCTACACCCTCGACAAGCTGACCTACGATTTCGCCCGCGACATGACGCCGATCGCGCGCGTCACCGATACCGTGCTCACCGTCAACGTGCCGGCATCCTCGGACATCAAGACGCTGAACGAATTCGTCGCGCGGGCGATGGCGCAATCCGGCAAGTTCAATGTCACCGGGGCCCCCGGCGTGCCGGATTTCACCCTCGACTATTTCATCAAGACCCGCGGGCTGAAGGTCCAGAAGATCCCGTTCAAGAATATCGTCGAGGCCGCCACCGCCCTCGCCGGCAACCAGATCGATTTCCTTTTGACCTCGGCTGCCATCGTCAAGCCGCTCACCGAAGCCGGGAAGATCCGCATCCTCGCGGTCACCAGCCGGGACCGCGCCTCCTTTGCGCCCGACATTCCGACCGTGCATGAACTTGGCTTTGGCGGACTTGCCGTCGAAACCACCGCCGGGCTCTATGGCCCGAAGGGCATGCCGCTGGACTTGCGTGAAAAGATTGCGCGCGATGTGATCGAGGTCGTGACCGATCCCGCGGTTTCCGGCAAGCTTCTTGCAACCGGTCAGGTGGTGCGGCCGGGCGGGCCGAACGAGCTTGCCGCCACCATCAAGGAACAATCCGAGCGGACGGCACTGATCGCCAAGGAGCTGGGGCTCAAACCGAAAAACTAGCCATTCACGATGCGCCGCAAATATGCATGGGCCTCGTTGCCGGATGACAAGCTTCTGAAGCTCAGGCTGAAAGACCTGAGGCTCACGCTCGAGGGCACTTGGCTCGAAAGCTGCCTCGACGATCTGCATAAGGAGCTGGAGGAGCGCGACCTGCGCATCCGCCCCCATGTCTGGCTGTCCGACGAGTGGTTCAGCCCCGACACCACCCCGGGCATTGCGATCCCGTTCTATCTCGCCCATCCGCGGCTAATGCGGCTCGAACGCAAGATGATTATCGACGTCGAGGGCGGCACGCGGCACGAATGCATGCGCATCCTGCGCCATGAAACCGGACACGTGGTGCAGAATGCCTTCCGGCTGCAGCGCCGCCGCCGCTGGCAGGAATTGTTCGGCCGCTCGTCCACGCATTATCCGCGCTACTATCGCCCAAATCCGGCGAGCAAAAACTACGTCCAGCACCTGCGGCTGTGGTACGCGCAGAGCCATCCGGACGAGGATTTCGCGGAGACCTTCGCGGTGTGGCTGAAGCCGCGCTCCGATTGGAAGAAGCGCTATGCCGGATGGCCTGCACTTCGCAAGCTGGAATATGTCGATGAGGTGATGAAAGAGATCGCCGGCCAACGTTCGCAATTGCCGCGCGGTGCGGCGGTGCATCCGCTCAGTCAGATCACGATGACGCTCGGTGAGCATTACCGGCGGAAGAAAGCGTTCTATGCCGTCAACACGCCACGCACCTACGACCGCGAGTTGCACCGCATCTTTTCTGCCGACCCGAAACATCGCAATGCCATCACAGCCGCAACCTTTATCCGCAGGCACCGCTCCTATTTCCGCGAGATCGTCGCGCGCTGGACCGGCGAATATCAGCTCACACTTGACTCCGTGCTCGATGACATGATCGATCGCTGCCGCGAGTTGAAGCTTCGCGCGCCAGGCTCCGAGCGGCAATTGCTGACAGATTTCACCGTATTGTTAACGGCAAAGACGGTGCATTCGCTCTACAGTCCGTCGCGCCGTCAATGGTTCGCTCTATGAAAAGAACCCGCGTTCTGGTGCTGCTGCATCCGGAACAAGTACCGCCGGACTCCATCAAGGGGTACAGCGAGCAGGACATTCTCGCTTTCAAGACCGGCTACGACATCGTCAATACACTGCGCAAGGCGCGCCACGAAGTGCGTGTGCTTGGCGTTCAATACGAGCTGCGCCCGATCCGGGCCGAGATCGATTCCTTTCAGCCCGACATCGTGTTCAACCTGCTGGAGGAGTTTCACGGCGATCCGACCTACGATCAGAACGTTGCAAGCTATCTCGAACTGACCCGCATCCCCTATACCGGATGCAATCCGCGCGGCCTGATGCTGTCGCGCGGCAAGGATCTTTCGAAGAAGCTCCTCCACTATCATCGCATTCCGGTGCCGGCCTTCGCCGTGTTTCCGATGCACAAGAAAATCAAGCGGCCGCCGCGTCTGGACTTTCCGCTGATCGTGAAAAGCTTGAGCGAGGACGCATCGGTCGGAATTGCGCAGAAATCGATCGTCGATACCGACGACAAGCTCGCCGAGCGCGTGACGTTCATCCACGAGAAAATCGGCACCGCCGCAATTGCAGAGCAATATATCGATGGCCGAGAGCTTTATGTCGGCGTCATCGGCAACGAGCGGATGCGCGTCTTGCCGATCTGGGAATTGTATTTCGGAGATGTCGGCAGCAAGATCGCAACGGCAAAGGTGAAGTTCGACGTCAAGTACCAGGAGGAGCGCGGGATTCTTCAGGGGCCGGCAGTCGATCTGCCTACCGATCTTTACAAGCGCATCCAGAATTTGACGCGCCGCATCTGCCGCGTTCTCGAGCTGGATGGCTATGCGCGCATCGATTTCCGTCTGTCCGCCGACGGCGTGCCCTATTTTCTTGAAGCCAATCCCAATCCCGAAATTGCCCGCTACGAAGTCTTTGCCGAAGCCGCCGCCTATGACGGCATGAAATATTCCGAAATGCTCCGGCGCATCATCGCGCTCGGTATCCAGCGCGCCCGGGCGAAAGGATAAGGGGTCCGGCTCAACGGTTTGTGAACGGATGCGCCGTGTGGCGGCACCGCCCGCTTGACGCAAGTCAATCCGGCTTTGCGTGGCTTCGCTCAAATGTACGCTTTGAGGTCAACGCAAAGAAACGGCGACATGACTGTCAACATGGGCATGCTTGATCGTGCGATCCGGATTGTGGTGGGCATCCTGCTGATCGCCTTTGCCATTCCGGTTTACTTTCCACAGACTGGCTGGAACTGGTTGGGGTGGATCGGCGTGGTGCCGATCGTAACAGCATTGCTCGGCAACTGCCCCGCATACACTTTGCTCGGCGTCTCGACCTGCAGCCGTTCGTGACGTGCATCGCTAGGCGTTCATCCACGCCACCAGCGCTTGCGTCACGGCCTCCGGCCGTTCCAGCGTGGAAAGATGTCCGCAATCCGGCACGACGACCAGTCGGCTGCCGGGAATGAGCGAAGCCATCTCCTCGGACAGGGCGGGCGGGGTGAGCTGATCGCCGTCGCCGACCAGTATCAGTGTCGGGCATGTGATCGCGGACAGGCCGGGACGGGAATCCGGCCGCGTCATGATCGCCGTCTGCTGGCGGACGAAGGCTTCGGCGCCCGCAGCGAGCATCATGTCGCCCGCGATCTTTTTCAGGGCGGCATCGCCCTGCCTGTCCTTGTGGACCAGAACCGGCCACAGCATCGCGTTGATCTCGTCGAGCTTGCCGGCCTTCGCAAGCGCAATCGCAGCCTTGCGCCTTTCGCTCGCCTCCGGCGTATCGCTGCGCGCCCCGGTATCGAGCAGCGCGAGCTTGACCACCCGCTCGGGCGCAATCCGCATGATGGCGAGCGCGATGTAACCGCCCATCGACAGGCCCGCGAGTGCGAACCTGGGCGGCGCCGTGTCCAGGATCTGGCGCGCGGTCGCGTCCATGCTGTCGGCCCGGCGGTGATCGGCCACGGTGACCGGTCCGAATGTCCACAACGCAGGCAACTGCTCTGCATAGAGGCGCGGAGTGCAGCCGAGGCCCGGAATCAGCAGGATCGGAAGGCTTGAGGATTCGGTCATGTCATCGTCCCGTCATCGCGCAGGAGCCAAAAACGCTTGTATTTATTTAACTTAACGGCCATCGGAAGCATTGACTTTGGTTCCCCCGCCCCTATTTTCGCGGGCGACGGTCCGATAGACAGATTCGACCGCCCCTCTCGCGCAAAACGTCATCCATTTGGTGGTCCGGCGCGAGCCCAGTTCGCGGGCGGCGGCAGAGGTTATATGTCCTTTTCCCAACTCGGCTTGTCCGACAAAGTTTTGGCCGCTGTAAAGGCCGCAGGCTACGAGAATCCCACGCCGATCCAGTCCCAAGCGATCCCGCATGTGCTTGCGCGGCGCGACGTGCTCGGCATTGCGCAGACCGGCACCGGCAAGACGGCCGCGTTCACACTGCCGATGATCACGATGCTCGAAACCGGCCGCGCGCGCGCCCGGATGCCGCGCACCCTGATCCTCGAACCGACCCGCGAACTCGCCGCTCAGGTTCAGGAGAATTTCGAGAAATACGGTGCCGGCCAGAAGCTGAATGTCGCCCTCCTGATCGGGGGCGTTTCCTTTGACGATCAGGACGCCAAACTCACGCGCGGCGTCGATGTCTTGATTGCGACGCCGGGCCGCCTGCTCGACCATTTCGAGCGCGGACGCCTCCTTCTCACCGGCGTCGAATTGCTGGTGATCGACGAAGCCGACCGGATGCTCGACATGGGGTTCATCCCCGATATCGAGCGCATCTGCAAGCTCGTGCCCTTCACCCGCCAGACGCTGTTCTTTACTGCTACGATGCCCCCGGAAATCCGGCGCATCACCGAGCAATTCCTGTCGAGCCCGGTCAAGGTCGAGGTGGCAAAGCCCGCCACTGCCGCCTCCACCATCACCCAGCAACTGGTGAAATCAGGGCGCGAGCCGCATGAGAAACGCGAAACCCTGCGCCGCGTGATCCGAAACGCCGAAAACTTCAAGAATGCAATCATCTTCTGCAACCGCAAGCGCGAAGTCGCGCTGCTGCACCGCTCGCTGGTGAAGCACGGCTTCAACGCGGTCGCGCTCCATGGCGATATGGACCAGCCCGCGCGAATGGCTGCACTGGACAAATTCCGCAAGGGCGAGGCCGATCTCCTGATCGCGTCCGATGTCGCAGCCCGCGGTCTCGATATCCCGGATGTCAGTCACGTCCTGAATTTCGACGTGCCGTTCCATGCCGACGACTATGTGCACCGCATCGGCCGCACCGGACGCGCCGGCAAGACCGGCACCGCCTACACCATCGTGACATCGGCGGACACCAAGGCGGTCGCTGCGATCGAAAAGCTGATCGGCCAGCGGATCCCGGTTGCCCCCGATTTCGGCATCCCGGACCAGGACGAAGCCACGGGAGAGATCGCGCAGGCTGAAACGCCACGCGACCGTCAGCGCAGCGGTCGCGCACATGGCGAAGCGCAAGGCGGCGAACGGCAAGGCGGCGAGCGCCAGCGCGGCGCACATCGCCACCGCGTCCGGCCGCGCGGCGAGCCTCGCGACAACCAGGCACCTGCACCCGTGACGCGGCTCGATCAGGCCAAGCGCCGTCCGCAACCTGCAGCCGACCTTGAGGCCGACCATTCCCACCTTCCGGCTTTCCTGCTGCGCCCGGTCCGGCTCAAGGCCTGACCGCAGGATCTCTCCACAACGTGCGGTTCTGCGCTAAAACGCCTGAAAATATAGGGCGTTATCGATGCGACACAGCGCACATTTACGACTCATTCACCACTAAGCAATAGGTTTTGTCCGTTGGTTCGGCCGCGTCTTCGGAGCGGCTGATATTTATTGCTTGCCTTTCCGGGGGGCCAACGATGGCGACCAGTGGCGACGAACACGAACGCACAATGGCGTTTGCCGAAATCGCTATCGGCCAGATCAAGGCGCTGCGCCAGCCCGCCACGCCCCGCAATTTCGAAGTCTGGTACGCCTACGCAACCGGTTATCACCCGTCCCTCAATGAAGCGATCAACGGGATCTTGTCACGCCGCGGGCGCCTGACCGACGCCGATGTCGAACAGATCTGCAACACCTACCTCTCGCCCACGCGACTGAGCGAACGCATCGACAATGTCGGCAGTCGCGTCGTGGACGAGATCGACCAGGTCATGGCCATGGTCGATGTCGCCATCGGTTCGACCAGTTCGTGCTCGGAAAGCCTCGCCGGATTTGCGCGTGAATTGCCGGTCGCCGACCGCGACGGCTTGCGGGCGATCGTGGAGAGCCTCGTAAGCACCGCCAAGGAAATGGAAGCCGTAAACAATGCGCTGGAAGAGCGTCTCAGCGCCTCGAAACTCGAAATCAGCCAGTTGCAGCGTCATCTCGAAGTCGCACGTAACGAAAGCCTGACCGACCCGCTGACCTCCCTGTCGAACCGCAAGTTCTTCGACGAACAGCTGGGCAAGGCGCTGGCCGAAGCCACTGCCGAGAACGAAACGTTGTCGCTGCTGATGACCGACATCGATCACTTTAAGACCTTCAACGATACCTATGGCCATCTCACCGGCGATCAGGTGCTGCGGCTGGTGGCGCTCTCGGTAAAGCAGAACGTCAAGGGTCAGAACACGGCCGCGCGTTACGGCGGAGAAGAGTTTGCGATCATCCTGCCGAATACGGTTCTGCGCGCCGCAGTTACGGTCGCCGACCACATCCGCCGCGCGGTCATGAGCAAGGAATTGATGAAGCGTTCGACCGGCGAGCATCTCGGCCGTGTCACGATTTCCGTCGGCGTCGCGGCACTCAGGCCGGGCGATACGGCGCAATCGCTGATTGGACGCGCCGATGCATGTCTCTATGCGGCAAAGCTCGCCGGACGCAATCGGGTGGTCTGTGAGACCGATCCGGAATACTTGAACGCCACAGCGCCGGCAGCCGCCGTGGCCTGAGCCTCAGCCGCCCGGCCTTCTCCTGACGTGATCACTTCGGCGCGCTGTCCGCGTCGCTTTCGGTTTGAGGCTGACCTTTCGCTGCGCGACGGCAAGCGAGCGCGCCGCCCATTGCGCGAGTTCGTCCGGATCGTCGTAAAGCCGCTCCGGTATTTTCCGGTACGACATCACCGCGCGCGTACCGTTCCTGGCGTGATACGTGAATGGCGGCAGACCCTCGCGGTCGAAATCCGCGGCATTGTCCTCGTCCGACTTGAGATAGATGACGCCTTCCGCCACGAGCCCGAACATCACACTGTCGGCGAAGATCCCGGCGCCACCGAACATCCGGCGCACTGCAACCGGACGGAAATATGCAAAGAGGTCGTGAATTGAGTCTGGGTCCATCATCTACCCGGCTCGGGATGGAACAGGCCGGCCGGCGTCAATGCGCTGCGGCGACGTCCGCGCCCTCGCCTTTTGCCGGCGTCAATTGCACCGACTCGCCGCAGCCGCAGGCCGAGGTCTGGTTCGGATTGTTGAACACGAATTGGGCGGACAGCTTGTCGATCTTGTAGTCCATCTCGGTGCCGAGCAGGAACAGCACCGCCTTCGGGTCGATCAGGATCCGCACACCCTTGTCCTCGACCACCTCGTCGGTCGGGTTCGCCGTCTCCGCATATTCCATGGTGTACGCCATCCCGGCACAACCGCCATTGCGGACGCCAACGCGCAGACCCGCAATCGGGCGATCGGACTTTGCCATCAGTTCCTTGATGCGGTCGGCTGCGGCCTCGGTCAGCCGCATCACCTGGGGCCTCGGACGGGCGTTGGCCATCGGTCATTCTCCTGATGCCGGATTCAAGGTCCGGTTCGGGACTCGTATGTTCCTAAAATAACGACGAAATACCGGCTGTGAAGGGCTCCGGGCTGGATTTGCTCCAGCCTCGCCGCCATTAATAGGTCGGCCAGACGCCGGGCGTGACGAGTTCCAGCAGATGCCCGTCCGGATCGCGGAAATAGATGCTGTGGCCGCCGCGCGGCCAGCGCGTCCGGCCCTCGATCGAAATCCCATACTCCGTCAGCCGCTGCTCCCAGGCAGCAAGATCCCCGGCGCCGATGGCAAACGCCATATGGAGCGGCCCGTGCCCGTCATGCGGCGGGATCGTACCGCCCGGCAGATGGACTGTCTCAAGCGTCGCCCCGCGTTGGAACAGCAGCAGCACGCTGATGCCGCCGACGTCATAGGCACGAAATCGCGCGTCCTGGCTCAGCACCTTCAACCCGAGCACCTGCTCGTAAAATTGCACAGCGCGCCCAAGATCGTCGACATAGAGCGCGGTCTCGAGCACACGGCCGAGCATCGGTGCGGCCGTCACCGTCACCACATATTCAGAACCAGCCGCGCCTCATCGGACATGCGGCTCGGATCCCATGGCGGGTCCCATACCACCTGCACATTCACCGGCCCGACCCCCTGCACGCTCGCCACCGCGTTCTCGACCATCTGCGGCAGCTCGGCTGCCGCCGGGCAATTCGGCGTGGTCAGCGTCATATCGACGTCGACGGTGCGGTCGTCCTTGATGTCGACCCTGTAGATCAGGCCAAGCTCATAGATGTCGGCCGGAATTTCCGGATCGTACACGGTCTTCAGCGCCTGCACGATGTCGTCGGTCAGACGCGCGAGCTCTTCCTGCGGAAGCGCCGAGGCTTGCGGCGCGGCCGCCGCTTCTGCCGCCGGCGCGGTCTGTGTCTCGTCGGATTTGATCTCGTCGGTCATGCAAAAAAATCCTGCGCCTTGATGAGGGCGGTCGCGAGGCTGTCGATCTCGTCCTTGGTATTATAGAGCCCGAACGAGGCGCGGCAGGTGGCCGTCACGCCGATCCGGTTCAGCAGCGGCATGACGCAATGGGTTCCAGCCCGCACCGCGACGCCGGAGCGGTCGATGATGGTCGCCACATCGTGCGGATGCGCGCCGCGCATCTCGAACGACACCACCGCTCCCTTCTCCTTGGCCTGACCGATGATCTTCAGCGAATTGATCTCGCGCAGCCTGTCATGGGCATAGCGAAGAAGGCCGTCCTCGTGCGCCTTGATGCGGTCCTTGCCGATCGAATTCATGTACTCGATCGCGGCCCCAAGTCCGATCGCCTGCACGATCGGCGGCGTGCCCGCTTCGAACTTGTGCGGCGGATCGCCATAGGTGATCCGGTCCTCGAACACGTCGCGGATCATCTCGCCGCCGCCATTGAACGGCGGCATCGCCTCCAGATGCTCCGACTTGCCCCAGAGCACACCGATGCCGGACGGCCCGTACACCTTGTGGCCGGTGAACACGTAGAAATCGCAGCCGATATCCTGCACATCGACCGGCAGATGCACCGCGGCCTGGCTGCCATCGACCAGCACCGGAATGCCGCGCGCATGCGCGATCCGCGTCACCTCCTTCACCGGGACGTAGGTGCCGAGCGCATTCGACATATGCGTGATCGCGACCATTTTGGTGCGCGGTCCGAGCAGCTTCTCGAATTCGTCGATCAGGAAATTGCCGTCGTCGTCGATCGGCGCCCATTTGATCTCGGCGCCCTGCCGCTCGCGCAGGAAATGCCACGGCACGATGTTCGAGTGATGCTCCATGATCGAGAGCACGATCTCGTCGCCTTCCTTCAGCCGTTCACAGCCGAACGTGTAGGCGACAAGATTGATCGCCTCGGTGGCGTTGCGCGTGAAGATGACCTCTTCGGTCTTTGGCGCATTCAGGAATTTCGCAACGATCTCGCGGGCGCCCTCGTAGCCTTCCGTTGCGGCATTGGCGAGATAATGCAGGCCGCGATGCACATTGGCGTATTCGTGCGTATAGGCATGCTGGATGCGATCGAGTACGGCCTTCGGCTTCTGCGCCGACGCCGCATTGTCGAGATAGACCAGCTTCTTGCCATAGACCTGCAGCGACAGCGCGGGGAAGTCCTCGCGGATGCGGGCGACATCGTAGGAACCGTTGGTGACCGCGGGATGCATGGTTACGCCCGCGCCTTGAGCCAGGCCCGTGCCAGCTCCATCAGCGCATCGCGCATGGCTTCGTCATCAACAGCCTCGACCGCCTCGCCGATAAAGGCCTCGACCATCAGCGCCTCGGCCTCCTTCTGCGGAATGCCGCGCGCCTTCATATAGAATAGCAGGTCGTCATCGAGTGCACCCGCCGTTGCGCCGTGACCGCAGACGACGTCGTCGGCGAAGATTTCCAGCTCCGGCTTGGCATCGGCCTCTGCGTCCTCGGACAACAAAAGCGCATGGGTTGCCATCTTGGCGTCGGTTTTCTGGGCGTGCGGCTGTACCACGATCTTGCCCTGGAACACCGACCGTGCCTCGCCATCCAGCACCGACTTGAACAACTCGCGGCTCTCGCAGTGACCCACGGCATGATTCACGACCAGCGTATTGTCGGCGTGCTGACGGTCTTTAAGCAACGAGGCGCCGCGGACGGCGGCGTGGGTTCCGATGCCGTTCAGCCGCAGCGCAATCTGGTTGCGCGTGACCGCGCTGCCCGCAGTGAACGTGAAATCGTTGAGATGCGCACCTGCGCCGACTTCCACCAGCAGAGACGCCACGTGAAGCGCGCGGTCGCCATCCAGGCCGGCCTTCACGTGATCGAGCCGTCCGCCGTCCGCGATCGACACATCGAGCGCATGATTGGCCTGATTGTCCGCACCGCTCGCGCTCTCGTGGCTTTCGAGGACCGACAGCCGCGCGCCTGTTCCGACACTGATCAGCGAGCGGGTGAAGACAGAAACCGGCTTATCGGACGTGGTGACAAAAACAAGATGGAGCGGGCGTTCGACTGTGACGCCATCCGCAACCGCGATCACCGCGCCGTCGCCCATCATCGCGGTGTTGAGCGCGAAGGCCGGATCGTCGGCCAGCGATGCCTTGCGGCTCAGGCGCTCAATCACGCTTGCATCGCCTTTCGACAACGCGTCGGCCAGCGAGCCAATGGACAGGCCCGGTTCAGGGTCTGCGAGATCGGACAAATCAGGTGCAAACACACCGTCCACGATCACGATCCGCCGCGCCTTGACCGCGGCCGCGAACGCACCGGCGGCCTTCGCCTTCAGCTTCGCCGCCGCGTCCGGGACCGGGGCCAGCGGCTTGGCATCGCGCATCAGCGCGCGCAGGTCGGTGTATTTCCACTCCTCGACACGCCGGTGCGGCAGCCCCTTCGCCTCGAAGGTCCGGAACGCGCTCTCGCGCAGCGACTTCACCGAAGCTGCGCCCGGCAGATGCGCGCGTGCGCCGGCAAAAGCCTCGGCGAGGCCCTCTTCGGCAGCGGTCTTGATGACTTTCAGTTCGGCCATATCAGTTCGGCGTTACGCCGCCTCGTCCTGATACTGGGCGTAGCCCTTCTCTTCGAGTTCGAGCGCAAGCTCCTTGCCGCCGGTCCGCACGATGCGGCCCTTCGACAGCACGTGCACGACATCCGGCACGATGTAATCGAGCAGCCGCTGATAATGCGTAATCACTATAAAGGCGCGGTCCGGCGAGCGCAGCGCGTTGACGCCATCGGCAACGATCTTCAGCGCGTCGATGTCGAGGCCGGAATCGGTTTCGTCAAGCACAGCCAGCCGCGGCTGCAGCATGGCCATCTGCAGCACCTCGTTGCGCTTCTTCTCGCCGCCGGAAAACCCGACATTGACCGCGCGGCGCAGCATCTCCTGGCTGATGCCGAGATCGCTCGCGGCCTCGCGCACCTTCTTCATGAAATCCGGGGTCGACATTTCGGGTTCGCCGCGCGCCTTGCGCTGCGCATTCACCGCGGTGCGCAGGAACGTCATGGTGGCGACGCCGGGAATTTCGATCGGATACTGGAAGGCGAGGAACAGTCCCTTCGCCGCACGCTCGTCCGGTTCCATCTCGGCGATGTTTTCGCCGTCGAACAGGATCTCGCCTTCGGTGACGTCGTAATCGTCCTTGCCGGCCAGCACATAGGACAGCGTGGACTTGCCCGAACCGTTCGGGCCCATGATCGCATGCACTTGGCCTTTCTCGACCGTCAGGTTGAGGCCATTCAGAATTTTCTTGCCGCCGATCTCGACGTGCAGGTTCTTCACTTCCAGCAGAGGCATCGGTCTCAATCCAGTCAGTCGTCGAGCGTGACGATATCGTCGATCAGCTCGTTCAGTGTTCGTTTGGTGCCGCCGCCCGCGTCGACCGCATTGGTCGAGGGCACGGCGACATTGTCGGTTACACGGAAGGCATCCGGTCCATCGCGCCGCACCACCAGAAAGCGGCTGCCGCCCTTGATGATGAGGTCGTCGTTCTCGCGATAGGCCTCGACGTCCGGGAAATGCTCGGCGATGCAATCGACCAGATCGCCCGCTGGCTTGTTGTTGGCGAGACAGGCGGCGGCTGCGGTTCTGAATGCATCCGTCATCCCACGCTCCCTTCGAGCGAGATCGAGATCAGCTTCTGCGCCTCGACCGCGAATTCCATCGGCAGCTGCTGCAGCACGTCCTTGACGAAGCCGTTGACCACGAGCGCAGTCGCCTCCTCCGCGGACAGCCCGCGCTGGCGGCAATAGAACAGCATGTCCTCGGAAATTTTCGAGGTGGTGGCCTCGTGCTCGAACACCGTGGAGGAATTCTTGGCCTCCAGATACGGCACGGTATGCGCACCGCACTTGTCGCCGACCAGAAGCGAGTCGCAGTTCGTGAAGTTGCGCGCGCCGGTGGCCTTGCGATGCGCCGACACCAGACCGCGATAGGTGTTTTGCGACCGTCCCGCAGAAATGCCCTTGGAGATGATCCGGCTCGTCGTATTCTTGCCGAGATGGATCATCTTGGTGCCGCTATCGACCTGCTGCAGACCGTTCGAGATTGCGATCGAGTAAAATTCGCCGCGCGAGCCGTCGCCGCGCAGGATACAGCTCGGATATTTCCAGGTGATCGCGGATCCGGTTTCGACCTGCGTCCATGAAATCTTGGAATTCCTGCCGCGGCAATCGCCGCGCTTGGTGACGAAATTGTAGATGCCGCCGCGTCCGTCCTTGTCGCCTGGATACCAGTTCTGCACCGTCGAATACTTGATCTCGGCGTCATCAAGCGCCACCAGTTCGACCACCGCGGCATGCAGCTGGTTCTCGTCGCGCATCGGCGCGGTGCAGCCTTCGAGATAGCTCACATACGAGCCCTTGTCGGCGATGATCAGCGTGCGCTCGAACTGGCCGGTATTCTTTTCGTTGATCCGGAAATAGGTTGACAGCTCCATCGGGCAGCGCACGCCCGGCGGCACGTAGACGAACGAACCGTCGGAGAACACCGCCGAGTTCAGCGTCGCGTAGAAATTGTCGGTTACCGGAACGACCGAGCCGATATACTTGCGCACAAGCTCCGGATGCTCGCGCAGCGCCTCCGAGATCGGCATGAAGATCACGCCGGCCTTGGCAAGCTCCGCCTTGAAGGTGGTGGCGACCGAGACCGAGTCGAACACGGCATCGACCGCGACGCGGCGCTCGCCCTCGGGACGTTCGACGCCCGCCAGAATTTCCTGCTCGCGCAGCGGAATGCCGAGCTTCTCGTAGGTGCGCAGAATTTCCGGATCGACCTCATCCAGCGACTTCGGCGCCGCGTTCTTCTTCGGTGCCGCGTAATAGTAGATGTCCTGGAAATCGATCTTCGGATAATGCACCCGCGCCCAGGTCGGCTCGCGCATGGTCAGCCAGCGGCGATAGGCATCGAGCCGCCAGTCAAGCATCCATTGCGGCTCGTTTTTCTTCGCCGAGATGAAACGGACGATGTCTTCGGACAGGCCCTTCGGAGCCTTCTCGGATTCGATCAGCGTCTCGAACCCGTATTTGTATTGATCGACGTCGATACGGCGAACCTGTTCGACGGTCTCTTGTACGGCCGGCATTCTCTTCTCCCCAAGCGGTTTCAAGGACCGCAGCGGATCTGTCGGTTATGGTCGGTCAGCCTAGCGTCGGTTTCCCTCCGCAAAGCCGCTCAAGCGGCGATGGATTTCCGCCCCTTAAGTAGTGATTCAGAGAGCTTTGTCCAAGCACTTAGAAGGCGTTCAATATCCGCCTCCTTGGTCGAATATCCGGTCGAGACCCGGATCGCGCCCTGTGCCAGCGCCGGATCGACCCCCATGGCCGCCAGGATCCGGGACGGCTGCACCTTGCCGGACGAGCATGCGGAACCGGATGACACCGATACGCCCGCCAGATCGAACCCGATCACCGCGGTTTCTGCCCTTAAACCGGGATGAGTAAAGCTTGTGGTATTTGGTAACCGTTGGACGGACGCGCCAAAAATGATCACGTCGGGTGTGGTAGCCCGCAAACCAGCCTCAAGCCGGTCGCGCAGGCGCTGAGTATGAGACGCCTCCTCGCCGAGACCGCCTGAAATGTCGGCCGCCGCGGCGCCAAACCCGACAATCGGGGCCACAGCCTCGGTTCCCGCCCGCAGGCCCCGCTCCTGTCCGCCGCCGCGGATCAGCGCCTCGCACAGATGCAGTCCATCCCTGCGGATCAGCGCGCCGGCACCTTTGGGCCCACCGATCTTGTGTGACGATAAGGTTAGAAGGTCAGCGCCCAAGCTATTGATATCAAAAGAGACTCTTCCCGGGGCCTGAACCGCGTCAACATGCAGCAGACCGCCCGCCTCGTGAACGATATCAGCAACTTGAGAAATCGGTTGAATGACGCCGGTTTCGTTATTGGCCAACATGACCGAAACCAGCGCGGGCGCGCCCTCCAGAATCCGGCGCATCTGTTCAAGATCGGCCACCCCGTGCCGGTCCACCGGGATGACGCTGATCCGGTCTGGACCGAAACGCCCGCCCTCGCGCACTGAGGGATGCTCCACCGCAGAAACCAGCAGGCGCTCAAACGGCGGCTGTGCGGGCTTGCACGACCAGCCCGGCGAGAGCGCCAGCGCATTCGCCTCGGTTGCCCCGGAGGTAAAAATGACATTGGCCGGATCGGCGCCAGTCAGCGCGGCAACCTGCTCCCTGGCCTGTTCGATCAGTTGCCTGGCTGCCCGGCCCTCCGCATGGACCGAGGATGGATTTCCGAACTGATCCAGCGCGTCGACCACGGCGGCGCGCGCCCGCGGCCGCAGCGGAGCGGAAGCATTCCAGTCGAGATAGGCGCGCTCGGTCATATCAATAACGATTACCGCACAGCGAGGGCGAACGCCGGAACTCCTAGCACAAGGCACGAGAAAGCTTGCATTTTGCCCCTTGCCTCATGGTAGAAACCGGCCGTCACATCCAAGCGGCACGTCCGGTCTCGGTCGCGGCCGCTCCAAACTTAGAACGGTTCTAAAAACGCTACGTGCCTCCGAACCATCCGTCAAGCGCGCGACGCGGCGGCGGAACCGGAGATACCAGAACCGCGCGGCGAGGGTTTCCGCTCTCCGCCGTACCAGCCCGGGGTTTTTCCATGCCTGAGGTTATCTTCACAGGTCCCGCGGGGCGCATCGAAGGCCGGTATCACCCGGCCGGGCAGAAGAACGCGCCGCTTGCGCTCATCCTGCATCCGCACCCGCAATTCGGCGGGACGATGAACCATCAGATCGTCTATCAGCTCTACTATGCCTTCGTGCACCGCAACTTCTCTGTAGTGCGGTTCAACTTCCGCGGCGTCGGGCGCAGCCAGGGCTCGTTCGACCACGGTGTCGGCGAATTGTCCGATGCCGCGGCGGCGCTCGACTGGGCGCAGACCATCAATCCGGAAGCGCGGTCCTGCTGGATCGCCGGATTCTCGTTCGGTGCCTGGATCGGCATGCAGTTGCTGATGCGGCGCCCCGAGATCGAGGGCTTTATTTCGATCGCGCCGCCCGCCAACCTCTACGACTTCTCGTTTCTCGCGCCCTGCCCATCGTCCGGGCTGATCATCCATGGCGACAAGGATGCGGTGGTGCCGCACCGGGATGTCACGACGCTGGTCGACAAGCTGAAGACCCAGAAAGGCATCGTGATCGAGCAGAAAATCGTGCCCGGCGCCAACCATTTCTTCGATCAGAAGATCGAGGCGCTGATGGAATCCGTGAACGCCTATCTCGACAAGCGGCTTGGCACCAGCGGACGCAAGCCGAGCGCAGCATAGGCAGCGCAGGCTTCGCTGCGACAATCTGGAACGGAACTTTGACGACGGCGTTGTGCTCCGCATTCCAGGGGCCGGCGCGATGTCAAAAATAACGTCTGAAGCAACGTCCAACGCAACGCCCGGCGGCGCCGAGGCGAGCGACGGGACCGCCGGGCGCGCTGCACCTGTGGGCGCTTCCGCCGCCAAGAGCGGCTCCGCAAAAACCGGCAAGAACGAACAACCGGATGCAGACGACGCAGCGCCCGAACAATCGCTCGACGATACCGCAGCCGAGCCGGAAGCCCCGGTAGAGAGCAGCGGCAATAGCGACGATGACGCCGAAAAGGAACGGCTGCGCCGCCGCGCGCTGCTCGGCCGGTTCTGGTCCGCGGCCAAGGGCTTCTGGAGCCCGAAAACGGGCGATCGCCTCGCCTGGCCGCTGACCATCGGCGTCATGCTGCTGGTAATTTTGGCGGTGCTCGCGCAATACGGCATCAATGTCTGGAACCGCAAGATTTTCGACGCGCTGGAAAAGCGCGATGCGTCGAGCGTCCTGACACTTGCGCTGGTGTTCTTTCCGCTCGCAGCGGCCAGCGTCGGCGTCGGTGTGGCGAGCGTTTACGGACGCATGTCGATGCAGCGGCGCTGGCGCGCCTGGCTGAGCGATCATGTGCTCGACCGCTGGCTGAAAAACGGCCGCTATTATCAACTCAATCTCGTCAGCGGCGATCATCAAAATCCGGAAGGCCGGCTGACCGAAGACTTGCGCGTTTCCACCGACGCCCCGATCGACTTTGCCGTCGGCGTGTCGACCGCCTCGCTCTCGGCACTGACCTTTATCGCCGTGTTGTGGACGATCGGCGGCGCGCTCACGATTTCGCTCGGCGGTGCGCAGATCACGATCCCGGGCTTTCTGGTGATCGCTGCCGTTCTCTATGCGGTGATCGCAAGTGGCGCGATGGCGATCGTCGGCAAGAAATTCGTCGCGGTATCCGAGGCCAAGAATCAGGCGGAGGCGGACTACCGCTACAATCTCACCCGCGTGCGCGAGAATGGCGAAAGCATCGCGCTGCTCGGCGGCGAGGAGGAAGAACGCGCCGGCCTCAACCGCGCCTTCGTCGAGGTACTGCGCAAATGGCGCGCGCTGTGCGCGCAGCATATGCGCACCACCATCGTCTCGCACGGCTCCGGTATTATCGCGCCGGTGCTGCCGATCATTCTCTGCGCTCCGAAATTTCTCGACGGGTCGATGACCCTCGGTCAGGTCATGCAGGCGGCGTCAGCCTTCACCATCGTGCAGGCCGCCTTTGCGTGGCTGGTCGACAATTATCCGCGCCTTGCCGAATGGACCGCGGGTGCACGCCGCATCGCTTCGCTGATGGTGTCGGTCGATGCGCTGGAAAAGGCCGAAACCGGCGAAGGCGTCAACCGCATCAAGCGCTCCGAGACCGACGATGCCGCCATCCGTCTGAAGGACCTCGTGGTGGCGCTCGACAACGGCACGGCCGTCGTCGACGACACCGACGTCGTCATCAAGAAAGGCGAGCGCGTGCTGGTGGCGGGCGCATCCGGTTCGGGCAAGAGCACGCTGGTTCGCGCCATATCGGGCCTGTGGCCCTGGGGCGGCGGTGAGATCGCGATCCAGCGCGACTCGCGGCTGTTCCTGCTGCCGCAGCGGCCCTATGTGCCGACCGGCACGCTTCGCCGCGCCATTGCCTATCCGGGCGCCGCCGAAGACTGGGATCTGGACACCATCAAAAGCGCGCTCGACCGCGTCGGCCTCGGCCATCTCAAGGACCGGGTCGAGGAGGAGGCACCCTGGGACCAGACGCTGTCCGGCGGCGAGAAGCAGCGCCTCACCGTTGCCCGCGTTCTTTTGCATCGTCCCGACATCATCGTGCTCGATGAGGCAACCGCCGCGCTGGATCCGAAGAGTCAGGACGACCTGATGAAGCTTCTGTCCGAGGAGATGGAGGGACTGACCATTCTCAGCGTCGGTCACCGGCCCGAGCTCGAACAATTTCATTCGCGCAAGCTCGTTCTGGAGCGGCGGCCCAACGCCAAGGGTGGCGCCAAGCTCGTCAGCGACATTCTGCTGGTCCGCCCGCCCGGCCAGCCGCGGCTGATGCAGCGCTTGCTGCGGCGCGCGAAGACCAAACCGCAAGCGAAGGCGGCGTGATCTGGTGCTCGCAGCCGGGGATCGCGGCGATCAGCATCTTCGGCAGAGCGCTGCCTCCCGAGCAATACCACGTCTACGAGCATGAAACATGCGGCGCGGCGCGCCTTAGGACTTTTTTCATGTGAAAACGAAAGCGAGGAAAGCCCTGTACTACAGGCTCATCCGCTCGCGTTGCGTTGCGCGCGGCTCCGCGACCACGCCACCGGTCATCGGCTCCGGCACGCCTGTCGTCGTCGGAAACGTGATCGGCAATCCCCGCAGGCTGCGTACCGCCATATAGGCGAAGGCCTGGGCCTCGATCGCATCCGAATTCCAGCCGACCGCGTTCGCGGTCTCGACGCGCGCCGGCGCGAGCCGCTCAGCAAGCATGCGCATCAGGGTCGCGTTATAGGCACCGCCGCCACACACGATCCAGCTCCGCGGTGCTTCCGGCAGATGCGGGACAATGGTTGCAACCGTCGCCGCAGTAATGGCAGCCAAGGTCGCCGCTCCGTCCTCGACGCTCTTTCCCGCAAGCTGTGCGCGATCCGCCACCCATTCACGGAAGGCGTTGCGGTCGAGCGACTTCGGCGGTTTCAGCGCAAAGAAGGAATGCTGCAGCACACGCGCGACCGCGGCTTCATCGACACGGCCCCGCGCGGCGGCGTTGCCATTCTCGTCGCGGGCCTCACCGTTACGGTGGCGCATGAAGTCGTCGATCAGCGCGTTGCCGGGCCCGGTATCGCAGGCGTAAGGGTCCGGCACGCCATTGATGAAGGTCACATTGGCGACCCCGCCGATGTTTAGCACCGCAACCGGATGCGGCCGGTCCAGCATCGCGGCGAGCGCGCGGTGATACACCGGCACCAGCGGCGCGCCCTGCCCGCCCGCGGCGATATCGGCGGCGCGCAAGTCGTAAACCACCCGGATGCCGGTTTCGTCGGCCAGTGCCTGGCCGTCTCCGATCTGAACCGTCAGCCGCTCGTCCGGCCGGTGCAGCACGGTCTGGCCGTGGAAGCCGATCACGTCGATGCTCACCGGATCGATGCCATTGGCATCGAGAAAAACGCGGACCGCGCCGGCATGGAGCACCGTCACCATCCGTTCGGCCTCGGCAAGTATGCCGGGCCGCGCGGCCCGGTCGGTGAGGCTCCGCGCCTCCTCGACCGCCCGGCGCAGCAGCGCGACCTCGCCTTCGCGGTACGGATGCAGGGCGGAGGGACCGAACCGGCAGATGCGCTCGCCATCGGTTTCCAGCGCAGCGATGTCGATACCGTCCATCGACGTGCCGCTCATCAGCCCGATCGCCCGAAAGGTCCGCACGTGAGCCGCCCCGTTTCAATCCGCCAAAGGACCTGATACACCACCTGCGCGCTTCTCGTGGAGCGGATTTGACATTCGCGACCCATCGAGCCGCGGGCTCACCAAGTGAATATCAGTCCAAATCTCCACGCGATTCATATACTTGCCAGTGGTCCTGTGATTCTACCATTCGCAAGCAACATCGCCGCTATGGGATGCGAATGTTAGGATCCGACCACTCGCGAATACGGTCTTGCCCATGAGCCAGTACAAGTCGGACTTCTTGCGCGTTCTTTCGGAGCGCGGATTCATTCATCAGGTCTCCGAACCGGAGGCGCTGGACGCGCTGGCGGCGTCGAAGCAGATCACGGCCTATATCGGCTATGACTGCACCGCCCCCTCGCTCCATGTCGGTCACCTGCTGCCGACCATGATGCTGTACTGGATGCAGCAGACCGGACATCGCCCGATCGCACTGATGGGCGGCGGCACCACACGCGTTGGCGATCCGTCCGGCAAGGACGAAAGCCGCCGGATTCTTACCGAGGAGACGATCAACGAGAACCTGCGGAGCATTCGCAGCACCTTTTCGAAATTTCTGAAATTCGGTGACGGTCCCGGCGATGCCATCATGGCGAACAATGCCGACTGGCTGAACAGCCTCAACTACATCGATTTCCTGCGCGATGTCGGCAAGCATTTCTCGATCAACCGGATGCTGTCCTTCGATTCGGTGAAGCTGCGGCTCGAGCGCCAGCAGGAACTGTCCTTCCTCGAATTCAATTACATGATCCTGCAGGCCTACGATTTCGTGGAGCTGCACAAGCGCTATGGCTGCGTGCTGCAGATGGGCGGCTCGGACCAATGGGGCAACATCATCAACGGCATCGATCTCGGCCGCCGTTTGATGAATGCGCAGCTATTCGCGGTGACGTCGCCGCTGATCACGACGTCGTCGGGTGCCAAAATGGGCAAGACCGCGGCGGGCGCGGTATGGCTCAATGCCGACCTCGTAAGCCCGTACGATTACTGGCAATACTGGCGCAACACCGAGGACGGCGACGTCGAACGCTTCCTGAAGCTGTTCACGACGCTTCCGCTCTCCGAGATCGCGCGTCTCGCCGCGCTTCAGGGACAGGAAATCAACGACGCCAAGAAGACGCTTGCGACCGAAGCAACGGCTCTGATGCATGGCCGCGAGGCGGCGGAGCAAGCCGCAGAAACCGCACGCCGCACGTTCGAGGAAGGTACGCTGGCGGAGGATCTTCCGACGATCGAAATTCCTGCGAGCGACTTGAGCAACGGGCTGGGTGTGCTCAAAGCCTTCGTGCAGGCGGGCCTTGTCGCGTCAACCAGCGAGGCCAGGCGTCAGATCAAGGGCGGCGGCCTCAAGGTGAATGACGAGACCGTCACCGACGAAAAGATGGCGCTCGGCACCGGTCATCTCACGCCGCAATCGGTGATCAAGCTGTCGCTCGGCCGCAAGAAGCATGTGCTGCTGAAGCCTGCCTGAACCGTCAAAGATTTACCGGATCGACATTGGCGGGATTGGCGGAGCATCCGCATCGAGCGGCCGCGCGGTCGGGTATTCGAAGAACTTGCGCAGGAAGCCCGGTACGAGACCGGAGGCCGGGTTGACGTTGAGTGTCGGCGCGCTCGGCGGACCGACCACCTGATAGGTGAAGCCGAACAGCCCCTCCTTGGGGCCGCCCAGGAACGCGCCAACCAGCGGAATCTGTCCGATCGGATTGTTGATGCCGTAGAGCGGCACGATGGTGCCGCGCATGCGCACGTCGTTCTTGGCGAAATCGATCGTGCCTTCCAGCGTGGCGCCGATCACCGGTCCCTGGACGATACCCTCCTTGACCTGCAGACGCCCCGGCGTGCGCGTGAAGTCCACCCGCATGCGGGTGAAATCGACGCCGCGTGCATCGTTCTGCGCGCCGCCGCCGGCGACGCCGTTGAGCTTAGGCTCCCCGCGCACCGAGAAATTCTGGATATTTACAACGCCCTCCTGCGGTGCCTGATCCGGCGTCGGCACCTCCATCGCAACCGTCATGTGGCCGCTGTGGATGCGCGGGTAAGTATCGGTAAAGCGCATCAGCGCACCGGCATCCTGCGTCTCGAAATGCAGCATGCTGCGGCGCTGGGCTGACGCGCGCATTTCGCCGGTCAGCGTCGCAGTCTGACCGATCGCCGATTTCAGCGCGAAGCTGCGGATTTGTCCGTTACGGCGCGCCATCCGCATTTCCACACCACGCAGCGTTTCGCCGTTATGTCCGGCGATGACACCCAGACGCATGTCGAAATCAAGGTCGATCGGATCGCTCTTCGGCTTGTCGCTGTGTTCGCCGCCGAAGAAATTCTTCACAAAGTTGCGGCCGTCATAGACGTCGCCGCGCAGCGAGATGCGAAGCGTATTGTCGGAACCGCGCTCGGCCCGCACGCTGGTCTTGTCGCCGTCGGAGAGCGCGAAGACTGGAAAATTCGCTGCGGCCAGATCGCCCTTTTCGTCGAGATCGACGGTGCCACGCACGTTCACGCCCGAGCCGTCGATCGCGATATCCTCGAACCGGGTGGATTTCTCCCGGGTCAGCACCGTGAAGGTGGCACGGTTGGCGCGGCCCGGCGGCTTCACCCAGCCCGGCAGCAGATTGTCGATCTTGGCCGGCGTGAGATCGGCTTCGACCGCAAGCCGCACGTCCTTGTTGTCGGCAATCTTGCCGGAGATCTTGACCGGCACCGGTCCTGCCAGCGCAGGCCCCGTGCCGAAGCCGAACCGGGCGCGCGCGGCCTCGTCAAGGGTCGCGCGAACCTGCACCTCGGCCTCGGGACTATCGACGGTCTTGCGATAATCGAGTGACGCCGGCGTGCCGTTGATGCGGACATCGCCGCGGATCTGATAGCCGCGGTTGTCGGCACTGACCTTCAGGGCCTGCGCCTCGATCTTCTGGCCCATTACCATCTTGTCGGCCGCGAAGCCCGCGACATCGAGTGCGATCGCATACTGGGTGGCGCCAGGCGGCGGATTGGCCGTAATCGGCAGCGCCACCGTGACCTGACCGCTGAGGTTTCCGCGGCTGTTTGCAGAGTCCATGGGCACCGCCGCCTGTCCGCGCAGCCGCTCGCTGGCGAGCAATTCCAGCGCCGCAGGCACCGGACCGTCGATGCGGAATTGGGCGCGGGCCGGGGGTGACTTTGGATGCGTGTCGGGGACCTCGAACACGCCGTTACTGACGGTGAGCTTGCGGCCGCCGCCGAGATCGACGATGCCGCGGCCGACGGAAACCAGCACACGCCGCCCCTTGATGCTGGTGGTGACGTCGGCTTCGGTGATCGGCGGCAGGCCCGTCACCGGCCGGATCGTTGCGTTTCGCACGGTGATGTCCACGGACAAGCCGTCATTCGGGATCGGCGGTCCGGCCTCCGTGAGATTCTCGATCGGAGAATTCGTGGCGATGTCGATCCGCTCGATATCGCCGTTCATCAGATTCTCGACGACCCAGTTGCGGACCTTGGTCGCGACAAAAACCGGCCAGACCTTTTTTGCGATCGGCGCCGACATCGGGGTCATCGCGACACCGGCCGCCAGGCGCGGCTCGCCGGAGAAATCGAGACTGCCGTTCAGGGAGGCGGCGATGTTGCCGCCGGCGACGTCACCCTGAAGCAGCTCGATTCGCCTCGCCCTCATGTCGAGATTGGCGCGCAGGATGATCTTGTTGAGAACGACCGGCTGCTTGTCCGCAGGGCCGTCTGCAAGCACGATCGAGCCGCCCGTCACGGTCGCGCGCCAAGGCTGCTCCGGTCCGGCCGGAGCCTCAAAGCGGCTGAATAACGTGAAGCGGTTGGCGCCAGCCACGATCTGAAACGGCATCGTCAGATGGCGGCGGTTGGCGTCCCATTCCAGCGTAACGTCGGCATGGTCGATACGGAAATGGCCGCCGACGTCGTCCGGATCGCCGATAAGACCGGCGCCGGCAATGATCTTGCCTTCCACGATGCGCGGCAGTGAATCCGGTCCGATTTCGGCGCGGATCGCACCGGTCAACGGAACGTCGGCATGAAACTGGCCGCTGCCGATCCGCGTCGCGAGGAACAGATCCTTGGTCGAGACCTGTTTCAAATCGATCGCAACCAGCCGGCGCTGCACGCCGCTCTGACGGATCGCTGCAGAAATCGCCCATGGCCGCGCTTCGTCGTCCGAGCTCAGGCGAATGCTGATGCCGCCGCCCGGACGGTATACGCTGAGATTAATGTGCTCGAAGGTCCAGTGTTTGTCGGTGCGCAAATCGTCGACCTTGAGCGTGCCGATTTTCAGGCCGATCTCGCCCAGTCCCTGACCGTCGAGCCCCTGTGCCGAAATCCGGTCAAGCCAGGCGATCAGCCCGACGAAGCGATCCGCCCCCGTCGGTTCGGCCGGAGCCTTTTGCTCGACGGATGCCGCCGCGCCCGGCCCCGGACCCGCCCTCACGATGGCCGGCGTCACCGCCAGCGGGCGCTTCTCTGCGCCGGTCGAAATCGTGACCTGGCCGTCTTCCTCGATCCGTATCGAAAGTTCGGCACCGACAAGACTGAGACGATGCGCACGCACCTGACCGCGCATCAAACTGGATCCCGAAATCGACACTTCGGCCTTTGGCGCGCTCGCAACCACAACCCCGTCGGTGTCACGGATCTGCATGTCCCGGATGCGGATCGAGGCGCGGCCGGTGTCGTCGCGCTCGATCACCGTTCCGCCAATGGCGACCTGGTGCGCTTGGCCGATATTCTGCTGAATGGCGGAGGCGAGCCAAGGCGAGACAAAATTGATATCGATCGGACCGATCGCGAGCCGCAACCAGAGGCCTGCCACAAGCACCAGCACAACCGCGGCGCAGCCGCCCGCCCCGTAGGCTATACGGCGCGCGACCGGCCGCCGGGAGAGCCGGCGCATCTGCCACCAGATCCTCCAGGCCCGCGACTTGAGATCGTTGCCGCAGGTCGTTCGATGTTCCCGAAGGGTGTCTTCGAGAATTCGCAACCCATGCAGCCGGGAAACCGGTTTGGTCATGCCGGGTCGGACATCCCCTTGTCCGTATCGCCGGCGCCGCTAACGTCGCCAGACTGGTTGACCTGGTCGCACCGAACGAACGTGTGCGTGCACTGGCCCGCCCTCGCCCCAAGGCAGGCCATGCCCCAGTGATTCAGCCGCTGAAAGCGTCGAAAGGAAGGCATATGACGAAAGCGCTGGCGGAGGGCAGCAAGGCCCCGAAATTCACCCTGCCCGGTGCCGACGGCGCCAAGGTCTCGCTTGCCGACTTCGCCGGAAAGAAGCTGGTGCTCTATTTCTACCCCAAGGCGGATACGCCGGGCTGCACGACCGAGGCGCTGGACTTTTCGCGCCTCGCCAAGGCCTTCGCCAAGGCCGACACCGCGGTTCTTGGCATATCGGCCGACCCGGTCGCCAAGCTCGACCGATTCCGGAGCAAGCACGGCCTGACGATCCCGCTGCTGTCCGACGAAAGCCACGCGATACTCGAAGCCTACGGCGTCTGGGGCGAAAAGACGCTGTATGGCCGCAAATTTATGGGCGTGAAGCGGACCACGGTCCTGATCGGCGTGGACGGCCGAATCGCCAAGATTTGGCACAACGTCAAAGTGCCCGGTCATGCGGAAGAAGTCCTCGCAGCTGCGAAGTCACTATAGGCTTTATCAGCCAATGATTTGCGGAAAATTAACCATACCGGACTGAAATCGGCGCTGTTCAAGCGTCGGCCCGCCGACGGCTCTGGCGGGGAAAGTTCATGTCCTACCGGTCGCGTCCGCATCATACCGATCACGGTCAACCGCCGGATCACTGGGCCTACGAATACCCTGCAGCCCAGCATCGGGATGCCTATCACGCCTACCCCGCGCAATCGCGGACGCCTCACTCCGCGCCGGCACCGAAGCAGCGTCACCGCGGCGGCCCGGCCGATTACACACTGGTCCATGGCCGCCGTCAGGTTCGCCTCGGGCCGGTTGCGTTCTGGATCGTCGTCGGCAGCCTGGTCATCATGGCCGGATGGTCGATCCTGACCGGCACCTATTTCGCGTTCCATGACGATGTCCTGAAGCGTCTGATCGCCCGTCAGGCGGAGATGCAATACGCTTACGAGGACCGGATTGCGGAGTTGCGCGCCCAGGTCGACCGGATCACCAGCCGGCAATTGCTCGATCAGGAGCAGTTCGAGCAGAAGCTTGAGGCCCTGATCCGCAAGCAATCGACCCTCGAACAGCGCGCGGCGACGCTCGGATCGCTGCCGGATTACACACCCACCGGTTCGATCCCGAAGCCCGGTCGCGGCAGCGACGCATCCAAATCGCTGGGTGCAAAGCCCTCCCCGATCAGCGACACGGTGATTTTCCAGGCGCCGCCAGATCGCGAAGCGCGCCTGCAATCGCGCATCATGCCCTCGCTCAATGTCCGCAATGCATCGAGAACCCGCGGCGGCGTCGAAGGCGCGCTCGCGCGCATGCAGGAATCGATCGATCGGCTCGAAGCCAAGCAGATGATGTCGCTCAACGCCCTGGAAGAGAGTTTCGACGCCAAGGCGCGCCGACTGCGCAGCGTGTTGTCCGATCTGGGAATCAATCCGGGCAAGCCGCACGCGACGCCGCCCGGCGGCGTCGGCGGACCTTTCGTCCCCGCCAACCTGTCCGGCGACGACAAGTCCTTCGAACGCCAGCTCTATCGCATCAACGTGTCACGCTCGCAGGTCGACCGTCTGACGCGCACATTGCAGGACCTGCCCGTGCGCAAGCCGGTCAGCGGCGAGATCGATATGTCATCCGGCTTCGGCATGCGCGTGGATCCGTTCCTGCGCGCACCCGCCATGCATACCGGTCTCGACATGCGCGGCGAAACCGGAGATCCGGTCCGCGCGACAGCGAATGGCACGGTGACTTTTGCCGGAACCCAGGGCGGCTATGGCAAAATGATCGAGATCGAACACAAGAATGGCTTGTCGACACGCTACGCTCACTTGTCGGCGATCGACGTGAAGGTTGGACAATCCGTCAAGATCGGACAGGTTATCGGCAAGCTCGGCTCGACCGGACGTTCGACCGGCCCACATCTTCACTACGAAACCCGCGTGGATGGTGAGGCCGTCGATCCGCAGAAATATCTGCGCGCCGGCATTCGTCTCGGATTGAACTGAGTTCCAAACGGGACACCCGTTCCATCCGCGTCAACCAATCATCCACATTGCGACGTTTCGTGACTTGACTTCCGCTGCGGATGATTCACGCTTGTCATCTAACGTCACGAGCACGGAGGTCGCAGTGGAACCACCGATGCAGGAAGCCGCGAGGATCGCCGCCTGAACGTTCGGCGGGCGGCGTAGCGGCGAACAACCACACGAACGGGTTGCCGGCGCGGATCTCAGGGGCAGCATCAGTCAGGCAATGCCCCGCCTTGGTCCGCCCCGGCGATGCTCCTGGAAAGCAATGCTTTTGGCGCGAATCCCGCTTGAGCGGATTCACGGAGCTGATTTCGCGGGTCGTGTGAACGTTACGCGTTGAACCGGTAAAAGAAAGCGGCGCACGCACGCCCACTCCCCTGTGATGCTATTCTACATCTTCGACCTGGTCCGGCCCGCCTCCGAATGCCTTCTGCGCGAGCGCGGCCGCCATGAACTGATCGAGATCGCCGTCCAGAACGCCCGCAGTGTCTGACGTCGACACACCCGTGCGCAGATCTTTTACCATCTGATAGGGCTGCAATACATAAGAACGGATCTGATGGCCCCAGCCAATATCGGTCTTTGCGGCCTGTTCAGCGGCGGCTTTCTCTTCCCGCTTTTTCAGCTCGGCTTCGTAGAGTTTCGCGCGCAGCATGTCCCAAGCCTTGGCGCGGTTCTTGTGCTGCGAGCGGTCTGCCTGACACATAACGACCGTGTTGGTCGGAATATGCGTCAGCCGGACCGCGGAATCGGTCTTGTTGACGTGCTGGCCACCGGCACCTTGTGCGCGCATGGTGTCGACCCGCACGTCCGATTCCTTGATGTCGATAACGATCCGGTCGTCGATAACGGGATACACTCTCGCATTCGCGAACGACGTGTGCCGCCGCGCATTCGAATCGAACGGAGAAATTCGCACCAGACGGTGCACGCCGTTTTCGGTCTTCAGCCAGCCATAGGCGTTGCGGCCGGCAATCTTCACGGTCGCCGATTTGATACCCGCCTCTTCGCCGGGTGACTCTTCAAGATACTCGACCTTGTAACCGTGCTGCTCCGCCCAGCGCGTATACATGCGCAAGAGCATATTGGCCCAGTCCTGGCTCTCGGTGCCGCCGGCTCCGGCATGCACTTCGAGAAAGGTGTCGTTGGCGTCGGCTTCGCCCGACAGCAACGCTTCCAATTCGCGGCGCGCCGCTTCGGCCTTGAGCTTGACGAGCGCCTGTTCGGCATCGGCCACCACCGCCTGATCTTTCTCGGCTTCGCCGAGTTCGATCATCCCGATCTGATCTTCGAGTTCCTGCTCGATCCGCGCGATCGACTTTAGCTGGTCCTCTAGCGCATTGCGCTCCTGCATGACCTTCGAGGCGCGCTGCGGGTCGTTCCACAGCTCGGGATCTTCGGCGATCTGGTTCAGTTCGGCGAGACGGGCATTGGACGCATCGAAGTCAAAGATGCCTCCTCAGCAGCCCGACCGACCGCTTGATGTCTTCTACGATGGTTTCAGTTTCTGCGCGCATGTGCTTTGCCGGAAATTATCTACGCGGATGTAGCCAGTGACCGGCTGCCGCGCAACCGGTCTCTTGCATGCCCGCGATTGCTGCAAACGAGCTGCGCCGCGCTTCAGTGCAGTCCGCCCAAGCCCGGCCGGAACAGCCGTTCCAGCGGATTGATGAAGGTTGGCTGCTGGGGTTGCGCCTGCGGCGGCGGACCGCCCGCGGGCTCGAACGAACGCTCTCCGCCCGATTCCGAATAGCCGACGACAGAGTACGAATCCGGCGGCGCGGTACCCGGCTTGAAGGCTTCGAGAATTACGCGCTCGGCGCCTGGGCCCGCTCGCATGCCGCTCTTCGGATCGATACGGATCAGCTTGATGCCGGCCGGCACGCGGAATGGCACCGCGGGTTTGTCGGCAAGCGCGGCCTTCAGGAAGTCGCGAACGATCGGCGCCGCGAGCTGACCGCCGGTAGAGCCGCGTCCCATCGGCTTCGGCTTGTCGAAGCCGAGATAGACGCCGACCGCGATATCAGGCGAGAACCCGACGAACCAGGCGTCCTTCTCGTCGTTGGTCGTTCCCGTCTTGCCGGCCACCGGCTTGCCAACCTCGCGGATCACGGTGGCGGTGCCGCGCTGAACCACACCCTCCATCATCGAGGTGATCTGATAGGCCGTCATCGGATCGATGACCTGCTCGCGCTTGTCGATCAGAACCGGTTCCGGCTGGTTGGCCCAGCGGTCGGCATTGCAACCGCGGCATTCACGCTGGTCGTGCTTGTAGATGGTGTGGCCGTAGCGATCCTGGATGCGGTCGATCAGCGTCGGCTTGATACGGCGGCCGCCATTGGCGAACATCGAATAGGCCGCAGTCATGCGCAGCGTCGTGGTTTCGCCGGCGCCGAGCGCAAACGACAGATATGGCGGCAGATCGTCATAGACGCCAAATCGCTTGGCGTATTCGGCAATCAGCGGCATGCCGACATCCTGGGCGAGGCGGACGGTCATGACATTGCGCGAATGCTCGATGCCGAAGCGGAGCGTTTGCGGCCCATAGAACTTGCCGGCCGAATAATTCTGCGGAGTCCACACCCCTGCGCCGGGTCCCTGGTCGATTGCGATCGGCGAATCCATGACGACCGTCGACGGCGTGTAGCCGTTGTCGAGCGCAGCCGCATAGACGAACGGCTTGAACGACGAACCCGGCTGGCGCAGCGCCTGCGTCGCACGGTTGAACTGGCTCTGGTCGAAGGAGAATCCTCCGACCATCGCGAGCACGCGTCCGGTCCACGGATCCATGACGGTGATCGCGCCCGAGATTTCCGGAATCTGACGCAGCCGATACTGCGCCTCCTGTCCGTCCTTGCCATCGAGCGGTTCGACATAGATCACGTCGCCCGGCTCGAGCACCTGGTTGACCTTGGTGGGAACGCGGCCGCGTTGGGGACCCGATGCGGGTTTGGCCCATTTCACGCCGTCGAGCGGCACGATGCCGACGCGGCGCTCGCGCACCACCGCCCCGCCCGGCTCGCGCGGCGGCTGGAAGCCGATGCGGGCCGACTGATCGGATGTCTCAAGCACCACCGCCATTTTCCAGCCGATGTCGGACAGCGCCTTCACCTCGGCAAGCTTCAAGCCCCAGTCGCCGGAGATATCCAGCTTCTGGACCGGGCCACGATAACCCTGCCGTTCGTCATAGCGGATCATGCCGTCCGCCAGCGCCTTGCGGGCAAGCTTCTGAAGTTTCGGGTCGAGCGTGGTGCGGACCGACAGGCCGCCTTCGTAAAGCTTCTTCTCGCCGTAGCGGTCGTAGATTTCGCGGCGCACTTCCTCGGCGAAATACTCGCCGCCGAAGATATGTGTGCCGGTGGGACGCGCAGTCACCGTCAGCGGCACCTTCTTGGCCGCCTCGCCTTCCTCGGGCTTGATATAGCCGTTCTCGACCATGCGATCGATGACGTAGTTGCGGCGTTCGGTGGCGCGCTCGCGCTGACGGAACGGGTGCAAGGTCGAGGGTGCCTTCGGCAATGCTGCCAGATAGGCCGCTTCTGCGATCGTCAGTTCATGGACCGATTTGTCGAAATACAGAAGTGACGCCGCTGCGATGCCGTAGGCCGAGAAGCCAAGATAGATTTCGTTGAGATAGAGTTCGAGAATTTTGTCCTTGGTGTAGGCGCGCTCGATCTTCATCGACAGCAGCGCTTCCTTGATCTTGCGATTGAACGACACCTCGTTGGTCAAGAGGAAGTTCTTCGCAACCTGCTGCGTGATGGTCGAGGCGCCCTGGGGGCGCCGGCCGGTGCCGTAATTCTGCGCGTAGAGGATGCCGGCGCGCAGCATGCCCGTGAAATCGAGACCGCCATGCTCGTAGAAGTTCTTGTCCTCGGCCGAGAGGAAGGCATGGATCACCCGTTTCGGCACTGCCTGGATCGGCAAATACAGACGCCGCTCGCGCGCATATTCGGCGACCAGCGAACCGTCGGCCGCATGCACCCGCGTCATCACCGGCGGCTCATAATCCTGCAGCTGGGAATAGTCCGGCAGGTCCTTCGAGTAATGCCACATCAGCCCCGCGACACCGGCGACCCCCACCAGAAACAGGATGGTCCCGACGGCGAACAGAAAGCCGAAAAACCGCAGCATCAGTCTCATGACGGGGTTCCCACCAGGCGCAATAAAGCATCGGGCGGCCTCGGCCGCCGGCTACGCGCTACAATCTTTCAACCACCATATCGGTATTTCTGCTGATTTTACAGCGTCCCGACTCGGCCTTGGTCGCGGTTTTTCATGTCGAAACTGAGGCTTGACCTCAGCCGGTTACCGCCGCCCCGCCGCCGCTTCCGCCCCGGCGAGCCTTGTCCGGAAGAACTGCTCGACCGCCTTGACCATGGTCTGCGCCGCCTTCGTCCGCCAAGCCTCGGAGGTGAGCAGCTTCAGGTCCTGCTTGTTGGTCATGTAGCCCAGCTCGATCAGCACCGACGGCACGTCCGGCGCCTTGAGGACGACGAAGCCTGCCGATTTCAGCGGCTTCTTATGCAGCCGGACCGTACTCCTCATCTCTCCGACCAAAAGCCGTGCGAAGGCATGGGAAAAAGTCTTGGTCTCGCGATGGGCAAGGTCCAGCAGGATGTCGGCGACGTCGTCCGGTTCCTTGGCGAGGTCGATGCCCGCGATCACGTCGGACCGGTTCTCGGCCTCGGCGAGTTTTGCGGCCTCGGCATCGGAGGCGGTGTCCGACAGGGTGTAGATCGTGGCCCCCTGCACGTCGCCTTCCGACTTCGGCAACGCATCGGCGTGCACGGAAATGAAAAGTTCCGCCTGACGCTGCCGCGCAAATTTCACGCGCTCGGCCAGCGGAATGAAGGTGTCATCGGTGCGGGTCAGCACCACGCGATAGCGTCCGCTCTTTTCCAGCTGGTCGCGCAGCGTGATCGAGAAATCCAGCACCACATTCTTTTCCATGATTTCGCCGTTGCCGGCCTTGGTGCCGGTATCGGGGCCGCCATGGCCGGGATCGATCACGATCAGCGGGCGCGGATCGCCGGACCTTTTCTCCTGCGGCCGGGTCAGCGCCGGGATCGCGACGCTCGCCCGCATCGCGGTGCGGTCGAGCGCCAGATGCCGCATGAAGGCTTCGCGATCGGTGACGCTCAGGTCCACGACCAGACGCGCCGGCTCGCCGCCGCGCGCCTCCAGCACCTCGGCCTTTTCAATCCGCACCGGCTTTGCGACATCGATCACGATGCGCGAGCCGCCCGCCATCACCAGCCCGTAGCGGAACGCCTTGATCAGACCGCGGCCGGTCTCCCCGGCCTTTGCCGGCAACTGGAACACGGTCTGCGGAATGTCGATGACGACGCGATACGGATCGGCGAGCGTGAAGGCGCGCAAACCGATGGACGCCGTCAGGTCCATCACGAGACGGGTCTGGCTGTCGTCGCCGGCAATGCGAATATCGGTTGCGACCGGGAACGCTGCGGGCGCCGCTGCACGGCTTTGCGCTGCCGCTGCGGACAGGCCCACGAGCGTCAGAACCCCAGCGCAGATGGCTGTCGCAAAGCGGCTGGCCACTCAGTCGCCTCCCCCGCCCGATCATTACTCCTTAAAAAGTGGAGAGTTAATGACGTCTTAAGGTCAGCGAGCCCGTTCGGCATCGGGTGTGGCGCGGGCGCGACGGCGCCTGCACCTGATACAGCCCCTACTCGATCTTGATCCCGAACCGGTCGGCGAGGCTCTTGTAGAGCGCGCTATCGGCCGCATAGACCTTGGCGAAAGCGTCCGGCGGAAGACTTTCTGCCGTCAGTCCCTGAGCCAGCATAAGCTGCCGGACCTCTGGCGCCGCGAGCGCCGCATTGATCTCCTCATTGAGCCGCTTGACGATCGCAGGCGGCGTGCCCTTCACCGTTGCGACACCGAACCATTGACTGAGGTCCACGCCGTCAAAGCCGAGTTCGGCCAGCGCGGGCACGTCGGGGATCGTCGGAAAGCGCTTGGCCGTGGTCACCGCATACCCGCGCAGCTTGCCGGACTTGATATGCGGCACCAGCGGACCGACACCGGAGATCGCCAGTTGCAGCGTGCCGGCGAGAACATCGTTGGTCACCTGGGCACCGCCACGATACGGAACATGCGTGATTTTCGTGCCGGCTTTCTCGTTGAACAGCTCACCCGCGATATGTTGCGAGGAGCCATTGCCGGCAGAACCGAAGTTGAATTTTCCGGGGTCTGCCTTAGCGCGCGCGATGAAGGCTCTCAGGTCCGGAATATCGGCGCTCGCAGGCCCGGCAAGAAGCATGGGACCTTTCCAAGGAGCGCAACGGAGTCGAGATCGGTGCCGACGGCAGGAGCAGGTCTCCCATACAGGATCGGCCCGGGAATGGTGATCAGCGTATAGCCGTCCGGCGGCGCCGAGGTCACCCCATTGAGTGCGATGGTGCCGACGCCACCGGTCCGGTTTTCGATCACGATGGTCTGGCCGATCTTCTTAGAGACACGATCGGCCACCGCGCGCGTGATCGTGTCTGCGGCGCCGCCCGGCGCAAATCCGATGAGCCACTGGATCGGCTTGGCCTTCGGCCAGTCGGCCACCTGCGCGGATGCCTGCGGCGCGCCGATAATTGCGGCTAACGCCGCGAACAGCATGGTGGTCTTAAGCGATTGCAAGGCCATCGATTCACCCTCCCTGTTATCCCGGCTCATTTGCTGCGCTGAGCAGCTTGCCGATGATTGAAAAAACGGCGATTTGCTCGCTCTTGTTCAATGCCTGCATCAGCGCACGCTGGCGCGCCTGCATGTGGGGAATGGTCTTGTCGTAGACCGCGCGTCCTTTCGCGGTCAGCGCGACCATGCTCGACCGCCTGTCATTGGCATCGGTCTCGATGGATATCAGCCCGCGCTTTTTCAATCCGGCGAGGATGCGGCTCAGAAGACCTTTGTCGATGGCTGAGATCTGTCCGATGCGGGTTGCATTCAGGGTTGCACCGGTTCCGAGCAGCGCAATCACCCGCCATTCCGGAAGGCGAAGTCCCGATGCGCGTTCGAGAATGATCGAGGCCTGACGGTTCAGCGCGCTGTGCAGCGCGTGCAACCGGTAGGTCAGAAACTGTTCGACCGGCAGGTCCGCGCCCTTCCCCAGCTCGACCAAGGCAAGCTTCGCCATCGCGCCAATCTCCGGTCCGAGACGCGCCCAGTATGCCGTTCGCCCGATTACTTGACAAGTCAACTAAATCGTCCGCACATTCCCGGGATCGAATTACGGAGACCGGCATGGCGCGCGGGCGGCCGAATATTATCCTGATCACATCCGATCAGCAGCGCGGCGATTGTTTCGGGTTCGAAGGCCGCAAGGTGAAGACGCCGCATCTCGATGCGCTCGCACGCGACGGCACGCGATTTTCCGCGTGCATCTGTCCAAGCGTCGTGTGTCAGCCGGCACGCGCCTCGATCCTGACTGGACAATTGCCGCTCACGCACGGCGTGCACGACAACGGGATCGATCTGTCACCCGAAATCGGCGAACGAGGATTTGCCGGCGCACTTGCACGAGGGGGTTACGAGACCGCCTTCATCGGCAAGGCGCACTTTTCGACCTACCACACGTTCCGACCGACCGGCACGCCCGAATGTATCGCCTCTTCAGCCAATTATGGAGCGGACTGGTACGGACCCTATATGGGTTTTTCCCATGTCGAACTGATGCTGGTCGGCCATAACTGGTTTCTTCCGGAAAAGCCGCCGCGCGGGCAGCATTACGAACGCTGGTTCTACGCCGACGGGCACGGCGACGAGAAGAACGCACTCTATCGCGCGAATGCCGGCGACACCGCCGATGCGGCACAATGCTGGCATTCGCAATTGCCGGTCGCCTGGCACAACACCACCTGGACCGCAGACCGCGCCATCGACTGGCTGAAGCGCGGTCACGACATCCCCTTCTGCCTCTGGGTCTCGTTTCCCGATCCGCACCATCCGTTCGATTGTCCGGAGCCGTGGTCGCGCTTGCATCATCCCAACGAGGTCGACCTGCCGCCCTATCGCGTGCGCGATCTGGACAACAGGCCGTGGTGGCATCGCGCAGCGCTCGAAAGCGAACCCGCCGGCACGCCGGAACGCGCCGCAATACGCAAGTCCTATAGCCGGATTCCGCCGCAGAGCGACCTGCAATTGCGGGAGATCATTGCCAACACCTACGGCATGGTCTCGCTGATCGATCACAATGTGGGCCGCATTCTCATAGCGCTGGATGAACTTGGCCTTGCCGACAACACCATCGTCATCTTCACCGCAGATCACGGCGACTGGCTTGGCGATCACGGCCTGATCCTGAAAGGTCCGATGCCGTATGAAGGCTTGTTGCGTGTCGGCCTGATCCTGCGCGGGCCCGGCATCCCGACCGGCAACGTCATCGACGATCCGGTATCCACGCTCGATCTTGGCGCAACCTTCATCGACTATGCCGACACATCGGCGCTGCAGACCCAGCATGGTGCGTCGCTCCGCCCGCTGGTCGAGGGCCGCGGCTCGCGGACGTTCGCACGAAGCGAATGGGAACTGCATCCGCAACGCGTTGGAGTGGCCCTCAGCCTCAGGACGGTCCGCACGAAGACTCACAAGCTCACGGTCGATCTGCGTTCGGGCGACGGTGAGCTCTATGATCTCGTGAACGATCCTCACGAGTGCGAGAACCGTTTCGCCGATCCGGATTGCGCTGCGTTGCGCGCCGATTTGATGAATATGATCCGCTCACGCCCGGACGCCGCCGGCCCACTGCGCGAGCCGGTCGGCATGGCATGAAGGCCGGAAAGGACATGAAACCCGCAAACACACTCGTAATCATGTCCGACGAGCATCAGGCGCGCGCGATGGGCTGCGCCGGGCATCCATTTGTATCGACGCCCAATCTGGACCGGCTCGCCGCACGTGGAACGATATTCACCAATGCTGTGACACCGAGCCCGATCTGCGTACCGGCGCGCGCAGCCTTCGCGACCGGCCAATATGTCCATCGTTGCCGCTACTGGGACAATTCATTCGGCTATGACGGCCGCGTGTGCGGCTGGGGCCATGCGCTGCAGGACTCCGGGATCCCCGTCGAGTCGATCGGCAAGCTGCATTACCGAGGCGAGAAACTGCCAACGGGATTCGACGCCGAACACATTCCGATGCATCTGCATCAGGGTGTCGGAATGGTCTGGGCTTCGATCCGTGACCCGCTCCCGGAACGACGCCCGGAAGGCAAGCGGATGCTCGGCAATTATATAGGCCCTGGAGAGTCCGACTATACGCGTTACGATCATGCCATTGCCGACCGGGCTGTCGCGTGGCTGCATGACAAGAGTAAAACCGCGCGCGAAACTTGGTGTCTGTATGTCGGATTCGTCGCTCCGCATTTTCCGCTGGTCGCGCCGCTGCAATTTTTTGAACGCTATCCGCTCGATTCGCTTCCGGAGCCGAAGCTGCATCCGCGCACAGGCTACAGGCTGCATCCGTGGCTGCAGGAACACGAAGATTTTTGGAGCCACGAGGCGACACTGAAGGATGATGTCGAACGCCGAACCGCCATCGCTGCCTATTATGGACTGGTTTCGTGGCTGGACCACAATGTCGGACGTATCCTGATCGCTTTGGACGATTCTGGGCTCACAGATTCGACGCGTGTCATTTACACATCGGATCACGGCGATAATCTTGGCGCGCGCGGACAATGGGGCAAGTCGAACCTGTACCGGGAATCGACCGACATCCCGCTCATTGTTGCAGGACCGGGATGCGACCGCGGACGTTGCGAGACGCCTGTCAGTCTGCTCGATCTGTCGGTTACACTCTTGGAGAGCGCAGGCCTCGATCCAGCAAGGGCACTTCCTGACGCCAATGGCGAGTCCCTGTTTGCCATCGCAACGCGGCCCTACGATCCGGACCGGACTGTGTTCAGCGAGTATCACGCGGTCGGATCGAACACAGGCGGCTACATGGTGCGCCGGGACCGATGGAAATATCATTACTATGTCCGGCACGCGCCGGAACTGTTCGATCTCGAAACCGATCCTGAAGAGACCGTCAATCTCGCGGCCTCACCCGAACACAGCACCGTTCTCGCGCGGATGCACGAGGCCCTGCTTGCGGTCTGCGACCCGGAGGCTGTCGATCGCGAGGCGAAGCGCGATCAGGCAGCGTTGATCGAACGTCTTGGCGGCCCCGAGATGGCTTTCGATCTCGGGCGCGCAGCGGCAAGCGGCACACCTGCGCCGAATCTGGACGCGATGCGCCGATGATGGTGTGACGCGCAAACAAAGGCCCCGGCGCCGACCGCCGGGGCTTTGGCATTGCCGCGAAATCAAAACGGGGATCAGGCCTTCAGGCTGTCCGGAACCTTGCCGCCATTCTCGCCAAGTTTGATCATGACCTGCTTGTGCAGCCAGATATTCATCTTGGCGGAGTCGTTCATGTCGCCGGTATAGCCGAGCTCCTTGGCGAGTTCCTGGCGATTCTTGAGACTCGAATCGAGGTCGAGCACCTTCATCAGGTCGACGATCGACCTTCTCCAGTCGAGCTTCTCTTTTTTCTGCGCGGCGAGGTCGGACACGACCTTTTCCACGTCAACCTGGGCCATCGCGGCGCCGCCGCCCGCCGGCGCCGCCGCAGATGCTGTGCTCGCCGCCGAGCCCGAGCCAAGGCCAATGGCCGACAAGATTTTCCCGAAAATGCTCATCCTTTTCCTCCTGCTTGCACGTCGCCTACCGAACACAAGTTCTCATCGAGCAAGCGCTCCAGGGACCGGCGGCACTCTAATGGAAATTTCACCGGAGTCGCCGCGGCGAAGCGCCGAATGTGGCCTTGTAACGCGAGCTTGAACGGCCGATGACAGGCGCGCCCGGCAGGTTGGGTAGGATGGTACAGGGACGCGATTTTACGGTCGTGATAGCAACAAAAACTCCAGTGAATTGAACAAGTTACCGGAACAATCGCGGCGGCTCGGGGCGATTGCTCGCTTGCTATCCGTTCATCCGCGTCCTAATAAGACGGTGCTTACGGTTTGCACTTTCCGGCCGTGCCGCGTTCAGGCACCGGCACGCTCACCTCGAAGACAGCGCCGGCATGAGGGTCCGGACGCAGAGCTGGTGAGCGTAAGGGCTTCGCCCGACCCCCTGCCACGCGCAGGCGGCGGAAGGCCCGATCAGCCGGCGTCAGCGAGTTTGTGTGTCTTGTGATCCAGCGCGGACATCAGGCCACTGGATTGCAGGGGCGGCGGGAACAGGCGCCAGTTCGACCAACGGGGCGCCATGCAGACGCGAAAGCGACAACAACGAATTGCGGCCGCTCCGCAAAGACAGCGGCCGCCCCGCCACGGGTTTTGAAGTGATGGCGCAGGTGGAAGCCAGAGGCAGATCTTCGACACGCGGATGCGTCCGCGACCGCGAGATCGGCCCGCGCACAATCGCAAGACTCATCTTTTCACGCACACCATTCCCCGGACGCTTCCGCCGCGTTTCGACGCGCGAGTTCCGCCCGACGGACGCAGCGCCGCCCGGGGCCAAGAGAAAATTCAATGTCCAACAAAATGCTGATCGACGCGACCCATCCGGAAGAAACCCGGGTGGTCGTTCTGCGCGGCAATCGTGTCGAGGAATTCGACTTTGAAAGCGCGAGCCGCAAACAACTTCGCGGCAACATCTATCTGGCCAAGGTCACGCGCGTAGAGCCGTCGCTGCAGGCCGCCTTCGTCGATTACGGCGGAAACCGGCACGGCTTCCTCGCCTTTTCGGAAATCCATCCGGACTATTACCAGATCCCGGTGGCCGACCGGCAGGCGCTGCTGGAGGACGAGCGGCGCGCCCAGCGCGACGAGGATGAGAATGGCGGCGAGCGCTCCGAGCAACGCCGCGGACGCGGACGCCGGCATCGGGGACGCGGCTCGAACCGCAATCGCAACCGCGATGTCGTAAAGAGCGATGTCGTCACCTCGCCCGAAGTCAGCGACACGCCGCAACCCTTCACGGACGAATCCGGCGAGACACCGCCGGCGGCATTGCCGAGCGATCATGAGGTGCGCGGGCACGAGACCGCCGCCGAGGCGGCCGCGGCCAGCGCCGGTCACGTGCAGGCTTCGGACGAAGCGCCTGCCGAAGCGGCGGCAATGTCAGAACCTGAGATTCCGCTGGCCCAGCCGGAGCAGCCGGCCGTTCAAGCCGCAGAGGCGGACGCCCCTGCCCCCGCCGGGTCCGAGGCGAGCGAACAGGCCGAGGCGCAGGCCGCGCCGACCGACATTGTTGAAGCGATCGCCGAATCCGAGCCGCAGGATCTCGCGGCCCATCCGGAGCCCGCCGAGCAGCCCGAAGACCGCGACCGTATCGAAGCTATCGACGGCGACGAGGCTGAAGACGACGAGTCTGAAGACCACGAGTCTGAAGAGCCGGACGATTCCGATGAGGACACCGACGAGGAAGAAGAAGTCGTCGAGTCGGTCGGCGGCGATGCACTCGAAGAGGTGCAGGAGCGCGCGCCGCGCTACCGCCGCCACTACAAAATTCAGGAGGTGATCAAGCGCCAGCAGGTCATGCTGGTGCAGGTCGTGAAGGAAGAGCGCGGCACCAAAGGCGCGGCACTCACCACCTACCTGTCGCTCGCGGGCCGCTATTCAGTGCTGATGCCCAATACCGCGCGCGGCGGCGGCATCTCCCGCAAGGTGACCAATGCGGAAGACCGCAAGCACATGAAGGAGATCGCCGAGGAACTCGAGGTCCCCGAGGGCATGGGCGTGATCCTGCGCACCGCAGGCGCCTCGCGCACCAAGCTCGAGATCAAGCGCGACTTCGAATATCTGCTGCGGCTCTGGGAAAACGTCCGGGACCTGACGCTGAAATCCACCGCGCCAACCCTCGTCTACGAAGAGGGTTCGCTGGTGAAGCGGGCGATCCGCGACCTCTACCACAAGGACATCGAAGAGATCGTGGTCGAGGGCGAGGCCGCCTATCGCGAGGCCAAGGACTTCATGCGCATGCTGATGCCGAGCGCGGTGAAGAACGTCATTCCCTACAGCGATACCCAGCCCATCTTCACCCGCTACGGCATCGAGTCGCAGCTCGACGCGATGTTCCAGCCGACGGTGCAGCTCAAGTCCGGCGGCTATATCGTGATCAACCAGACCGAGGCGCTGGTCGCGATCGATGTGAATTCGGGCCGCGCCACACGCGAGCATTCGATCGAGGAAACCGCGACCAAGACCAACAGCGAGGCGGCCGTCGAAATTGCCCGCCAGCTTCGATTGCGCGACCTTGCCGGTCTGATCGTCATCGACTTCATCGACATGGACGAGGGCCGCAACAACCGCGCGGTGGAACGTAAGCTGAAGGAAGCGCTGAAGAGCGACCGTGCCCGCATCCAGGTCGGCCGCATCTCTCCCTTCGGATTGCTGGAGATGTCGCGCCAGCGCATCCGCTCGTCGGTGCTGGAGAGCTCGACCGAGGTCTGCCCGCATTGCGGCGGCACCGGCCACGTCCGCTCGGTTTCCTCGGTGGCGCTGCAGCTCGTGCGCGCGGTCGAAGAGACGTTGCTCAAGGGTGCAACGCATAATCTCATCGTGCGGTCGCGGTCCGAAGTCGCGATCTACGTGCTGAACCACAAGCGCGCGCATCTGCGCATGCTGGAAGAGCGGTTCAAGGTCGCAATCGCGGTGACCGTCGATCCGAGCCTGACCGGTCATCCCTCCTTCGCGATCGATCGCGGCGAGCAGGTGATGTCGCTCGATCAGGCCAGGGCGATCGCCGCGACCATCAAGCCGGATACGATCCCGGCCTATGACGGTGAATCGCCCGAGGATATGGGCGACGAGGTGCTCGATGAGCTTGAGGCCGAAGGCGAAGAAGCCCTGGCCGACGAAACCGCGGAACCCGAGGACGAGGGTCGCGAGCGTAACGGACGGCGGCGCCGGCGCCGCGGCCGCCGCGGCCGCGGCCGCGACGGCGAAGGCCGTTCGCAGATCGAAGGCGCCGAGCTTGCACCAGCCCAGTCCGAAGACGGCGAGATTGGAGAGGCCGGCGACATCGACGGCGAACCGGCCGAATCCGAGGATGAAGGCGAGGCCATTGCCGCCAATGGTGACGGCGAACGCCGCCGCAGGCGGCGCGGACGCCGCGGTGGACGGCGCAACCGCAGGGGCCGCGAGGGCGAAGGCGACGAAACCGCAGCATCCGAACCGCGCTATGAAGCCGATGCCGTCGCTGCCGACGAGGCCGAACCGCACGAGACGCAGCCCGATGCGGTGACCGCGTCCGAATTGCAGCAGACCAGCCCGGCCCCGCTTGAACCGGAGTCGGCCAGAGCGAGCCCGCCTTTGGCCAGCCAGCCTGCGGCAATGCAGCCCGCGACAGCGCAGCCTTTGACAGCACAACCTTCGACGGCAGAACCGCCCGCCGGGCAACCGGTTCGCCGCCGATCCACAGTGCGTGAAGCGCCTCCAGCCTTCACCTCGATCGACGACCCGTCTTACGTTCCGCCCAGCCCGCCCCCGCCTGCGCCGGCTGAACCAGCGCCTGCAGCGGCGCAGCCTGCTTCGGAGGACGCGGCCGAAAAGCCGCGGCGCAGGGGCTGGTGGTCGATGCGCGGCTGAGCGCCGCGCCGGACGGGAGCGAGCCGTGAAACGCGCGTGGGTCGATGCCGACGCGCGGGATCTCGGTACGACGCCAATGGCATTGCGGCCGATCTTGCCTTGCGCATCTACACGACGCGCCTGCTCGGCCGCGATCCGAAGCTCGTGCTGCATGGCGGCGGCAACACATCGGTCAAGACGCGCGTCCGCGACCTGAACGGCGAAACCGTCGCGGTTCTGTGCGTGAAGGGCTCCGGCTGGGAACATGGCGCAGAGACCTTCGGCAGCGTGGACATCGTGGTGTCGAATGCCGGGAATCTGCTGAGGTGCGAAGTGACGGCCGACGACGTGGCACAAGCGTTCCTGCATCAGGCGCTGGCATTGAAGACAACGGCCAGCGTCACCACGGTCGATGGCGGCAATATCGCGGCCGCGCTGAGATAGATTTTTCCGATTTTCTTGCGGTCCGGAACGACATGCCGTGCGCCGGGGTCAACATTGCAACGCTCTGCCCTTTCCGCAGCCTGCATCGCCATCTACATTGCCCCCCAAAATCCGCCGGGACCCGCCATGACGCAGCTCGCAGCCCAGACCCGTGAGATCGCCTCGATCGAGGCCACCCTCAACTATGTGAAGAATGACGGTCAGAAGATCGTCGTGGAGCCTGTCGGCGGCGGCTCGACCGAGATGAAGACACTCGGCACCATCGATCCGCACAAGGTGATCATCAGAAACGGCCGCCGCTTCGAGACATCGCTCGACGGCGAAGGCTTCCTTCTCGCCTGGCATGAAACCGCGGTCACCGACTTCTTCGACGAGGCGCAGCTGCGCGATGTCTATTACCGGGAGATGATCGACCTCATCAAAGCGCAGAGCGGCGCCAAGCGCGTCGTAGTGTTCGATCATACGCTGCGCACCGCCGACGACGCCGACCGGGCGGCGCGAAAAATCCGCGAAATCGTGCCGCGCGTGCATAACGACTACACCGAATGGTCCGGACCGCAGCGCGTCCGCGATCTTTTGCCCGGCGAGGCCGAGACGCTGCTGAAAGGCCATTTCGCCATCATCCAGGTCTGGCGCCCGATCCGCTATCCGGTCGAGACATTTCCGCTCGCAATGTGCGACGCGCAGAGTATTTCGCCGGACGACCTGATCGTCACCGAACGTCGCCACCCGAACCGCATCGGACAGACCTATTCGGTCAGCTACAATCCCGACCACCGCTGGTTCTGGTTCCCGCTGCAGCGGCGCGAAGAAGCAATCGTATTCAAGGTCTATGACTCGCTGACGGATGGCCGCGCGCGCTTCTGCGCGCATACCGCCTTCGACGATCCGACGTCGCCGCCGGCTGCACGCCCGCGCGAAAGTATCGAAATACGGACGCTGGCATTTTTCTAGACCGCAGGACGGCGGTAATCCGCGCCGCTGACTTTGTACCCTCTGCCTGTTACGCTTGCGAACGCTGCGGCCGGAGAATGCCGCACGCAAATGTCAGGTGAGGATTCCATGACCCGCTTCGTTCTGGCTGCATCGCTCGTCATCGCCCTTCCCGGCCTGAGCTCAGCACAGTCCTGCGACGCCCTGCAGGGCCGCGTCATCCCGAAATCGGAAATCGGACTGCCATCCGGCGACGCGACCATTTCGTCGGCGCAGGCGGCCACGATCCCGGCATCCATGAACGGGCCGGAGCCGACCGTCGGCTATTGCAAGGTGCTCGGCGAAATCGCACCGGTTGACCCGAAGGCGCCGCCGATCCGGTTTCAGATCAACATGCCCGCGCAGTGGAACGGCCGCGCCGTTCAGTATGGCGGCGGCGGCTTCAACGGTGTGCTGATTACCGGCCTGGCGCAGTTGCGCGACTCGCCGCCCGATCTGCCGCCGCCTGTAGCACGAGGCTTCATGACCTACGGGACCGATTCCGGGCACGACAATGCCAAGCAGAAGGAAATCCAGGAATTCGCGTTGAATGACGAAGCGCTCGAGAATTTTGCCCATGCCGCGTACAAGAAGGTGCGCGATGTGGCACTGGCGGTCGCCCGCGCACATTACGGCCGCGCGCCCGACAAGCTGTATTTCTTCGGCGGTTCCGAAGGCGGGCGCGAGGGCCTGACCATGGCCCAGCGCTATCCCGCCGACTTCGACGGCATCGTCAGCGTCGTGCCGGTCATCAACTGGGTAGGACTGCAATTTACCGGCACCCGCACCGGCCTCGCCCAGATGGACGGCGGCTGGATCAGCCCAGCCAAAGTCAAGCTGCTGCACGAGACCGTCCTCAAAGCGTGCGATGCAAGCGACGGCCTCGCCGACGGCATTGTCAGCCGCTATCAGAGCTGCAACCGTTCCGTTAACGTCAAATCGCTGCGCTGCCCCGAGGGCAAGGATACGGGAGACACATGTCTTTCGGATGCCCAGATCAATGCAGTCGAGATCGCCCGGACGCGCTTCGAATTCCCCTTCCCGCTCGCAAACGGCATCACTTCGTATCCCGGCTATAATTACGGCGGCGAAGATCAGGTTGACGGCATGGTCAACTGGATGACCGGGCCGAAGCCGCCGCAGCATCCGCTTCCGGCACCTGCTGAGCAGGCGCGCATCTGGTATTACGGCTCAGGTGCGATGCGCTATTTCATCGCGCGCGATCCTGCGAAACATCCGCGCGACATTACGCCTGCGGCCTACAAGGATCAGGTTTTGAAAATTTCCGCACTGATGGATTCGACGAATCCGGACCTGTCGGCTTTCCAGCAGCGCGGCGGACGGCTGATCCTGAAGGAAAACATGGCCGACCTCGCTCAAAGCCCGAATGCCGGCGTCGAATATTATCAGTCGGTGGTCGCCAAGATGGGCCAGGATCAGGTCGATCGTTTCGTCCGGTTCTATGTCACACCCGGAGCGAACCATGCCGGCGGCGGCACCGGCGCTGGCGGCGCACCGCTGCCGCGCGGCGTCGACCTGCTTGGCGCCCTCGACACATGGGTCATGACAGGCGAGGCACCGGGCGACCTCGTGCAGTCCGCGCAGGATGCGAAGCCGCCCTTTACCACGATTGCGACCCGGCCGATGTGCCGCTACCCCGCCTTCCCGCAATACAAGGGCACCGGAGATCCAAAGCAAGCGTCCAGCTTCGTTTGTGCCCGGGAGTAGTGTGCGGGGGCGCTCTTAAAACTCCTCCCATTCGTCCTTGGCGACGGCGGTCGCGAGCGCGGCCTGCATCTGCCTGGCGTTGCCGCGGATCGCAGCCGGCTTGCGGATTGCAGGTCTGGCGCGAACCGGCGCAGGCTTGGGTGCCGGGACCTCGGCCTCCCCGGCCCCAACCTCGTCCGCGTCCGCGTCCACATCCGCACCCGGCGCATCGTCCTCGTAGAGCCGGAAGGCGGCCACCCGGCCATCAAGCGCGTTGGACTGATGCTCCAGCGTCTTGGCGGTCGCAGCATTCTCCTCGACCAGCGCCGAATTCTGCTGGGTCACCTCGTCCATCTGGTTGAGCGCCTTATTGATCTGCTCGATGCCGGTCGCCTGCTCGATGCTGGCATTGGCAATATCGGCGACGATCGCGGCAACCTCATTGATACTCTTGAGAATCTCGTTGAGCGAGTCACCGGCCCTGTTAACGAGCTGGACGCCCTGCCCGACCGCGGCCGATGAGTTCTGGATCAGATCCTTGATGTCCTTTGCCGCCTGCGAGGAGCGCTGGGCGAGATTGCGAACTTCGGACGCCACCACCGCGAAACCGCGACCGGCTTCGCCGGCGCGCGCCGCTTCCACCGCCGCATTCAGCGCCAGGAGGTTGGTCTGGCGCGCGATCTCGTCGATCACCGAGATGATGTCGGAAATCTTCCGCGAGGTTTCCTCGATACGCGACATCGCTGCGACTGCCTCGGACACCACCTCGCCGCCGCGCCCGGCCACATCGCGCGTATTCTGCATCAGGCCGTTCGCCTGCTGGGCGTTCTCGGCATTCTTCTTGACCGTGGCGGCGATCTCTTCCATCGACGCCGAGGTTTCCTCCAAATTGGCGGCCTGCTCTTCGGTGCGCTGCGACAGGTCGGTCGTGCTCGACGAGATTTCAGCCGAAGCGCTCGACACTTCGCGGGACGATTCGACAATGGCAGTCAGCGTTTCCTGCAGCTGATCAATCGCAGCGTTGAAGTCGTCCTGGATCTTCCGGTACTCGCCAGCCCAATCCTCGCGCACACGGTATGTCAGGTCGCCCTGGGCAAGGCGCTCCAGACCGCGGCCGAGACCGTCGACCACCTGCGCAACCTGGCGGGCAGCTTCCGCACGAGCGGCGTCGTTGCGCGCGCGCTCTTCCTCAGCCAGTCTGCGATCCTCGGCAGCAGCAGCCTCGACCCGTTCCTTTTCGATCGCGGCATCGCGGAAGACCGTGAGCGCGCGGGCCATGTCGCCGATTTCGTCGCTGTCCTTGACGCCGGCGATAGTCACGGTGTTATCGCCCGAAGCCAGACGCCGCATCGTCTCGCATGTGGTGCTCAAGCGGCGCATGACACTGCGCTGCACGTAGAAAAACGCGATGGCGAACGCGGCAAGCAGCGACGCGACCGCAACCACAATCAGCAGCATCCGGCTCTGACCGAGCTCGGACAGCAAAGCGGCGGTTCCGCCCTTCATGCCGGTCTCGGTTTCCTTCACCAGGCCGGAGACCGCCTGGTCGAGCTGCTTCTGAATCTTCACATTTTCGGCGATCACGCGTTCGGCGCCGGCGTTGGCCGTCAGTTCCTGCTGCCGCAACGCAAACAGGCTGTCCTTTTCGTTACCAAGTGCCAGCAGGGCGTAGATGTCCTTCTGGATGCCGGCGTCGGAAAGCCCCTGCGCGGCGAGCATCAGCGTGTTGGCAGAAATCTCAAACCGCTCCATGATCGGTTTGAGTTCGGCTTGACTCTTCGCAACGCTGCCCTCGCTCAACAAGCTTGCAATCAGATGCGTCTGGATCTTCAGTTCCAACGCACCGCGGAACTGGACCAGCTGATTGTCCACCAGCTCACGCACGAGCATACCCGTCCGTTTCACAGCCTGTTCGCCCTGCATCACGGCGTCGAAATTCAGATCGTCGATCAGCGTGATCAGGACATTGGCCAGGCTTTCGTGCGCGCGAAACACATTCTGCAACCGTGCAGCCTCGTTTTCGGCGGCTCCAACCTTCTTGAAATCGGCCAGCTTGAGGAGATCGGCGGTCCGCTGCCGGAGATTGTTATAGCGCTCGACTTTGGGCAGTGCGGCGAGATGCTTCTCGGCACGGCGCGCGGAGGCCGTGAACCGGTCCTCAAGCATCGCAAGCAGAGCTGGCGAATTGGCGAGCGCACCCGCGGTCAGGAGGCCGGTCGCAAGATTTGTTTCGGCGCCGATCTGCACAACGGTCTGCATCGTCTGCACACCGTCATCAACCAATGCCTTCACGATCTTGTCGCCCGCTTTGCCGATGTCCTCCGCCTTGTTGACGGCGTTGATATAGGATGCATTGACGAGCGGAGAGACCTCCTCGGTGATCTTGTTGTGCAGCTTGTGAAGCGCATCGAGCTTGCGGTCGAGCATGGTGCGAAGGTTCGAGCGCGCGACGATGACCGTATCGAGGTCGGACAGGTTGTTCTCAAGCAGTCGGGAAGCGACGTCGACCGCGCTGAAGGCTTCTTTGCTCGAGCCCGCCCGCACTTTCTCGATGAGCATGCGCAGCTGCATCGAGCGGTCTTCGATCTGGGCGGCAATCTGGCGCTGATCGCGGATATTGTTCGCAGCAACGAAGCGCGCAGCCGCAGCCGAAATTTCGCCGGACATCACCGACAGCCGGAGTGCTTCTGTCATCAGCGGGACTTCGCGTTCGGCGATATTCGCGACGCTGTTCTCGGCCGAGCGGAAGGACAGGATTGCAACACCCGAGGCGGCCACTGTCATTAATGCTACCGCGCCGAATGCGATCTGGAGCTTCAACCCAATCCCGCCCTTCGCGAGATTCGCCGGATTGATCATCTTGCCGACCCGCCCGAACACACCTTTCATGTCTTCCCCCATCCGGCCTGCGCCGGCATTCCAAGCTTGTGCAATCAACGATCTAGTTTGCGGACATCCGGATGAGCCGGTCGACCGGCTTGAATGAGCCATCCGGCTGGATCACCGTCATGAACACCTTGTCGAGCCCTTCGTTATCGTCCGGTCCGTAGGTCATCTGCAGACCGCCGATATCGAAGGTCTCGCCTTCCTTGATGGCCTTGAGCAGGCCAGCGCGGGTCGGCTCGGGGCCGGCCCGCTCAAGTGCGGCAATGGCCAGGCGTCCAACGAGATAACCTTCGAGCGATACGAATTCCGGCTCAGCCTTCGGATCGCGCGCCTTGATGGCGGCCTGATACTCCGCGATCACCCGGGTCGATGCGTCCCAGGGAAACGGCACGACCTGACTGACGATCACGCCCGCCCCCTCGTTGCCGAGGGCTTTTGCAAGGGCCGACGCACCGACGAAGGAGATGTTTACGAAGACGGGGTTGAACTCGATCTTGCGCGCCAGCTTGATGAATTCGGCGCAGGGTTGGTAAGCGCCGACCATCACCACTGCTTCCGGCTCAGCCTTGCGCAATGCAAGCAATGCGGTCTTGATCGCGGTCGTGTTGCGCTCGTAGGTGCCCTCCGCGACGATCTCAAGCCCGCGCTTCTTCATCGCCTTGCCGAAGCCCGACAATCCGGCGCGGCCGAACGCGTCGTCCTGATAGAAGATTGCAATCTTCTTGATGTTCAGGTCTTCCGTAAGATGCTTGACCCAGGCTTCGGTTTCCGCGTCGTAGCTTGCGCGGACATTGATCACGTTATCGAGCTTCGGATTGCGCAGGAAGCTCGCACCGGTGAAGGCGCCGATGAACGGCACCTTGGCAGCGGCTGCGATCGGCTGAGCCGCAACCGCCGTCGGCGTTCCGACCGGACCTAGCAGCGCAAAGACCTTGTCGTCCTCGATCAGTTTGCGGGTGGCGGCAATGGACTTCGAGGGCTCATAGCCGTCGTCGACACTGATCAGCTTGACCTTACGGCCGTGAACACCGCCCTTGCGGTTGGCCTCGTCGAATGCAGCCAGCATGCCCTCTTTCATGCCAAGTCCGAGAGCCGATGCCGGCCCCTGCAGAACGGCAGCCTGCCCGAATACGATTGTATCGGGCGTCACGCCGTTCTCTGCGCGGGCCGGACCGGCCCCGCATGCAAGTACAAAACCCGTAGCAAACGCTATTGCATGTCGCATGAACACCCCATTCTAGGATGCGCGCCAACCGGGCTCGCGTTAAAGTTGCCGCACGATAATCCCGTGCAGTAAAGAGCCTCCTAACGCAGAAGCTGTGCAGCCAAGGATATGAAAGCCGTCACGCAGCCTGCGCTTCGAACTGCTCGTCGAGCAGATGCGTCAGGTCGATCATCGCGATCATGCCGGCTTCGACGGTGAGGAGACCGGACAGAAACTCGGTGCGGCCATTGCGGACCACAGTCGGTACCGGCTGCACCTGTGCGCCTTCAAAGGCGACGATGTCGAGCACGCGATCGGCGAGAAGTCCGACCTGCTGATCGCCAATCTGGACAATAATGACCACGTGGAGAGGATTGGCGTCGGTCAGCCCGCCGCCGAACCGGCAGCGAAGGTCGATGATCGGCACCATCACGCCGCGCAAATTCAAGACACCGCGCACATAGTCGGGCTGACCGGGCAGATGGTTGATCTCCGACCAGCCCTTGATCTCACGAACCGCCATGATGTCGACGCCATATTGCTCGTCACCGATGGCGAAGCTGATCAGCTCGGCACTGACCGACTCCTTGGGGCGCCCAGCAGCCGCGGGCGATACCTGACTGGCGAGATCATTCATGGCGTGGGTCATCCCGTACTCCGAATTTCAGCGCGCGGTCCGAAGCCCATCCGTGATTGCACGGGCGCCAGCCTCACCGGCGCGGAACAACGGTGTCACGCATGCGTGAACATGGACGAGACCCTTGCAGACAAGTCTTAATATCGGCCTAAGTGGTGCAATAGTAGTGAATCGAAAGCGGTCACCGGTTCGCAATAAATAGGTGGCGCCGGCGTGCTGCCACGCCGGCGCTTTGTCGCTTGAAGTCTCGCGAGAAGCCTGCGCGAGGCGCGCGATCAGAACTCCTCGTCCTGCGCCACCGCGGCCGCCAGTGCACCTTGCATCTGGCGCGCGGTGCCGCGCACGAGTGCCGGCTTGCGAACCGCGGCGGGCTTCGGCGCCGCAGCCGCACGTCCGGCATCGAGCTGGAACACCGCAACCCGGCCGTCGAGCGCGCTCGACTGGTCTTCCAGAGTCTTCGCGGTCGCCGCATTCTCTTCCACCAGCGCCGAGTTCTGCTGCGTCACCTCGTCCATCTGCGCCAGCGCCTTGTTGATCTGATCGATGCCCGCCGCCTGCTCCGAACTCGCATTGGCGATGTCGGCCACGATATCGGCCACCGCATGGATCGATTGCAGGATCTCCTTCAGCGATTCGCCCGCCCGGTTGACCAGCTGCACGCCATGCTCGACCTGACCCGACGAGTTCACGATCAGGTCCTTGATGTCCTTGGCCGCCTGCGAGGAGCGCTGCGCGAGGCTCCGCACTTCGGAGGCCACCACAGCAAAGCCGCGCCCCGCCTCGCCGGCGCGCGCGGCTTCCACCGCGGCATTGAGCGCAAGCAGGTTGGTCTGCCGCGCGATCTCGTCGATCACCGAGATGATGTCGGCAATCTTGCGAGAGGATTCCTCGATCCCGGCCATCGCCGACACAGCTTCGGCCACCACCGCCTCGCCGCGGCCCGCCACCTCGCGGGTCTCGCGGGTCAGTTCGTTGGCACGCTGTGCATTCTCGGCATTCTGCTTCACAGTGGCCGCGATCTCCTCCATCGACGCCGAGGTCTCTTCCAGGCTCGCGGCCTGCTCCTCGGTGCGCTGCGACAGGTCGGTGGTCGCGGTCGCGATCTCGGCGGCCGCATTGGAGATTTCCATCGAGGAAGACGCGATGCGCTGCACCGTGTCCTGCAGCTGTTCGATGGCACTATTGAAGTCCTGCTGGATCTTCTTGTACTCGGCCGTGAACTCCTTCGACACGCGATAGGTCAGGTTGCCCTTGGCAAGGTTCTCCAGCCCCTGGCCGAGTTCGGCCACGACTTCCGCAACGATGCGGGCCTGCTCGGCCTCGCGCCGCGCCTGCTCCTCGCGCTGTGCCTGCTGCCGACGCTGTTCTTCAGCCTCCTTCTCGGCTTCCAGCCGCATCTTCTCCTCAAGCCGCATCTTGAACTCATCAACAGCGCCAGCGATGCCGCCGATCTCGTCCTTGCGGCCGACACCGGGCAGCACGACATCGAAATTGCCAGCCGCAAGCTCACGCATGCCGCCGGTGAGCAGACGCAGCGGCTTGATCACCGTGAAGAACATAAATGCGGCGGTTCCAATCAGGACCAGCGCCACCAGACCGGCCAGCATCTCGTTGGTCAGTTCGACCCGCTGGATCGTGCTGGTGAAAGCCTCATTCTGTTCGCGAACCTGTGCGCGCGCCACTTCGATCGTCTTGGCCGCAGTCTCTTCCATCTGCGCGGCCAGCGGCAGCGTACGCTCGCGAACGATCTGGCCCGCGCGCGCCTGCAGCGGCGCCGCCTGGTCGGCCTGACCCTTACCCATCAGATCGAGATACTGGATGCGAAGCTGCGCCACTTCGTTGGCACCTGCGGCATATTGCTCGATCAGCTTGCGCAATTCCGCAGCGCGCTCGCCGCCCCGGCCCGATTGCCGGATCAGATTGAAGGCCTGCTCGGCATAAGTGTCTGCGGTCTTGCGGCGGGCTTCCAGTATATCGACCGCGCGCTTCACGTCAGCCGCGGTTGCGGCCAGACGGATATCGCGGGTTGCGGTCTGCATGCCCTGCGCAGCGACGACAGCATAAATGACATCCGCCACAATGGTTTGTTCGCGGTCGGCCGCAGCCTTGGCCGCCTGTACGGCGCGATCGCCCATGATTTGCGACGCAACGATACACCCGACCAGCAAGACCGAGACCGCCGAGGCCACAGCGATCTTGGTTCCAATGGCAACATCCAGCGCAAGCTTCTTAAACATCGTAGATCTCACATTTTGGTCTAAACAACAGACAGTCGAATAAGGAGGCGCGGCCTTGCGGGCCGCGCCTCACCGATCAGAACTCTTCCCAGTCATCCTTCGCGACGGCGGCGGCCGTACCGCCTCCGCTCTTGCGAACGGCCGGCCGTGGCGCAGGCTTGCGGACCAGAGCCGGTTTCGGCCGTTCCGCCGGCCGGCTGTGCAGCGGCGTCACAACGCGCGAGGCATTGCCGCCGCCAAGCTTGTAGGCGCCGATCTTCTCGTCCATGGCGCTCGCCTGCTGTTCGAGCGTGCGTGCGGCGGCGGCATTTTCCTCGACCATGGCCGAGTTCTGCTGGGTTACCTCGTCCATCTGCGTAAGCGCCTTGTTGACCTGCTCGATCCCGGTCGATTGTTCATTCGACGCAGTTGCAATATCCGCGACGATGTCGGCAACCTGCTTGATGGATTCGAGAATCTCCTTCAGCGAGTCGCCGGCCCGGTTGACCAGCTGCACACCGTCCTGAACCTGTCCCGATGAGTTGGTGATCAGGTCCTTGATGTCCTTTGCGGCCTGCGACGACCGCTGCGCCAGGCTGCGCACTTCGGAGGCCACCACCGCAAAGCCGCGACCGGCTTCGCCCGCGCGCGCCGCTTCCACCGCGGCGTTGAGCGCCAAGAGATTGGTCTGCCGCGCAATCTCGTCGATCACCGAAATGATATCGGCGATCTTGCGTGAGGATTCCTCGATCCTCGCCATGGCCGACACCGCTTCGGACACAACCTCGCCGCCGCGATCGGCGACGTCGCGCGTTCCGCGGGTCAGATCATTGGCATACCGGGCGTTTTCGGCATTCTTCTTAACCGTCGCCGCGATCTGTTCCATCGAGGCCGAGGTTTGCTCAAGACTTGCGGCCTGCTCTTCCGTGCGTTGCGACAGATCGGTCGTCGCGGTTGAGATTTCCACCGCAGCGCTCGAGACCTCCTGCGAGATCGACTTGAGCTCGCTCATCATTTCGACCATGGCGTCCAGCAGATCGTTGACCCCGCCGCACAGCATTTCGAGTTCGCCGGTCTTGCCCGCCATCGGAATCCGCTGACTGAGGTCCTTGTTCTTGGCCGCCATCACCGCATCGCGGGTCTGTTCGACCGCCTGGCGCATTGCGGTGATGTCGGAGGCGAATTTCACTACCTTGAACGGACGGCCGCTGGCGTCGAAGATCGGATTGTAGCTGGCCTGAATCCAGATTTCCTTGCCGCCTTTGCCGATCCGCTTGTATTGCCCGGCATCGAATTCGCCGCGCCCAAGCTTCTCCCAGAATGCCTTGTATTCGGGGCTCTGCGCATAGGATGGCTCGCAGAACATGCTGTGGTGCTGCCCCTTGATGTCGGACAGGGTGTAGCCCACCGCATTCAAGAAGTTTTCGTTGGCATGCACAATCTTGCCATCGAGTGTAAATTCGATTACGGCTTACGCCTTATTCAGTGCCGCGATCAAGCCTTCGTTCAACCGCTCTTGCGTGACGTCTTTCCATTCCAGAACGTTGCCGACATATTCGCCGTTCTTGTCGAAGCTGCCGCTCACCAGCAGCATGACCTTCAGCGTTCCGATCGTGATTTCGGTTTTGTATGGAAGCCTGGACGGATCGGAGAGCAACTGGCGCTGATGCGACGGGTTCTTGTGGAACATGTCGATGCAAGAGCCGACGATCGCTTCAGGTCTGAAATTCGGCCACAGCTTGCGGAACTCGTCCGCATGAGCCGTCAGCAGATCCTTGGTCGCCTGGTTGACATAAGTGACTACAAAGTTGCGATCGACCATCATGACCGCAGACGTGATGCCTTCGGCAAGCCCGCCTTTCAAATACTCGAGATTGTATTTGCCGCGACCGGTTGCCGCGCCGGCGACCTGTCCGTTACCGCGATTGAAGAAGGACATTTCGTATCTCCGTAAAGAAGGACGCGCTGTTTGCTACTTGACCATTAAGCCGCTGCAGCAGCGGCGGACGGCTCGTTCATCTCAAGAAGATGGTCGATATCGATCAGCGCGATCATTCCGGCTTCGCAGTTGATCAGGCCGCGCAGGAACGACAGCGCGCTCTCGCCCGTGACTTGCGGCACCGGCTGAACCTGCGAATTCTCGAAGGCAACGATATCGAGCACACGATCCGCGAGGAGACCGACCTGCCGGCTGCCGGCCTGCACAATGATCACGATATGCATCGGCGTCGCCTCGGTGAGGCCGGCACCAAAGCGGCAGCGCAGGTCGATGATCGGCACCATGACGCCACGCAGATTGAGCACGCCACGCACGTAATCCGGCTGTTTGGGCAGATGCGTGATGTCTGACCATCCCTTGATCTCACGCACCGCCATGATGTCGACGCCGTATTGCTCGTCGCCGATGGCGAACGAAATCAGTTCGGTCCGCAGGCCCTTGTCATGGTGGAGACTGTCCCGGCCGGAGACTTCGATCTCGGCTGTGGCCGCCAAATCTGACATATGCAACCTCGCGCAATTCAATTCCTGCGCATGCGCGCGCGGACACGCACGCAGAAACGCGTGTTTCGACAAACCTGTTGTGGTGCGAACGCGGCCGGGACCCCTGAAAAACGAACGCTCCCGTCCGCCAACTCCAAACTAGACGCTGTAAAAATCGATCATTCGAATTAATATCGAATTAAATTTGATGTCCGTTCCACAAAAAAGTTCCGCAAATTTTGCGGGCGCGAAAGGCAATGGCGGTCGGCAGCGGACATTGCCGCACGCGTCAATCCGATGCCAGGATCAGATTCCTCACCAGCGGATAGATCTGGCTTTCCCACTTCTTACCGCTGAACACGCCGTAATGCCCGACGCCGGGCTGCAAGTGATGGCGCTTGCGATAGGGCCGCAACCCCGTGCACAGGTCGTGCGCGACCAGCGTCTGCCCGACCGCACAGATGTCGTCGCGCTCACCCTCGACCGTGAGCAGCATCGTGCGGCGAATAGCCTTCGGATCGACGCGCTGGCCGTCATAGTCCAATTCGCCGAGCGGCAGTTTATGTTCCTGGAATACGAGCCGCACAGTCTCGAGATAGAATTCCGCAGTGAGATCGAGCACCGCGAAATACTCGTCGTAGAAGTCCTTCGTGACCTTCGCCTTCTCCAACTCGCCCTTCGCCAGATTATCGTAAAGCTCGCGATGCGCCTTGGTGTGGCGATCGAGATTCATGCTCATGAAAGCCGCAAGCTGCACAAAGCCGGGATAAACTCTCCGGAACGCACCGTCATAGCGAAACGGTACCCGCGCGATCAGGTTCTTCTCGAACCATGACATCGGCTTGCTCTTCGCAAGTTCGTTGACCTTGGTCGGATTCACACGCGTGTCGATCGGTCCGGCCATCAGCGTCATCGACCGCGGCTGCGCCGGATGATCGCCCTGTGCCATCACGGCCGCCGCGACGAGCGCCGCAACACAAGGCTGGCACACGGCAATGACATGCGCGCCGGGCCCGATCACGTTGAGAAAATCGATCAGATGCGTGACATAGTCGTCAAAGCCGAAGCGGCCGGCTGATGTCGGAATGTCACGCGCATTGTGCCAGTCGGTGATGTAGACGTCATGCTCAGGCAGCATGGTGCGCACGGTGCCGCGAAGGAGCGTCGCGAAATGTCCCGACAACGGCGCGACCAAGAGCACCCGCGGCTGTTCAGTGTCGATGTCCTTCTTGAAACGGAGCAGCGTCCCGAACGGCGTCGCATATACTGCCTCCTCCGTCACCTCGACCTCGCGGTTGCCGGCCATGACGCTGCGGATGCCGTAATCCGGCCGCGTATGGGTGAGCCGCGCGCGGGAGATCAATTCGTAGGCCGCGGTCAGATTGCGGACCACCGGACCGTTCATGTGGGGCAGCGCCTGGTGCGCCGACAGGGCAAAGCCTGCAAGGGCACGGACCGGCAGCATCATGTCGGTACTGGCCTGATACGCTTGATAGAGCATTCCCGCGCGGACCCCCGCCCGCCCCTATTGCACCGCAAAAGCCTAGTGCATTTTTTTCTGCACTGCGAGATAATTTCCTGGCCGGTGGATAGGCGGGCGCCTGCGCCCGATCGGGGGATTACGGCATGGCGCAAGCCACTTTGACCATCAGCAGCCGCAATTACGGGTCCTGGTCGCTGCGGGGATGGCTGTTGTGCAAGTTCGCGGGCATCGATTTCGAGCCGGTCATGGTGAACAGCGACGATCCCTCCGTGCGCGCGGAACTTCTCTTACTGTCTCCCTCTTTCCTGGTTCCGATGCTGACCCATGACGGGGTCAAGGTCTGGGACACGCTGGCGATCGGCGACTATCTCAACGAACTTAATCCCGATGCCGGACTCCTGCCGCGGGAACGCGTTGCGCGCGCGCATTGCCGCTCGGTCTCGGGCGAAATGCATTCCGGCTTTTCGAACCTGCGCTCGGCACTGCCGATGAATCTTAAAGCGCATTACCCCGGCTTCAAGGTCTGGGCCGGCGCCCAGGCCGATATCGACCGCATCGTCACGATCTGGACCGAGTGCCTGAACGCCTATGGGGGGCCGTTCCTGTTTGGCCAGACGCCGAGCATGGCGGACGCAATGTATGCTCCGGTCTGCACCCGCTTCGTCACCTATGACGTCAAACTCGACGAGGCCTGCGCGGCCTATTGCCGGACCATCATGGATATGCCGCTGATGCAGGAATGGATTGCAGCGGCGAAGCAGGAACCCGACGAGGTGGAAGAACTCGACGTGGAGTTCTGACGATCGCAGCGCCGGCGGACCTCGGACAGCGCGCGCTCAACTCAACGCCTCGGCCATCTCCTTTGCGCCCACAACAACGTCGTGGTCATAAATCGTCCTGCGGAACGACGCATGTGCAACGATCTCGGCATCGCGTTTTGCCACATCGCCATTCATCGTGTCATAGCGCAGGCCGTTTTCGCGCGCACCGCGCTGGACTCCGGCAACGCGCTCGCGCCGCAGCTTCTCGTAGGCGAGCAGTGCGGCCGGAGCGGTCGCGCGATCTGCGCGTGACAGGATCGTTGCCAGTGCCATGCCGTCCTCGATCGACTGGTTGGCGCCCTGTCCGAGATGCGGCAGCATCGGATGTGCGGCATCGCCGAGCAGCGTCAGCCTTCCCTTGGTCCAGGCCGGCAGCGGTTCGCGGTCGTACAGCGCCCACTTGAAGGTCGTTTTCACCTGCTTGAGCAGCTTCTCGATGCGGGGATCCCAACCGGCGAACTCCGCACGCAATGCATCCGGATCGCCCTTGGCGGTCCACGACTCTTTCATCTGCGCATCTGCGGGAACGAAGCCAACGAAATTGATCAATCGGCCGGCGCGCACCGGGAAGACCAGGAAATGTTTTCCGCGCCCGAGCCACATCTGCCACGCATCGGCCGGCCAGTCCGGCACCGCCTCGTGCGGGACAAGGCCCCGATAGGCGACGGTGCCGGAGAATACCGGGCTTGACGGCGGATAGACATGCGGACGCATTTCGGAATGGATGCCGTCGCAGCCGACCACGATATCGGCTTCCGCCACTGCGCCGTTGGCAAAGGTCACGCGGGCACGCGCACCATCCTGTTCAAATCCGGTCGCACGATGCCCGGTCTGCACCGTGCCGTCCGGCAGCGCTGCAGCTAGAAAATTCACAAGATCGGCGCGATGCATGCCGAAGGTGGCATTCCAGCCGGCCGAGTCCGTCACCTGCACCGGCGCAATCGCACTTCCATCATCGCGAAAATATCGCGAGCCCGAACCAACACGCGCGCCCCACTTTTCAACCGCGGGGCCAAGGCCCACACGCTGCAGCTGACGCACGGAGTTCGGCGTGATGAAAACGCCTGCACCGATCTCGCCGAGTGCCGGCGCCTGCTCGTAAACCGTCACCGACAGTCCGTGTGCAATCAACGCATTGGCCGCGAACAGCCCGCCGATTCCGCCGCCGACGATCACGACATTTGGACGCGGACCTGCCATGCGATGCCTCCTTATCCCTGCGACATGAAATTGCTTTGGCCGGACGAAGGTTTCAAGTAAGTGTATCGCAAACCTGCCAGAACATAAATTTGGGAGACCGCCCGATGTTCAAGACACGCGCCCTGCGCGCCACATTCGCCGTGGCCGCGACATTGGCTGCCGTCGCCACAAGCGCCGCAGCGCAGGATTATCCGAACCGTCCGGTCAAGATCATCGTGCCGTTCCCGGCAGGCGGCACCGCCGACGCCGTGCCGCGTCTGATCGCGGACTGGCTGTCAAAGAAATGGGGGCAGCCCGTCGTCATCGAGAACCCGACCGGTGCTGCAGGCAATATCGGAGCCGAGCAGGCCTATCGCGCCGAACCGGACGGCTACACGCTGCTTTCGGCGCCGCCGCCGCCGCTCGTCATCAACCAGAACCTTTACAAGAACCTCAATTTCGACGCCTCGAAATTCGAGCCGATCATCGTGATGGCGCAGGTGCCGAACGGCATCATGGTCAATCCCGCCAAAATCAGCGCCAAGACGGTGCCGGAATTTCTCGCGCATCTGAAGGCCAATCCCGGCAAGGTCACGTCGGCCACGCAGGGCAACGGCACCACGTCGCACCTCACCTCCGAAATGCTGCAATTGATGGCCGGTGTGAAGGTGCAGCATGTCCCTTATCGCGGCACGGCACCGGCGTTACAGGATCTCGTCGCCGGCAATGTCGACTTCATGTGCGACAATCTCGGTGTCTCATTGCCGCTGGTCGAATCCGGAAAGCTGAAGCTGCTCGGCGTCGCGACCTCGAAGCGGATGGCGTCCCTTCCGAACGTGCCGACGATTGCCGAGACATTGCCCGGCTTTGAATCGGTCGCCTGGTATGCAGTAGTCGCTCCACCGAAGACACCGAAGGCGATCACGGAAAAAATCAATGCCGATATCAACGAGGCGCTGCGCGACCCGGCCATTCAGGAACGGCTGAAGAAATTATCGGCGGAAGTGGTCGGCGGTTCGACCGAACAGACCGCAAAATATCTGCGCTCGGAAGTCGAGCGCTGGCACCGCGTCATCAAGGACGCTAACGTCAAGATCGGCGGGTAGCTCCTCGGTCGCGAAACCTCATTGCGAGCGCAGCGATGCAATCCAGCTTTGGAATTTGAGTTGGATAGCTTCGCTGATGTCCTCGCAATGACGAAGTATCCGGCGGGATTTTTTGCGTCCCGCAGACTCCTACCCCACAGCCTCCAGCGCGCCGACCGGCTTGGCATCGATCAGCACGAAGGCGATCACGCAGGGCTTGTCGCCGTTGTTGATCCAGTCGTGGATCGTGCCGCGCTGGACCAAGACGTCACCCGCCTTCAGATGCACGATCTCGTCGTCGAGCGTCATGTCGATCTCGCCGGACAGCACCACGGCAAAGTCGATCGAGTTGGTGCGATGATTGCGCGGCGCAACACCGGGAGCGTATTCGATCACGCGGAACACCGCGCGATCCTTCATCGCCGTGCCGACGATTTCCTTGGCACCGTCTGCGTTTCCATCGTTCGATGCGGGCAGCGCCGTCGACCAGATATTGAAGAAGGTGCAGCCCTGGCGCGGATTGACCACATCCTTCGAAATCTCGTCGATCAGGACGGTGGCCTTGCCATCCTTCTTGTGACCGGTAACGACGCGGCGAACCTGCATTGATGTATCCCAGTTCAATTGTCTATTTCGCTTCCAGGCCGATGCGGCGGATGATGTCGCCCCAGCGCTTGGTTTCGTCCTGCACATAGCTCTCTGCCTCTTTGGCGGAGCCGCCGACCGGCATGAAGCCGATCTTCTCGAGCTGGTCCTCGGTATCCTTGTCCTTGAGAATCGCGTTCACGTCGGCATTGATCTTCTGAATCACTGCATCGGGCGTCTTGGCCGGCACGAAGAACACCACCCATGTCGTATCGTCAGCATCCCCAAGGCCGAGCTCGCGCGCAGTCGGCACATTCGGCAACGCCTTGACGCGATTCTTGCTGGTGACGGCAAGGCCCTTGACTTGCCCGGCCTGCACATTCTGCACCGCCGCCGAGAGCGCCACACTGGCCAGCGGGATGTGCGATCCGATCACCGCCTGCGTCGCCGGCCCCGCCCCAGTGAACGGCGCATGCGGGATATCGACCTTGCCCTCCAGCTTGAAGATGCGCTCCGCCGACAGATGCGGCGTCGTCCCGGCGCCGGCCGTGCCATACGTCATCTTTTCGGTCTTTGCCGCCTCGATCGCCTCTTTCAGGTTGTTCGCCTTGAGGGTCGGCGCACCGATGATGAGATTGGGCGTCGTCGCGACGATTGCTGCCGCCTTGAAGTCGCCGGGCGCGTAGCCCGGATTTTTGGTCAGCGTCTGGTTGACCGCGAAGGCCGAGGTCGTGACCAGAATGGTGTAGCCATCCGGATCGGCTTTCGCTGCCTGCATGGCCGCGATATTGCCGCCTGCACCGCCGCGGTTCTCGACCACCACACTCTGCTTCCAGCGGTCATTGAGCTTCTGTCCGACGATACGGGCGATCGAATCGGCGGGCCCGCCGGGCGCGAAGGCGACAAGCAGCTTCACCGGCTTGGCCGGATAATCCTGCGCAACGCCGGGCGTTGCCGCAAGCAAGCTGGCCAGCACCGCGCTGCCGGCGGCAACTTTTGTAATGCGAAACATGAGCGCCTCCCGCTTGACCTGTCGTTTCGCACGCAAAGGCCATATTGGAGCGCGATTGGCAAGCTCGCGACGACGAAATCCCGCGAGCGCGCTTGCAATGCCGCTCGCAGCATAGCGCAGAGCTGGAATTCCTCAGAATTCTTCCCAGTCGTCCGCCTTCACGGCGGCGGCCAGCGCGCTCTGCATCTTGCGGGCCGGGCCCCGGACCATGGCTGCGGGCTTCCTCGCCGGCTGCTGCGGCGATGCCATCGGCTGCGCCTTGGCGCGTGCGGTTGCCGGAGCCGCTGCGGCCGCGTTCAGCCTGAAGGCCTGCAGGCGCTCGTTCATGGTTTCGGCCTGCTGGTCGAGCGTGCGCGCTGCGGCAGCATTTTGCTCCACCATCGCCGAGTTCTGCTGCGTCATCTCGTCGATCTGCGTCAGCGTCTTGTTGACCTGCTCGATCCCGTTCGACTGCTCGGCGCTCGCGGTCGCGATTTCGGCGACGAGATCGGCCACGTCCTTGATCGACTTCACGATGTCCTGCAGCGTCGATCCGGCGCGGTTGACGAGTTCGACGCCCTCCTGCACCTGGCCCGACGAATTGGTGATCAGCCCCTTGATGTCCTTGGCAGCCTGAGACGAACGCTGTGCGAGGCTGCGAACCTCCGACGCCACCACCGCAAAGCCGCGCCCGGCCTCGCCGGCGCGCGCCGCTTCGACCGCCGCGTTGAGCGCAAGCAGATTGGTCTGCCGCGCGATCTCGTCGATCACCGAGATGATGTCGGCAATCTTGCCGGAGGATTCCTCTATACGAGCCATGGCCGAGACCGCTTCGGAGACGACCTCGCCGCCACGATTGGCGATCTCGCGCGTGCCCTGTGCAAGTTCGTTGGCCCGCTTGGCGTTCTCGGCGTTATTGCGGACGGTCGCCGCAATCTCTTCCATCGAGGCCGAGGTCTCCTCGAGGCTGGCGGCCTGCTCTTCGGTCCGGCCGGAGAAATCGGTGGTCGCGCTCGATATCTCCTGAGAGGCTCCGGTGACCTCGCGGGCCACGACTGCGATCGCACTGATCGCCTCGTTGAGCTTTGCGACTGCGCTGTCGAAATCGTCTTTCAGCTGCCGGTACTGATCCGGCACCTCGGGAAGCTGGCATGTCAGGTCGCCCTGCGCGAGCAGCGCCAGATTCTTGCTGAGCAGATCGATAACAAGGGCCTGCTGTTTCGCTGCTTCCGCCGTCGCCGCCTCGGCGGCCCTGCGGGCCTCTTCCGCCGCGTCGATGTAAGTCGAGATCGCCAGATCCATATCCAGCAGCACCGCCTTGACCAGGGCGGTCATCGCATCCGCGGCTTGTTCGTGGCCCTGTCTCTGCAGGATCCCTTTCGGCCAGAGTTCGGCGAGGACCTGCCTGATCAATCCTGCGGAAATCAGCGCGTAGCCGCCGATATACCAGCGCGGCTCAAGGCCGATCCGGGCGTGAGTCTGACCGATGACCTTTGCACTTTGGAAATACTCCGCCGTAAATTCCGCAGAGCTGATCCGCGACCAATGCTTGAGCTGACCGTTCTTGGCATAGGTCGCCCGGCTGGAATCGGAAAAGAACCGCGCCACATCGGGAACGGTGCCGAGCTTCTTGTAAAACTCGTCAAGAATGCCGGGCAGCGCCTTGTCGATCACCGGCTTCAAGGACTTGAGATCCCGATGCGACTTCTCGTCCAGACCCATGAAGTCGAGCCGGTGATCCAAGGCAGTACCCTCATTCGCAGTCATCGTTTCCCCATTTCCCCAACAGCGCGATGATTCGCGCGACCCCACGCATTGCCTTTGAGGAACGATAAGCGCGCGGAATTAATGGGCACTTGCCCCGCCGATAAGCGGGTCGGATGCCCCATCAGAAATTTTGAATCGGCCTCACGTTGAGATTGAGATTGCGCCTCAATCAGCCAGAGCTTGCAGCGTTGTTTTGTCGGTCTTGATCCAGATCAAGGCGGGCTGTAGCGATCGACTTTGCGCTTCGGATCTCAAACGGCGCCCCCGGCCTCCCAAACAAGATCGTTCGATATTGGCCGTTGCCGCGACGAGCTAGCTCTGATGCTCGCGCGAGCGCACCGTAGCGCGCTCCACCGGCGTGACATCGAACTGTCGCAGCATTCCGCGCCGGAGCACGTCAAACGTCACCTTGCGCCCGATCCGATCGGCATTGAGCAGCCGGATCAGATCGTCGACACCGCTGACCGCCTCACCATCGACCTTGACAATGACATCGAGTGTCATCAGACCGCCGGTATCAGCCGGCGCGCCCTGCTCTATGGTTGTGATCATCGCGCCCGACGCATTGTCGATACCGGCGGCACGCGCGTGACGGCGCGGCACTGCAACGGTCTGCCCGGCAATGCCGATGAAGCCGCGCCGCACCCGGCCGTGCCGGATCAGCTCACTCAGCACGATCTGCGCGGTGTTGCTCGCCACCGCAAAGCAGATGCCCTGCGCACCCAGGATGATCGCGGTGTTGATGCCGACCACCTCACCATGCGAGGTGACGAGCGGCCCACCCGAATTGCCGGGGTTGAGCGCCGCATCGGTCTGGATCACATCCTCGATCAGCCGACCGGTCTGCGCGCGCAGCGAACGGCCGAGCGCCGAGATCACGCCCGCGGTCACGGTCGATTCAAACCCGAGCGGATTGCCGATCGCGACCACGAGCTGGCCGCGCCGCAACGTCTTGGAATTGCCGAGCGTTGCCGCCGGCAGATTGCGCACGGAGTCTGCCCTGATCAGCGCGAGGTCGGTGTCGGGGTCCTCACCAATAAGCCGCGCCTCCATCACGCGGCCTTCGGCATCGGTGAGCCGCAGTTCGCGTGCGCCATCGACGACATGACTGTTGGTCAGCACAAGGCCGTCCGGCGCGATGATGACTCCGGAGCCGACGCCGCCGCGGCCCTGCCCGTCTTTTTTTCGCGTCTCCACCCGTACTACCGCGGGTCCGACGCGGTCGGCGACGCCGATTACGGCATGGGAATAGGCATCGAGCAGCGCCGCGTCCTGTGCGGCCGTGTCGATATGAGGCTGGGCGCCGTCCGTATCGAAGGCGGCAACATTGGTCACATCGAGCATAGAGACGCTCTCACATATATGCGTTCGCGGCCGCAGACGTCGTCTACGGGCGCCAAGCCATGGCCGCGCTTGGGAGTGGCAAAGATTTAGGTTCAGTTGACGGAAATTAAAGTGGGACCGCCGTCACCGGATATGCTGGAATAGCTCGCTGAAGAAATATGGCCCGAGGCAATAGAGGCTGGTCCACAACACCGCACCCGCCGACTGCGCCATCAGGAAGCGGTGAAACGGCATTGCGAGCGAGCCCGCAACGAGCCCGTTGAGCTGTCGCATCAGCGGGATAAAGCGCGCCGCAACGACGATCCACAGACCGCCCTTCGCGAACCGTGCCTCGACCGCATCGAGCCGCTCGGCCGTGAGTCCGATCCGCGGCCCGAACCGGCGCAGCAGCGCATTGCCGCCAAGCCGCCCGATCAGATAGCCGGTGGAATCGCCAAGGATGGCCCCGAACAGCACCGCAACATAGACCGAGACGATCGAAAGCTCGCCGCGTCCGGCCAGCAGGCTTGCAGCAATCACCCCGGTCTCGCCCGGCACCGGCGAGCCCATCGATTCCAAATAGATCATGACGAAAATCGCGATCGCGCCGTACTGCTTCAGAAACGGTTCGAAAATCGCCCAGCCTTCATGCAGCGTTGCGAGCACTCCGTCCCCCTGACTGGCGCCCCGGTGGTTTGCAATTGTCGCACGCGACGCATCTGAGTCGCGACCGGCGATATTGACTCACATCATGGCCCCGGCGGAGCATGCCGCCCACATTGGTAACATTTCCAAACCCGCAAGGACCGCGATGCTCAAGCGAATTCTCCTGCTGCTGGCCGACACCGCATCCTCCATGGCCGCGCGCGACTATGCTTTCAGACTGGCGAAGCAGTCCGGGGCCGAGGTCGCCGGTCTCGCCGGCATCGATCTCGCCGCCATCGAGGTGCGGATGCCCGGAGGACTGGGCATCACCGCGTTCAAGGCAAAGCTCGAGGAAGAGCTGAAAGTGCAGGCCGCCGGAATACGGCAAAAGCTGCGTGAGCGGTTCGAGCAGGAATGCCGTGACAATAATGTCGCCTTCGAGTGGGTAGCCTTCGAAGGCGAGCCGGTCGAGATGCTTCAGCTCGCGACCGAGACGCGCGACCTGTTGATCAGCGGGCACGACACCGCCTTCAACGGCGATCTTCGCGAACCCATCTCGGACGCGATCTCCCGGCTCACGCGGATGAGCCCCCGTCCCGCGATCATCTGTCCTGACAGCCTGTCGGGCTCGGACGACGTTCTTGTCGCCTATGACGGGAGCGTATCGGCGATGCGCGCGCTCCAGATGTTCACCCTGCTCGGCCTCGGCATCGGCCGGCAGATTCAGGTGATGTCGATTGACGGCGACGAGGAACTCGCGGTGCGGCGGGCCAATGGCGCGGCCGCGTATCTGCGCAGCCACGGCATCACGGCGTCGGTCGCCCCCGTTGCTACCGGCGTGCATCCGAGCGAAGTGCTGCGTATCGAGATCGCGCAGCGCAAGATCGGCACGCTGGTGATGGGCGCCTATGGCCGGCGCGGATTTCGCGAGATGCTGTTCGGCTCGACCACCAATACGCTGGTCGAGGACCCGCCCTGCGCGCTCTTCGTCTATCACTGAGCGCCGCCGGTCACGCCGGATCGCTGCCGCCGCGCCTGGCCGACCAGGCGACCAGACCGCTGACGATCACGATGGCAAGACAGGCGCTCCAGGCACCGGCGGTCATGTAGGCGACCGCACCGCCGAGCGCGCCCACCAGAAATCCGGTCAGAACCAGAAACACTGTTGCGAAACGTTTCCGCGCCTCCGCAACCTGCGCGGCCAGCGCCGGATCGGCCGCAACCTGCGCCGGACGCAGACGCGCGTAGATCAATTCGGTTGCATCGATCGCAAGCTGCGTCGAATTGCCGGTCATCACATTGGTCTGCGGCACACCGCGCAGCAAAAGCCGCACCAATGTCGATTGCACGCCCATTGCCGCGGCGGACAGAAGGCCCGCAATGGCGCCGAGCCAGGCATCCGGGTCGGTGATCGGCCATGCATACAGCATCAGCGCCACGAACGCGGCGAGCAGGAGCGCCTCAAGCGTGAAGACAAGCGGCAGCGAGGAGCGCTTGGCACCGCGCCGCATAATAATGATGGCCGCGGCAATGCCGGCCCCCAGCATGAAGGCCGGGATCGCAAGCATCTTTGCGGCGACACTGCGATCGTCGACCACGAGTTCGGCCGCCGCTACCACGAAACTGCCGGTCACCTGGGCCGCGAAAAACCCGAACAGCGCAAGAAACGTGATGCTGTCGACATAGCCCGCCACAAGACTCAGCAGCGGGGCCACCGCGCGCGGCAGCGGCGCGGGTCCCGATGCGCCGCTCATCGGTTTTGCAGCCATCGTCCGATCCGCGCCACCGCCTCATGCATGTCGGCGTGCGACTGCGCGTAGCAGAAGCGCAGATAATGCCGGCCATCGACCGGATCGAAATCGACTCCCGGCGTGGCGGCGACATGCGCCTCCTCCAGCATGCGCTTGGCAAAGTCGAACGAGTCGTCCGAAAAGCGCGCGATATTCGCATAGAGATAGAATGCGCCGTCGGCCGGCAGAAATTTATCCAGTCCCGCTTTCGGCAATCCTTCGATCAGAATGCGGCGATTGCCTTCGTAACCCTGCTTGACGCGATCCATCTCGTCGCGGCCGTCGAAGGCGGCTTGCGCTGCAATCTGTGACAGCGTCGGAACCGAGATGGCAAAATTGCCTTGCAGCCGTTCGATCGGCCGCACCAGCGGTTCGGGAGCCACGATCCAGCCGATCCGCCAGCCGGTCATGCAGAAATATTTCGAGAAGGAATTGATCACGAGCGCGTTGTCCGAGATTCGAAGGGCGGTCTCGGCCGGGAACGCGTAATCGAGGCCGTGGTAGATTTCGTCGGAGATGAAGCGGATGCCCGCCTCTTCGGTCGCGCGGATGAGATTTGCCAGCGCCTCCGGACGCATCATCGTCCCGGTGGGATTGGCCGGGCTCGCAACCAGCAAGCCGGCCAGCTTCTGCTTGCGATGTTCGGCCAATACTGATTCCGGTGTCACCGCCCAGCGCGTGGCCTCGCCGGTCTCGATCAGCACCGGCTCGCAGCCGAGAGCCTTCAGAATGTGACGGTACGGCGGATAGCCGGGATTGGCGATCCCCACCCGGTCACCCGGCTCGAACATCGCCAGAAAGGCGAGGATAAATCCGGCCGACGAACCGGTGGTCGCGATCACCCGCGCCGGATCGAGATCGACATTGTATTGATCGCCGTAATGGCGCGCGATCCGGGCCCGCAGCGACGCGATCCCGAGCGCCTCGGTGTAGCGCAGGGGCCCGTCGAGCGCCTGCCGGGCGGCTGCGATCGCTGCCCGCGGCGCGGGCGCGGCCGGCTGGCCGACCTCCATATGGATGACGTGGTGTCCCGCGGCCTCGATCCGGGCCGCCGCCGCGATCACGTCCATGACCATGAAGGGCGGAACATCGCTGCGAGTCGACGGCGACAATATATGGCGGGCCCGTTCGAGCATCGGTTTCAGACGCCTGTTTCGAGCCTATAATTGCACATACGCCCCGCTCCTGCCGCATTCACGGGCTTGCTTCCCGCAATTCCGAACCATGACCGCGGCGTGATTTGACCGCCTCAAGCGGGCTCTCTAGGTTCGCACCGTTAGCAAGCGAATTCAGACTGTTATGACCCGAGTCGCAGCCGCAACGCCTAGCAGGACGGCGAAGCCGAAGCCAGTCTCGCGCCTTCTGGCCGGGGCCTTGGCCGTGGCTGTGGCCTGTCCGCCCATTCCCGCACAGGCGCAACAGCGCGGCGGCGGGCTGCCGCTGATCCGCGACGCCGAAATCGAGCAGCTGATGCGCGACTACACCCAGCCGATCCTGAAGGCGGCCGGGCTCGGCAAGGTCAACGTCAAGATCGTGCTGATCAACGACAAGTCGTTCAACGCCTTTGTGGTCGATGGCCGTCGCATCTTCGTCAACACCGGTGCCCTCGCCGAGGCGACCACTCCGAACCAGATCATCGGGGTGATGGCGCACGAAGCCGGGCACATTGCCGGCGGCCATTTGTCGAAGCTGCGCCAGGAACTGGCGAACGTGCAAACCGCCGCGCTGATCGGCATGCTGCTCGGTGCTGCCGCGATCGCGGCGGGCAGCCGGGCCGGCGGCGCCGCTGCCGACGGCGCCGGTCAGGCCGGCATGGCCGCGATTTACGGCAGCCAGCACGTCGCCCAACGCTCCCTCCTGTCCTACCAGCGCGCGCACGAGGAAGCCGCCGACCGGGCCGCGGTGAAGTTCCTCGCCGCGACCGGCCAGTCGGCCAAGGGCATGTATGAGACCTTCAAGCGCTTTGCCGACAACTCGATGTTCACGGCGCGATTCGCCGATCCTTACGCGCAGTCGCATCCGATGCCGACCGAGCGCATGGCCGCGCTCACCGAAATCGCCCGGACCAGCCCGTACTGGGACAAGAAAGATCCGCCGGAATTGCAGCTGCGTCACGACATGATGCGTGCCAAGCTGTCAGGCTTCATGGAAGCGCCGCAGACCGTGGCGCGCCGCTATCCGCTGAGCGACACGTCGCTGCCGGCACGGTATGCGCGTGCGATTGCGACCTACCGCCATTCTGACATCCGCGCTGCCGTCGCACAGATCGACGCGCTGATCGCCGCGCAGCCGAACAATCCGTATTTCCACGAACTCAAGGGACAGGCACTTCTGGAAAACGGCCGCCCCAACGAAGCTATCGCGCCATTGCGGCGCGCGGTTGCACTCGCGCCCGACCCGACGCTGATTCAGATCCTTCTCGGTCAGGCGCTGGTCGCAACAAACAATCCGGCCTATGCCGACGAAGCGATCGCAATCCTGCGCAACGGCCTGGCGCGCGAGCCGGACACTCCGAACGGTTATCAGCAGCTGGCAATGGCCTATGGCCGCAAGGGCGACCTTGCCAATGCCGATCTGGCTTCGGCGCAGGCCGCCTTCACACGCGGCGACATCAAGACTGCGCGCGAACTGGCCGCTCGCGCCAAGACACGCCTGCCGGTCGGATCGCCCGGCTGGGTCCGCGCCGACGATATCATCGCCGCAAAAATCCCGACGGCACCGGGCCGCCCAAACTGAACGCCGCACCAAGGATTCGTCCAATGACCATTATCTCCCGCCTCTTCGCCGCGCTCGCGATTGCGCTCTCATTCGCCGCAGGCGCTGCGCAGGCACAGAGCTTCACGCCGCAGCAGAAAAGCGAGATCGAGGCGATCATCCGCGACTATTTCATCAAGCATCCGGAACTGATCGAGGAGCTTCAGGCTCTGGCCCAGACCGAAAAGGTCAAGAAAACGATCAGCGAGAACAAGCAGGCGCTCTTCGATTCGCCGCGGCAGGTTACGCTTGGCAATCCGAACGGCGACGTCACCATGGTCGAGTTCTTCGATTACAATTGCGGCTTCTGCAAGCGCGCACTCGACGACATGCTGACGCTCATCAAGAACAACCCGAATCTGCGGGTGGTCCTGAAAGAGATGCCGGTGCTGAGCCAGGGCAGCATGGACGCCGCTCAGGTAGCTGTCGCCGTCGCGATGCAGGACAAGAGCGGCAAGCGCTATCTCGACTTCCACCAGAAGCTTCTGTCCAGCCGCGGTCAGGTTGACAAGGCTCGCGCCCTCGCGGTCGCGAAGGAAGTCGGCGCCGACATGGCGCGGATCGAAAAGGACATGAACGGTCCGGAGGTGAAAGCCGCGCTGCAGGAGAGCTTTGCGCTGGCCGAGGCACTCGGCTTTCAGGGCACGCCGTCCTACGTGATCGGCAACGAAGCGATCGTGGGTGCGGTCGGCGTCAAGGAACTGCAAGCCAAGATCAATGCTGCACGTTGTGGCAAGGCCACCTGCTGAAGAACCGGCCTGCTGACAGGCCGCCGGCCGGTCGGCGGGCCAACAGGCGTCCGGAACGCCGGGCTTTTCCTCGCCCGGCGTCCCGCCTATAAGGAGGCCCGCCGGGGTACCCTACCCCATTCCATTCCAGGCACTGATGACGTGACTTTGGCCCGATGGCGACGACGGTCTATGTCCTGAACGGTCCGAATTTGAACCTGCTGGGCACCCGCCAGCCGGAGGTCTACGGCCGCGCGACGCTGACAGATGTCGAGTCGATGTGCCGTGACGCCGGCAAGCGGCATGGCTTCGAGATTGTCTTTCATCAGTCGAACCATGAAGGCGCGCTGGTCGACTGGATCCAGGAAGCCCGCGCCAAGGGAGCCGCCGGGATCGTCATCAATCCTGCGGCTTACACCCACACCTCGGTCGCGATTCTTGACGCCCTGCTGGCGGCGGAAATTCCGGCCGTCGAAGTCCATATCAGTAACATCCATGCCCGCGACGCATTTCGCCGGCATTCCTACATCTCGCCGGTGGCGAAGGCCGTGATCTGCGGCTTCGGCGTCAACGGCTATGTGCTCGCGATCGATGGACTCGCGGCCATGCTTCAATCATCGAAGGGCTGACACGTGGCGTCTGAGAAAGAGAAAAATCCGGGCCGCACGGCCCACAATCCCGCGCCTTATCACGAGGATACCATCCGCGGCCTTGCCAAGCTGCTCGACGAGACCGGGCTGACGGAGATCGAGATCGAACGCGGCGGCGAGCGCATCCGGATCGGACGCACGGCGCGTGCCGTCAACGTCGCAGCCCCCGCAATGCCTGCCGCTGCTCCGGTCGCGCCTGCACCGGCGGCGGCCGCAGATCCGGCAAAGCATCCGGGCGCGGTGCCCTCGCCCATGGTGGGCACCGCTTATCTCGCGCCCTCGCCCGGCGCAAAGCCGTTCGTCGATATCGGCCAGACGGTCAAGGCCGGCGATACCTTGCTGATTGTCGAAGCGATGAAGACCATGAACCAGATCCCGGCGCCGCGGGGCGGCACCGTGACGCAAATCCTCGTCGAGGACGGCCAGCCGGTCGAGTTCGGCGAGCCGCTGATGATTATCGAATAGTGGCGAGTAGCGAATAGGGAGTAGCGAGTAGTGGAGAGCGCGGACGGCACGGCGATTTTTTTCTATTCGCTATTTGCTATTCGCTATTCGCACTTTCGAACCAACCATGTTTGAAAAAATCCTCATCGCCAATCGCGGCGAGATCGCATTGCGCGTGCTGCGCGCCTGCAAGGAACTCGGCATTCATACGGTCGCCGTACACTCTACGGCGGACGCCGATGCGATGCATGTGCGGCTCGCCGACGAGAGCGTCTGCATCGGACCGCCACCAGCACGCGAGAGCTATCTCAACGTGCCGTCGCTGCTTGCGGCCTGCGAGATCACAGGCGCAGACGCCGTGCATCCGGGCTACGGCTTTCTGTCGGAGAATGCGCGCTTCGCCGAGATTCTGGCAGAGCACAACATCGGCTTCATCGGTCCCAAGGCGGAGCACATCCGCACCATGGGCGACAAGATCGAGGCCAAGCGAACCGCCAAGAAGCTCGGCATCCCGGTGGTGCCGGGCTCGGAAGGCGGCGTCACCGACGACGACGAAGCGTTCCGGATCGGACGCGAGATCGGCTATCCGGTTCTGGTAAAAGCCGCGGCCGGAGGCGGCGGACGGGGCATGAAGGTCGCCCACAGCGAAGAGGCCCTGAGCCTTGCACTGCAGACCGCGCGCTCCGAAGCCAAAGCGGCATTCGGCGACGATGCCGTCTATCTCGAAAAATACCTGCAGCGGCCGCGTCACATCGAGATTCAGGTTCTCGGTGACGGCCGCGGTGGTGCGATTCATCTTGGCGAGCGCGACTGCTCGCTGCAGCGCCGCCACCAGAAAGTATTCGAGGAAAGTCCGTCTCCGGCGCTCAACATCGAACAGCGCGAGCGGATCGGCGAGATCTGCGCCAATGCCATGCGCCAGATGAAATATCTCGGCGCCGGCACGATCGAATTTCTCTACGAGGACGGCGAGTTCTATTTCATCGAAATGAATACCCGCATTCAGGTCGAGCATCCGGTGACGGAAATGATCACCGACATCGACCTCGTGCTTGAACAGATTCGCGTCGCCGCCGGCGGCGATTTGCCGTGCCGGCAGGAGGATGTGCGCTTCCATGGCCACGCCATCGAATGCCGCGTCAATGCGGAGAACCCGGTCAATTTCCGTCCGTCACCGGGCAAGATCCTGCACTATCACCCGCCCGGCGGGCTCGGCGTGCGCGTCGATTCCGCCGCCTATCAGGGCTACACGATCCCGCCCTATTACGATTCGATGGTTGGGAAGCTGATCGTCCACGGCAAGACCCGTCAGGAATGTCTGATGCGGCTCAAGCGCGCTTTGGATGAATTCGTGGTCGATGGCGTCGAGACCACCCTGCCGCTGTTCCGGACGCTTGTGCGCAACCCGGACATCATCGACGGCAACTATTCCATTCACTGGCTGGAGAAATTTCTGGCCGAAGGCGGAATGGAAGGCTGAAAAATAGTGCACGCAATGCGGGAACCGGACGGCACGTCCCGCGTTTGATCTCATCGCCTTCACAGGGAGCCATTCCCCCGCCATGACGTCCGTTGAGACGGGCAGCCCGCACCGGTCGCCCGGCGTGCAGCCGATATTGCTTTCGATAGGCTTCTGCATTCTCGTCGCCATCAGTGCCGCATCGGTCTGGCTGGTTCAGCGGTCGGGCCAGGACGCGCAGGCCGTGGTCACGGCATTCGACATCCAAAGCCGGCTATCGCTGATCCTCTTGCATCTGCGGCGGGCCGAGTCGGCGCAACGCGGCTACATCATCACCGGACAGGACGATTACCGCAAAGAATATGCGGAGGCGGCACGCAACGCGCTTCCTGCGGTGTCAAGTGCTGCGGAAGGACTGCAGGAAGAAGCCCCGCGACTCAAGCCCGCATTCGAGAAAATCCCGGCGCTCGTGCAGCGCAAACTCGACGAGATGGAACGGGTCGTCAGCCTGCACGATGCCGGCCGCGTGACGGAGGCCGCAGACCTGATCCGGCACGGCGAAGGCCGCACGGTGATGGAAGAAATCCGCCAGACGATCGCGGCGCTGTACAACGCCGAACGCGCCCAACTCGATCAACGGCGCGAGGATTCCGCGGAAACCAATACCTACCTTCTGATCGTCACGGTGCTCGGCGCCATTGTGATCGCGCTGATCGGCGCCATTTCGGTCTATCTCGTGCAGCGCAGCAGCCGCCAGCGCGAGCAGGCCCGGCGCGCGCTAAAGGACATCAACGACCACCTCGAAACAAAAATCGAGGAGCGCACCGCCGAGCTGCGCGAGGCCAACAACGAAATTCAGCGCTTTGCCTACATCGTCAGTCACGATTTGCGCTCGCCCTTGGTTAACATCATGGGATTCACGGCAGAGATCGAGTCTATTAAAAAAGACATATTCGACCGTCTTTCGGCCATGCAAGAAAACGATACCGGAGACGGCCGCGACACGTTAGAATTGTCACGAGACTTCGATGAATCTCTCGGATTCATCCGAAGCTCGATCGGCAAGATGGACCGGCTCATCAACTCGATCCTGAAGCTGTCACGTGAAGGACAGCGCACGTTCAAGCCCGAATATGTGAGCATGGACCAGTTGGTCAGATCGATCGTTGATGCGGCCGCGCACCAGGCCTCGGAAAAGAATGTCGAAGTTTCCATCGAGCCGCTGCCGCCGCTGAAGAGCGACCGGCTCGCTCTGGAGCAGATTTTCTCCAATCTTGTAGACAATGCGGTGAAATACATGGCGCCCGGCCGCCCCGGCCAGGTGCGCATCCGCGGGCGCGTGGAGCATTCGCAGGTTGTTTACGAGGTCGAGGATAACGGCCGCGGTATCGCGCCCGAGGATCACCAGCGCGTCTTCGACCTGTTCCGTCGTGCCGGCGAGCAGGACCAGCAGGGCGAGGGCATAGGGCTTGCCCATACCCGCGCTCTGGTGCGCAGACTCGGCGGATACATGACCCTCAAATCGGCGCTTGGCGAAGGCAGCACGTTCATCGTCACGCTGCCGCGCAGGATGCAGGACGACGAAAGACAAGCGGCATGAGCGAACACGTCACCATCATCATGATCGAGGATGACGAAGGCCATGCGCGCCTGATCGAGCGCAATATCCGCAGGGCCGGAGTCAATAACGAAATCGTCCCGTTCCGGAGCGGTACGGACGCGGTGCGCTTCCTGTTCGGCCCGGATGGAACTGGCGGCGTCAGCAGCGGCCGTGCGCTTCTGATCCTGCTCGATCTCAATCTGCCGGACATGAGCGGCGTCGATATCCTCAAGCGCGTCAAGGAGAACGAGCATCTGAAGCTGACGCCGGTCGTGGTTCTGACCACCACAGACGACGAGCGCGAGATCAAGCGCTGCTACGATCTCGGCGCAAATGTCTACATCACGAAGCCGGTCAATTACGAAAGCTTCGCCAACGCCATCCGCCAGCTCGGCCTGTTCTTCTCGGTCATCCAGGTCCCGGCAACCGCCTGAGATGATGTCATGCCCAAGAAGGTGCTATACGCCGATGACGAGCCCGGGCTTCGCCGCCTGGTGGAGCGCGGCCTTGCCGCGCAGGGCATCGAGGTCGTCGCGGTCGAGGA
>JBMOOQ010000031.1:208086-225620 GCA_049324435.1 Pseudomonadota bacterium
TCGAGCGGCTGAAACAGGAGGACTTCGACGTCGTCGCCCTCGATCATCACATGCCGCGGCTCGATGGCATGGAAGCGCTCAAGATCATTCACGACATGCCGAACCATCCGCCGGTGATCATCGTCACCGGCGAGCAGGATTCTGCGGTCGCGGTGGCGGCTCTGAAGGCCGGCGCATTCGATTACGTTCTTAAGGACGTCTCCGGACAATTCGTGCCGCTGCTGCTTGCCGCGCTCAAGGGTGCCGCAGACGCCATGCGGCTGCGCCGCGGCAAGGAGACCGCAGAGGCCGAATTGCGCGAACAGCGTGACCGGTTCGAGAAACTCGCCGCCGAGCGCGCGATGCTGTTGCGCGAAGTCAATCACCGCGTTGCCAATTCGCTTCAGCTGATCACTGCATTTCTGCAGTTGCAGGGCGGCTCGTCGAAGAATGCCCAGGTGAAGGCCGCGCTCAGCGATGCCACGCGCCGCGTCATGGCGGTCGCACAGGTCCACAAGCGGCTCTACACGTCGGACGACGTACAGTCGGTTTCGGTCGACCAATATCTTGCGGCCCTGGTCGACGACCTTGCCAAAACCGATGTTTCCGACACGCCCGTTCTCACGCTTTCCGCCGAGCCGATCGATCTCGATCCGGATCGCGCTGTCGCGATCGGTGTGATTGTGAACGAGCTCGTGCTCAACGCGATGAAATATGCATACCCGGAAGAAAAGGGGCCGATCCGGATCGGGCTGAAGCGCGTCAATGGCAAGCGCGCGATGCTGAGCGTGGAGGACGACGGCATCGGCCACGATATCAAGACGTTGCCGCGCTCGACCGGTCTCGGCCGCACAATCGTGGGCGCCATGGCGAGCCGGCTCGGCGCCGACGTCGTCTACGATCCCTCGCATAACGGCACCCGGGTTGTCATCACTTTCGAGTGCAGTGCACCGGCTGCATCATAGGTCCGGACGGCCGTCCACAGCCTGACGCTGGCGTGCCATTGCGCCCGCATCCGGCCCTGCATACTTTTCAGATATGAGAGCGGCATTCCACGGACTGGCGGCTCGCGCCCTGCTCGCGGCTGGATTGCTTTGCCTCGCTTCTGCGGCAGCGCTCGCTCAGGGTATCGGCGACCCGCATGCCCGCCTCCTCGAATGGATCGCCAATCCCGATGCAGCTTTCGTGCTGCTCTTGATCGGCATTTACGCGCTTCTTCTGGAGGTCGCGACACCCGGCGGATTTCTGGCGGGGCTGGTCGGTGTCGTCTGCCTTGCGCTCGCGGCGATCGCGCTCTCCGCCCTTCCCGTCCAATATGGTGCGCTCGCACTTCTGCTCGCGGGAATCGCATTGATGACGGCGGAAGCGTTCACGCCCGGCTTCGGCGTGCTCGGCCTGCTCGGATTCGCTGCGTTCGTGGCGGGAGGTTATTTCCTCTTCGATACGCCGGCCGGTCAGGTCGACATGCGCGTGTCGATGCCGCTTTTGGCGGGATCCGCGGTCGCCAGCGCCGGTATCCTCATTTTCGTGATTGGCGCCGCGATCAGGGCGCGGCGTCAACCCGCGGCAACCGGTGCCGAACAATTGCTGTCCGAGCGCGGCATCGTCATCGACTGGTCTGGCAACAACGGCAATATCCGTATTCACGGCGAGGTCTGGGCCGCACGGGCGTCCGAAAGCCTCGCTCCGGGCGATGCCGTCCGGGTCAAGAAGCGCGATGGCCTCGTCCTCGACGTCGAGCCGCTTTAGGTCTCTGGAGAAAATGCAATGGTTGGATATCTGCCGGCCTATTCGGTGCTGCTCATCCCGGCCATCGCCGTTATCTTCATCCTCCTCAATTCCTTCCGTATCCTGCGCGAATACGAGCGCGGCGTGGTGTTCATGCTGGGCCGGCTGTGGAAGGTGAAGGGCCCCGGCCTGATCCTCGTCATCCCCCTCATCCAGCAGATGGTGCGGGTCGATCTGCGTACCCGCGTGCTCGATGTCGAGCCGCAGGATGTGATCTCGCGCGACAATGTGTCGGTACGCGTCAACGCGATCGTCTATTACCGGGTGATCGATCCGGAAAAGGCAATCGTGCAGGTCGAGCTGTTCAATGAGGCGACGAGCCAGCTGGCGCAAACCACGCTGCGTTCGGTGCTCGGTCACCACGATCTCGACGAGATGCTGTCGGAACGCACCAAGCTCAATGCCGACATTCAGAAGATTCTCGACGAACAGACCGATGCCTGGGGCGTGAAGGTGTCCAATGTCGAGATCAAGCAGGTCGATATCAATGAGAGCATGATCCGCGCGATCGCCAAGCAGGCGGAAGCGGAGCGTATTCGCCGCGCCAAGGTGATCGATGCCGAAGGCGAGTTTCAGGCAGCGCAGACACTCGCCAATGCCGGCGAGATTTTCGCGGCCCGCCCGGAGGCGATGCAGCTGCGCTATCTGACGGCGCTGCAGAACATTGCCGGCGAGCGCACGTCCACGATCGTGCTGCCGCTACCGACCACCCTGCTCGACAAGCTAAAGGGCTAGGGCGGCCGCCCCTGCCCGCTCCGGATCGCCGTCGCCGGCCATGCCGGTCTGCTCGGCCAGCAAAAGCTCGACCGCCTCGCAGGCGCGCGCCGGGCTGTAGGGCTTGCGCAACGTGGCCGCATTCGGAAGCTTCTGCAATTCTTCCAGCCGCCACCAGCGGCCCGATGCGAACAGCACCGGCAATTGCGGTCTGGCGGCACGAATCCGCTCGGCGAGGCCGATGCCATCGAGTTCGCCCGGCAGGTTGATGTCCGTGAACAGAAGATCGACCTTCGCGCCGTTGGCCACATGCGTGATCGCCTCCTGAGCGGTGGCAACGGTATGGACGGCGTGGCCGGATTCGGCGAGCGCTTCCCCGATGATTTCCGCAATCAGCGGCTCGTCCTCGACCAGGAGAACGCAGGTCTGCGGACGCTCGGCCGGCGCCTCGACCGCCTCGGGCTTGGCCTTGCGGTTCGCTGACTTCCGTTTGGCGGACTTCTGCGTCATGGTTGACCCCCTCTACGCAACACTGTCGGGCGGGCAAATCTTGGCGACCGGATTTGTTCGCAAAGTGTCGAAAATTTAACGGGCTCAGGGATAACGGGGCGTTAAGTTAAGGACATGGCCAGCAGGGATTCGGCACGCGAGACCGGACTCGTCGAGATCACCCCCGAGGTGCTCTTAAAAGCTTATGCCTGCGGTATTTTCCCAATGGCGGAGAATGCCGACGACCCCTCTCTTTACTGGTTCGAACCCGATATGCGGGGCTTGATACCGCTCGACGGGTTCCACGTGCCCCGACGGCTCGCCCGTACCGTCCGCTCCGACCGGTTCGAGGTATTTATCGACCGCGACTTCGAGGCGGTCATCGACGGCTGCGCGGAACCGGCGGCCGGCCGTTCCCGGACCTGGATCAACAAGCGCATCCGCAATCTCTACTGCAAGCTTCACGAGATCGGACATTGCCACTCGGTCGAAGCCTGGCGCGACGGCAAGCTGGCAGGCGGACTTTATGGCGTGCGGCTTGGCCGCGCCTTTTTCGGGGAGAGCATGTTCCACAGAGAGCGCGATGCGTCGAAAGTCGCGCTGGTCCATCTCGTCGCGCGGCTGCGCGCTGGCGGCTTCGCGCTGCTCGATACGCAGTTCGTGACCTCGCATCTCACCGGGTTCGGCGCGATCGAGGTGAGCAAGCGGCAATACAACCGGCTGCTGGAGCGCGCGCTGGAAGGCGAGGCAGACTTTTTTGCGCTCGATCCGGATCCCTTGCCGGGCGCAACCGCACTGGCAGCGCTCGGCGCGCCGTCGCAAGACTGACACGGCCTCGTTGACGAAAGGCGTCAGCGGATCGGTGTCGGGAACGGGTTTGCGCCGCCGGTTTGCGGCGAAGGCCGTGGCCGGGGCGGCTGCTGCGCCTGCTGAGAGCGCTGAGGCTGCTGTGGCTGCTGAGCCTGCTGCGGACGCTGCGGGCGCGGCGCCTGCTGCGGCGGCGGCGTGCCTTGCGGATTGTCTTCACTATCCGACTCAGGAATGACCTGCGCCGGCCCCTGCAATCCGAGCTGGGGCGGCGCGGGCTGTTCGGCAACAGCCACTGTCGGATGTTTGCAGTCGGTCAGCCACACGTCATAGATCGGATGCTCGACTGCGTTCAGACCGGGACTTGCGGCAAACATCCACCCGGAAAAGATACGGCGCACTTCACCTTGCAGCGTCACCTCGCTGACCTCGACGAAAGCGTCGGTGGCCGCCGCTTCGGTCGGCGGACGCGTATAGCAGACCCGCGGCACGACTTGCAGCGCCCCGAATTGCACCGTCTCTCCCAGCGCGACATCGAAAGAAATGATGCGCCCGGTGATCTTGTCGAGTCCGGAGAACACGGCGGTCTGATTGGGAATCTTCTGGGCTGGCGGCGTGGCGATGACTTCGTCGCCCGGCTGCGGAGTTGTATTGGCCGGCTGCGGCGTCCCGCGCGGCGCGCGCACGCCCGGCGGCAGCGCGGGCGGCTGCGATGCGTCCTGCCGGGCAGCGCCCGGAGGTGGCGGCAACGGCTCGCTCTGAATCTGCTGCTGTGGGCGGCGGGCGCTGGGCGGCGGACCGGGCGGCAGCCGATCCGGAAACTGCGGCTGCACCTGTTGCTGTTGGGGGGCCGGCTGACGGCCGCCGGGAACACCGGCCGGCGGACGCGGCGGCGGATCGCCAAAAATCGATCCGAACTGCGCATTCGCCTCAGGCACCGCAAGGCAGATCATCGCCGTGCCCGCCGCCGCAGCGACGAGCCGGGCAGCGCCTCGTCGTATGGCAACGACCGTCATCAAGGCCCCGGGTTAAGCACGCTCGCTCGCCCTGCGAATATGCGTGGTGTCCGGTTAACATGCCGAATGCGGCGGCGGAAGGGCGTACAGCGGCAATCTGGCCCGCTATCCGGTTCCTCCGAACCGCTTGCCGGGGGCTCCGCCGCCCTGCATGCTGCAAGAATCAGAACGCCGCAAAGGCGTCGGACATCAAGATGGGAGGACCACCAATGCCGATCGTCATCGGCCGCAGGGCGCTGCTCGCCCTTGCCGCTTGCGCCATTTTGCAGCCCACTGCCTCGATCGCCCAGAGCCAGGACTATCCGAACCGGCCGGTGACCATCATGGTCCCGCTGGCTGCGGGAACCGGCATGGATTCGCTGGTCCGCCTCTATGCCGACAAGCTGCAGACCGTGTTGGGCAAGCCGGTCGTGGTTGAAAACCGGCCGGGAGCGGCGCTGATGCTCGCGGCTTCCGCGGTCGCGGCTGCGCCGGCCGATGGCTACACACTCCTGGTCTCGACATCGGCGCCGATGGCGATCAACCCGACGCTCTACAAGAAACTCAATTACAACCACGAGAAGGACTTCGTGCCCATCTCGCTGTATGTGAAGTCGCCCTTCATCCTCGTGGTCAATCCCAACCTGCCGATCAAGTCGGTCCCTGACCTCATCAAATACGCCAAGGAAAGCAAGACGCCGCTGACCTATTCATCGCCGGGGGCGGGCACCGCACTGCATCTGTCGTCGGAATACATGAAGCAGCGCTACGGCCTCGACATCACGCACGTGCCCTACAAGTCGTCGCCGCAGGCGGTCGCCGACATCGCCGCCGGCCATGTGGCGATGTCGTTTGCGGAAGCCGGCGCGTCGCTGCCGCTGATCAAGGACGGCAAGCTGCGCGCAATCGCAGTCTCCTCGCAGGCCCGCCTGCCCTCGCTGCCGGATGTGCCGACCTTCGCCGAAGCCGCCAATGCGCCGGATTTCGAGGCGGTGTCCTGGCACGTCCTGCTCGCGCCCGCAGCAACGCCGAAGCCGATCATAGATCGTCTGCATGCCGAGATGAAAAAGATCATGGGCGATCCGGAAATGAAGAAGCTCGCGAGCAATATCGGGCTGATCCCGGTCGACACGCCTTCGGTCGAGGGCATCGAGCAATACTTCAAGAGCGAGCGGGTGAAATGGGGCACGCTGGTGCGCAAGCTCGGGCTGGAAGGCTCGATGTGATTGTCACGCGTTGTCTGATCGTCGCGCGGTGTCCTTGCCGGGCTTGACCCGGCAATCCATCGCTTCGGACCAAGTGCTTGGTGTGTTGCCGGATGCGCGGGTCAAGCCCGCGTATGACCGGCCATCAGCGTCCCGGCGTCCAAGCCTTGTAATCGCCGGTTGCCTTCGGCCGGCGGCCTTGCGCCAGCGTGGACCCGGGCGGCCGGTAGGCGCCCGGCGTTCCGGTCAGGTTCGGCCGGTGCGGCTTCTGCCAGGGGCGCGGCTTGTATTTTTCCTCGGTCGGCGGCGTATCCACGATGTGGTGAATCCAGCCGTGCCAGGCCGGCGGGATGGTGGTCGCCTCGGTGTAGCCGTTGTAGATCACCCAGCGCCGCTCGAAGCCCAGGACCGGATCGATCTTGCCGCCCCTGGTCCGGTAATAGCGGTTGCCGGACTCATCCTCTCCGACGAACTCGCCATAAAGCCAGGTCCAGATCTGGGTGTTCAGGGTCTGGCCGTTCCACCACGTGAAGACCTTGAGGAGAAAGTTTTTCATTGCGGCGCCGCGTTGGGAATTTGCGGTGTCATGCCATCGCGCCACAGCGATGTCCAGACGGTGCATTTGCAACCGATTTGCATTTGAAATCAATGCGCTTGCGTCGGGAGACGGGCCGCCTTAGACCGCGGGCGATTTTCCCACGCGGTTTGCGATGAAACGGGTCCAGATTCTCGCCGCCGGCAGCATCGCGGTCGGACTCGTCGTCCTCGCGCTGAAATACCTCGCCTATCATCTGACCGGCAGCGTTGCGCTGCTCTCGGACGCAATCGAGAGCATCGTCAATGTGGCGACCGCGATCGCGGCGCTGGCTGCAATACGCTTTGCCGCGCAACCGGCCGACGCCAACCACCCCTATGGCCACCACAAGGCCGAATACATGTCGGCGGTACTGGAAGGCGTGCTTATTATCGTCGCCGCGCTCGCGATCTTCCACGAAGCCTATGCAGCCTATCTCGCACCGCGCATCGCCGACGCGCCATGGAACGGCCTCGCGATCAACGGACTTGCGACACTCATCAACGCGGTGTGGTGTTATATCCTGATCATGCAAGGACGCCGGCGCAAGTCGCCGGCGCTCGTTGCCGACGGCCGGCATTTGTTTGCCGATGTGGTGTCGTCGGTCGGGGTGTTTGCCGGTGTCGCACTCGCCGCGCGGACCGGCTATGTGATCCTCGATCCGGTTCTTGCCGCGCTCGTTGGTATCAACGTGCTCTGGGCGGGCTGGCGCGTCATGAAAGACTCCGTCGGCGGATTGCTCGACGAGGCCGTCCCCGACCGCGACCTCACCCGCATCCGTGCAATCATCGCCGAGAATGCCGACGGCGCGATCGAGGCGCATGACCTGCGCACGCGTCATGCCGGGCGCATGACCTTCGTCGACTTCCATCTTGTCGTAAAGGGCACGATGACCGTCACCGAGGCCCACGACATCTGCGACCGGCTCGAACGCGCGCTCAAGGCCGAGATCGAGGATGCGCTAATCTCCATCCATGTCGAGCCGGACGACAAGGCCAAACATTCCGGCATTGTGGTGTTGTAGCGGCCGTCAGAACGGCAGCCCGACATAGTTCTCCGCGAGCGAGCCTTTCGCCAGATCCGATGACAGGAGATACGCCAGTTCGGTGTCCTGGAGCTTCTGGTCGTAGGGGATATTGTCGGGGAAGCGATGCAGCAGCGTCGTCATCCACCATGAGAAACGCTGCGCCTTCCAAACCCGCGCCAGCGCTTTCTCGGAATAGCCGTTGAGCCTGGTATCGTCACCCTTCTGATAATGATCGACCAGCCCGTGATAGAGATAATAGATATCGGACGCGGCGCTGTTGAGACCACGCGCACCGGTGGGCGGCACGATATGGGCGGCATCGCCCGCGAGGAACAGCCGTCCATACTGCATTGGTTCGGCGACGAAGCTGCGCAGAGGCGCGATGCTTTTCTCGATCGCAGGTCCCGTGATCATGCGCTCAGCCACCTCCGCCGGCAGGCGTCGCTTCAGTTCGGCCCAGAATGCATCGTCCGGCCAGTCCTCGACGGTGTCCTGAAGCGGCACCTGGATATAGTAGCGGCTCAGCACCTGAGACCGCAGCGAGCATAGCGCGAAGCCGCGCTCGTGCTTGGCATAAATTAATTCAGGCGACACCGGGTTGGTGCGCGACAGAACGCCGAGCCAGCCGAACGGATAGATGCGCTCGTATTCGCGCAACACATCCTTCGGGATGGCCTTGCGGCTGACGCCGTGGAAGCCGTCGGCGCCGACGATATAGTCGCAGTCGATCCGCACGATCCTGTCGCCGTCTCGATAAGTCACGTGGGGCGCATCTGACGCAATACCGTGAAGGATCACGTCCTCGACATTGTGGATGACATTGCCCTTCATGCGCTCGCGCGCTTCGTAGAGATCGCGGGTGAGCTCGGTCTGTCCGTAGACGATCACCGAATTGCCGCCGGAATATTTATGCAGATCGATGCGGTCGAGCTTCCCGTCATGGGCAATAAAAAAGCCCTCATGGATTTCGCCTTCGCGATCCATGCGGTCGCCGCACTGCGCCTCGCGCATCAGCTTGGCAAAGCCGTGTTCCAGAACGCCGGCACGAATGCGGCTCAGCACATATTCGCGGCTGTGCTTTTCCAGCAGGACCGTGTCGATCGCCTTAAGATGCAGGAGCTGGGACAGCAGAAGGCCGGATGGGCCGCCGCCGATGATGCAGACCTTGGTTTTCATGACCGCTTTCTCCCGCCACCGATAAGTATTTTGCAGCCTCGATTATGCCGGCCGTACCCGAAAGGACATGGATCAAGCGCACCAAGTCTTGTACAAATCGAACATGCGCGAACCCGCCACACCGGCGATCCGGTCCTACAATCTGTTCGGCGAGACGAGCGACGTCCCCGACGTCATCCATTGCGAAACCATCGCTGCGCGCTCGGTGCTGCACGACTGGGCTCTGGCGCCGCACCGGCACGCGCGGCTGCACCAGCTGCTGCTCGTCGCGCGTGGCGGCGGAGAGGTCTCGCTGGAGGGTCAGAGCCATCGTCTGCGGCCGATGTCCCTCGTCAATGTGCCGACCGGACAGGTGCATGGCTTTGCGTTCAAGCCGGGCACCGACGGCTGGGTCGTGACCTTCGTCAGCGAGTTTCTCGACCAGGTGCTGGTCCCGTCCGAAGGTCTCGCCCGCGTACTCGCACGGCCGGGCGTGCTGCGTGGCACACAGCAGATGCGCAAGCTCGCTACCGATATCTTTGCCGAGTTCGGCGCGCGCCATTATGCGCGTGCGCATGTCCTGCGCGCGCTGTCGGCAATGCTGCTCGGCCTTGTCGCGCGCGCTCTGTCGTCGGAGCAGATCCCGGCCGTCCGGGCACCCGGCGCCGATCTGGTGAGGCGGTTCGAGGCGTTGCTGGACGCGCATTTCCTCGAACACTGGCCGGTCACACGCTATGCCAGCGCGCTCAAGGTGACACCAACACATCTCACCCGAGTGGTTCGGGAGACCTATGGCTGTCCCGCGACACACATGATCCGCGATCGCATTGTGCGCGAGGCACGCCGCCACCTTGTCTACACGAATCTGTCGATCTCTCAGATCGCGTACGCGCTGCGCTATGACGACCCGGCCTATTTTACGCGCACCTTTACCCAGGCCACCGGCCAGTCACCGCGCGACTTTCGCAAGCATATCGGTTCACTTTGAGATGTGAACGAGCCATGCGAGCAGGCAGCTTGACCGCCCTGCCCGGCCCCCTAGGCTTGAGCGCGGAGCCGCCCTCAACAGGCTCTGCAGAATCATGGGAGGATCGCAATGGCCGTCGCTCGCGTGACCGAACTGATTTCCGCTTCGAAGAAGAGCTTCGAAGACGCCATCCAGCAGGGCGTTTCCCGTGCCGTGAAGACCTTGAAGAATGTCGAAGGCGTCTGGGTCGCAAACCAGAAATGCGTGATCAAGAAAGGCAAGATCGACGAATACCGCGTCAACCTGAAGGTGACGTTCATTTTGACGGACTGACACCCCTGCAGCGCCCGCGCGAAAGTTCAGCGGGCGCTGCGTTCTGGTCGATCGACGCGCCGGTCAGACCTGACGCAAGGCGATCGGGTGTGCGCGTTCCTCTTTTCCTGCGCGGTAAAGCTGAATCGCGATCACGCCATGCAGGAGCAGAAAGAATGGCACGAGAACCGTTGGCACGAATGACCATGGCAGGACCTGCATGGCATCGGATCCGGCACCGCCGACAAATATCTGCAGCGGCGATCCGGCAGCGGAGGTGACTCCGAGACCGACCGCGATGACCAGATCGGCAGCCCCGAACAGGTTCCAGCCGATGGCGACCGCGCGCCCTGGCACCGGCCGCCTTGCGAGTAGAAGCGCGACCGGAATAGCCAGGACTCCAGTGACGATATCGCCCCATCCAGCGTAAAATGGAAACGGACCGCTCAGGCGCCCTTGCTCCGCAAGCAGGAGAAAGAATGCGCCAAGGACGCGGGTCGCATGGAGCCCGATCAGGAGACCTGTCGGCATCGCCATTGCGGCGTTGCGGAATGCCGGCGACAACAAGACCGCGACCGTCGCGGCAAGGAGCGGCGCCGCGAACACAAGTCCAATGACCGGCACCGGATCGGCAATGCGCAGCCAGTCCATCCCGGCGGCGCCGGCGGCGAAGCCGACCCACAGCCCGATGGCGGCGACCAGGACGAGCTTCTGCATTCTCGGCAAAGCGATCGCACCGGCGGCAGCATTGATCACGGTCACCATGATTGCAGTGACGACCAGCGTTCCGGCGAAGTCCAGTATGGTCATGACCTTCTCCTTTTTCATGTGTATATACACATTTATGTGCGTGCCTTAACGTTGCCGCACGCAGACGCGGTTCAGATGCTTCGATGTCGTGACATCCGCCTCAAGTTCGCAGCGGTCTCTGCGCCGATCTCGGACGTCAATTCCGCCTGGACGGCGCGCCAGCTCGGAAAGGCTTTCACAAGCGCCGCCCTGCCCTTCGCAGTCAGCGCAACGACCCGCGAGCGCGCATCGTTGTCGTCGCTTCGAACCGCGACGAGTCCCTCACGCTCGACCGGCCCCAGATTGCGCGTGAGAGTCGTGCGTTCGACCCCGAGCGCATCGGACAGCGCACCGATCGAGAGCGGCCCCCTGAGATGGAGAAGCGCAAGCATGGAAAACTGGGTGATGCGGATACCTTTCCCGCGCAAGGCGCGATCGAAGCGGCGCGTGATGGTTCGCGCTGCCCTGCGCGACGCAAGACACAGGCAATCCGCAGCAATGCTCAGTTCGGTGTCCGAGGCCATTTCTTATGTGTAGCTACACATAAATCGTCAGTCAAGATGACCGTGTCCACCTGTCTGAAGATCAGGAATAAGGAAAGAACCGGCGGTGCGGCCGGCCCGGCATCCGCCGCGGCCGTCCCGCGCACACGCTAAATCGTTGAGTCACAGATGAGAATCGCTGCGCATCCGGATTTTTGAGAGGACCGCAGACGGTGCCTGAACACCGTTCCGCGGTCCTCCCCTGTGCGTCCTCCCGTGTGACGCTTGACAGCGAATCTTCGAGTTTGAGCCCATTTTTTCATGTGCGCCGGCACCATGACCGGCGCACTTCGCCGCACGCCGATTAGGTCTTGGCGAATCCGAAAACCGCTCCCAAACTGCCCTTCGCCGTTCCGACAGTAATCCCCACAATTTTTAACAGGGGATACAAGCTTTAGGGTTTCGTTGAGACCTAGCCACTAAAGCTTGACGGGCCGGGCAGTAGTCCATAGGTTGAGTCTCCAGTCCGGCGCGGGTGTGTGTTTCGTCTCCGCCGGCTCCTCCGACAGCGTTGCGAGGCAAGGCACCCGCCCGGAACAGGCCCTTGGCGGGGGTGGGTTTCGCGTCGCTGCCGCAGGGGACGGGTGCGGCCAAACGCCACCCGGGCGTTAGAGTAAACGGGCGTCGAACAAGAACAGGAGCCGGGTGGCATCAGGCGGGGGTCTGGCCATCACGGTCAAAACGGGCCTCCCGTCGGCAGGCGGGACAGCCACACAATGAGACGGGGCAAGACGAATGCGGATCGAACGGCGCTTCACCACGGACGGCCAGTCCCCCTATGCGGGGATCACGTTCCGGCTGACCACAAGCGAGATCAGGAACCCCGACGGGTCGGTGGTGTTCCGGCTCGATAACGTGGAAGTCCCGGAGGCCTGGTCGCAGGTCGCGTCCGACGTTCTCGCCCAGAAGTATTTCCGCAAAGCCGGCGTCCCCGCGGCGCTGAAGAAGGTCGAAGAGAATTCCGTCCCCTCCTTCCTGTGGCGCTCGGTGGCGGATGAAGCCGCGCTCGCGCAATTGCCGGAAGCCGAGCGTACCGTCGGCGAGCATTCGTCCAAACAGGTCTTCGACCGTCTCGCCGGCACCTGGACCTATTGGGGCTGGAAAGGCGGCTATTTCGACACCGAGACCGATGCGCAGGCCTTCTTCGACGAGTTGCGCTACATGCTCGCGATGCAGATGTGCGCGCCGAACTCGCCGCAATGGTTCAACACCGGCCTGCACTGGGCTTATGGCATCGATGGCCCCTCGCAGGGTCACTATTATGTCGATCACGCCACCGGAGAACTGAAGAAGTCGGAGAGCGCCTACGAGCATCCGCAGCCGCATGCCTGCTTCATCCAGTCGATCGCCGACGATCTGGTGAACGAAGGCGGCATCATGGATCTGTGGGTGCGCGAGGCGCGGCTGTTCAAATACGGTTCCGGCACCGGTTCGAATTTCTCGGCGCTGCGTGGCGAAGGCGAAAAGCTCTCCGGCGGCGGCAAGTCGTCCGGACTGATGTCGTTCCTGAAAATCGGCGACCGTGCCGCGGGCGCGATCAAGTCGGGCGGCACCACGCGTAGAGCGGCGAAGATGGTGGTGGTCGATGCCGACCATCCGGATATCGAGGATTATATCGACTGGAAGGTGAAGGAGGAGCAGAAGGTCGCCGCCCTCGTCACCGGCTCCAAGATCAACCAGAAACATCTGCGCGCGGTGCTGAAGGCCTGCGTCAACTGTGAGGGGTCCGGCGACGACTGCTTCTCGCCCGACAAGAATCCGGCGCTGAAACGCGAGATCAAGCTCGCCCGCAAGGCGTTTGTCCCTGACAACATGATCAAGCGCGTGATCCAGTTCGCGCGTCAGGGCTATACCGATATTGAATTTCCGATCTACGACACCGACTGGGATTCGGAGGCCTATCTCACCGTCTCCGGCCAGAATTCGAACAACTCGGTGCGCGTCACCGACGACTTCCTGAAAGCGGTCGAGAATGACGGCGACTGGAACCTCACCTGGCGCAAGAACGGCAAGGTCGCAAAAACCCTGAAGGCGCGCGCGCTCTGGGAAAAGATCGGCTATGCCGCCTGGGCCTGTGCCGATCCCGGCCTGCAATTCCACACCACGGTCAACGACTGGCATACCTGCCCGGCCTCGGGCGAGATCCGCGCGTCCAATCCGTGCTCGGAATACATGTTCCTCGACGACACCGCGTGCAATCTCGCCTCGCTGAATCTCCTCACCTTCCGCGACAAGGACACCAAGGTGTTCGACGTCGCGTCTTACGAGCATGCGGTGCGGCTGTGGACCATCGTTCTCGAAATCTCGGTGATGATGGCGCAGTTCCCCTCCAAGGAAATCGCGCAGCTGTCCTACGAATACCGCACGCTGGGTCTGGGCTACGCCAATATCGGCGGGCTGTTGATGTCGTCCGGCATTCCCTATGACTCAGATGCCGGCCGCGCCATCTGCGCCGCGCTGACCGCGATCATGACCGGCATCGCCTATGCCACCTCGGCGGAAATGGCGGCCGAGCTCGGCACCTTCCCGGGCTATGCGAAGAACCGCGAGCACATGCTGCGCGTGATGCGCAACCACCGCCGGGCCGCTTATGGCGAGGCCGCGGGTTACGAGCGGGTCAGCACCCCGCCGGTTCCGATCGAAGCCCAGCATTGCCCGGACCAGACGCTGATCCGGCATGCGCGGCTTGCCTGGGACAAGGCGCTGGCGCTCGGCGAGCAGCACGGCTACCGCAACGCGCAGGCCACCGTGATCGCGCCGACCGGCACTATCGGTCTCGTGATGGATTGCGACACCACCGGCATTGAGCCCGACTTTGCGCTGGTGAAGTTCAAGAAGCTCGCCGGCGGCGGTTACTTCAAGATCATCAACCGCGCCGTCCCCGAGGCGCTGCGCGCGCTCGGCTACAGCGAGAGCGAGATCGCCGAGATCGAGGCCTATGCGGTGGGTCACGGCAACCTCGCCAATGCGCCGGCGATCAACCATGCCACACTAAAGGCCAAGGGCTTCACCAGCGAGGCGATCGCGCTGGTCGAGAAGGCGCTGCCGACCGCCTTCGACATCAAGTTCGTCTTCAACAAGTGGACGCTCGGCGAGCAATTCTGCCGCGATGCGCTCGGCGTCTCGCCGGCCGATCTCGCCAACCCTTCCTTCGACCTGCTCGCGCATCTGGGCTTTACGAAGCGCGAGATCGAGGCCGCCAACATCCATGTCTGCGGCGCGATGACGGTGGAAGGCGCCCCGCACCTGAAGCTTGCGCATTATCCGGTGTTCGACTGCGCCAATCCCTGCGGCCGCACGGGAAAACGCTATCTCTCGGTCGAAAGCCACATCCGCATGATGGCAGCGGCGCAGCCGTTCATTTCGGGCGCCATTTCCAAGACCATCAACATGCCGAACGAGGCCACGGTCGAGGATTGCAAGAACGCCTATCTCCTGTCCTGGAAACTGGCGCTGAAGGCAAATGCGCTCTATCGCGACGGCTCCAAGCTCTCGCAGCCGCTCAACGCGCAGCTGATCGCGGATGAAGATGACGACGAGGACGATATCGAAGCGTTCCTCGACAAGCCGCAAGCCGCGCGCACCGCACAGGTCGCCGAGCGCGTGATCGAGAAGGTGGTCGAGCGCATCACCGTGATCCGCGAGCGCGAGCGCATGCCGGACCGCCGCAAGGGCTATACTCAGAAGGCCGTGGTCGGCGGCCACAAGGTGTATCTGCGCACCGGCGAATACGATGATGGGCGCCTCGGCGAAATCTTCATCGACATGCACAAGGAAGGCGCGGCGCTCCGCTCCTTCATCAACAACTTCGCGATCGCGGTCTCGCTCGGCCTGCAATATGGCGTGCCGCTTGAGGAATATGTCGATGCCTTCACCTTCACGCGGTTCGAGCCGTCCGGTCCGGTGCAGGGCAACGACTCGATCAAGTTCGCAACCTCGATCCTCGACTATGTGTTCCGCGAACTCGCCGTGTCGTATCTCTCGCGCTTCGACCTTGCGCATGTCGATCCGTCGGAAGGCGGGTTCGATGCGCTCGGCAAGGGCGTCGAGGAAGGCAAGGCGCCGGACGAGTTGGGCCCCTCGCCGGCGGCGAAATATCTGTCGCGGGGGCTGACCCGGTCGCGCACCGACAAGCTCGGCGTGATCGCGGGCGGCAGCACCCATCACGCGGGCACGCAGCAGGCGGCGACCAACGTCACCGCGTTCCAGACCGCGGGGGCGACCGCGCTGAAATCCGGCTCGGCAGCTGCACTCGACAAGCTGGAATGGCAGAACCTCGAAGAGCGGATGCGCGCGATGGTGGGCGATGCCAGGACGGAGGCCCGGCCGCAAGCCAAGGCGGCAATCTCCGAGCGCCGTGCCGAGGCCAGGGCCCGCGGCTACGAAGGAGAGGCCTGCGGCGAGTGCCAGAACTTCACACTGGTGCGCAACGGCACCTGCATGAAGTGCGACACGTGCGGCAGCACCACGGGGTGTTCGTAAGGTAACGCGAAGGCTCCTGCATCTCGCCGGAGCCTTTCAGCTACTTCATGAGATCAAGTTGAGCTGGCCCTTGATCGACAACATGGACGTTCTCGAGTATTCGGTCCTCTCTGCGTGTCACGCCTCCCCGCACGACCGATGCGACCAAGAACGTAGCTTGTACGCGCTTGAACAGCACTGAACGGGCGAAGTGGGGATCGCCCAGCCAACGCAAATCGAACTCCTCCGACACGGGGCCATAAAGCATCCGTCCTTCGTGAACCTGAAATTCGTATTGCCTCTTTTCCGGCAGGAGGCCTTGCAAAAATCCGACCAGCTCTTCCCGGCGCTCTGCATACTCAACGTCATTCAGTCGAGTATAAAGTGACGCTGTGCCGCGGTCGTCGAGGCTCAGTTCGCTATCGTCATCGACGATCTTGGTCTCAGCGCCTGCATCATGCAGAACTTTGGCAAGCTTCTTTATCGCGGATATCGTTCGAGGACTGAGCTCCTGGATGCGCTCGTCGAACTTTTTGCTCTCAGCAGCAGACAGGTCGCCCAAGACTTTGGAAGCTTCGTCAACCGCCTCTTTGAGTGGGCTTGCAACCAACTCCAATTGGGAAGGCTCCGCTTCTTCCACTAGGAAGCCGACCGAGCCGCGCACAATATCGCGTATGAACAATTTCGACGCGAACGTTCTTGGCAGCTTTCCTCTGGCGCCTAGATCAAGTCCTGCTCGCTCCGAGGCAAGAGACGCGATGATGTTCTGGTAGCTGTCGAGAACCTTCGACGCGAAGTCGAGCTTGATCTCTTGCGAGCCGATGACCGGGTTGCCGGAAAATAGCAACGCGACGCGCGCATGATTTTCAGGCTTTGCCTCAAGACTTTCGATCTCGCCCTTGATCGCCTTCCGCCTCTGGTCCCACATGAGACGGACCGTATCGAAGGGATCTGGATGCGCAGAAAGTTGCTTCTCGACGAACGCGAGATCGCTCTTCAATGCCTTGAGACTGAGCGGCTTAGGCATTGCTCGTCACCAGTAGCGCGCGGGCCGCAGCATCATCAGTTGCGCCGAGACCTATGCGCAGGAAGCCTTTCCAATCGTGCGTCACTCTCTTATGCGAGAACAAGCTGTACCAATAACTGGTAAATGTAATCGTATCGACGATGGCGCACTGATCGACCGCAACCGCGTATGTATCAAGCCCGAAGCGCCTCTTATTCTCAGCCTGGTCAGCGATCTGTGTCTGCCACTCCGGGAAGCCCTGCGTCGCCCATGCTTGGGCATCCTGACTGTACCGATCCGGTCGCTGGAGAAAGCTGAACACATCTATGTCACCCGGGTCGCGGCCCTCGCGCGCTTCGACGTTCTCGACAAAGCTGCCGTCCACGAACTGGATTCCCACATCGTAACCCAACGAGCGCAAGAGAGCGCGGTAGTCGAGCAGCCCAGCGAGTAACCGGCGTCGGGCGGGGGTTGTTCCGAAGATGGTCACCACCTCGGTCATGGTCGTGTCATATGGCGAGCGGTCATCGGTTGTACCGTCATCACCAATATATGGCGGGAGAAGACCTCGGTCGTCGAAATTCGGAACAGGTGGCAGGGACTGTCGGAAATTTTGTGCGGGAGGCCATGATGATGGAAAGGAGCGAATCATCACATGGCTATCGAGAAGGAACTTTTGGACCAATTGCTTTCCGGCCGCGATCCCAACGAGGTGTTTGCCAAG
>JBMOOQ010000032.1:0-62052 GCA_049324435.1 Pseudomonadota bacterium
AAAAGTCGCGCACGCCATACATGCCGAGATTGGAAATCGCGCTGACGCCACCCTGATAGTCTTCGGGCTTCAGCTTCCGGTCGCGCGCGCGCTCAGCAAGGATACGCATCTCGTTCGAGATCGCGCTCAGTGACTTGCCGTCAGCACCGCGAATGACTGGCGTCATCAGCCCGCCGTCGAGTGCGACCGCCACCGCGATATCGGCACGCTGGAAGCGCAGAATCCGATCTTCCGCCCAGACTGCATTCGCAGCCGGCACTTTCTTCAGGGCAAGCGCCAGCGCCTTGATGACAAAATCGTTGACCGAGAGCTTGTAGCTGGCATCACCTTGCGGCGCCGCGGCGTTCGCCTCGGTCCGTACCTTGAGAAGGGCGTCGAGCGTCACGTCCGCGGTCAGATAGAAATGCGGAATGGCCTGCTTGGCCTGGGTCAGCCGCGCCGCAATGGTCGCGCGCATTCCATCGAGCGGCACCTCCTCGAACGGCACGTCGCGATACAGCGCGAGAATGTCGGATGCGGAAGGTCCCAAGGCGGCCGCGGTGGCGCGCGCCGGCGCGCGTCCGATCCGCGCCTCCACGTCACGCGCAACGATGCGGCCATGCGGGCCGGAACCCGTGATCCGCGAAAGATCGATCCCGTTCTCGCCGGCCAGCCGGCGGGCCAGCGGCGTCACCGCGATGCCACCCGCGATCCGGGCCGGGCCGAAATTGCGCTCCGGGGTGCGGACTTCGCGGAAGGGATCCATTTTATTCGGCACAGCGGTACGTGCTGGGCTCTCGGTCCATTCGTCCCCGCGGCGGCGGGGATCCAGCTTTTGGCTCTGGCCCCCCGCCTTCGCGGGGGTGAGCGGGCGAGAGACTGGCGCGGACTTTGACTCGTGGGCTTGCGGGACGGATGCTTGCGGCTTCTCCCCCTCACCAAGAATCACCGCGACCACCGCACCAACCTTGGCAACATCGCCGACCTGAAAATTGATCGCCGACAGCGTGCCACCAAACGTCGCCGGCACCTCCATCGAGGTCTTGTCGGTCTCGATCTCGAACAGGTTCTCGCCCGGCGCGACCGTATCGCCCGCGTTCTTGAACCACTTGACGATCTTGCCCTCGGCGACGGTTTCGCCGAGCTGCGGCATCAGTACGTCCATGCGATCACCAGCTCACCGACACATACTGCGTTTCGAGGAACTCCATCAGCCCCTCATGCGCGCCCTCTCGGCCGATGCCGGACTGCTTCATGCCGCCGAACGGCGCGGCCGGATCGGACACGAGCCCGCGGTTCAAACCGATCATGCCGAAATCAAGTTTCTCCGACACGCGCATGCCGCGGCCGATATCCCTCGTGTAGAGATAGGCCACGAGGCCGTATTCGGTGTCGTTGGCGCGCTTGATCGCTTCCTCTTCGGTCTTGAAGGTCTGGATCGCGGCGACCGGGCCGAAGATTTCCTCGTTCACCATCTTGGCCGAGTCCGGCACGTTGGTCAGAACGGTCGCAGGATAGAAGAAGCCGGGCCCCTCCGGCGTCTTGCCGCCGGTCAGGACCTTGGCTCCCTTCGATACCGCGTCATCGACCAGTTCGATCACCTTGTCGCGGCCTTCCTTGTTGACCAGCGGACCAAGATTGATGCCCTCGTCGAGACCGTTGCCCATCTTGAGCGCCTGCATCTTGCCAGTGAGTTTCTGCGCGAACTCGTCATGCACGCTCTCATGCACATAGAAGCGGTTCGCCGCGGTGCAGGCTTCGCCCATGTTGCGCATCTTGGCGATCATCGCGCCTTCGATCGCTGCATCGATGTCGGCGTCCTCGAACACAATAAAGGGTGCATTGCCGCCGAGTTCCATCGCCGGTTTGATGATGTTGTCGGCCGCCTCGCGCAGAAGCACGCGGCCGACCTCGGTCGATCCTGTGAAAGAGACCACGCGCACGCGCGGATCGTGCAGCATCGCGCTCACGACCTTGCCGGAGGAGCGCGACGGAATCACGTTGACCACGCCAGCCGGCACGCCAGCTTCTTCCAGGATCGGCATCAGCGCCAACATGGTGAGCGGCGTATCGGAGGCAGGCTTCAGCACCACCGGGCAGCCGGCGGCAAGCGCCGGGCCGATCTTGCGGGTCGCCATCGCCGCCGGGAAATTCCACGGCGTGACCAGCACGGCGATGCCGGCCGGCTTGTGCTGCACCAGGATGCGCGCACCGGACGCCGGTGCCGTCGACAACGAGCCGAGATTGCGCACTGCCTCCTCCGCATTCCAGCGAAAGAACTCCGCAGCATAGGCCACCTCGCCGCGCGAATCCGGCAGCGCCTTGCCGTTCTCGAGCGTGATGAGTTTCGCGAGCCGCTCGGCGTCCCGCATGATAAGCTCGAAGGCTTTCCGCAAAATCTCGCCGCGTTCGCGCGGCTTCTTCGCAGCCCAGCCGGGGAAAGCGGCTTCGGCCGCATCGAGCGCCGCGATCGCATCGTCCACCGTGGCGCTTGCGACCGAGGCGACCTTCTTCTCGGTCGCGGGATCGATCACGTCGAACCGTTGGCCGTCGGAGGATTTGCGCCATTGTCCGCCGATCCAGAGATCCGTCGGGACATTGGCGAGGAGATTTTCGTACATCGGTCCTTCCCTGGCGTGTTCTATCGTCAGTTATTGGCCCATCTATTCCGGTCGCGGCACCCACAGCACGTCGAGCGGAAAAGTATGCGCCTCAAAAGGCGGCGCACAGACCGGATCTGCATCCTTGAACGTGGCCGAAAGAAGCCACTTGTTGCCGGTCAGCGCCAGCACTTCCAGCGTCCTGGCAAGCGGATCGACATACCAGCAATAATTCACGCCATGGGTCGCGTAGACCGAAAGCTTGTCGGTACGATCGATCTGTTGCGTGGACGGCGAGAGCACTTCGCACAGCCAGTCCGGCGGCGTCTCGATGAACGCGGTTTCCGGAAACGGCGTTAGCCGCTCGCGCCGCCATCCCGCTACATCCGGAACAACGATATGCGGACCGAGATGCAACTCCGGTTCTACAATGAAAATCCAGCCGCCCGGCCCGCCGCGGCCACGCCCGAAAGGAAGTGCGAGTTCAGCTTGCAACTCACCCGCCGCAACACCGTGCCGCGGCGTCGGCCGCGGATGCGCATGCAGCACGCCAAATACGATCTCGCCGACCATGTTCGGCGGCAGAGCCTCAATGTCGGCGTAGGTCGCGGGGCGTAACTTGGTCTGTCGCATGGCGCGGCACTAACTCCCCAAACTCCGCCGCACCGTGTCTGCGATGCGATCCACCGTCGGCAGCACCGCATCCTCGAGCAAGTCGGCGGATGGCAGCGGGATATGCGGCGTCGTGATGCGCACGATCGGACCGTCGAGATCGTAGAAGGCTTCGTCCGCGACAATCGATGCAATCTCCGCACCCCAGCCGCACAACCGCGGATTCTCCTCCACCGTAAACAGGCGGTGCGTCCGCCCGACCGAACCGAGAATGGTCTGTGTGTCGAGCGGCACCAGCGAGCGCACGTCGACAACCTCGCAGTCAATGCCGTGTTCCGTCTTGAGCCGCTCCGCCGCCTCGATCGCACGCGGCACCATCAGCGCCAGCGCAAGAATGGTCGCGTCCTTGCCGGGACGCACGATCTTCGCCGTGCCGAGCGTGTCGACGATCTCGCCGTCGGGCACCTCGCCCTTGGTCGGGTAGAGCGACTTGTGCTCGAAGAAAATCACCGGATCGGGATCGCGCACCGCCGCGGCAAGGAGGCCAATGACATCGCGCGGGGTGGATGGCGCAACAACCTTCAGCCCCGGGATCATCATGCACCAGTTCTCGACGCTCTGCGAATGTTGCGCGCCGAAGCGCGAACCAGCGCCGTTGCCGGTGCGCACCACCAGCGGGCATTTCACCTGCCCGTTGGTCATGTAGCGGCTCTTCGGAAATTCGTTCGCGATATAGTCGAAGCAGACCGCGAGAAAGTCGGAAAACATGATCTCGGCGATCGGCTTCAGTCCCGTCATCGCGGCGCCCATGGCTGCGCCGAGAATCGCCTGCTCCGAGATCGGCGTATCGCGCACCCGCAGCGGACCGAACTGTTCATACAGTCCGACGGTTGCCTTGAACACGCCGCCGGCTTTCGCCACGTCCTCGCCGAGGAACACAACGTCCGGGTCGCGCGACATTTCCTGTGCAATGCCGCGCGCAACGGCGTCGCGGTAGGTCAGTTCCGCCATGTCAGTTTCTCCAGGCGAAGCCGCCGTCGGCGTAGACGTCGGTATGGATGATGTCGAGCGGCGGCGGCGGCGCGGCCTTGCACTTCTCGGTGGCGTCATCGACTTCGCGGATGATGCCGTCCTCGATGGCCTTCATCACTTCGGGGTCGATGCCGAATTCAAGCAGACGCTCGCGATAGATCTTGATCGGATCGCGCTCCTTCCACTTTTCCAGCTCGCCTTCGGGACGGTATTTCGCCGGATCGGCACGCGAATGTCCGCTATGCCGGTAGGTGATGCATTCGATCAGCGAGGGCCCTTCGCCCTTGCGCGCCTTGGCGTAGGCCGCCATCGCCGTGCGATAAACTTCGTCGGCATCGTTGCCGTCGACGATGATGCGCGGCAGGCCATAGGCCGCGGCGCGATCGGCCGCCGGATGCGGCACCGCCGTCACATCGCCGATCGGGGTGTATTCCATATAGAGATTATTCTCGCACACAAAGATCACCGGCAGCTTCCAGACCGCAGCGAAATTCAGCGCCTCGTGGAAGGCACCGATATTCGTTGTGCCGTCGCCGAAGAAGCAGACGGAGACGTCGTCGTGTCCCTTATATTGGGCGCGCCAGGCCGCGCCGCAGGCAATCGGCAGATGCGCGCCGATGATGGCGTAGGACCCCATCACCCCGTGATCGACCGAGGTGAGGTGCATCGACCCGCCCTTGCCGCGCATCAGGCCGTTGTCGCGGCCCATCAATTCGCCCAGCACCTGCTCGACCGGCACTCCACGCGCCAGCGTATGGGCATGGCCGCGATAAGTGCAGAACGAGAGGTCGCCGGGCTTCATGGCCGCGGCAAAGCCGGCCGCCACGGCTTCCTGACCGAGCGAGAGATGGCTCGTCCCTTTGACGAGATTTTGCAGAAACAGGTCGAAGGCGCGCTGCTCGGCATGGCGCAGCAGGAGCTGCAGCCGGAACATTTCGAGCCGCTTGTCCTCGCCGATATCGTCATTCAGGCCCGGTTTTTGGTCTTTGGGTTTGTCCAGCATTGCGATCCTTGCGGCTTCCTCGTCTTGGGATTGGCATTTTGCGGCGGACCTTAGCAGGGTGGCGGCGCCGGGAAAAACGGCAAAAATGTCTGAACACCGGCTGCGTCAGGCGGTCCCACGCACCCTTTCACGATGCAGAAGATAGAGCCCGGAGGCCACCACCACCGCGGCGCCGGCCAGCGTCCAGCGGTTCGGGATATCGCCGAACACAACATAGCCGAAGCCGACGGCCCACACGAGCTGGGTATACATGAACGGCGCCAGCACCGAGGCCGGGGCCAGCCGGTGCGCGACGATCAGGAGGTAGTGGCCGAAGCTGCCGAAGGCGCCGAACACCACCATCAGAAAAATGATGAAGGGACTGTCCGGCGTGGTCCATACGAACGGCAGCACCGGCAGCATTGCCGCGGCTCCGACGAAATTGGAATAGAACAGCGTCGTATCGCTCGAATCGCTCCGCGACAGCACCCGCGTGGCGACGATATAGAGCGAATAGAACATCGCGCTCGCGACCGAATAGAGCGCGGCCCAATGCACACCGCCGACACCCGGCCGCGTCACCAGCAGCACACCGGCAAAGCCGACGAGGATCGCCACCCAGCGGCGCCAGCCGATCCATTCGCCCAGGATCGGCCCAGCCAGAATGGCAACCATGAACGGCGTCGAAAACAGGATCGACAGCGCCTGATCGAGTTGCAGATAGCGGAAGGCCAGGAAATTCGTGACCGTGGAGCCGAGCAGCATCGCCGAACGCACGAGCTGCAATACCGGCCGCTTGGTCCGCACCAGTCCGGGCCGCGACACCGGATTGAAAATGAACAGGGTGAGGATGAAGGCGCCGGTATAGCGCGCCCACACCACCTGCAGCGTGTCCATGTAGCCATTCAGGTATTTGGCGATGGCGTCGAGACAGGCGAAGGACAGCACCGCCCCGCACATCAGACCGATGCCGGTCAGCCGGGCGCGGACCTGCTCGGCGTCTGTATGCTGCGGGCCGGATGTCATTGACGCAGCCTACAGGAGGCAAGCGGCGCCTGGGAGGCCGCAAACCGAATGCCCCCCTGCCGCGATTGCAAGCCAAACTGCACGTCTCTAACGTGCGGATCCCCGCTGCCTCGGAACCATCATGTCCGCAACCGTCAGTCCGACATTTTCCGAGCTGCTGCGCACCTATTTCAAGATCGGCTGCCTCGGCTTTGGCGGGCCCGCCGGCCAGATTGCGCTGATGCACCGCATTCTGGTCGACGAGAAGAAGTGGGTGGAGGAGCAGCGCTTTCTGCACGCGCTGAATTTCTGCATGCTGCTGCCGGGCCCCGAGGCGCAGCAGCTTGCGACCTATACCGGCTGGCTGATGCACGGGGTGCGGGGCGGCATCGCCGCCGGCGTCCTGTTCGTCTTGCCGGGGGCCTTCGTGATGCTGGGCCTGAGCCTGATCTACGCGCTGGGCCAGGGTATCCCGCTGATCGACGGCGCGCTGTTCGGCATCAAGGCGGCGGTGCTGGTCATCGTGGTCGAAGCGCTGATCCGGATCGGACGGCGCGCGCTCAAAACCGGCACGCTGATGACCATCGCCGCTGCGGCCTTTATCGGGATCTTCTTTTTTGCGCTGCCATTTCCGCTGATCGTGATCGGCGCGGGGCTTCTTGGCTTTCTGATTGCGCGGGATGCGCCAGAGCTCCTCGCCATCAAGACCGGCGAAACATATCCACCGCCGGTGCCGGGACGCTGGAAGCAGTCCGCCACCGCGACTGCGGTCGGGCTCGTTCTGTGGTGGGGGCCGGTCGCACTGGCCGCTTTGTTGCTCGGCCCGGCGCATGTGCTGGTCGATATCGGCACCTTCTTCTCCAAGCTTGCGACCGTCAGCTTCGGCGGGGCCTATGCGCTGCTCGCCTATATGGCGCAGGAAGCCGTGGACAAGCAGGGCTGGATGACTGCAGCCGAAATGGTCGATGGACTTGGGCTTGCCGAGACCACGCCCGGCCCGCTCATTCTCGTCACGCAATTCGTCGGCTTCCTCGCGGGCTATCGAGAGGCCGCGCCGTTCTCGCCAGTGACCGCCGGCGTCATTGCCGCCGCGATGACCACATGGGTGACGTTCTCGGCATCGATGCTCTGGATCTTCGCCGGCGCGCCCTTCGTCGAGCAGTTGCGCTCGAACCGCATGCTGACCGGGGCGCTCGCGGCGATCACTGCGGCCGTGGTCGGCGTCATTCTCAATCTGACGGTGTGGTTCGCGCTGCATGTGCTGTTCGGCGAGGTCACCGAGCAGCGCATCGGATTTCTGCGCTGGTATGCGTTCGATCCGCTGGCGCTGGATCTCAAGACGGCGGCGCTTGCGATCATCGCGGCGTTGCTGGCGTTCCGCTTCCATCGCGGGCTGGTCGAGCTGGTCGCGATCATGGCGGCTCTGGGGATCGCGGTGCGGATGGTGTTCTGAAGACAAAGCTCCGCCGGCCCTGTTCTTGTGACGGCGCGGGCGCGCCCGTATTCCCACCTCGCATTCCTTCCCTTGGGAAACCCAAGGGCGCGAGGAACGCCGGGCTTTCAGCCAAGCCCATGGCCTCGTGTGCGAGTGAGTGAAGCACACGAGATTGCAGTCACCACGGACCGCCGAAAGATTCCGGCGTTCCGCGCGCGGTGTTTGAAGGTCTGCTCCATCGTCCCCGGTGGACGTTCCTCCACCGAAACGCCAGGTGGCTAACCCGACGGGACGCGGCTTGAACCGTCCGCTGCAGGCGCCACGTCTTGACGCCCGCAACGGCCACCGCTGCCCGCCCCGCGTCTTGTGACGCTCATGAGACGCCCCTTGGACGGGGCGGGATGGGCAGGACTGAACCATGGGAAGATGGCGAAAATAAGGATTTTATTCCTGTATCGCATTTTTGCTCCGGAGTTCCGGGCGCGCCGCAGCCCATGAGCGAATTTACGCGCGTCTTCGACGCGCTATGGCGAAGCGAAATGATGCGGTGCTGAACCGGGACCCATCGCGGCGGGTGAACATTTGTGGGTCCCGGTTCTGCAGCGCAAAGCTCCGCTCTGCGCTGCGCCCGGGACACGAGGCATCGTCATGTTGCGAACGGAGAGATCACCCCTCACCCACCGCGCTCTCGTGCCAGCGCCGCAAAATCAGATGCGAGACGAGCGACAGCGCTGCGAAGATTACGATGCCGGTGACCGACAGCAGGATCAGCGCCGCAAACATGCGCGGGATGTTGAGCCGGTAGCCGCTCTCGGCGATGCGATAGGCAAGGCCTGAGCCCGCGCCCGCCGAGCCCGCGGCGATTTCGGCAACCACCGCGCCGATCAGCGACAGCCCGCCCGCGATCTTCAGTCCGCCGAGCATGTAGGGCAGCGCCGCCGGCAGCTTGAGATCGCGCAGCACCTGCCATTGGCTCGCGCCGTAAAGCCGGAACAGCTCGGCGAGATTGCGATCCACCGTGTTGAGCCCGAGCGTGGTGTTGGCCAGCACCGGGAAGAACGCGACGATCCACGCGCAGGCCAGCACTGCCGCCTGCTGCGGCAAGTAGATCAAGAGGAGCGGCGCGATGGCCACCACCGGCGTGACCTGCAGGATCACCGCATAAGGATAGAACGAATATTCGACGAGGCGCGACTTGTTGAACGCGATCGCAAGCGCCACACCGCCGACGAAGGCGAGGAGTAGCGCCTGAAACGTCACCGTCAGCGTCACGAGAAGCGAGGACCACAGCAGCCCCCAGTCGGCGATCAGCGTGCGCAACACGAGACCGGGCGACGGCAGCACGTAAGGCTCGATGCCGTTGATCCGCACCACGAGATCCCAGATCAGAATGCCGATGGCGAGGGCTGCGAGCGGAAGCACGCCGCGCAGGACGCGCTCGCGCCGGGTGCGCTCCTGCGCTTCTTCCGCGCGTGTGGCCGGGCGCGCGGTCATGCCGCCTCCTGCCCCATGGCCTCGACCAGAGCCTCCGACACTTTGCGGCAGAGCGCGGCATAGTCCGGCGAGGTGCGGAACGTTTCGGTGCGCGGATAAGGTGCGTCCACCGCGATCTCGGCATGCACGCGGCCCGGCCTCGATGTCATCACGATGATGCGGCTCGACAAATAGACCGACTCGAACACCGAATGGGTGACGAAGATCGCGGTCTGGCGCATCGCGGCCCACAGCGTCAGTAGATCGTTGTTCAGGCGAAAGCGCGTGATCTCATCGAGCGCGGCGAACGGCTCGTCCATCAGAAGCAGTTTCGGATTTGTCACCAGCGCACGGGCGATCGAGACCCGCATCTTCATGCCGCCGGAGAGTTCGCGCGGATAGGCTTTCTCGAACGCGGCAAGACCGACGCGCGCCAGCGCCTCGCGGATCCGTGGTGCAGCCGCTGCGCGATCGATACCGGCGAGCTTCAGCGGCAGATGCACATTGCCCGCGACATTCGTCCAGGGCATCAGCGTCGGTTCCTGGAACACGAAGCCGATCTCACCCTTGGTGCCGTCCGGTGCGTTGCCATCGCGCCAGATCACGTCGCCTGCTGTCGGCTCGCTCAACCCCGCGATGATGCGCAACGCGGTGGACTTGCCGCAGCCGGACGGACCGAGCAGCGAGACAAATTCATGCTCCTTTACGGAGAACGTGGCATCGCGCAGCGCCGCGACGCCGCTCGGGAACGTCTTGCCGACAGCGTGGAGCGAGACGAGCGCCTGTCCGGCTGCGAGAGCGTCAGCCATGGAGCGAGTTACTGCTTCGGCCGGATATCGTTGCCCACGCCCTTGTTCACGAATTGCAACGTATAGGCCTTCCTGTAATCGAGGTCCGGCTTCAGCACGCCGGAGCGCACCATCTTGTCGAAGAAATCCTTGATGCGCGCATCAGTCATCGCCCCGATACCCAGCTTGAGCGAGTCACCGGAATCGACAATGCCGTATTGCTTCATCTTGTCGACCGAATAGGCAAGCAGCGCATCGGTCATCTCCGGATTATGCTTCTTGATCAATTCATTCGCGGCCTTGTTGTCGCCGTAGATGTAATTGGCCCAGCCGATCGCCGAGGCATCGACGAAGCGCTGCACAAGATCGGGCTTCTTCTCGACGAGATCGCGCCGCGTTTCGATCAGGGTCGAATAGGTGGAGAAGCCCTGATCGGCCAAGAGGAAGATCACCGGCTTGAATTTCCCTTGCGTCTCGACCGCATAGGGCTCCGACGTGACGTAACCCTGCATCGCCATCTTCTTGTCGGCGAGGAACGGCTGCGGGTTGAAGGTATAGGGCCGCACCTGCGCATCGGTGAAGCCGTAATCCTTCTTCAGCCATTGATAATAGCCGGCCATGCCTTCCTTGGAGACGAGGATGGTCAGCTTCTTCAGGTCCTCGAACTTGTCGATGCCCTGCCCCGGATGCGCCATCAGTACCTGCGGGTCCTTCTGGAAACTTGCGGCGACGGCGACGGTCGGGATGTTTTGCGCGACGGCATCGAAGGCCTGCAACAGATTCGCGCTCATATAGAAATCGATCTTGCCGACCGGAAGCAGGATGCGGTTGTTCGCATTCGGCCCGCCGGGCAAGATGGTCACGTCGAGCCCGTATTTTTTGTACGTACCGTCGGCGAGCGCCTGATAGTAGCCGCCATGTTCGGCCTGCGCGACCCAGTTGGTGCCGAACGTAACCTTGTCCAGCGGCTGGGCCTGCGCTGGCTGCGCGACGCTCATGATCGTTGCGGCCATCAGGCAGATCGTTGCGAATCGCATCTGTCGGTCCCTTTTGCGCTAATCGATAGACTAGAATTCGGCTCGTGCGAATTGAAGCATCAATTTTTCGCAAGACCCGCTGCCGCTCAATCCGCACTGGCAAGCGGCCGCGCGACCTCTTCGAGCGGCTTGCGCTCGGCTGCGACGCCATGGCGCAGGGCGACGAACGCCGCTGCGATCATCAGCAGCGCGGCGAATGCATAGCCCGCGAATACGGTGGCGCGCGAACCCGTCTCGATCAGCAGGCCGAAGATCAGAGGTCCGGCCACGCCGCCGACGCCGGTACCGACGGCATAGAAGATCGCAATCGCCAGCGCGCGGATTTCCAGCGGGAAGGTTTCGCTTACCGTCAGATAGGCGGAGCTTGCAGCGGCGGAGGCGAAGAAGAAAATCACCATCCAGCACAGCGTCTGCGTGGTCGCGGTCAGCCAGCCCTCCATAAACAGCCAGCCCGTCACCGCGAGCAGGACACCCGACACCAGATAGGTGAAGAAGATCATCGGCCGGCGGCCAATGGTGTCGAACAAGCGGCCGAGAAGGACGGGTCCGAGAAAATTGCCGGCCGCGAACGGCAGGATGTACCAGCCGACCTGATTGGCGGCGATGCCGAAGAAGTCGGTCAGTACCAGCGCATAGGTGAAGAAGATGGCGTTGTAGAAGAAGGCTTGCGCCGCCATCAGGATGAGGCTGACGCCGGCGCGGTTGCGGTGCGTGCGAAATATCGCGCGCGCGGCTTCGAGCAGCGGCGTATGGCTGCGGGTACGCAATTTCACGCGCGGCAAAGGCCTCGATGACGGCACATAGCCCGGAGTACCGGCTTCGATGGCCGCAACGATCCGTTCGGCTTCCGCAGCGCGGCCATGCGTCATCAGCCAGCGCGGGCTTTCCGGAATCCACATCCGCATGAAGAAGATGATCACGCCGAGCGCGGCACCGATGAAGAAAGCGAGGCGCCAGCCGATCTCCGGATCGATGACGGACGGGTCGAGCAGGACGATGGAACCGGCAGCGCCGATCGCAGCCCCGATCCAGAAGCTGCCGTTGATCACGAGATCGGTCCAGCCGCGCACGCGCGCGGGAACGAGTTCCTGGATCGTGGAATTGATCGCGGCATATTCGCCGCCGATCCCCGCGCCGGTGAAGAAGCGGCACAGCGCAAAGGTCCACAAATTCCAGGTGAGCGCGGTCGCGCCGGTGGCAAGAAGGTAGACCGTCAGCGTGATGAAGAACAGCTTCTTGCGCCCGAGCCGGTCGGTCAGCCAGCCGAAGAACAGGGCACCCAGCACGGCGCCGGCAAGATAGGCGCTGCCGACAATCCCGATATCGGTGTTGGAGAATTGCAGGACCGGACTTTCCTTCAGCGCGCCGGACAGCGCACCCGCGAGCGTCACTTCAAGACCGTCGAAAATCCAGGTGATGCCGAGCGCTGCGACCACCAGCGTATGGAACCGGCTCCAGGGCAGCCGGTCGAGCCGGGCCGGAATATCCGTTTCGATGACATTGCTCATCGGCCGGGATGCCTTCATGATCGTGCCGCGACGCTAACCAATCTTTGTCTGGACGGTTCCGCAAAAATCTGGCGGTTTGAGCCATTCGGGACAGGCAGAGACCCGCCGGACGATTCCGATTCATGCCATTTCGCCAGCGCCTCAATTTGCCGCAGCGGGCGGTGTCCAGAGCCCTGCTGGTCCTCGTGGCCGCGGCCGGCATGCTGCTGTCGATTTACGTCGCCCGCGACGAATCGCAGCAGTACCGCGCGCTCGAACGGCTGCGCATCGGCGAGCGGGTGGATACGCATTTCTCTGCGGTCAGCGAACATTTGCTCGAGCGCGTCAATCTGGCAAAGACGGTTTCCCGGTTCTTCCTGCCGCCGCCGCTTTCAACGCCGCACCCGCTCGGCGCATTCGGTACGCGGGCGCTGGGGCTCGCGCCCGATCTCGCGACCATCGGCTGGCTGCCGGAGGTCGAGCCCGCACAGGCGGCGGAGGTCACGGACATGCTGCGCTCGTCCGGTGCGCCGAACCCGCTGCTGCGCGCAGGTGACGGCAAGCCGATCGATCCTGGACAGATCGGCCGCGCAATATATCCAATCGTAGACACCGCACCGGCCGGCAACCGATCGGTTCTGGGCATCGATGCGGGATCGTTTCCGGAGCGTCTGGCCGCGATCCGCGAATCCAAACAGACCCATGAGGTTGTGCGCACGCGGCCAGTCAAAGCTGCGCCGTCTCCCGATTCGGAATCGCTGCTGCTCTATGCGCCGATCTTCGATGCGAATGACCGGTTTCTCGGCGTGATGAGTTTCAGATTCAAGATCCGCGACTTGTTCGAATCCGCGCTTGCCAGCGCGAGAGCTTTGTCCGGTACCGGTGTCAACATTTATACGCACGGCATGAGCGAGCCGATTTTCAGCCTTGCCCCGGATAACGTGACCGACAATGCGCCGGCGCGCCGCACCCTGTTCGAGCGGAAAATGGATTTCGGCCATGGCGAACTGAAGTTTGTCTACGCGGTGCCGCGCGACCTGCAGCGTGAGGGCTTCCTGCGCGGGCTCTGGGTCGCGGGCGCCGGCATTGCAATGACGCTCGCGACCGTCCTGTTTATCGGCTTCATGGCCAATCGCGCCGCGGTGCTGTCGGACGAGGTCGCCTCGCGCAAATCCGCCGAGGACCGGCTGAAGGTGCTGATCCACGAACTCAATCACAGAGTCCGCAATGTGATGGCGGTGACGCAGGCGGTGGTGCGCCTCAGTTTCACGCCTGGCTTGAGCCTGACCGAAATCCAGAGAACCTGCGAGGGCCGTCTGCAGGCGCTCGCCAAGGCGATGTCGATCCTGACCGCCAGCGACTGGAAAAGCGTCAGTCTGCGCAGCCTGATTTCGGACGATATTCTCCCCTTCGCGGGCCGTATCGAAATGGAGGGGCCGGACATCGCGCTGCGCGCACGGACGGCGCAGACCTTCTCGCTGCTGCTTTATGAACTCGCCACCAATGCGGCGAAGCATGGCGCGCTCTCGGTGCCGGATGGGCGCGTGCTGCTGTCGTGGCGGATCGATAATCTTGGCAGCGATCCGGTGTTCCATCTGCACTGGAAGGAAAGCGGTGGGCCGGTCGTGGAGACGCCGTCGCGGAAGGGTTTTGGCGAATTGCTGGTGCGGCGGATCGCGCCGCGCGACATGGCCGGCAAGAGCGAAGTCCGCTACGACCCGGCCGGCTTCGAATATGAACTCCAGGCGCCTCTGCGCGAACTGATCGATACCAAACCGGCAAGGGCGGTGGCGTGAGAGCCGCCCGGTGATGTCTTCCTGAGCGTGGCCCATTTTCCCCTTGCCAAGCGGGGCAAAGCCCGGAATCAATAAGAACAAATAGAGAACATGGATCGGGCCCATGGAACACCCCATGGCGTGGCCTTCCGCCGGTGCGCAAGCCCCGGAGGCGCTCGCGCGCCTTCGTCAGAGCATGGAGAATATCCAGCATTATCAATGCGATAATGCACCGCTTTCGCTCGGCTTGAGCCGGGCCGACACGGTCCTTGGCGGCGGGCTGGCCCTGGGTGCCCTGCATGAAATCTCGCCGGCCGCTCCGGTCCATCGCGGCGCAGCCACGGGCTTTGCGCTGGCGCTCGCGGCACTGGCCGGCAAAAGCACCGGCCGGGAGACGCTTTTCATCCAGACCGACTTCACCCGGCTTGAAGCCGGTGTTCCCTACGGCCTCGGATTCGATCTGTTCGGATTGCCGTCACGGCGGCTTCTCATCCTGCGCACGCGGCGCCCCATCGATGCACTATTCGCGATGGAGGAGGCGCTGAAATGCGCGGCGCTCGCGAGCGTGATCGCCGAATTACCGGACGATACCGCCGACCTGACTGCGACCCGCCGCCTGTCGCTCGCCGCACGTACGCATAACGGCCTCGGTCTCTTCCTGCGGCAGAGATCCACATCCATGCCGAGTGCGGCGATGACGCGCTGGGAGGTCGCAGCCGCTGCCGGCGAGCGCGATGCCTATGGCGGTCTCGGCAGCACTGCGTTTGAGTTGTCCCTGATGAAGAACCGGCGCGGCTCCTGCGGCCGGTTTCGTGTTGCGTGGAGTCATCATGAGTGTGCCTTCGTCGAAGCGGATTCTGTCGCTGTGGCTGCGCCGTTTGCCAACCGACCGTCTGACGCGGCGATCGCCTGACCTCGCCGGTCAGCCGCTTGCCGTGATCGCAACGGTACGCGCGGCGCGGCAGATCTCAGGCTTGAACGACGAGGCGGCGCGGCTCGGCCTGCGCGCAGGGATGGCGCTGGCCGATGCGCGCGCGATGTATCCGCAGCTTGTGGCAATCGATGCGGACGAAGCGGCTGATGCTAAAACGCTCGACCATATCGCTGACTGGTGCGACCGCTACACCCCACTCGTCGGTCTCGATCCGCCGGACGGTCTGTTTCTCGACATCAGCGGCTGCGCGCATCTGTTCGGCGGCGAAGAGAATTTGCGCCGCGATCTGATCCGCAGGCTTGCCGCGCAAGGCTTTCACGCGCGCGCGGCGATTGCCGATACGCCGGGCTGTGCATGGGCGGTGGCGAGGTATGGCGTTGTTGCCCCTGACCGCGCCTCAAACTCCGTTCATTCCCGCGTAAGCGGGAATCCAGAATCTCGAGCGTCGCCGAGGCACGATTCTGGGTCCCCGCTTTCGCGGGAACGAACGGAGCTGGTATCTCTCCCCCTCGCCGCACTCCGGATCGATCCGCAGATTGCAGGTCCGCTCGCGCAGGCCGGACTGAAAACCATCGGCGATGTCCTCGATCTGCCGCGCGCGCCGCTCGCTGCGCGCTTCGGGCAAGACTTCGTGCGCCGCATCGATCAGGCGCTCGGCCGCGAGGACGAGCCGATCGTGCCGCGCCTGCCTTTGCCCTCCTTTCTCGCCGAGCAGCGGTTCGCCGAACCGATCGGACGTGAGGAGGATGTGCTGGGCACCATCTTTCATCTCGCGCAGGAACTCGCGCGCGCGATGGAACGGCACGGCAAGGGCGCGCGCCGTTTGCAGACAGCTTTGTTTCGCACCGACGGCAAGGTGGCGCGCGTCGAGATCGGCACCTCGGAGCCATTGCGCGATCCCGTCCGCATCCGGCGGCTGTTTCTCGATCGCCTCGCCGTGATCGGCGACGAGGCCGATCCAGGCTTTGGATTCGACATGATCCGTCTGTCCGCGCTGTCCGTGGAAGCCTTCGATGCGGTGCAGACCGGATTTGGCACAGGCGATCCCGCACGCGAGATTGCGCATCTGATCGACCGGCTGACGGCGCGCTTTGGCGCAGATCGCGTGCAGCGTCTCGTGCCGCAGGACACACATTGGCCCGAACTTGCCAGCATCGCCGTTCCGGCCAATGCCGCACGCGCGCAGACCGGTATTGCTGCGAACGATTTCGCACAAGACAGCCGCATTCCCGTTCGTCCGATCCGGCTGTTCGAACGGCCTGAACCGATCGAAGCCACGGCACAGGTGCCGGACGGGCCACCGGTGCAGTTCAAGTGGCGGCGCGTCACGCATGACGTCGCTTATGCCGAAGGGCCGGAAAGCATCGCGCTGCAATGGTGGCGCAACGATCAGGGCCTGCCGGTCACGCGCGACTATTTCCGCATCGAGACCCGGCAGGGCGCGCGGGTGTGGCTCTATCGCGAGGGCATCTATCAGGACCGGGACAACCCGCCGCACTGGTTCCTGCACGGAATTTTCGCATGAGCGACATCCTGGATTTTCCGGCACCGGCCAGAAATGCGGAGCCGCATTCCGAGCCACCGGCGCCGGCTTTTGCCGAATTCGGCGTGACCACCAATTTCTCCTTCCTGCGCGCGGCCTCGCATCCGGAAGAGTTGGTCGCGCAGGGGAAGGAGCTAGGACTTACGGCCATCGGCATCGCCGACCGCAATTCGGTCGCGGGCGTGGTGCGCGCCCATGTGATGGCAAAAGAGAAAGGCATGCGCCTTGCGGTGGGCGCGCGTCTTATCTTCGCCGACGGCACGCCGGACATCCTTGCCTATCCATCGGACCGCGCCGCCTGGGGACGGCTGACGCAGCTTCTGTCCTGCGGCAAACGCAGAGCGGAAAAGGGCGACTGCATCCTGCATCTGAATGACCTCATCGCGCGGGTCGGGGGCCTCAACCTGATTGTCATGCCGCCTGAACGGATCGACGAGCGGAAACTCTCCACCCTGCTCTCCCATCTGAAACAGCATGCGTCGAAGCGCTCCCTCTGGCTCGCGATGAGTTTCCTTTATCGCGGCGATGACCGGCGGCGCATGGCGAAGCTTGCACGCATCGCATCCAACAACGGAGTCCCGCCGATCGCGACCAACGATGTGCTCTATCACCATCCCTGGCGCCGCATGCTGCAGGATGTGGTCACCTGTATCCGCGAACATGTCACCATCGACCAGGCCGGACGCCTGCTCACGCTCAATGCCGAACGCCATCTGAAACCACCGCAGGAGATGGCGCGGCTGTTCGCCGATTATCCCGATGCGATCATGGAGACACGGCGGTTGCTCGATCGCTGCCACTTCTCGCTCGACGAGATGCAGCACGATTATCCCTACGAGACCCGCGGCGAATACGAGACGCCGCAGGCGCGTCTTGTCGCGCTCACCGAAGCCGGGGTGAAGCGGCGCTTCAAGAACGGCATCAAGCCCAGTGTCCGCAAGATCCTCGATCAGGAACTGAAGGTGATCGGCGAGCTCGGCTATGCGCCGTTCTTCCTCACCGTGCACGACATCATCGCCTATGCGCGGAGCCTGCCGGAGCCGATCCTGTGCCAGGGGCGCGGTTCCGCCGCCAATTCCATGATCTGCTATTGCCTCGGCATCACCGAGGTCAGCCCCGACACCATCGAACCGCTGTTCGAGCGCTTCATCTCGCGCGATCGCGGCGAGCCGCCGGATATCGACGTCGATTTCGAGCACGAGCGGCGCGAGGAGGTGATCCAGCATATCTACCGGACCTATGGCCGCGATCATGCCGGCCTTGCCGCCACCGTGATCTGCTATCGCGGCCGCAGTGCGGTCCGCGAAGTCGGCAAGGCATTCGGGCTGTCGGAGGACACGGTGTCGGCGCTGGCCTCCACGCTCTGGGGCTGGTCGATGGACGGGGTGTCGGCGAAGGAGGCGCACCGCGCGGGCCTCGATCCGTCCGATCCGCGCTTGCGGATGACGCTGGCGCTGACCCAGGAGCTTCAAGGCTTTCCGCGCCATCTCTCGCAGCATGTCGGCGGCTTTGTCATCACCCGCACGCGGCTCGACAAGATTGTGCCGATCGAGAACGCAGCGATGGAGGATCGCACCGTCATCGAATGGGACAAGGACGATCTCGATGCACTCGGCCTGCTCAAGGTCGATATCCTCGGGCTTGGCATGCTGAGCTGCCTGCGGCGCTCGTTCGACCTGCTGCGCACGCATTACGGCGTTTCGCGCGATCTGTCCGTCCAGGACGAAGACGAGGCCACCTACCGCATGATCCGGCGCGCCGACACCATCGGCGTGTTCCAGATCGAAAGCCGCGCGCAGATGTCGATGCTGCCGCGGCTGAAGCCGAAGGAATTCTACGATCTCGTCATCGAGGTCGCGATCGTGCGGCCCGGCCCGATCCAGGGCAACATGGTGCATCCCTATCTGCAGCGGCGCGAGAATCCCGGCATGGTGACCTATCCCTCGCCCGCACCGCCCTGGCCGGCGGATGAACTTGAGCGCGTGCTGAAACGTACGCTCGGCGTGCCGCTGTTCCAGGAACAGGCGATGCGGATCGCGATCGATGCCGCGGGCTTCGCGCCGTCCGAAGCCGACAGGCTGCGGCGGGCAATGGCGACGTTCAGGCGCGTGGGGACCATTCACACCTTTCAGAAGAAGATGATCGACGGCATGACTGCGAAGGGTTATGCGCGCGATTTTGCCGAACGCTGCTTCGAGCAGATCAAGGGCTTCGGCGAATACGGCTTTCCGGAAAGCCATGCGGCGAGCTTCGCCAATCTGGTCTACGCCTCATGCTGGCTGAAATGCCATTACCCGGATGTGTTCGCGGCGGCCCTGCTCAACAGCCAGCCGATGGGCTTCTACGCACCGGCACAGATCGTGCGCGACGCACAGGAGCATGGCGTCGACGTGCGCGCGGTGGACGTCAATGCATCGGACTGGGACTGCACGCTGGAGACTTTGGAGGCGCTTCCAATTGACCCGGCAGAAGTGAAGTCCGCTCATTCCCGCGAGCGGATCATGGATAAACTCCACCCCCGCCATGCGGAGATGAAGGACGACATTCGTACCACCCATGCTATACGGCTCGGCTTCCGTCAGGTCAGCGGCCTGTCCGAAGCTGACGGCCGCGCGATCGCGCAGATGCGCGGTGCGGGCTACGACTCGATCCGCGACCTGTGGCTGCGTACGAGGTTGCGCCCTGCCGTGCTGGAAAAGCTCGCCAATGCCGATGCTTTCCGCTCGCTCGGCCTCGACCGCCGCGACGCGCTCTGGGCGATCCGCGCGCTGCAGCGCTCGGGCGACAAGGACGATCTCCCGCTGTTCGCGCGCGTCGCCATGCCCGAGATGGAGCCCGATGTCGCGCTGCCCCCGATGCTGCCGGGCGAGCAGGTCGTGGAGGATTACCGGCACCTGAAGCTGTCGCTGCGCGCGCATCCGGTGTCGTTCCTGCGCGGCGATCTCGATGCCCGCAGCATCCTGCGCAATGACGCGCTGACCCGCACGCCTTCGGGCTGCATAGTCACCGTTGCCGGCATCGTGCTGATCCGCCAGCGGCCCGGCACCGCCAAGGGTGTGATCTTCATGACGCTGGAGGACGAGACCGGCATCGCCAATACCATCGTGTGGCCGACAATGTTCGAGACTTTCCGCCCGGTCGTGCTGGGCGCGCGCCTTGTCAGCGTTACCGGCAAGCTGCAGAACGAGAAAGGCGTGATCCATGTCGTCGCCGACCGCATCGAGGATCTGACGCCGCTGCTGCGGCGGCTCTCCGAACATGGCGCATCGATCGAATCGCTCGCCCGCTGCGACGAGGTGAAACGGCCAGAACCCGGAAACCGCTCCGCGAAAAATCTTGCCAAAGGGGCGCATCCGCGCCGCGGCGATGCGCTGGTCCGCCTCTTGCGCGAACAGCCGGAGCTGGCCGACGAACTGATCGCCACCCACCGTGTAATGCCGAAGGGCCGGAATTTCCATTGATGGGATTGCGCCCGCAAACGCACCGGATTTGACAGGCCCCCGTCCGCTGCGGCATCGAATGCCCCTGCACGAACGCAGGATTACGGGGGTCTTCTTGAGCGACTTCGTCAACAAGCGGCATTTCACCATCGAATGGGCCTATTGCGACCCGGCCGGCATTGTCTTCAATCCCCGCTTCTTCGAATTCTTCGATACCTCGAGCTGGCTCCTGTTCGAAGCCGCGCTCGGCATCAAGCCGCAGGACCTGGCCAAGACCTTCGAAATTCTCGGCGTCCCGCTGGTCGATGCCCGCGCGAAATTCATGGTGCCGGCGAAATTCGGCGACGTGGTCGAGATGCATTCCTGGGTGGGCGAATTCGGCCGGTCGAGCTTCGAGGTTTGCCATCGCATCTTCGTGGACGGAAAGCTCGCGGTCGAAGGCTCCGAGACCAGGGTCTGGGCGGCGCTCGACGACAACGGCAAGCTGAAGACAATGCCGATCCCGGCCGACGTTATTGCCAAATTCAAGACGCCCTGAAATCGCGCCGGAGATTTGAAAGCCCGGTTCAGCTCACTGCACGGCGCAACCGCGCCATCACGCGCTGAGGCCACGGCTGCGGCTCCTCTTCCGCGAGCTGCAGTCCGACCGTCAGCGCCTTCTCGTCCTTCACGCGATGGACAACGAGCACCACATCGCCGAGCCGCACCTTGTCGCCGGCCTGCGGCACGCGTCCGAGCCGCTTCCCGATCAGGTTCGCGACCGTCAACTCGCGCTGCGACGGCTCGACGGCGATCCCGTAGATTTCCGCCAGCGCTCCGAGCGTGGTATCGCCGCCGACAAAGAAATCGCCAAGCAATTCCGGATCGGGCGACGATGGCGGCGGCAGATTGGCGAAAAAGCGGTCGAGCGACGCTGCTTTCTCCTGCGGGGCCAGCAGATAAATGTGATCGCCTTCATGCACACCGCGCGCTTCCTCCGGAGTCATCACCCGCTCGTCGCGCACCACGAGTGCAATCTTCGCCCATGAGGGAAGAAAGCCGGCTCGCAGATAAGGACTGCCGCCCATCACAGGATAGCCGACCAGTTCCTGCGTGCGCTGGCCGGGCAGATCGAGCTCGATCCGAGGGTTGAACGCATCGGCCCTGCGCTTGGCGATCCGCATCCGTCGCGCGACATAGGGTACGCTCCAGCCCTGGATGAGGAGAGAGACCACAACGACGACGAAACCGACGTCGAAATAGAGCTGGCTGTTCGGCAATCCCACCAGCAATGGGATCGAGGCCAGGAAAATACCGACCGCACCGCGCAGGCCGACCCAGGAGATGAACGTCATCTCCCGGAAGCTGAAGCGGAACGGCGTCAGACACAGGAAGACGGCGGCCGGACGCGCCACGAGGATCAGTACGGCCGCGATTGCAAGGGCCGGCAGCAGCCGGTCCGGAATCGACGCCGGCCAGGCCAGCAATCCGAGCAGCACGAACATCACGATCTGGCCGAGCCAGGTCGCAGCATCGAGAAAGCCGATAATGGCGCTGTGCGCGCGCTTGACGCCGTTTCCGACCATAAGACCGGCGAGATAGACCGCCAGAAATCCCGAGCCTTCGGCCACGGCAGCAATGCCGAAAATCACCACCGCGCCGGTCGCGGCAAATGGCGCGTGCAGGCCCTGCGGCAACGTCAGGCGGTTCAGAACCGCCGTGATGGCGTAGCCGCCCGCGATCCCCATCACAGCACCGATGACGCCCTGCCTTAGCAGAAAGACAGTGAAGTCGAGCGGCGATTTCGCGCCCTGCAGCAGGATCTCGATCAGGACGATCGTCAGAAAGATCGCGAACGGATCGTTGGTGCCGGATTCGACCTCGATGGTGGCGCCGACCCGCGGGCGCAGACGCAGTCCGCGCGAATGCATCAGGAAGAACACCGCCGCCGCGTCGGTGGAGGCGACCACGGCACCGACCAGCAGCGACTCAGTCCAGCCAAGTCCCAGAAGGTAATGCGCGGCCGGCGCGGTCAGTGCGGCCGTCACCAGCACACCGAGCGTGGCAAGCGTCCCGGCCGGCGCGAGAACCGAGCGGAAGGTGGCAATGCGCGTGCGCAGACCGCCGTCGAACAGGATCAGGGCCAGCGCCACCGAGCCGACCGTATAGGTCAATCCGACATTGCTGAAGCTGATGCCGCCCGGGCCGGATTCGCCCGCAAGCACGCCGACCAGCAGGAAGATCAACAGCAGCGGAGCGCCGAACCGCAGGGCCACGAGGCTCGACAGGATGCCGGTCAGAACCAGCACCGCGCCGAGCAAAATGACGATGTTGATCTGTGCGAGCGACGCCATCCGCGGTGAATCTCCACCACATTGGTAACGGCTCGCGGCCAAGGCGCAAAGAAAATTAGCGTGTCAATCGCGGCCGTAGAGCGGCGAAATCGAGCACCGCGTCCGTCAGGCCGGCTGCTGTGCCGGTGTTGTGTCCGCCTGTGGCCGCTGTGGTGCGGTGGACTGGGGCGGCACTTTATCGTCACCGCGCGGCGGGATTGCGGCGATCATGGCCTTGGCGATTTCGTGCTCGCCCATGATCACGGCGGTTGCGCCGTGCTTCATCAAATGCGCCGTTTCCTCCTCGGAATGGGAGCGCGCAATGATCGTCAGGTCAGGATTGGCCTTGCGGCCGAGTTCGACCGCGAAGCCGCCCTCGAAGGCGTCCGGGATCGCGACCAGCAGGCAGCGCGCATGACCAAGCTTGGCCGCGGCGAGAATCTCCTTGTTCACGGCATTGCCGCGGATGGTTTCGACCCGTTCGCCGCTCAGAACCTTCAGCGCTTCGGCATCGGTGTCGATCACCAAAAGCGGAATGCCGGCCTCGATCACCCGCGGTGCGATGAAGCGGCCAACCCGGCCATAACCGAGCAGCACCACATGACCGGTGAGTTTCGTCTCCGGAACCGGCTCGCGCGCGGCCCGCTTGCGGCTCTCCGGCGCTTCCTTCGGCCTTGCGTTTTCCTTGGCCAGGTATCGATCCAGCATCGCGAAGAATACCGGATTGAGCAGGATCGAGAGAATCGCACCGGCGAGAATGAGATCGCGTGCAGTTGCCGGCAGCAGCGTCAGCGTGACACCGAGGCCGGCGAGGATGAAGGAAAACTCGCCGATCTGCGCGAGGCTCGCGGAAATCGTCAGCGCCGTGGAGGGCGGATAGCGGAACAGCCGCACGATCAGATACGCCGCGACCGACTTGCCGAGCACGATAATGAGCAGTGTGGCCAGCACCGGCAGCGGCTCGCGCCACAGGATCGCCGGATCGACCAGCATGCCGACCGAGACGAAGAACAGCACCGCGAAGGCGTCGCGCAGCGGCAGCGTTTCCTGGGCGGCGCGCTGGGACAGTTCGGATTCGGCGAGGATCATGCCGGCGAAGAAGGCCCCCAGCGCAAACGATACGTCGAACAAGGTCGCGGCGCCGAATGCGACGCCGAGCGCAATCGCGAGCACCGCAAGGCGGAACAATTCGCGCGAACCGGTATGGGCAACCCAGTGCATGATCCACGGGATCACACGGCGGCCGACGATTAGCATCACCACGACGAAGCCGGTGACCTTGCCGAGCGTGAGGATCAGCGGCCAGGCAAGCTCCATCCAGCTCAGACTCTGACCGGCACCGGTTTTCAGCGTATCGGCGAGCACCGGCAGCAGGACGAGCGCCAGCACCATCGCGATGTCTTCGACGATCAGCCAGCCGACCGCGATGCGGCCGCGCTCGGTTTCGACGAGCCGCCGCTCCTGTAGCGCCCGCAGCAGCACCACGGTGGACGCAACCGACAATGCGAGGCCGAAGACCAGGCCCGCAGCGACCGGCCAGCCGAGCACCCATGCGAGACCCATGCCGAGCGTGGTCGCTGCCGCGATCTGGACGATCGCGCCGGGAATGGCGATGGCCTTCACCTTCAGCAGATCGTCGAGCGAGAAATGCAGCCCGACACCGAACATCAGCAGAATCACGCCGATTTCGGCGAGCTGATCGGCAATTTTCTGGTCGGCCACATAGCCGGGCGTAAACGGCCCGATCAGGATCCCGGCGAGGAGGTAGCCGACCAGCGGAGAAATGCGGATTCGCTGGGCCAGCGCTCCGAGCGCGAAGGCGAGCACAAGTCCGATGACCAGCGTGGAGATGAGCGGCGTATCATGATGCATCCACCTGTCTTAGCGGTTCAATATGCCGCTGACGAGACAATGCGACGATACGCGCAGGCGGAAACAGCCACTCCCCTCTCCCCGCATGGCGAGGAGAGGGGGACAAAGAAACTAGAAGGCGACCTTGTCGCCGCCCTTGAGCGACAGGATCTCGCGGGCGTCGTCCGGCGTTGCGATTTCCAGCCCGAGGCCCTCCAGAATCTTGCGGACCTGCGTGACCTGCGCCGCGTTGCTGGTCGCAAGCTGTCCCGGCCCGACCCAAAGCGAGTCTTCAAGGCCGACCCGGACATTGCCTCCCATCGCGGCAGCGATCGCCGCGACCCGCATCTGGTTGGCGCCGGCGCCCAGCACCGACCAGTGATAATTGTCGCCGAGCAGCCGGTCCGCCGTGCGGCGCATCTGCATCACGTCTTCCGGATGCGCACCGATGCCGCCGAGAATGCCGAATACCGACTGCACGAAGATCGGCGGCTTGATGACGCCGCGATCCAGAAAATGCTTTAGCGTATAGAGATGGCCGATGTCGTAGCACTCGACTTCGAAGCGGGTGCCGTTCTCGGCGCATGTGGTCAGGATATATTCGATATCGGCAAAGGTGTTCTTGAACATGCCCTTGCGCGACCCTTCGAGATACGGCTCCTCCCAGTCATATTTGAACTTGCCCTTGTAGCGCGGGATCATCGGGTAGAGCCCGAAATTCATCGTACCCATGTTGAGCGAGGCCACCTCCGGCTTGAAGGTCGCGGCCGGACGTACCCGCTCCTCGATCGCCATGGTCGGCGCGCCGCCGGTCGTGATGTTCACAACGACATTGGAGCGCTGCTTGATCACCTTCAGGAACGGCGCGAACGCTTCCGGCGTCTGATCCGGCCGGCCGTCCTGCGGATTGCGCGCATGCAGATGCACGATGGCGGCACCCGCTTCGGCCGCACCGATCGCGGCATCCGCGATCTCCTGCGCGGTGACCGGCAGATGCGGCGACATCGACGGCGTGTGGATCGAGCCGGTGACGGCGCAGGTGATGATGACTTTGCGGGCTTTCGCCATGGTTGCTTACCCCGGACATTTCTTTCAACGAATGGGCCGGGATTGAGCGCATCGCGGCGCGTGTTCGTCAAGCGTCAAAGCGCACGCAATCGCTGCAGTAATCGCGCTACATCGTCCGCATTGTGGTACAGCCCGAAGCCGACGCGCAGCCGCGTGTCGCGAACGTCGACCACGATGTTCGCAGCCTTCAGTCGCGTCTGCCACTGCGCAGCGTCGGGATGATCGAAGGTGAGGAAATTGCCGCGCGACATCTCCTGCGCCGGTACCACCAGGTTTGCCGGATCGAACAATCCGAACGGCCGCGCCGAAATATCGCCAAGGAACATGTTCTGCAGCGCCATGGCATGCGCGTGGATCGTCGCGGCATCGAGTTCGTGCGATGCCATCCAGGCAAGCGCCGCACGCATCCGATAGAGTCCGCTCGGATCGAAGGTGGCGCCCATGAAGCGCTGGCCGTCGGTCGCGTAACGGACCCGATCCTGCGGGCCGGACAGGGTCGCGAAGCTGGCATACCAGCCGGTGTTGCGCGGCCGCGCCCCGAAACCGGGCGGACAATGCATGAAACAGGCGCCCTCGCCCGCCATCGCATATTTGTAGCCGCCGGCAAGATAGAAGGCGCGGTCCGCGATGCGCGACAGATCGACGGGCAAAGCAAGGAAGGCGTGATAGCCGTCGATCACGACCAGCCGTTCCGGCGCAGCCACCGCATCGACCAGCGTGTCGATATCCGGCAGCGCATAACCCGAATTGAAGAACACCTGGCTGACGAACACCATGTCCGGATTATGCGCATTGACGGCCTCGACAAGGCGCGCCGGCAGGGACGCGAAGGGCTCAGTGGGGACGACGACAAGTCCGATCAGCTTGTCCTCGGCCAGACGCTCGGTCTGCCGCTTGAAGGAATGGAACTCGCTATCGGTCGTAACGATCAGCGGCACGCGGCCGGGCGACAGCGCCGAGATCAGGCGGTTGACGAATTCATGGGTGTTGGTCGCCGACACCAGTGTAGCCGGATCGGGCAGCCGCAGATGCTGCGCAATGCCTTGCGCGACCGCGGGCCAGACCTCGCCCAGCACATGCGACCATTTCTCGTCCACCAGCCGGGCCGCATCGTCCCAAAGTTGAAGCTGTGCCGCGCGGGTTGCATCCGGCCAATAGGCGTGACTGTGCGCGGCGAAATGCAGCCGGTCCGGGTCGGCCTTGCGGAAGCGGGAGAACTCGGCGGTCAGGTCGAGCGGGATAGCTGGCATGCCTGCATGCATATTGGGTCTTTGGGACAATTGCCACACCGGCATGAGCCATTAGACTGCCCGCGATCCAAACCATCCGGAACGCACTGTGGCCGCAAACGAGACACCGCCTGCAAGCCGTATCGGCGACGATATCCATGTCAATCTCGCCGGACAGATGACCTATGGCGACTATCTTCAGCTCGACACGCTGTTCGCCGCAAAACGCCCGCTGACCGACAGGCACGACGAGCACCTCTTCATCATCATCCATCACGTCCACGAATTGTGGCTCAACTTGATGGCGCACGAGCTCGATGCCGCGATCGCCAATATCAGAAAGGATGAGCTGCCGCCGGCTTTCAAATCGATGGCGCGCATGACGCGCATTCTCGAACAGATGATCCGGGCCTGGGATGTGCTCTCCACCATGACGCCGTCCGATTATCTGGAATTTCGCAGCGCACTCGGCCAGTCCTCGGGCTTTCAGTCCTTCCAGTACCGGATGGTCGAATTTAGGCTCGGCGCAAAGGATCCGAAAATGCTGCTGCCGCACCGTCACGACGCACCGACGCACGCGCGGCTGAAGGCGGCGCTCGATGCGCCGAGCCTTTACGATGAAGCGTTGATGCTGCTCAAGCGGCGGGGCTTCGCCGTGCCGGACAGTGTCGCGACCCGCGACTTTTCGCAGCGGCATATCTTCAACGAAGCCATCCGTGACGCCTGGCTCAAGGTCTATCGCAACTCGCAAGAGTATTTCGACCTCTACGAACTGGCCGAAGAACTGGTCGATCTCGAAGATTGGTTTCAGCAGTGGCGATTCCGCCACATGAAGACCGTGGAGCGCATTATCGGGTTCAAACGTGGGACCGGCGGCTCAAGCGGCGTCGCATTCCTGAAATCCGCCCTCGATCATTCGTTTTTCCCCGAATTATGGGCGGTGCGGACCGAGCTTTAGCCTGTTGCCAGCCGCCACAGCCGGGACCGCGAAGCCTGTGGCGATGGTAATTGTCCGTTTACGATAACAAATGGTGACCGGCGCCCTTTAAGCTGCCGCAAATCCATCGTTGGTCTCATGGTCCCGGGGACCCGTTGGGGGTTGAAGTTCGTGATGCGTGCGTGGACGGGAGTGATGGCGGGCCGATCCGGCTTGCGGCGAGCGGCTGTTTTTCTTGTTGCCGCAATGCTGCTGACGGCCTGCGCCGGCACCGAACGCATTCCCTATACCCAGCAGGAACAGGAAATCGCGGTCATTCCCGGCATCCCCGAGGCGCGCGTCTGGGCGGATGACCCCTCGATTGCGCGGCGGCCACTGCTCGATCCGCGTGCCAGCCAGTCCCCGGTGATCCTCGCATTGTCCGGCGGCGGCGCCGACGGCGCATTCGGCGCCGGCCTGCTCAACGGCTGGACCCAGCGCGGCGACCGGCCGAAATTCACAATCGTCACCGGCGCAAGTGCCGGCGCGCTGATCGCGCCCTTCGCGTTTCTCGGATCGCAATACGATTCGGTGCTCGCCGAGGTGTTTTCCAGCGGCGAGTTCGAAGGCTTCCTGAAATTCCAGGGCGTACGCGGACTGTTCGGCGAAAGCCTGTTCGCGGCAGCTCCGCTGCGGCAGCTGATCGCCAAGTATGTCACGCCAGAGGTCATCGCCGCCGTCGCGCAGGAATATCGCGCCGGCCGGCGGCTTTATATCGTAAGCACGCAGCTCGATGCGCAGCGCACCGCAATCTGGGACATGGGGGCAATCGCCTCCAGCGTCGATCCGCGCGCGCCGGATCTGTTCCGCCAGGTGATCGAGGCCTCCGCCAGCATTCCAGGCATCTTCTCGCCGGTGCTGATCGACGTGGAGGCGCAGGGCAAGCGCTTCCAGGAAATGCATGTCGATGGCGGCATCACCACCAATGTTCTCGTCGTTCCGGAAGCGATGCTGCTGTCCAACCGCCCGATCGTTCCGGCCGGCGTGCGGCCGCGTGTCTATGTCATCCTGAATTCGCGGCTCGGCCCCTATTTCCAGGTGGTTCCGGCCTCCACGGTGCGGATTGCGGTGCGCTCGTTCGAGACGTCGGTGCGCGCGAATACGCGCAACACCCTGCTCGCATCCTATGAGTTCATCCGCCGCCGCAACTGGACCATGACGCTCGCCTCGATCGACGACAGCTATCCGACACAGGACAAGCCCGGATTCGACACCGCCTATATGAAAGGCCTGTTCGAATTCGGCGTCGAGCAGGGCCGCAGCGGCGCCGCCTGGCGTAGAGGGCCAGGCTCCGACGCTCCGCCGCCGGTTCGCGCGCCGCGGACCAGTCAGCGCGCGGTGACGCAGTAGCCGCTGATTACTTTCTCACCGCCGCGAGGAAATCGAAATCGCAGCCTTGGTCCGCCTGCTGAACGTGCTCGCGATAAAGCTTTGCATAGCCGCGCTGCGCAACCTCCGGCACCGGCGGCGGCGTCCAGTCCTTGCGCCGCTGCTCCAGTTCGGCATCGCTCACGAGTAAATCAAGCGTGCGGTTCGCGACATCGAGCCTGATGCGATCGCCGGTCTTGACCAGCGCCAGCGGCCCGCCGACCGCGGATTCCGGCGACACATGCAGCACAATGGTGCCGAACGCGGTGCCGCTCATGCGCGCGTCCGAAATCCGCACCATGTCTTTCACGCCCTTTTGCGCCAGCTTCTTCGGGATAGGGATATAGCCCGCCTCCGGCATACCCGGCGCCCCGATCGGGCCGGCATTGCGCATCACGATTACGTCGTCTTCGGAAATGTCGAGGGCGGGATCATCGATGCGCATCGTCATGTCTTCGACCGATTCGAACACCACCGCGCGGCCTTCATGCTGCATCAGCTTGGGCGACGCCGCGGCCTGCTTGATCACCGCGCCGCGCGGACACAGATTGCCGCGCAGGATCGCCATGCCACCTTCTTTCTTTAACGGCGCATTGCGCGGCTTGATGACGGTCTGGCCGGGCACATCCTCGTACACCTTGATGGCATCGCCGAGCGTGCCGCCCATCACATGCTTGGCATCGAGCTTCAGCAGGTCCTTCAGTTCCTGCATCAGCCGCGGCACGCCGCCGGCATAGTGGAAATGCTCCATGTAATGGTCGCCGGACGGCTTGAGATCGACCAGCACCGGCGTCTTCTTGCCGATCTCGTCATACTCCTCCAGCGACAGCGGCGTCCTGGTGCGTCCGGCAATCGCGGAGAGATGCACGACGCCGTTGGTCGAGCCGCCGATCGCCTGCAGCATCACGATGGCATTGTGGAGCGCATCCTTGGTGATGATATCCGACGGCTTCGGCCCGCCGCTCTTGGCGAGCGCTGCAGCCTGTTTGCCGGTCGCTTCCGCAATGCGAATGCGATCGGCATGCACCGCCGGAATCGTCGCAGCGCCCGGCAGCGTCATGCCCATCGCCTCCATCATGCAGGCAATCGTGCTCGCGGTGCCCATCACACCGCAGGTGCCGACCGAAGGAACAAGACGCGCGTTAGCCACCTCGATATCTTCGGCGCTCATGCGGCCGCCGCGAAATTCCCCCCACAGACGGCGGCAATCGGTGCAGGCGCCGAGCACCTCACCCTTGAAATGACCGACCAGCATCGGCCCGACCGGCAGCACGATGGTCGGACGATCCGCGCTCACCGCTGCCATGACTTGCGCCGGCGTGGTCTTGTCACAGCCGCCGATCAGCACCACCGCATCGACCGGCAAAGCCCGCATCATTTCCTCGGTGTCCATCGCCATCAGATTGCGCAGGAACATCGAGGTCGGATAGGCGAAACTCTCGTGGATCGAGATGGTGGGAAATTCCATCGGCATAGCGCCCGCGAGCATCGCGCCGCGCTTTACCGCCTCGATCAGCTGCGGCACGTTGCCGTGGCAGGGATTGAAGTCGGAATAGGTATTGGTGATGCCAATGATCGGACGATCCAGCGCGTCGTCGGAATAGCCCATGGCCTTGATGAAGGCCTTGCGGAGGAACAGCGAGAAATCCTTGTCGCCGTAGCTCGTCAGTCCCTTGCGCATGCCTGCGGTCACGCGAATACTCCCTGGCTTCCGTTCCCACCGGAACGGATTTTGAGTCTGTCTATGGAGTAAGACCAGACGGCGCAAGTGGCAGCGCGGACCGCGGCGGCATCGTTGTTCCGACAATTTTCATAGTATGGGACCGTGTCCCCGTAATGCATTGCCGGCTTGTCTCCTCGACCATTATCCGGGCCGTTAACGATGCATTCGCCGGCGTGCCGCCGCATCCGAACCTCTTGATCATTCTCAAACGCGCCGCACCTAGCGACCGCTATGATAAGTTGTGATCACACAACTTCCCCCTTGTGTCGCCTGTATCGGCGGCACAGTCAGCTTCGAGGCTTGCACTGGCCGCGGCGAGGCCTGCAGCCCGCTGCGCTGCCAGGGCCGGCTGATCGCCAAGGATGCGTATGTCTTTCATCAGAAGGACGCGGCGACCCATGTGCATTGGGTCCGCCGGGGATTGCTGAGGCTTTACAAGACACTCGCCAACGGCAAGCGGCAGATCGTGGGGTTTGCTTTTCCTGGCGAGTTCGTCGATCTGGCCGCCGAACACGAATACAGGATCAGCGCGCAAGCCGTGGTCGAGACCGAACTGCGCAGCATGCCGCGCGCCGGCTTCAAATCCGCCGCGCAGGCCGATCCGCAATTTGCGTATCAGCTCTTCGTCTCGGTGGCGGGAAAGCTGGCACGCACATCCGATCTGGCGCTGACGGTGGGTCAGCGCACGGCAGAAGCGAGTCTGGCTGCGTTCCTGATTGAAATGCACGAGCGCACGGCCATGGGCGACCCGGACAGGCGCGACCTGTTCCTGCCAATGCCGCGCTCGGACATTGCGGACTATCTCGGGCTCACGCCCGAGACCATTTCCCGGCTGTTCACGCGGTTTACCCAGCAAGGCCTGATCGCCACCTGCAAGCGGCGCGGCGTCAGTCTGCTGGCGCTCGGTGCGCTGCAGCGGCTAGCGCAGGGGCTTCCGAATGGCGCATGAAAGCGCCGGCAACGCCTGCGCAGCACCATGCTGCATTTGCATAAAAGCCTGCCCCGCCCGCAAGGCCGCACGGGATACTGCGTCCCGGAGCGTATGCTATAGGAAACCGCATCGATCTCTGTCCGGCAATCTCCCATGCCCCGCTTAATCTCGATCTGCCTTTGCGTACTCACGATCTTCGGCCTGGTTCCGATGTTGCCTGCCGCCGCGCGGGACAAGGCCACGGACAAATCGAGCGTTCCGATGCAGGGAGTCTGGCGGTTCGAGAAGGACGCAGCCGACGCCGCGAACCTGTCCTTCGTCAAGGACGGCAAGGTGATTTTCCTGGTGCGTGCGGGCCGCACTATCAGCATCTGGTTCGCCTATCCGGACGGCCCGCAGACCAAGGGGCCAGTCCGGGTGCGGATCGATACCGGCAAGAAGCGGTGGCGCATGGACGGCGACCTGACCACCGAGGATCAGGGCGGCAAACCTGCAATCTACTTCATGCAGAACGATTTCGGCATGAGCGATCGCAAAAAGCGGTGGGGCAATCTGATTCAGCGCTACAACCAGTTCATCGAAGGCCTCACCTCGGCGAGCGAAATCGTCATCACGACCAAGCAGGGAGTTCTGCGACTGCCGCCTGTCGGCATTCCTGATGCGCGCAAGGAGATGCAATTGTGACCGGTGTGGCGCAGCGATGTCCGGTGACGCCGTGAAGCGCGGTGCTGTCAGCGACGACGACCGCCGCTCGGTTTCGGATTTCTTCGAGCGCTGGGGCACCCTTGTCGGTAATGTCGATTTCAAGTGTGCGCGCAGCCTCTATACCGACAACGTGATCGCGTTCGGTTCGCTCGGCAAGATGATGACGTCGCGCGACGCATTGGAAACCGGGCAGTGGCGCGCGGTATGGCCGACGCTGGCCGATTACAGGCACGATCTTTCGACACTCGAAGTCATCGTCTCTCCGGACCGGCTGATGGCGGCCGGTGCCGTGATGGCACGCACGGTCGGCATCAACGAGGACGGCTCGCATTTCGACCGGCCTGTGCGCGTCACCGCAACGCTGATGCGCGAAGCCATCGGCGCACCATGGTTCATCACCCATACGCATGTGTCACTGGTGCCGGGCACGCCCGCACGGTCCTACGGATCGCGGCCGGAGGCGGAATAATGCGAGGCGTGATGCCGAAATCTTTCCAAAATTGAAAAAGCCCGGCAGGCGAGCCGGGCTTTTTGGCCTCGATGTTCCGGAAACGGCAGGAGTTATCTCCGGCCGCTTTCGCAACACATCACCGCACCTTCAGATTCTCCGCCGACTCGCGTCCGCGATTGGACACGATCTCGTATTCGATCTGCTGGCCTTCATTCAGACCGGTCAGGCCCGCCCGCTGCACTGCAGAAATGTGCACGAACACATCCTTGCCGCCGCCTTGCGGCTGGATGAAGCCATAACCCTTGGTCGCGTTGAACCACTTCACGGTACCTGTAGCCACGTCTATTTCCCCAATTAACGAGATGTCCGCCGACACGAGCGTCCGGTAGAACATCTCGCAGGCTTCGCGTTCATACCCGGAAAAGGGGAAAATTTCCACCCTGATTGCGGCGATCCGTCCGGGCGGCCGCGCCGCCCGGAAATTGGCACCCGAGTGTCACGACACCCGTTTGACGTCGCTCCAGCGGCGGAGCGAGGTCCAGAGGCCGCGGTCGAGCCTGAATCGGTCAATCGGCGCCGACGAATTGAGCGCGCGGATGCGGCACAGGCCGACACCGGTCCACTGGAACCCGCATTTTTCCAGAATCCGCCGCGACGCCGGATTGGTCACGCGCGCGCCGGCACAGAGGCTCTCGTTTCCAAGCTCGGTGAACGCAAAATCGATCAGGGCGCGCACCGCCTCGGTGCCGTAGCCCTTTCCCCAATGCTTGACCCCGATCCAATAGCCGATCTCGGGCGCGGCTTCGTCATGCGTTGCAATGCCGCAGGCCCCAATCGGAAGACCGGCATGGGTCGTGATCAGAAACGCAATGTCTCCCTGAGGCGTATTGGCCGCCGCGATGAAATCCTCGGCATCGGCGCGTGTGTAAGGGTGCGGGATGCGTCGCGTGTTCTCGGCGATACGCTTGTCGTTGGCCAGCGCGGCTACGTGCTTAGCGTCCTCGAGTTTCGGCGCGCGCAGCATCAGCCGCTCGGTCTCGAGGACGGGGATACAGCCTTCCCGGTAGGTCCGGGTTTCGAGTTCCAGGCAAGTCATGGTCAGGCTCCTTTGCAAAAGACTTGAGGGGAGCCGGTTCACCCGTCTCCCCCTCAAGTCTGGAGCCCTGTTTTTCGGGTCCCCCGGGTTCGACGTGAACCGGCGGACCTCGGAAGAGATTCGCCGTTTACTCTGCCGCAGCTTCCGTCATCGGTACGACGGAGATGAGCGTGCGGCCGTTAGCTTTGGTCGTGAAGGCGACGCGGCCTTCGGTCAGCGCGAAGAGGGTATGGTCCTTGCCCATGCCGACATTGGCACCGGGATGCCATACAGTGCCGCGCTGACGCGCGATGATGTTGCCGGGGATCGCGATCTGCCCGCCGAACAGCTTGATGCCGAGCCGGCGACCCTTGGAGTCGCGGCCGTTACGGGATGAACCGCCTGCCTTTTTGTGAGCCATGGCTCAAAATCCTTCTCTCGAAATTCCTATAACCCGATTCCGTGACGGAATCATCTCATTTCGTGGGCGACCGTGGGGCGCCGCGCGGATTTCGCGCGGCGCCGTGCCGGTCGACCGATGCGCCTGAACCGGCGGCAATCAGGCCGCGTCAGCCTCTTCGGCCGGCTTCGCGGGCGGCGCCTTGCGTTCCGGCTTCGGCTTCGGACCCTTGGAGGGCTTGGCACCGCCGGTCAGGATCTCTGAGACCCGGACAACGGTATAGTCCTGCCGGTGGCCGCGCTTGCGCCGCGAATTCTTGCGGCGGCGCTTCTTGAAGGCGATCACCTTCGGGCCGCGGCTTTGCTCGAGGATTTCGACCGCAACCGACGCGCCGGAAACGAGGGGGGCGCCTAATTCCGGCTTGTCGCCGCCCAGCATCAGCACCTCGCCGATCTGGACGATCTGACCCGGATCGCCTTCAATGCGGCCGATGCGGACCACCTGGTCCTCGGCGACCGAATATTGCAAGCCGCCGGTCTTGATGACTGCGAACATCGTTCTTCCTTCGTGTTCATGCCCCGGTGCTCGGACAGGCCGGACCGGCTTCTTTCAGTCTGATTGTGGGTGTCCGGCGCGTGCCCGGAAGCACGAAAAGGGCCCCAGAGGGGCCCGCCGTTGCCGCGGGTTATGGGGGCAAAGGCCCGCAAAGTCAAGGAAATGGCGGCTCTTTCCGGCGAGTGCCGACGGCGTTTCACATGAAAATAATCCTAAAACCACTAGACCAAAACGCCGCTGTCATGCTCATAGAAACCCGCATCCTCGGGCCATGAGCCCCATCCGAGCGCCCGGATCGCTTACGTCCTCTGCGACCGGACACCGTTGGCGCCCGATGACCGCCGGCCGGCTTGCTGTTAGGCATTGCGTCCCGCCTGAGCCCGCACGGGCCAATGAAAAACACGCCGAGGACACGCCAAAGGACAGCCCATGCCTGTGATTGACGTTCACACCCATATGCTCACGCTCGACTATCTTGAGCTTCTGCGCGCCAACGGCACCGGCAAATACACGCTGAAGAAAACCAAGGCCGGACAGGACGCGGTGCATCTCTACGATGCGCCGTTCATGACGCTGTTTCCCGGCATGTGGGACTATGAGCTGCGCATCAGGAAGATGGACGAGGCCAAGGTCGATGTCGCGATCGTCTCGCTGACCTGCCCGAATGCCTATTGGGGCGGACGCGAGGTGGCGCTGAAGGCCGCGCAGATCGTCAACGATTCGATGGCCGAGCAGCAGCGCGCAAAGCCGGACCGCATCCGCTGGTTCGCCTCGCTGCCGTTTCAATATGCCGAGGACGCCAAGGCGGAGCTTGCCCGCTGCGTTCAGCTTGGCGCGGTCGGGGTGATGGTGATCGCCAATATCGACGGCGACGACCTCACCGATCCGAAATTCGCGCCGGTCTGGGCCGAGATCGACCGGCTCAAGCTGCCGGTGCTGGTGCATCCCGGCGCGCCGCAGGGCGTGCGCGAGCAGCACATGGACGAATTCAACATGATCCCGCCGGTCGGCTTCATGGCCGACACCACGCTCGCCTTCACGCGGATGATCTATTCGGGCTTCCTCGACAAGTATCCGAACATCAAGCTGATCGCCTCGCATGGCGGCGCCACGCTGCCCTATCTCGCAGGCCGCCTCGACCGCTGCTGGGAGATGATCCCGGGCTGCGCCGAGGTGATCAAGGACAAGCCGTCCACCTATCTGCAGCGCATCTGGTACGACACCGTGGTCTACGACCAGCGCGCACTCGAGCTTTGCATCTCGGTCGCGGGGTCTCCGGACCGCGTGCTCTACGGCTCGGACTATCCGCACAATATCGGCGACATGATCGGCTGCCTCGCGCGGGTGAATGCATTGCCGGCCGATCAGGCGAAGCGGATTGCGGGGAAGAACGCGGAGAGGTTGTTTGGGTTGTGACACCCATCGGCGCGGGGCAGTCCTCAAACTGAGGAGAGGCGACACTGCGTGTGAATTTGACTTCGCGCTTCCGGCTATGATTGTCGTATCTTCCAATTCTCCACCGTGAGCCCCGGAACATCCCGGAAATCCACGCCGTTGTCCGTCACCAGCACCGCGCCGCTTGAGATCGCGTGCGCCGCGATCATGCGGTCGAAATCGCGTCCCTTGGCCCAGCCGCATTGCGCGATGAGCGCAGCGGCCTCATCGAAGGGGATGACGGGGATACGCGCACAGCACCTCCAGGCGCGCCTGCCGCAACGCGGTGAACTTCGGGTCCTTGAAGACACCGCGCTGCAATTCGGCGAGGCTCAGGGATGACAGCAGCACCTCACCGTCATGCTCGGCCAGCCGGTCCAGAACAGTCTCGGTCCCGTCGCGCGCGTGAATTGCAATTTTCGTGTCGATGAGGAACGGCATCAGACGATGCCGCGTCAGTCACGCCTGCGCAGCGGAACCTCAATCGGTTCGCGCTTTTCCACGCTGGACGGCTTCGGCATTTTGCGAAGCGCTGCCACCGCGTCGCGGAGGCTTTTCCGCGCCGGCATGATGGTGATCACGTCGCCCATGCGCGTGATTTCCAAATCGATGTCCGTGTCGTCGTAGGCGATGTCCGCAGGGATGCGGACCGCCTGACTGTTTCCGGACTTGAATACGCGGGTGCGGGACATCGCGGTTTCCGACGGCAGTGGTCGAACGGCTCGGGTCAGAAGCCTACCTCATCGTCCCCGATGTCAATACGTGTATATACATCGGGATGCGCGCCCTGACCGGGAATGCACCGGCCAGGGCATGCCGCCCGAGGCGGCGGCACATCAGCATGTGATTTCGCCTCTCGCCCCCAAGAGGCGCTGCCACAGCGTGCCGCCGAGAAAGCGCGTGAAGACGACGAAGTAGATCGCGATCAGCGCGAACACGGCCATTGCCGGCGCCCCTTCGAGCTTGAACCCGTCATTGGTCAGATTGCCGGTGAGATAGCCGATGGCGTAGCCGGCCACGTAGAGTGAAAAGAAGAAGTCCAGCACGGCGGCGAGCACCTTGCGCCAGAGCGCAACGGGCTTGTGAATCCGCGGTGTAGTCACTTCGATCGTCGACATGGCTTTACCTTTCGATGTTGTGTTGAGGGACCTTCACTGCTTGTCGCCGGCGGGTTTCAGCCGCACGGTGAGATTGCTCGCTTTCCACTCGCCTTCGGACGGAAGGAAATCGAGCTCGTAGACGACGTGCGTCGCGCCGGCGTCGAAGAAGCCGCGCAGGATGAGCGCGCCGGACTTGTCGATATGTGTCTTCGCGGTCGGGACCGGCGGCATCGCGACGATCGCCTCCCAATCGGCCTTCTTATCCGCGAAGTCCTTGAACGACTGCTTCAGCCGCTCCGGGCTGAACTGCTCGCGAAACGGCTTCGACAGCTTGGCGTGCAGGACGGCGTAGTTGCCGGTCAGGTTGGCGTCGTTCAGCGTCAGCAGCGATGCCTTGATCAGGACTTCCTGCTCCATCGCATTCGGCACCTTGTTCTCCGCGCTCGAAACCGACGACGCGAGGCACAGGGCGGTGACCGCCGCGAGGAGAGGACGTGACGACATGGCAAGCCGGTTCATGGCTTTGTCTCCGTTCATTCGCATTGCGAGTTGAAGCCGCGCGGTCATTGCGGCGCCACGCCGTCGGTTTGCTTGGCCTGCGGCGGCACGATCTTCATCACGAACGAGGTCGGCTGTTCGTTCGGTCCGAACGGGCCGGGCACCTTGTTCCTCACCGGCGGCAGGCTCTTGAGATAAAGGGCGATGGCGCGCACATCCTGCGCGGTCAGTTTCGCAAACGCATGCCAGGGCATGATCGGTGCAAGCTCGCGTCCGTCCGGCCGCTGGCCCTTCGTGATGGCGGCCGCGATCTGGTCCAGCGACCAGGTGCCGAGACCGGTCTCGCGGTCGGGCGTCAGATTGGGGCCATGGAACACGCCGAGCCCCGGAATCTCGAAGCCGACCTCGGAGCCGCCAAGAAAGCGCACCATGTCCGGTTTGCCGAAAAAGTAACCCGGCGTGTGGCAGTCGTTGCAACCGCCGAGCGTCACGAGATACTGGCCGCGCTTGACCTGCGCATCCTGCGCGTGCCCCGCCTGCGGACCAGCAAACAGAACGACGGCCGCAATGGCTCCCGAGAACAGCATCCGAAATATAACGTGTGCTGCAGAGCTCGGATCGCGGCTCTGAAACAATCGTCTGCGCGCCGTGCTGCGATTGATGCGATCGATGGCGGGACGCGTTGCGTCACCCTTACCTTCGGCTAGCGCGCCGGCAATGAAACGGATATCGCCGCGATTTAGGCCCAGGTCGCGCAGCATCAGGTCCGGCAACGCATTCAGCTCACGCTGAACCCTGGCGGCAACAATCGTGCGCTCGATGGCTTGCGCGATCCGCACGGCGAAACTGCGCAGGCGGGCCGCGACGCTCAGTTCCTTGCCGGGACGATACAGTGAAACATCAGTCATGGCAGACTCCTTCCGTGGCGCATCGCGATGCGCGAATTGAAGTTGAGGGCTCCGCGTCAGGGAGCCGCGGTTTTCCAGATCAGGTCAGTGCGTGGAGAGCGCCGCGCGCATGCGCCGGTCGTAGTCGTCCGCAAGCGCATTCAGCGCCGCGGCGCCGTCACCCGAAAACGACGGGCCGTGCATCAGCGCGAGCGTTTTCGGTCTGGTCTTTGCGAGCGCGCGAATGGCCGAACCCATGCCGGGCGCCAGTGCGGAATATTTGAACAGGTCTTCCGCAGCGATGGCCGGTCCGACGATATCGCCTGAGGTCAGTGCCGGTCCGTCGCCGAGCTGCGTGAACAGATCGCCGCACAGCAGCGTGCCGGTCTGCTCCTCGAACATCACGCCGGCGTCCCAGCCATGCGGCGTGTGCGGCGTATCGATGTAGCGTACGCGCTTGCCGCGGCCGAGGTCGATGACTTCGCCATCCTGCAGGATGCGCGGCGCGCGGTCGGCCATGTCGTTCAGCGAGACGTTAACGCCGGTCTGGCCATGCGCCACCTCGGCCCGCGGGGCAATCGCGAGCCATTCGTTCATCGCACCGCATTCGTCGGCCTCGTAATGGCCGAAGGCGATGAAGCGCAGCTTTTCGGGCGCGATCAGGCGCGCGAGCGCATCGCGATTGAGCGGAAACATCCTGCGCAGGCCGGTGTGAAACAACAGCGGCTCGTCACCGAGGACGAGGAACTGGTTGAAGGTGAAGCCGGCCGGCGGGGCGATGTCCGGCACATAGGTCGACAGGCGATAGATGCCGTCGGCAATCTCGGCGATCCTGGTTTCCATGGCAGCACTCCTGAGGAAACGCAAATAATTGATATCGCAAGCGATTTTCTCGCCGGCGATTGCTCGCCCTGGAGATACGTTCAACCCCCCGCTCCAACAATCAGCGATATTGCCAAGACATTCTGCATTTTTGCAGTATGGCGCATGATCGACTGGTCGGATCTGCGCTTCGTCCTGGCTGTCGCGCGCACCGGCTCGGCGCTGCGCGCGGCACGCGCGCTCGGTGTCAACCAGACAACGGTGATGCGGCGGATCGCGCAGCTCGAGGAGAGCGTCGGCGCCAACCTGTTCGAGCGCAGGCAGAGCGGTTATCACGCAACAGCGCTCGGCGAACGTATTGCAGCGGTGGCTGCGCGCATCGATGACGAGGTGAATGCGCTGGAAAGCGCGATCGGCGCCGAACGTCGGTCATTGTCCGGCAGCGTGCGGCTGACAACCAGCGAGGCGCTGGCAAGTCACGTGGTTGCACCGCTGTTGTCCAGCTTCCGCAAGGCCCATGCCGGCATCCTGATCGAACTCATGGTCGACGATCGCCGCCTCGACCTGGCGCGCGGCGATGCCGATATCGCGCTGCGCACCGGCTCGCGGCCGAACGGCGCGGGCATCGTCGCACGGCGGCTGCCGGATGTGGCGTGGAGCGTGTATTGCAGCAGATCCTACGCCGAGGAATACGGTGCACCGGCCTCGGTCGAGGCACTCGATGGCCATCCGATCCTCGGTATCGACGGCGCGCTGGCGGGCCGGCCGCCCCAATTGTTCCTGACACGGGCGGCGCCGAATTCGAAAGTCAGCGCGCGCAGCAACAGCCTTGCGAATCTTGTGTCTGCATTGAAGGCGGGACTTGGCATCGCCATGCTGCCCTGTCTGATTGGCGATGCCGATGCCGGTCTGGTGCGATGTCTTCCGCCCGTCAAAGCGGTAGAGTCCGAAATGTGGCTGATCGTGCGCGAAGATGCGAAGTCAGAGCCGCATGTGCGTGCGTTCGCCGATTTTCTCGCGACGGAGATTCAGAAGAAGCGCGGCATGCTGGCAGGCGAATTGGATGCAGCGCCACGCTGATTCTTCGCACCGCAAACGGCTTCAATTTCGAGACGGTGAAAGTTCACGAATGTGAACGTGTTGCCGGACCAAACGCCGCGTTGGCGTGACGTCACTGTCTGTGCGAAAAATATTCCACAAAAAAACGACACACGGGGAAACGCTCATGCTCAGAATAGCCCTTGCGCTCGCCGCAGCCGCCTCTGCCTTCTCTCCATCGGCGCAGGCCCAGACCTGGCCCGCAGGCCAGCCGATCAAGGTCGTGATTCCTTTCACCGCAGGCAGCGCCACCGACGTGATCGCACGCACGGTATTCGAACAGGTCGGCAGTCAGATCGGGCAGACCTTCGTCATCGACAACCGCGTCGGCGCAAGCGGCACGCTCGGTGCCAATGCCGTGGCCAAGGCCGATCCGGACGGCTACACGCTGCTGGTCAACTCGTCGTCGCACACCATCACGCCATCGACCTTCCCGAATCTGCCCTACGATACGGAAAAGGATTTCGCGGCGGTGATCCCGCTCGCCAATCTCGCCAATGTGCTGGTGGTCGCGCCGTCGAAATACAAGTCGGTGAAAGATGTGGCCGATGCGGCGCGGGCAAAGCCCGGCGCGCTGAATTATGCAAGCGCCGGTGCGGGCAGCGCCTCTCATGTCAATGCCGAGCGGTTCCTGCTTGCCGCGAATGCCAAGGCACAGCATGTGCCGTTCAAGGGCGCGCCCGAAGCCCTGCGCGAAATCGTCGCCGACCGGATCGACTTCTACTTTACGCCGCTTGCACCGGCGCGCGGCCTGATCAACGACGGCAAGCTGTCCGCGATCGCGGTGTCCTCGTCACAACGCAGCAAGGCGCTGCCGAATGTGCCGACCACGATCGAGGCCGGATTGCCGAACTCGGAATATAATTTCTGGATCGGCGTGTTCGCACCGGCCAAAACGCCCGCGCCGATTCTCGAACGGCTGCACAAGGAGATCGCGGCGGCACTCGCCAATCTGGGTGTGCAGGAGAAACTGACCAAGCTCGGCGCCGACCCGATGACGCTGAGTTCGGCGGATTTCCGCGCGCTCATCAGCAAGGAGATCAAGGACAATGCCGCGCTGGTGAAGGCGGCAGGGATCACGGGGAACTAGACGTTCTTTTCTTGACGTGCCCCTAAAAGGGGAGGTGGACCGTCAAGCGAAGCGAAGACGGGCGGGTGGGGGGTCGGTCGCTCTGCTGACCCCCTCCCCCAACCCTCCCTTTGCAGGCGAGGGCGTGAGCAGAGCGTGAGGAGACAGAAACTTGGCTCAGATCGTCGCGGCGTATGGCTTGCCGCATACACCGTTCTTTCCGTCCAAGGTGGAGGAGGAAGGCCCGTCCTCGCCGACCGGCCTCATGTTCGGCAAGGCGCGCGACTCGCTTGCCGCCGCGAAGCCGGACGTGATCGTGATCTTCGACACCGATCACTACAACACCTTCTTCTTCGACAACTTTCCGATTCTCGCCATCGGCATCGACGAAGGCTTCCGCGGCCCGAACGACGAGCCGCGCGGCGGCATGACGATCTACGACGTGCCCTCGATGCCCAAGCTCGCGGAAGCCATCCGCGACGAGGGCGTGCGCGCGGGCTTCGACATCGCCACGCTGCGCGACTTCTCCTGCGACCATTCGGTGATGGTGCCGCTGCATTTCGTCAATCCCGGCATGAAATGGCCGGTGATCCCGTTCTTCATCTCGGGACATGTGCCGCCGCTGCCGCCGGCGCGCCGCTGCTTCGAACTCGGCAAGCAGATCCGCAGGACGCTGGAAAGCTACCCGGAGAAACTCCGGGTCGCGATCATCGGCACCGGGAGTTTCTCGCTGGAGGTGTTCGGCCCGCGCATCCGGCTCGGGTTTACCGACGGCGTGCCGGATCCGGATTGGGTGCACGAGGTCTGCCGCTACATCGCGGCAGGCGACACCGACGGGCTGATCGCGGCCGCGACCGAGGATCGCATGCATGCGGCCGGCAATGTCGGCGGCGAGCTTCTGAACTGGATCGCGATGCTGGCCTTCACCGACAACCGCAAGCCCGACTTTCTCGACAAGCAGATGGAAAACGGCCACGCCTATGCCGGATGGCGGCTGGCGTGAGCGTCGAAATCCGGGGATGACACGATGAGCGTTCTGGAACTGGACCGGTTGTGCCGCGAGACCCTGCGGGACCATGCCTTCCGCAAGGCGATGCAGACCGACCCCGAAGCCGCGATCGCCCGCTACCGGCTCACCCCGGAGGAAAAGCGCGCGCTGCTCGCGGGCGACGTGGTGACGCTGCACCGGATGGGCGTGAACGACTTCCTGATGGGCTATCTCGCGCGCTTCGGCATTTGCGGACTGAATATCCAGGTCTACAGCGAGCGGATCATCAGCGCCGGGCCCGGCCCCTCGCACTGAATCGCCGCTTTTGCGGCGCCGAACCAGGTTTCCGGTCCGGGCGCGGCACAGAGAGGCGTCCGGCGGGCCTTGTTTCGTTAAGACTCCTTGGCTAAGTAACGCCCCGTCCGAGGGCGGTTTCGCCCGGTTCGGCCCCCGCGGAGAGGTGGCTGAGTGGTTGAAAGCACCGCACTCGAAATGCGGCATACTCGCAAGGGTATCGGGGGTTCGAATCCCTCCCTCTCCGCCAAAACGTCCGTCACGGTCATGATGGCGTGAATTGGTCTGACCGAGCGCCGCCCCTCCGCTCGCCTCATCACACCTTCAAATCCGCCACCGCGATCTCGCCATCGGTGACATACTTGTTGACCTTGCCGATCGTCTCGCCAGAGCGGTGCGAACGAACATTGGCGATGACATCATGCCGGAGCAGCTCCTGCACGAGGAAGTCTCGCTCCTGGTTGGTGTCGTCGTCGGTGGCGTGGGTGATCTGGAAGCTCAGGCGCGTCAGCGAGAAGCCGATATCCTTCGTCGCAGCGCCGACCCATAGCGCCTCTTCGTCCGGCGCCGGGCGGTCGGTACCGAACCAGAAGTCCGGCGTATCGATCGTCTGTTCGGCGCGGGCCGCGGAGCGCCCCCAGAATCGCACGTGGTGGCGCTTGCGCGGATTATTGTCGATCGGAAGCTGGAAGCCGATGTCCTGGCCGCGTCCAAACAGATACAGCGTGCTGAACGGCGCGTTGGGATAGGCCTCCTTCAGCACAAAGGCGCGGACCATCCTGACCGAGCTTCTGACATCGAGCGGATCGGCCTCCGACCAGCCCATGGCGGCAAAGGCCTCGCGCAGCTGACGCTTCGTGCCGATCAGCGCGATATTGACCGGGTCGCCCGGAAGCCCGTCGCCGGTCAGCGTGTAGCTCGGCACGCGGCCGCGCTGCAAAATGCGCAGCCCGAGCCGGATCGCACGCGGCAGCACCACATAGGCGGCGAGGCCATAGGTCACGGCCAGCGCAACCGCCCATGGCAGGCGGCGATCCGCGAAATCGAAAATGACAAAGACGATCAGCCAGATCGCGACGGCGCCAACGGCCACAACAAGCAGACGCTGCAGCAGGCGCCGGAGCATTCTCATGAGGCGGCCCGATCCCGTGTCGCGCGATTCAGCCCATGATAGAGCGCAAGCGATGCTTTGTAGAGGACCGGAGGTGCCGGTTTTGTAACCCTCCCGCTACAGCTTCTTCCCCGCATCCTCCCAGCGCTTGGTGGCCTTGGCGTTGGCGACGATGTCATCGACACCGGCAAGCTTGACGCGATCGCGGACCAGCCCCTTGTAGAACTCGCCCTTCGATACCGGTGCGACATCCGCAATGATGGTCCATGTGTCGCCGCCATCGCGGCTTTCGAACACCTGCCCGTCGGTATCAGCGGCATAGAGCGAAAAGCCGCCTGGCCATGCCTCAATCGTGAGTGCAGAGAACAGCGCGCGCTGACCGTTCGGCAGACCGCCGAGCAGGCGGTGCCAGGTCTTGCCGGCATCGGGGCTTCGGAAAATCTTGCCGCGCGCGCGGCCGCGCTCGTACCAGTGCAGCGGCCAGCCGACACCGGCCGACATGAACAGAAGATCCGGCCTGTCTGGATGGATCACGATCGCATCCGGGTAATCGGCCTCCGCCGGCATCGGAATTTTGTGCCATGTCTTGCCACCGTCCTCGCTCGTCATCATGCCGACAATGCCGTTGGCGACGATCAGGCGGTCCGGCCGGTCGGGATGGACGAGGATACGGTGGATGTCGCATTCCTGCGGATCGGGATCGACCTTCAGATCGGCGAAGCTTTCGCCGAAATCGTTCGAGACCAGAAGCGCGCCGATCTCGATGCCGACGAGGAGGCGGTCGCCGTCGATCACGATATCCTTGATGTGGCCGACGCGCGGCGGCGGCGGAAAGGTCCAGCGTGCAACGGTGTCGGCCTTGCGGAGCGCCGGCAATTCGCGCCAGGTCTCGCCCTTGTCCTCGCTGACATAGAGATGCGCCGGCAGCGAGCCCGCGAACACCACATCGCGGCCCTGCAAGGTCCCGCCGCGCGCCGACCAGAATTCGTAATGCGACAGGCCGTTATTTACCCATGTCCAGGTGATGCCGGCGTCCGTGCTGCGGGCGATGCCGACACCGCGCGTCGCCGCAAACAGCGTGCCGTCAGGAAGCGCCGTGACCGCGCTGACGAACACGCCCTGCAGCGCGCGGTGCTTGACGATCCATCCCTTGCCGGTGCGGGCGAGGATCGCAACACCGTCCACCGTGCCAACCGCAATCGTGTCGGACGGCCCCGCAGCGCGCTGAATATTTGTGCCGCCATTCGAGAGAAGGATCATGAAAGCTTGCCCGTCATATGTGTGCGGCGCGATTGATAGCCGAGCGGACAGACCGCGGGAAGGCGCGCGCATCGTCCGCCGGACATGTCGCTGTCCAGTGCCGGCCGTGCAGTCTCCGCGGCGGGCCGAGCGGCTGGCATCGCACATCGATGCGCAGCCGGGGCTGTATTCAGCTGACGCAGCACGCCGGACGTGTGGCCGGCAGGGATTCCTGGCTCGCAGGATTTTGTGTGGACGATTTAAGGGTTTGCGTCTGGCGGCGGTTGAGGAAGGCGGCTCTTTGGGACAATGGTCCTTACGTCTCGCAGGTGGCGTAGCGCGGGCGTCCCAGTTTGTTCAGTGAGACGGTTGCGGACATGAAGTACAGAAGCATCGATCACCGGCCCGGCGTGTCGCTGGCTGCGGTTGCCATCCTCATCGTCATTTCGGCGGCCGCGTTGAAGTATCTCGGCAGCTAGCGGCGCCGTACGCCCTGGACCGCTACCGCATCATCGTGCCGCGATAGCTCTGGCTCAATGTAAGCCCATGTCCCGGTGCGGCGGGTGCGATCATCGCACCGTTCGCATCGATGCCGGGCCAGCCGTCGAACAGAGGCTCCAATAGCGGAAACTCCTCAAGCCAGCGCAGCGCGGGTACAGCCGCCGCGACATGCGCGAACAGCCCCGGTAGGAAATGCGGAGAGACGATCGCGTCGAACGCCTCGGCAAGAGTCGCGATCTCCAGCACCGGCGTCAGTCCGCCAACCATCGCGAGGTCGGGCTGGATCACGCTTGCGATCCGCTCGGACACGAACGGGAGAAAATTCGCGCGCGTCTGCAGATGCTCGCCGGCGGCGATTGCAACGCCTGTTGCGGCGGCGAGCCTGCGATAACCCTCGATCGCGTGCGCGGGAAGCGGCTCCTCGACGAAAAGAAGGCCATGTTCGCGCGCGAGCGCCATCAGCCACAGCGCCTGCGTGAGGTCGCATTTCTCGTTGGCGTCGGCCATGATCTGCACGTGCGACGGCAGCGCTTTGCGCACGGCTGTGAGCACTGACGCATCGGACGGCATGCCCTTCACACGCGGCTTCACCGCAGTCAGTCCGCGTGCGGCCTGCTCCGCCGCAACCTGCGCCGCGGCTTCCGGGGGCTGCACGGTATTGAATCCGCCGCTGCCATAGACCGGCACGGCGCGCAGTTCGCCGCCCATCGCAACACCGAGCGGCACGCCGCGCTTTCGCGCATGCAGATCCCAGGCCGCGACATCGATCGCGGCGAGCGCAACCAGATTGGGGCCTGCGCCGGTGCGGTTGAAGCTTGCATTGATCTTGCGCCACAGCGCAGCCGGCGGCGGCAATATCTGTCCGTCGACGAAGCGCGCGACCTGCTCCTGCGCGGCCCTGAACACCACACCGCCATTGCCGCCGAGCACATAGGAGAAGCCGAGCCCGGTGGCGCCGTCGGCGTCGGTCAGTTCGACCACAATCACGTCGACCGCGGCGACGCCCGAGCCGCCGACCGCCTGGCTCAGCTTGTAGGGAATAAGCCCCGCCGTCGCGCGAACGGTCATGTCAGCGGCACGGTGAGCGGATTGTACGAATAGAGCCAGCTGTTGCGGCTCTCACCTTCGTTTCGCTTCGAAAATTCAGCGCGGATCGCCTCCTGCGACGGCAGATGGAACAGACGGCGGTTCTGCGTGGAGATTTCGACGATGCGCGCGGTGCGATCGACCCGGTTGCGCTGATAGAGATCGAGCGCGTCTGCGATATTATCCTTCATCTGCAGGGCGCGCGCGAGCACTGCGCCGTCCTCGATCGCCATCGCAGCGCCCTGCGCGAGATAGGGCAGCGTCGCATGCGCAGCATCGCCTAAGATGGTGGCGCGCTGCGTGCTCCAGTTGCGCACCGGCGGACGGTTATGCAGCGACCAGCGATAGCACTGGTCGCGGTCGGCGGCGTCGATGATGGTCTGGATCGCGGGATGCCAGCCCTCGTAATCCTTCTTGAGCATTTCCCACGGGAATTTCTGCGTCCAGGATTCCTCGGACGCCAGTTCCTTTTCGACGATGCCGACGAAATTGAGCAGCGCACCGCCGCGCAGATAGTAGCAAACCGCGTGGCCGCCCGGACCCATGAACACCGACATGACCTGGGGCAGGAACGGCTTCGGCAGCCGTTCGACCGGCACGGTAATGCGCCAGGCTCCATCACCGGTATAGGTTGCAGGAATTTCGCCGACGATCTGCCGGGCGATGGTGGACTTCAGTCCGTCGGCTCCGATCAGGATATCGCCCTCGACGCTGCTGCCGTCGGCGAAGCGCAGGGTCACGCCGCGGCCAGTCTCGGTGAAGCCGGTGGCCCGCCGATTGAGCCGGATCACGCCTGGCTTGGCCTTCTCGGCCGCCGTGGCGAGCAGATCGTGAAGGTCGGCCCGGTGCAGTTGCACATAGGGCGCACCATGCTGCCGGCGATGCTCTTCGGCGAGCGAAAATTCCTGAATCACCTCGCCGGTGTCGTGCAACCGAAAGACGTAAGCTCCCGGCTGCACACCGAGTCTGAGGATATCGTCTTCGAGTCCGAGATAGCGCAGCACATGCATCGGGTTGGCGCTCATCTGGATCCCCGCGCCGACCTCGCCCAATGCCGGAGCCTGTTCGTAGATCTCGACGTCGAAACCCGCCTTTGTCAGGCATAGAGCCGCGGCCAGGCCGCCCAGTCCCGCACCGACAATCAGAATTTTCTTGTTCGCCATACCACGCCGTTTCCTCAGCTTGACGGGCCGGGAAATTGGCATTTCAGGGCAATGCTGCGCAACCGCGCAGCGCGCATGGCGGTTCCATGGCGTCTGCGCGGCGCGGGGTGCTGATGGCTGATCAGCCCATGAAGTTCATGGCATACGGCAGGACCTCGTTGAAGCCGCGATAGATCATTTCGAGCGCGACATAGAGGATGACGGCAAGACCGACATAGGCGATCCAGCGGTGCTTCTGCAGCAGGTTGGCGATGAAGCCCGCGGCGACGCCCATCAGCGCGATCGACAGGACGAGGCCGAAAATCAGGACATAGGGATGGTCGCGCGCGGCACCGGCCACCGCGAGCACGTTGTCGAGCGACATGGAGACGTCGGCAACAATGATCTGCCACGCCGCCTGCCCGAACGTCTTGCGCGGCGCCTTGCCGGCGATAGTGCCGTCTTTATTGATGTCGGCTCCGCTCAGCGCCTCCTCGGCCTCGACGATCTCCTCGTGCGGGGTGCGCAGTTCGCGCCACATCTTCCAGCAGACCCAGAGCAGCAGCAGGCCGCCAGCCAGCAGCAGCCCGACGATCTGCAGGAGCTGGGTGGTCAGCAACGCGAATACGATACGCAGCAGCGTCGCGGCCCCGATGCCGATCAGAATGACCTTCGTCCGCTGCTCCTTGGGCAAGCCCGCTGCAGCGAGACCGATGACGATGGCGTTGTCGCCGGCCAGCACCAGGTCGATCATGATAACCTGGAAGAAGGCACTGAGAACCGAAGGCGTAATGAGGTCGAACACGACCAGACTCCTCTTGTTGTTGCGGAATGGTCCGGTCGGCGATTGCGGGATTTTTTCATCCCAACCTGGCGGGGCCATTCCTTGCGGAATTCCAGTCCGACATCGCGACCTGTTGCAGATCGCCAGAGGGGCCCGGCCTGGATGAAGTGCGGGTTAGCTAGATCACGGGGTCGCGGCAGCTATCCCTAGCAGTTGCGTAACCTGAACAGGCTCGCTGAACGCACCGGCAGCTATGCCGATCAGCACGCAGCCGCCGGCAAAGTCCCAGATCGTGACCGTTGCGGCGGTGCGCGCGGTGCGGGTCAAAAATCCGAATGCCGCCGCGGTCAAAGCCGTCGCGAAAGCGACGGCTGCAATCGCCGGCAACAACAGCTGTGGCGGAAGATGCGCGGCCAGGACCACCGCCGGCAATGCTGCAATGGCAGCCGCCAGCGGCACATCGATCGACGACAGCCGTGTCGGGCGTTCCGACCTGCCCTGCGCAAAATCGCGCTTCATGCCCCGCTCCGGAGGACGCGCAGCAAGCTCCCGCGTCCTCTGGCCGCACGCTAGGCGGGGTGATGCGAATCGTACATCCGCATCGTTCGGGACGTATTAATACGGTGACGGATTTAGGGCGGCACCGGCGCGCCGAGGTCGCCGGAATTACGGCTCGATCCGTCCAAGCCGGATCGCCTGGCGCACCAGGACGGCAACACTTTCCGCCTGCATCTTTTCCATGATCTGGGCGCGATAACTCTCGACTGTGCGGGTCGAGAGATTGAGTTTGGCTGCGATCGCCTGGCTGGTGTACCCGCCCGCGACAAGATCGAAAATCTCAGCCTGCCGCGGCGTCAGCCGCTCGAAGCGCTGGATCAGTTCATCGCTCAGCTTCGTTGCGTCCTGCGAAGCGAACACGCGCGCCATTGCGCGATTGATCGCAGCGACAAGCTTGGCGTCGTCGACCGGCTTCTCGATGAAATCGTCGGCGCCCGCCTTGATCCCGGCTACCGCCATCGGCACATCGGCATGCCCTGAAATCAGGATAACCGGAATGGCAATGGCACGCCGGGCCATCTCGCCGACCAGCGCGATGCCGTCCATGCCGGGCATGCGGACATCGGCGACCACACAACCCGGCCGCGTGACACGAACCTTGTCGAGGAACGATGTGGCCGAGTCGAACAGCTCGACGGCAAAACCGAAGACACTCAGCATTTCGCCGATCGCCTCGCGGACCGAGGGCTGATCGTCGATAACGAATATGGTCGGGGCGGTCATAACCGGCGGGCTCGGAGGTGCTCGTTGTTATTGGAGGTTGTGCGGCGGTTCAAGCGGCAGCGTGAACCGGAACTCGGTCCCGCCGCGCCTGCCGGATTGCAGCCAGATCCGGCCGCCATGGGACTCGATGATGGTCTGGCTGATGGCGAGGCCCAGCCCGAGACCTTCGGTCTTGGACGTCATCATCGGTTCGAACATCCGGTCCGCCAGATGTTCCGGAACGCCCGGCCCATTGTCGCCGACCGCAATCTCAATCCGTGCCGGCGCGGCAAGAAGCGCAGCCGATATCCGGATCACTCCGGCCACCTGCCCGGCCCCGGAAATCGCCTCGGCGGCGTTGCGGATCAGGTTCAACACCACCTGCTCAACCTGAATCCGGTCGCCATGAATCATTGGCAAGCCATCGGGAATAGCGGACACAATGTCGATGCCGCGCGCCGTCGCGTCCGGACGCGAGAGCGTCAGTGCATCTTCGATCATGGTCCTCACGTCGAAACTGGACACATGCGGACGGCCGCGCCGCAGGAACTCGCGCATACGCCGCATCACATCGCTGGCATGATCGATCTGGCCAATCGCATTGGCGATGTTGCCGCTGGCGCGCGGCAGATCGGGCTTCTCTGCCTGGATGAGATGTTGAGCGGAACGCGCCAATGCGCGTGCGGCCGTCATTGGCTGATTGATCTCATGCGCGAGCGCAGACGCCATGCCGCTGACCAGGCTGAACCGCGCGGCCTGGGCAGCCTCGGCCTCCTTTTCGCGCAGCCGCTCTTCCGCAAGCCGCCGCAGCCGGTCCGCGCTCTGCCGTTCGCTGACAACGGCGCCGACGATCAAGCCGGTGCCGGTCAGCACCAGCATCAGCGTCTGCATGTCGGTGAAGGCCCGCGCGTCGTAGCCGAACCAGTGCATCAGCCCGACCAGCGCAAACTGGGTGACTGCTAGTGCAACGCAGGCGCCGTCGAAGCCATGGCGGACGGCAGCGATCACGACCGGCACGAACAGCAGATAAAAAAAGCGAAGACCGCTGTCGCTGTGCCCGCTGACAATGACATAGAGGGCGATACAGCTCAGCGCTGCGTACAGCGCTACCTCAAGCGCAAGCGGACGGGAATAGCCTGAGAGCAACGCCCGCCCCTGCATCAGCATGACGATTCGGAGCGTCAGGGGCGTCATGACGGCAATGCCGATCATGTCGCCAAGCAGAAGCGGGGTTGCCGCCGTCAGGACGTTGTCCAGCGCGATGCGATGGTCGAGCAGCAACAGCAGCGCGACCAGCGCCGATGTCACGACGGCGGCGACGATGCCGCCACCCAACAGCACGATGAGATCGCGCAGATGATAAAGGCCGGCATCGAGATGCAGCGCCCGCCGGATCACGATCGCCGCCGCGCCATAGACCAGCGAGATGATACCCGCGATCGCAGCGATGACGGGCCATTGCAAGTCGGTCCGCACCACGAACAGTTCGGCTGCGATCATCCCGGCGAACAGCACAAGGCCGTAGAGTGGACCGCGCAGCAGCATGAAGGCGAACACGACACCCAGCCCGGGATTCCAGGGCGTGATCGGCACGCTCATGAATTCGTGGATCGAACTGAGCCACTCCAGGGCCACGAACACGATCAGAAGTACGGCGCCGAGCGCGACCCGTGTGATCCAAAACGGGGATTGAGTGATCGAATTCAGGCCGCCGGTCAGCGACCGAACCGTGATCGTCATGCGGCCGGCACCCTTGTCGCGCTCACTCGTGGCGGTTCTTGCCCACACTTGCAACGTGTTCCGGCAGTTTACAGGGATGCGCCACTCCCTTGCCATCGCAAAACCGCTTCCATATCGTATTGCGACGATGGGCTAGAGGCTTGATTTCAATCAGGCAATCGACGCCGCATGAGCCGCGATTAACGCGGCCTTTTGGGAGGATTATCGAGATGTCTCAGGCGGCGCTGCGCGACGACCGAACGGCCTTTGCGGCCGATCCGGCCACCACCGGCAAGATCAAATCCACGGCGCCTATGAATGGCGAGCAATTCCTGGAATCGCTGCGCGACAACCGGGAAGTCTACATCTACGGGGAACGGGTCAAGGACGTCACCACGCATCCGGCCTTCCGCAATACCGCCCGGATGATCGCCCGGCTGTATGACGCGCTGCACGATCCCAAGCACAAGGGCAAGCTGCTGCAGCCGACCGATACCGGCAATGGCGGGATGACGCAGGCCTATTTCAAGGCGCCGAAGACGGTCGAAGAATCGGTCGCAGGCCGCGATGCAATCGCGGAATGGGCCAAAATCACCTATGGCTGGCTTGGCCGCGCCCCGGACTACAAGGCGGCATTCCTCGGCACGCTCGGCGCCAATGCCGACTTCTACGATCCGTGGCAGGAGAACGCCAAGCGCTGGTACCAGTTCTGCCAGGAGCGGGTTCCGTTCGTGAACCACGCCATCATCCATCCGCCGGTCGACCGCAACCGTCCGCCGAACGAGGTTGGCGACGTGTGCTGCCATGTCGAGAAGGAAACCGACGCCGGCATCATCGTATCGGGCGCCAAAGTGGTTGCGACCGGTTCGGCGCTAACCAACTACACCTTCGTCGCGCATCACGGGCTGATCCCGGTGCAGGACAAGAACTTTGCCGCGATCTTCATGATCCCGACCAACGCGCCGGGCGTGAAGCTGATCTGCCGCACCTCCTACGAAATGACATCGACCGCGATGGGCTCGCCGTTCGACTATCCGCTGTCGAGCCGCATCGACGAGAATGACGCGGTGTTCATTCTCGACAAGGTGCTGATCCCCTGGGAGAACGTGTTCTGCTACGGCGATATCGAGAAGGCGAACAACTTCTTCCCGCGCACCGGTTTCCTGCCGCGCGCGCTGCTGCACGGCTGCACGCGGCTTGCGGTGAAGCTCGACTTTATCGCAGGCCTTTTGCTCAAGGCGGTGGAGGCCACCGGATCGAAGGACTTCCGCGGCGTGCAAGCCAATGTCGGCGAGGTGCTGGTCTGGCGCAATCTGTTCTGGGGTCTGACCGAGGCGATGGCGCGCAATCCGAAGCCGTGGGTCGGCGATTATCTTTTGCCGGACATCGAGCCCGCCGGCGCCTATCAGATCGTTTCAACCATGGCCTACACCAAGGTCAAATACATCATTGAGCAAACCGTGGCGTCCGGCCTCATCTATCTCAACTCGTCGGCGCGCGACTTCAAGAATCCGGAGATCCGTCCGTATATCGACAAGTACATGCGCGGGTCGAACGGCTATGACGCCGAGCACCGCGTGAAGCTGCTGAAGCTTTTGTGGGATGCGATCGGCTCGGAGTTCGGCAGCCGTCACGAATTGTACGAGATCAATTACGGCGGCTCGACCGAGGAAATCCGCCGTTACGTCCTGTTCGGCGCGATGGCGGGCGGCACGGCAAAGAACCTGCAGGGCTTCGCCGAGCAATGCATGGCGGAATACGATCTCGACGGCTGGAAGGTGCCGGATCTGAAGGATCCGGACGAACTCAGCTATCACGTGATTCGCAGCGCCGGTTCGGTGTCGCCCAAGATTGCCCGCGAGCAGGAAGGCGCGGCGAAGCTTCACAGCGTCAGGAGCCCGGGCAGCGATTTCGCCAGCAGCAATCAATCCGGGGGATTCCGCAATCCGTATGCGGTGCCGTGATTGCACGCAGTTCGTAGGGTGGGTTAGCATCGAAGGCGCGTAACCCATCCTCGAACTCGCAGCGAAGTCATCTGGCAGGTTGCGGCGCTGCGCGCCCAACTCACCCTACAGGTTCGTGACCTGTTACTTCTCCACGCTGCGCGCGTAAGGATTGGAAAAGCCGCCGGACACGTCGCCGCGCTCGGACGCGGGGGCTGCCGCCTCGCCCGCCGGAGCGTCCGGCTTTTTCGGCGCGAAGTCATAGGACACGGCCCGTGCATACGGGTTGTAGAAACCGCCCATGGTCTGGCCTCTTTGAATGAGATCGGCATCGCCCTCCGGCGAGTGCCGCATACCGTCCCGCGCAGGCGCAATATTACGTGCGAATGGGTTAACAAACCCTCCCGCCACGACCGGCTCTGCCGCTTTTTGAGGCGAAGTCGCTACAACAGCGGTCTCGGTGTCCGTGCTTCGTCCGAGATAGGCGCGCGCGATGGCCGCATCCTTCTGCATCTGCGCCGCCGTGCCCGACGAATGGATGCGGCCATTCTCCAGCACATAGACGATGTCGGCGAGCTGCAGGCTCTGATGTGCATTCTGCTCGACCAGCACCACCGCCTGGCCGCCCTGCGTGATGGTGCGCAATGTTGCGAACAATTCCTTGATCAGCCGCGGCGAGAGGCCGAGCGAGGGCTCATCCAGCAGCAGGAATTTCGGCTCCGACATCAATGCACGCGCGATCGCAAGCATCTGCTGCTCGCCGCCGCTCATGGTCTTGGCAAGCTGGTTGCGGCGCTCCGCGAGCCGCGGAAATGTCGCAAACTGCTTCTCAAGCTGACGCGCCTCATCGGCACGCGCTCGCTCCGGGTATGAGCCGAGCTTGAGATTATCCAGCACCGTCATCTCGCCGAACAGGCGGCGGCCCTCCGGCACCAACGCAATACCCGCCGAGACGATGCGATGCGACGGCTCGTTCTGGATCGGCCTGTCATCGAACAGGATGCGGCTGCCGGGCTTTGGCTGCACGAGTCCGGCGATGGTCTTGAGCAATGTGGTCTTGCCGGCGCCATTGGCGCCGAGGATCACCGTGGTGCGCGCCGCCGGAATCTCGATCGAAACGTCATGCAGCGCCTCATGCTTGCCATAGGACACGCTGACATGCTCAAGCCGCAGCATCGCCGGCTCCCATGTCGGTTTTCGCATCGGTTCCGAGATAGGCCTGCATCACCTGCGGGTTCGAGAGCACTGCGGCCGGCGTGCCTTCGGCGATCTTCTCGCCGGCATTCATCACGATGCAGGTATCGCACAAGGCGCGGATCGCCTCCATGACATGCTCGATCATGACGACGGTGATCCCATCGTTCTTGATCTGACGGATCAGCGCAATCCCGACCTGCAATTCGGTCGGGTTAAGTCCGGCGAGCCACTCGTCGAGCAACAACAGGTCCGGATGCGTGGCGAGCGCCCGCGCGAGCTCGACCCGCTTCTGGTCGATATAGGTGAGCTGCGAGCCGTACATATGCGCCTGCCCGGCCAGCCCCACACGGGCAATCAGCGCTTCGGCCTCATGCGCGGCGGTCGAAGGGCTTGCCGGCTCGGACCCGAACATGCGGCCGAGCATCACGTTCTCCAGCGCGGTCATGCCTGGCAGCACGCGCACCAGCTGAAAGGTGCGCGCGATCCGCGCGCGGCAGACCTCGAAGGGTCGACGGCCGGTCAATTCTTCGCCGCGGAAGCGGATCGACCCGGCATCGGCGGAGAGCTCTGCGGTAATCAGGTTCAGCACCGTGGTTTTGCCCGACCCGTTCGGTCCGATCAGCCCGGCAATGCTGCCGCGCCTGATATCGAACGAGATGTCGCGCACCGCAACGAGTCCGCCAAAGGCCTTGCGCAGACCCGTGATACTCAACAGGACTTCGTGCCGGCTGGTCATGCGGTCACCGCAAGTCTAGCGCGCACACGATCGCGCAGCTGGAGCCAGTACTGCTCGATCAGCGGCGCAAGGCCGCCCGGGATGAAATACACGATCACGATGAAGCACAACCCGAGCGCGATGCTGAAATGATGCGGGAAGGTGCCGGCGAGAAATTCCGAGAGCAGCACAAGGGGGATTGCACCGATCATCGGTCCCCAATAGCGGCTTACACCTCCCAGCAATGCGGCGATCAGCACCTGGAACGACCATGAATTGTTGAAGGCGATGCTGGCGTCGATGTAAGGGTAACGCAACGCCAGCACCGCGCCGACCAGCGCCATGGCCGACGCGGACAGCGCAAAGCACAGCACCTTGACCCAAGTGGTGTTGATGCCGGTGTGGCGCGCCACGGTTTCGTCCTCGCCGATGGCGCGCAGCGCATAGCCGAGCCGCGACTGGCTGACATACCAGCTGCCGACGACCGTGATCAGCGCCACAGCAAGCAGGATGTAATAGATCGTGACGTTCGATACGTCGGAGAAAATGTAACGCGTCGCCGTCCGGTTGATCTTGATCTCCCAGGTGTTGATGATCTGGTGAACGAGTTCCGTCAGGCCGAAGGTGAAGACCACGAAATAGACGCCGCGCAGCCGCAGCGTCGACAGTCCGACGATGACCGCAACCAGAAACCCGATCGCGGCTGCGGCCAGAAGCGCAAAGCCGACCGGAATGTAAACGTGGGTGATGGCCAGCGTGTAGATGCCGATACCGAAGAAGGCGGCGGTCGCAAGCGAGATATAGCGCGTCGCACCCGAGAAGAACGACCAGGCTGTGGCAAGAGCCACATTGGCGAACATCAGCAGCAGAAACGAAATCAGGTAGCCGGATGTCACCGCCGGCAGCAGCGCCAGGATGACCGCAGCCGTGGCGAAGATCGCAAGCGTTTTCCGGTTCTTGTCGATGATATCAGGCACGGGTGAACAATCCGGTCGGCCGCACCAGGAGGATCAGCATGAACAGTCCGAAGTTGATGGCAAGCGTCAGCGACGGGTCGATCAGATAACCGCCAAGCGCCTCAACCACGCCAAGCAGGATGCCGGCGGCAAGCGTGCCGGTGACGCGTCCCACGCCTGCCATGATCACGACGATCAGTGCCTTCAGGGTATACTCGACGCCCGACGTTGCGCTGAACGAGACGAAGGTCGAGACCAGCATGCCCGCAGTCGCGGCGAGCGCGCCGCCGGCGGCAAAGACCAGCGCCGAATGCTTTTTCACGTCGATACCAACCAGCCCGGCCGCGACCGGATCGATGGTGATGGCGCGAAGCGCCGCGCCAACCCGCGTGTAGCGCAGAATGCCGTAGAGTGCCAAAGCGAGCGTAACGGCACCGAGAAAGGCGACGAGACGGTTCAGCGCGATGGTAGCACCGAAGATGTGAACCGGCACCGACAGGTAGGTGTAGCCGCGCAGATCTCCTGACCAGTAGACGAGCGCGAGCCCCTGAAACACGAAGAACAGGCCGAACGTCACCAGCACGGCATCGGCGTCAAGCGCATCCTGATCCGGTGCGCGCCGGATCAAAGGGATCATCATGAACTGATAGATCAGCCAGCTCAGCGCGAAGGCGATCGGGATACTGACAAACACGCTGAGAAAGGGATTGAGCTTCCACAGCATGATGGTGAAGAACGCCACGAATGCGCCGCCGACAAAAAACTCGCCGAACGACAGATTGAGAATGCGAGCGATGCCGTATTGCAGGTTCAGGCCAAGCGCGATGAGGCCATACATCCCGCCCAGCAGCAGCCCGTTGAGAAAGACTTCGAACAGGATCACAGAAGGATTACCGCGGTCGCATGAAAAGCCGGGCCGGCGGCGGGCCGGCCCGGCTTGTGGAGGCGCCGGTCAGGACCAGGCCGGTTTCGGGAAGATGGGCTGACGGGCCCCGGCTTTTTCCGCCGGGAAGATGCCGACCACCTCGCCGTTCTGCCACTGGCCGACCGCCCACGGATTGGTGTTGCGCTGATCCTTGTAGGAGAGTTCGCCCCACAGCGTCTTGAACTTGTCGCGGGCGATCACGTCGCGGATCTTCTTGCGATCGATCTCGCCGACGGTTTCGATCGCCTGCTGCGTCACCTGCAACGCGCCATAGACGTTGATCGCGCCCGCTTCCGACGGCCGGTTGAACATCGCCTGGTGGGCCTTGTTGTACTCCGCCATACCGGGCTCGTCCGGGTTCAGCCCGCCATAGACGAGAATGCCGTTGACGTTATTGCCGTACTTGCCCTTGAGGCCGGGGAACACGCCGCCGATGGCCAGATACATGATCTTCGGATTGAATCCGACGATCTTGCATTGTTCCGGAAGCGCGAAGGTCTCCGGCGGATAGCTCATGCAGATCAGTGCATCGGGGTTCGCGGCCATCGCTTCGCGGACCAGAGGCTGCAGGTCCGATGCCGGGAACGGATAGCCCTTGTTGAAGACGACATCGACACCGTTCTTTTTCGCCGCCTCCAGAAATGCGGCATTCATTTCGACGCCGTATTCGATATTGGGGTGAATGACCGCGGCCGTGCCCTTGATCTTTCCGCTCTTCTTCAGCTCTCCGATCATCTTTGCGATCGGCTCGGTGGATTCGGTCGGCTGCGAGATGTTCCAGAATGCGTACGGCCATTTCGGACCGAGCGTGTAGGTCTTGTTGGTGGTCGCGGTCGTATAGATCACCGGATATTCGTATTTGTTGGTGATCGGGGCCGAAGCCAGATTCATGTGGCTGGCGTAGGGGCTCAGGATCATGTCCACCTTGTCCTGCTGGATCAGGCGTTCGGTGAGCTTGAGCAATTCGTCCGGCTTGCCTTGGTCGTCATAGCTGACGAATTCGATCGGCACCTTCTTGCCGAATTTCTTCAGCATGATGCCGCCGTCGTCGTTCACCCGCTTCTGCCACAGCTTGTATTGCGAGACGCTGGTCGATTCCGCGCCCGGACCGAGCGGTCCGGATTGGGTAATCGCGTAGCCGAAGCGGATTTTGTCCGGCGCCGATTGTGCCTGAGCATAGACCTTGGGCAGCGTCACCGCGCCGGCTAGCGCAGCACTGCCTGTGACGAAAGTTCGCCTGTCCATCGTGTCCTCCCGTTGTTTCGCGCGCGACATCGCCGGATTCTGTGTCCGCCGTTTTGTCGCGCCGTACATGCTGATGCGTTATTGCCGGATTGCATTGATGATCCGGTTCATTGGAAGCCCGGCCTGAACGGGCGGGCGCTGCGCCGATGCGCGGCGCAATGTCGTTCCTCCCTGTCTGCGGCGTTGTTGCGTCTGGCATGTGCCGCGATATGCCGCTTGATCTCGAAGGCTACATTACCGGAAAAGCGTGTCAACGTAGCCCGAACCCAGACCGACCTTTTCGTAATGAGCCCGTGCCAGAGCGATATAGTCGTGCACGTCGAAATGGCCGGTGGAGTTACCCTGATCGTCCAGCCAGATCAGCGGTCCCTTGACGTTGAAATGCACAAGCATCGGATCGGGATGGTGATGCGCCACCAGCGTGTGGCTTTCGCCCGGCGTTTCGTAGACAAAATCTCCGGCGGTCGCGACCCAGTCGTGCTCAAGATAGCTCCACTTGCCCGAAATCGTGTAGGCGAACACCTCGTGCGGGTGGTAATGGCGATTGACCAGTCCGGGACCATCGGCGCGCAGAATATCGGCCCACCGGTTCTGGCTGGGCGAAATCCAGAGCGGGCGCGACGATACGGTTTCGGTGAAAGGGACGTAATAGCGCCGGTCGTCCGTGGCGGCGTTGGCGATATGCACCTCCGGTTTGGCGTCGGGCTTGAATACATCCTTGATGGCCGGAATGCTGCGCCAAAACTCGTCCGACATTTTTTGCATGGGCGTCTCCCGTTATTCTTGTTGCGCGACCTTATCCGATCCGGCCGCGACAGGTTATCGCAAACCGGACAACTTGCTTGCGCAGACAGGACGCCGCTAGCATCGCAAACATCCATGCGGTCGAGGGAGGGCCGGCGCCATGAGCAGTCCGCATATTGTGCCGCATCGCGAAGCCTGCACCGACGCTGTGCCGCCACACGAACGGCTCGCCTTCTGGGACGAGTATAACAGCAGCGAACTGATCGGACTGCGCTGCAGCAGCTATGTCGAGCAAGGGCTCGATGCGCGCCAGCGCAATTTCGATCTGGGAACCCTCAAGCTCGCGGATATTGCGGGAAACGCCCATGTCATCGAGCGCACGCCGGACCTGCTGCGCCGCTATCCGCGACGGTCGATTTTTGTGGCGATCGTCGCGGAGGGCGACATTTTTCTCTATCAGAAAGGACGCTGCATTGAGGCGCGGCCCGGCGACATTCTGATCTACCCGACCTGGGAGCCTTATCTGTGCGGCTATGCGAGTCAGGCACGGCAATTCATCGTCGATTTGCCCCATGCGACCGATATCGGCCGCGCGCTAAATCCCGACCGGCCGATCAAGATCGACGGGGCGGTTCAGGGCGCACGCGCGCTCGGCAGCGAGCTTGCAAGAATGCTGAAAGGCTTTGTCGCACAGCCGCTGATCAGTGAGGCGGACCGGATCGCGGACAGGATGCACGCACTCTGTCATGCTTTGCTGACCCTGCCGCACGATCTCGATCGCATCGGCGCGTCGCCCTATGTGCGCCGTCTGCGCGCCGAGGCCTTCATTGCGGAGCGTCTTGATGACGGCAGACTCGATGCGGCGATGGTGGCGCGCCATGTCGGCCTGTCACAGCGCCACCTCAACCGGTTATTCGCCGAGGATGGCTGGACCGTGACGCGCTGGATCTGGGAGCAGCGGCTCGCGCTGGCCTGCCGTCTGCTGACCGATCCGCGTCATCGCCGGCTTGCCATTGCGGACATCGCGCAGCGCTGCGGATTTGCCAGCGCCGCGCATTTCACCGCCGCGTTCAAATCACGCTATGGCCTGACGCCGTCGGAGCAGCGCGCCATATCTGCCGGCTGAGGGGCACCCCCGGCAGACGCGACAGCACGAAGCTCTTCGGGTCAAAGCCCGATCCGGCTCAACTCATGAAGCGTGCGACCGCGTCCACCGCTTCCGGCCGCTCCAGATGCACGAGATGGCCCGCGCCCTTATAGACCTGGATGTCGGCGTTCGGGATGAACTTCCGCCAGGTTTCGGCCTGCCCGACGGGGATGATCTTGTCCTCCTCTCCCCAGATGATCTGGGTCGGCACCTTGATGCGGTGCAGATAGCGCATGAACTTCGGATCGCCCGGATGCTCCCAGAACAGCCGCGCGACCGTGGTGGCCTCGCGATAGCGCTCGCCCATGAAATCGAGATCGGGCTTTTCCGGCAGCTTCTTCTTGATCACCTCGAAATCCGAGACCAGCAAGCTCGGCACCGCTTCGCCCGGCACCGCGAGAATATCGAGCATCGGATTTTTCGGATCGATCAAACCGGCCGGCGCGATCAGCGTCAGCTTCTTCACCCGGTGGCCATGTTCGCTCGCGAATTTCGCCGCAAGATAGCCGCCCATCGACAGCCCGACCAAATTGAAGCGATCGAGCCGCAGCATGTCGAACAATTCGAGATAGTGCATGACGTAGTCATGCATCGTCGTGAAGGTCGGATCGTCGCCGGATTCGCCGAAACCCGGATGATAGGGAACGATCACCCGGAACCGGTCGGTCCAGCGCTCGGCGAAGTCGAAGCCATCGACGGTGCCGGCGCCGTGAAAGAACACCAGCGGTTCGCCATGGCCGGCTGTGTGGACGACGGTCTTGACCCCGTCGACGGTGAGGGTCTGACGCTCGAATTTGCTCATTATCGTATTCCCATTATTCAGCGGCGGTTATTCAGCGGCCATGCGTTGCGGCGAGGCGGCGCGGGCGCGCAGCCGCGGGATGACCTCCTCCGCGAACAAGGTGATGTTCTTCACCGTCTTCCAGTGCGGCATGTCGGCGACATGCATCACGTTATTGATGTGGTTTGTCTTCATCCTGACGGTCCACTCGCCGATATCGTTCGCCACCTTGTCCGGGGTGCCGACCGAAATGAAGAACGACGACGAGATCGCCTTGAAGTCGAAGCCGCCGTGCATCTTGTCGGCGGTGGCGGCGCGCACCTTCAGCTGCTCCACCGAGAGGTAGCCCGGAGGCGCGAGATATTGCGGAATGGTGCGGGCGTAATCCTCAAAGAACCGCTGCAGATGCGGGATATACTCCTTCTCGGCCTGCTCCTGGGTTTCGGCGACGTAGACGAAGGTCAAGAGAGGAAGTTGGTCGGGCCGGATGGTATGACCGAACTGCGAGGCGCGCTCGCGCAATTGCTCGTTCAGTTCCCTGGCGCGCGCCTGCGTCACGAACACCGACGCATAACCGAAGCCGAGCTCGGCCGCGATGTCG